>NZ_JBEOWP010000006.1:0-466531 GCF_040296095.1 Micromonospora sp. NPDC002389
GACCATCAGTGAAGAAGTTGTCGTCGACAGACTCCACCGGCAGATTGAAATGCTGCATCACACCGGGCAGGTCACAGAAACGTACGTCGACGAACTTCACGTCCTCGTTCTTGAGGTAACGCAGGAGTTCCTCGGGATTGGCGAACACTCGTCCTCCTGGCACGTCCACGGGGTAGCTAGGCTCCTGGCGACGCTATGGCCGTGCGGTTGCCCGGCCATGTCTCCAGTGTTTCTGCCGTGTTACGTCCCTCGCGTTGTGTCATGTTCCCTGGTGGGACGGACCCGATACGCGACGGACTGGTCCGGCTGTGCCAGTGTAGTGAAAATTGCTGCTATTGACCCTTTTCGGTATCACGTGCCGGACCTGCGCCGGGCCCGCACCAGCGTGCTGGCTACTCTTGTCCGCTGTGACGACCGAGCCACACCACGCGCCGCCGCCCGCCACCGACCCCACCTTCGTCCCGGCCGACCTGGGCCGCCGGTTCGGGGCACTGGTCATCGACTGGGTGCTCTGCCTGCTCGCGTCGGGCCTGTTCGCCAGCCCCACCGGCGACCCGTGGGCACCTGTCGTCGTGCTGATCGTGATGTACGGCTTCTTCCTCGGCCTGTTCGCGCAGACCCCCGGCATGTACATCACCAGGATCCGCTGCGTCGCCTGGACCGACGGCGGACGGATCGGCCTGGTCCGGGCGCTGCTGCGCGGCGTACTGCTGGCGCTTGTCGTCCCGGCGCTGCTGATGGACCAGCACCGTCGGGGCCTGCACGACCGCCTGAGCGGTGCCGTCGTCGTCCCTGCCGTACGCGCCGGGCGCTGACCGCCCGACCCGACCTCAGCGGCCCCGGCTCTGCCGGAAGGCACCGCGCGGCGGGCGCAGGTTCTTCGGGATCGCGCCCTTGGGCATCTGCGGCCGGGCGGTGAGCGCCTTGAGTCGCTTGTCCAGCGAGTTGACGTCCTTGCCGCTGAGGTTGCGCGGCAGCCGCATCAGCGTCATCCGCAGCTTGCGGATCGGCAGCTCGCCCTCGTCCTGGCCGATGACGTAGTCGTAGAGCGGTGCGTTGCCGATCACCTTGGCCAGCCGGCGCTTCTCCTGGCCGAGCAGCCCGCGTACCCGCTGCGGGTTGCCCTCGGCCAGCAGGATCACGCCCGGCTTGCCGATCACCAGGTGGACCATGTCCATCTGGGTGGTCGAGCTGACCGCGGGGGAGACCCGCCAGTCGCCCCGCATGCTCTCCATGATCTGCGCGGCGGCGCCCGGCTGCCCCTCGGCGGCGTTCATCATCGCCCGGTTCGACCGCAGGTTGAGCACGATCAGCAGGGCGAGCAGGGCGAAGAGGATGCCCAGCGGCAACCAGAGCCAGCCCCAGATCATGACCGCGACCACGGTCAGCGCGAGCGGGATCAGCACCGCGCCGGCCGCCAGTGGCGCGAACCACTTGTCCTGCTTGGCGGTGAACCGGAACACCAACCCGATCTGCTTCAGCCGCTGGCCGAACGAGACCTTCTCCTGGGGCTTTGCCATGCGGGCAAGTCTAGTGGTCGCCCGCCGTGCGGTTGATCCCCGTCCGGTCCTGCCCGTCGAGCGCTGCTCGCCGACCCGTCCTGACCTCGGTCCGTGCGGTCGGCCGCCGGCAAGCCGGCGACTTCCTGGGACCGGCCGCAGGCTCAGCCGGCGACTTCCTGGGTTCGGCCGGAGGCTCAGCCGGCGACTCGGCTGAGGCCGGCCGCCGGCTCAGCTCGCGACGGCGACGCTTTCCCGGGCGGCCAGGGCCTGCTGGTAGAGGCGGCCGGCGCGGTAGGACGAGCGCACCAGCGGCCCGCTCATCACCCCGGCGAAGCCGATCTCCTCGGCCTCCTCGCGCAGCTCGACGAACTCCTCCGGCTTGACCCAGCGCTCCACCGGGTGGTGCCGGGGGGAGGGGCGAAGGTACTGCGTGATGGTGATCAGCTCGCAGCCGGCGGAGTGCAGGTCGCGCAGCGCCTGGGAGACCTCGGCGCGTTCCTCGCCCATCCCCAGGATCAGGTTGCTCTTGGTGACCAGCCCGGCGGCGCGGGCCTGGGTGATGACGTCCAGCGAGCGCTCGTAGCGGAACGCCGGCCGGATCCGCTTGAAGATCCGTGGCACCGTCTCGACGTTGTGCGCCAGCACCTCGGGCCGGGCACCGAACACCTCGGCGAGCTGCTCGGGGACCGCGTTGAAGTCGGGGATCAACAGCTCGACGCCGCAGCCCGGTTGCAGGGCGTGGATCTGCCGGACGGTCTCCGCGTACAGCCAGGCACCGCCGTCGGGCAGGTCGTCACGGGCGACGCCGGTGATGGTCGCGTACCGCAGACCCATCGAGACCACCGACTCGGCGACCCGGCGCGGCTCGTCGGCGTCGAACTCGGCCGGCTTGCCGGTGTCGATCTGGCAGAAGTCACAGCGGCGGGTGCACTGGTCACCGCCGATGAGGAAGGTGGCCTCCCGGTCCTCCCAGCATTCGTAGATGTTGGGGCACCCGGCCTCCTGGCACACGGTGTGCAGCCCCTCGCGCGAGACCAGCCCGCGCAACTGGGTGTACTCCGGGCCCATCTTGGCCTTGACCTTGATCCACGGGGGTTTGCGCTCGATCGGCGTCTCGGCGTTGCGGGCCTCGATCCGCAGCAGTCGCCGCCCCTCGGGGGCGGGCGTCGCGGTACGCGCGGCCTGGCCGGTCGTCGGCGCGGAGTGCTCGATCGTCACAAAACGAGCCTACGCCGGATGGTGGCCGTCGATGAACTGCGGGCGACCGCCGTCACCTGGGAAATCCTGTGACGCCGGACACCGAGGGCGGAAATCACGCGTCACAGGACGGCCTCGTCGAGTGCTAGCGTTGCCGTTCGAGAGCGACGACGGAGCCGAGTAGCGCTCCGATCCGCCAGTTGAAGAGAGCCGCCGGTTGCTGCGAGGCGGTCTGGCGTCGGGCCGTGAAGACCCTCCCGAGCTGCGGGAAGAACAGCGTGCGATGTGTAAGGAAGGGCCCCCTGCTAACGCCTGCGGTAGAGCAGGGGACCCCGCCTAACATCCGCGTTCAGTAGAGCCCGCCCGGCTGGCCCCGGTGAAAAGGCGACGAATGAGGCTCCCGTCTCGACGGGGGCGAAGGTGTGGTGGCACCGCGAGGTTCCCGCTCGCCCACACCTCCCGGGGATCGCGTTGCGATTGACGAGGAGGTAACCGTGCAACGCATCCTGTCCGACCGACTCACCCCGCACACCGGCCGTACCGTCCGGATCGCCGGCTGGGTCCACCGCCGCCGACTGCTCAAGTCGGTGGCCTTCCTGATCGTCCGGGACGCCGCCGGTCTCACCCAGGTGGTGGTCACCGACCCGGCGGTCCGCGCCGAGATCGAGGCGCTGCCCGAAGAGAGCGTCGTCTCCGTCGACGGCACGGTGGTCGCCAACGCCACCGCGCCCGCCGGGGTCGAGCTGACCGACCCGGTGGTACGCCCGCTCGGGCCGCCCGCCGTGCCGCCGCCCTTCGACCTGTACCGGCCGACGCTCACCGCCAGCCTGCCCACCCAGCTCGACCACGCACCCGTCGCGCTGCGCCACCCGAGCCGCTCGGCCGCGCTGCGCGTCTCGGCGGCGGCGGTGGCCGGTTTCCGGGCCACGCTGGACGCCCAGCGGTTCGTCGAGATCCACACCCCGAAGGTCGTCGGCTCGTCCACCGAGAGTGGGGCGAACGTCTTCACCCTCGACTGGTTCGGCCGCCCGGCGTACCTGGCCCAGTCACCGCAGTTCTACAAGCAGCTCATGGTCGGTGTCTTCGAGCGGGTCTACGAGGTCGGGCCGGTGTTCCGCGCCGAGCCGCACGACACCGTACGGCACCTGGCGCAGTACACCTCCCTCGACGCCGAACTGGGCTTCGTCACCGACCACCGGGACGTGATGGCGGTGCTGCGGGACACCCTGGCCGGGATGATGGCGACGGTCGACGACCGGGCCGGGGCGGCGCTGGCCACCCTCGGCGTGCAGGTGCCCGCCGTGCCGACGCAGATCCCGGACGTGCACTTCACCGAGGCGCTGCGGATCGCCGGGGCACCCGCCGACGAACCGGACCTGGCGCCCGCGCACGAACGGGCGCTGGGCGAGTGGGCACGGCGGGAGCACGGGTCGGACTTCGTCTTCGTCACCGGGTACCCGATGGCGAAGCGGCCCTTCTACACCCACCCTGACCCGGACCGGCCGGACTACTCGAACGGCTTCGACCTGCTCTTCCGTGGCCTGGAACTGGTGACCGGCGGGCAGCGGCTGCACCGGCACGCCGACTATCTGGCCGCACTCGCCGACCGGGGCGAGCCGGTCGAGCCGTACGCCGGATACGTCGACGCCTTCCGGCACGGCATGCCGCCGCACGGTGGCTTCGCCATCGGTCTGGAACGCTTCGTCGCCCGGCTGACCGGAGCGGCCAACGTCCGCGAGGTCACCGCCTTCCCCCGCGACCTCCACCGCCTAACCCCCTGACCCCCCGCCGCCCGCCGCCCGCCGCCCGCCGCCCGCCGCCCGCCGCCCGCCGCCCGCCGCCCGCCGCCCCGATCGCGTCGATCATGGAGTTGTGGCAGTGGAATCGCGGACGAATATCCGTTTCGTCACAGCCACAACTCCATGATCACCGCACGGGCAGTGGGCGGGTGGATGGACGGCGGACGGGCGGGCGGCGGGTGGGACGCTCAGGTGAGGTGGCGGAGTTTGGCGCGGGCGGCGCGGCGGGCGAGGGGGCCGAGGTCGTCGATCACCTCGACCAGTACGGCGAGCCGTTCCAGGGCGTCGAAGGCGGCGCTGGCGCCCTCCGGGTCGACGCCGTCATAGAGTTCCAGGCCGATGAAGGCGGCGCTGACGGCCCGGGCCAGCCCGGCGGGGTCGACGACCGGGGCGATCGGCGAGCCGTCGAGCAGCCGGTGCAGCACCGACTCGATCTCCACCGTCCAGATCCGCAGGGCCGCTGCGGTGGACTCGGCGAGCGTGGGGTCGTTCTGTGCGCCGGCCAGCAGTTGGGCCAGCACCGCCAGGTTGCCCTCGGCCTGTTCCTGGCGGTGCAGGGTACGTCCGATGTCGAGCAGTTCGCGCAGGGACGACACGTCGGCGAGGCGGGCCCGGTACACGGCCACCCGGGCGGCGGTGACGCTCCGGCACGCCTCGGCCAGCAGGTCGTCCACGCTGCCGAAGTGATAGAAGACCAGGGCCTGGTTGACCCCGGCCGTGGCCGCGATCGTACGCGCCGACACGCCGGCGATGCCGTGCTCACGGATCGCGGCGATGGCACCGTCGATCAGTTTGTCCCGGGTGGCCATGATGTCCTCTCGTCTACTCCCGGGGATTCTCGCGCAGCGGTCGTACGGCGGCGGGCACCGGTGCCCGGTGCGACGGGACGTGGTCGACGGTGAAGCTGCCCTCGTAACCGAAGAGCGGGCCGAACCGGCGGTTGGTGACCCTGACCTCGATGCGGAACCGGTCCGCTCGGTCGTCGTACCACTCGCGTACGCGTGCCTCGCCGGTCAGCGCGGCGGGGCAGGTCAGCCCGTTCGGGAACCGCTGGACTCCGCTGCGGATGGTCAGCCCACCGGCGGCGTCGACGGAGAGGTGCAGGTCGACCGCGAGGTGCTGGTGCGTACCCAGATAGTCGACCAGGACCCCGCGACGGGCGCTCCACACCATGGTGGCGTCGAAGCGTCGCCGCCGGTGCGGGGTGACCTGGAAGGTGCGGACGAAGGTCAGCGTGGGGCGGCCGTACGTGTCGGTGTAGGCGTAGTTCTCGATGGTGAAGGGGATCTGCCGGCCGGTCTCCGGGAACAGGATGTGCCGCACAGCACCGAGGCGCAGGAACGGCCACGTGAAGGCGCCGCCGCGCCAGACCCGGTCCATCGTCCCGGTGCCGACGCAGCCGAGGTCGGTTTCGCCGTCGACCGCGAAGCGGCGGCGCAGGCGCGGGTGCAGGCGGTCGAAGTCGGCACCGAGGGCGTGCTGGAAGACGGAGGTCACAGGCGCTCCAGGAGACGGGGTGGCCGGGCGGCGAGGCGGTCCGGCGGGCGGCGCCAGCAGCGTCGGGCCGCCGGGGTGTGCGGATGTGGGGGCACCAGGCAGGCGACCGCTGCGGCGACGACCAACGCCAGCGCGGCCGGTGTTCGGCCTGCGGCCCCGGCCGCCACGGTGACCGCGACCACCGCGAGCAGCCGGAGGGCGACGTCGCGCATCGCGTTGGCCCGGGCGCGTTCCGGTGGTACGCCCGCCGTCAGCCAGAGCCGCAGCCGGTCGAACGACCACGCGGTGGCCCAGCCGAACAGCGGCCGGAAGGCGAGGTCGGCGAGCCGACCCGGGAGACCCCAGCGAGGGGTGTACGAGTAGCCGGTCAGGAACCGGACGCCGTGCGGCCCGGGCAGGTATCGCCAGTGGCCGGAGCCGGAGGCGACGAGTGACCGCGGATCGTCGGAGCCGAACCGCAGCGCCGAGGTGCGGGTGCCGTCGGGCCGCTGGCGCTCACCGACGTGGACGCCCCAGCCGCGCACGGTGAGCCCGGGGAGCACGGTGGTGGCGTACCGGAATCGGGCGGGCCGGCTGCCCGGCACCGGGTCGATCCGGCTGAACCGCAGATCCCACCGACGGTGCTCCCCGGGCTCCTGGGTCGCCCACCAGACCTGCTCCATCGGTGCGTCGATGAGCGTCTCGACATAGATGGATCGCATGCCCACCCCCGTTTTGAGCGACTGCTTAAAGGTAGCCGAATTTAAGCACTCGCTCAAGAGGGGGTACGGGGAGGCCGCCGGTATGCGACGGTCCCGGCGGTCAGGTGGTGACGATGGTCGGCAGGTGGCGCTCGACGACGGGAAGCACCTCGGCCACGGTGACCGGGCGGCCCAACTCGGCCGAGAGCGAGGTGACTCCGGCATCCCGGATGCCGCACGGCACGATCCGGTCGAAGTAGGTCAGGTCACAGTCGCAGTTGATCGAGAATCCGTGCAGGGTGACGCCCCGGGCGACCCGGATGCCGATGGCGGCCACCTTGCGGTCCGGCCCCCGCTCGTCGGCCGGCACCCAGACGCCGCTGCGTCCGTCGACCCGGGTGGCGGTCAGGCCGAGCTCGGCGCACACGTCGATCAGCAACTGCTCGACCCGCCGGACGTACGCGACCACGTCGACCGGGTCGGGCAGGCGCAGGATCGGGTAGCCGACCAGTTGCCCCGGACCGTGCCAGGTGATCTTGCCGCCGCGATCCACGTCCACCACGGGGGTGCCGTCCATCGGCCGGTCCCACGGCTCCGTGCGCTTGCCGGCGGTATAGACGCTGGGGTGCTCCAGCAGCAGCACCGTGTCGCCCTGCTCTCCGGAGACCACGGCCTCGTGCAGGCGGCGCTGCTCGTCCCAGGCGGCGGTGTAGTCGAGGACGCCGGCACGTACGGCCGTCAGGCCGGAGGTCGTCGCGGTCACGCTCACCAGCCTAGACCCGTACTCGCTGGTCACCTCCGGTGAGCCGGCTCACGGGCCGGGCGGCTCAGCGCTGCCCGACCCGCCAGAGCCAGACGTCCTCGACCCGTTCCGGCTCGCCGAAGAGCAGGGTCAACGTCCGGCGTAGCGCCTCCTCGTCGACCGGCCACTTGGCGCCGTGCACCTCGTCGGGGAGCACCACCGTCTCGATCCGCCAGTGCTCCAGGTCGGCGCGTACCTCCTCGCGGGTGCCCTCGGTGACGATCGGCGGCAGGCCGCTGCGCGCGGCCTGGTCGAGCAGCGCGCCGAACGGACGCGGCACCGGCCCGATCCGGCCGCGGCCGTCGGGCCCGCCGGGGCCGAGGAAGAAGCCGGACGGGATGGCGAACTCGCCCTGTCGGTTCGCCAGCGCGTACGCCTGCCAGCGCTGGCCGTCCGGATAGACGTCGAGGGCCAGCGGCGCCGGGGTCAGCACCCCGCCCGGGGAGACGTAGTCGCGCCACGCGCCGGAGGTGATGAAGCGGGGGATCGGTTCCCGTTCGATGGTGAGCAGCGGCGTCGGGACCAGCGGCACCAGCGCGACCGCGAAGGCGGCCGTCCAGGCCACCGCCGCCGCCCGACCCGGCCGATGGTGGCGGAGCCGGTCCACCGCGAACGCCAGCAGCAGCCCGATCACCGGCGTCACCACCAGCGCGAGCCGCGCGGGCAGCGCCGCGTTCACCACCGGTAGGTGCCCGAGCAGGTCGAACGGCATGGGCAGGTCGGTGCGGTGGCCGTTGACCTTCGCCACCGGACCGAAGGAGAGGGCGGTGAAGACCACCGCGAGTACGCCCAGCCCCCACAGCGTGGCCCGGCGTCGTGGCGTGGCCGACCGCCACAGCAGGACGAAGCAGGCGACGGTGAGCAGCAGCAGGGGCAGCCCGAAGAAGGAGTTCTCCTCGGTCGGGTTCGGCGCCAGTGAGGTGCCCAGTCCGGCCTCGCCGGCCAGCGAGCGGCGCGGGTAGGCGGCGTACGCGGCGATGTCCTCGGAGTGGATCACCGAGTCGAATCCGGTGCCGTGGAAGCGTTGCGGTCCGGCGAAGTGCAGCCAGAGCGGGTACGCCAGCAGCACCCCGGCGACCACGGCGGTCACCGCGAGACCACGGAGGAACGACGGCAGGACGGATCGGGCCTCGACCCGGTTGGCCGGGTGCAGCGCCCAGACGGCGACGAAGAGGCCGAGCGCCAGCGCGGTGAAGAACAGCCCCTCGGCGGCGATGGAGAAGGCGATCGCGACGAGTACGCCGAGGATCGCGCCGTCACGCAGCGGGTGCGCCGACCGACGCAGCACGAACAGCCGCCACACCAGCAGCGGCACCAGCCAGCCGGCGGTCCAGTTCAGGTGGGCGTTGGCGTGCGAGACCATGCCGGGGGAGAAGCCGATGAACAGTCCGCCGACGGCAGCGGCGAGTCGGCTGCCGACGAGGTGCCGGGAGAGCAGCCAGTACCAGGCGACGGCGGTGGCGGCGAGGTTCAGCGTGAGGATCACCAGGAAGGTGGCCGGCGGCCCGATCAGGTACGTCAGCGGGGCGAAGACCACCGCGTACACGGTGATCGAGGTGTTGACCGCGAGGTTGACGCCGTCCGGGACGTTGATCAGGTACGTGAAGAACGGGTTCTCCCCGTGGCTGACCGTGTGCCCGCCGAAGGCCAGCAGCCACTCGAACAGCGCCTGGTCGCTGGAGTTGACCGTGATCGCGCGACCGTTCGGGTCCCGCCACAGCCCGCTGGTCACCCAGACGGCGAGCGCCAGCGCGATCAACGCCACGATCAGGTCGGCGCGGCGGTCACGGGTGACGCGCGGCGGCGAGGTGGTCAGGGACGCCGAGGACGGGGAGCTGGGCACCTAGCGGACGTTACCAACCTCACCGGACACCTCAGGTCAGACCCGTCGTTTGCAAGGAAGGGTCCCCTGCTAACGCCTGGTGCATATAAAGGGACCCTTCCTAACATCTGCGCGCCGCGGACCGCACGGGTCAGTCGTGCAGGGCGGCGTGCAGGGCGGTGGGCAGGTCGGGGTGACGGAAGGTGAAGGCGGCCCGGTTGAGTACGCCGGGCAGGACCCGCGTACTGGTCAGCGCCTCCTGGGCGAAGCCGCCGAGGACCGCCTTCAGAGCCAACGCCGGGATCGGGATGATCGCCGGACGGCGCAACTGGCGCGCCAGTTCCCGGGTGAACTCGGCGTTGGTGACCGGTGCCGGGCCGACCACGTTCACCGGGCCGCTCAGGTCGGCGCGGGCCAGCAGGAACGTGACCGCGTGCAGCCAGTCGGTCATCGAGATCCACGGGATCCACTGGCGTCCGCTGCCGAGTCGACCGGCGATGCCCAGCTTGAACGGCAGCAGTTGCGGCTTGAGTAGTCCACCGTCGCGGTGCAGCGGCAGCCCGGTACGCAGCCGCACCACCCGTACCCCGGCGTCCTCGGCCGGGCGCGTGGCCGCCTCCCAGACCCGGGCCACGTCGGCCAGGAAGCCCTCACCGGCCGGCGCGTCCTCCTCGACCACGCGGTCCCCGGTGTTGCCGTACCAGCCGATCGCCGAGCCGTTCAGCAGCACCTCGGGCCGGTCGGCCTCCGGCAGGCCGGCGATGGTGATGGCCAGGGTGCTGGTGGTGTCCACCCGGCTGGAGCGGATGAGCTGCTTGTACTGGTCGTTCCAGCGGCGGTCGCCCACCCCGGCGCCGGCCAGGTTGACCACCGCGTCCGCCTCCGCGACCAGCGCGGGGTCGAGCTGCGCCGCCGACGGGGTCCACTGCCGCTCGTCCGGCCCGCGCGGTGGTCGCCGGACCAGCCGCGTGACCTGGTGCCCGTCGGCCACGAGCAGGTCGACCAGCCGGGTGCCGAGGAAGCCGGACGCGCCGGCCATCAGGATCCGCATACAGACATCTTCGGGTACGCGCACCCGTCCGGCTGGGTCGAGTCGGTCACGCCGATGTCTCGGCTGACCTGACAGGGGCCTTCGGAGGGCGAAGTCAGGGGCGGCGCACGTGCCGGACGTCGACCAGTTCCGTCAGACCGGCGAAGGCGTTCGGGTTGGTCGTGTAGAGCGGTAGTCGGTTGGCATGGGCCACCGAGGCGATCATGAGATCCGCGAACCGACGGCGGGTGGTGCGGCCGGTGGCGAGGACGGCGCTGGAGATCATCCCGAACGCTCGGGCCGCCTCGGCGTCGAACGGTAGCGGGTCGAAGGTGGCCTCGGTGTGTTGGAGCACGCTGGTCCGGCGGGCTCGTTCAGCGTGATCGTCGGCACTGTGCGGGCCGGCGGACAGTTCCGCGAGCGTCACGGCGCTGATGACCATCTCCTCCGGCAGCTCGTCGGGGTCCAGCGTGCCGAGGAGGATCACGATGTTCGTGTCGATCAGGCCCCGGGCCGCGGTCTCACCACTCACGATCGAATGGGTCCTGATCGACGGCGGAGTCGAGGTCGCAGCGGAATCGCTCCGCGTCGAGCGGGGGCGCGGTGGCGAATGCGGCCATCACTTCGGCGCGCGGAACGAAGGTGCGCCGCCGAAGCGGGATCAGCTTACCGATGGGGGTGCCGTTGCGGGTGATGACGTAGGAGTCTCCGCGCTCCACCCCGCGCATGATCGCGCCGGAGTCGTTGCGCAGCTCTCGCTGTGTGATCTCCCGATGGGCGTCAGCCACCCGCCCATTCTGGCCATGGGTGCTACAGAGTGCTACGCATGTCACGGGTGCGGGTCGGGTGGGTTGTCGTGCCAGCGGGCACGGTAGGCGGCCTCGGCCGCCTCGTGGGCGGTGCGTTCCTCGAAGACCGCCGCGCGCAACGCGTGCCGGCCCTCGGACATCACCACCACCTCGATGACGATCATGCCGACCAGGATCACGGCGAGCACGCCGAGCGCGAGCAGTCCGGGCAGCGGCATGGCGATCGGGATGCCGAGCGCGAGCAGGACCACGGTGCCCAGCCGCAGCCAGGACAGCGTGCGCAGGGTGCGCCACTGGAACAGCATGTTCCCGGCCAGGTAGCAGAGCACCCCGGAGAAGAGCAGCGGTATGTCCGGCCAGTGCGCCGGCTGACCGATCGGGACGCCGGGCTCGGCGATGTCGTGCACGATGCCCTCCGCGCCGAGCGCGAACAGCAGGATGCCGACGATCATCGGCAGGTAGAGGTAGGCGTACGCGTCCCGGGCCATCAGCACCCGGGGGCGGCCCTCGCTGGCGTGCAGCGCGATCCGCGCGGCCGGGCCGATCACGTCGTAGTGGATCCACCACATGGCGGCGCTGAAGACGATCCCGAGGACGGCGGCGGTCACCCCCGGCAGGGTGGGCGGCTGGCCGATCAGGTTGCTGCCCAGGCCGATGGAGATCACCGACTCGCCGAGCGCGATGATCAGGATCAGGTCGTACCGTTCGGTCCAGTGTTCGGCGGAGGTCACCTCCCAGCCCCAGGTGCGGGCCAGCAGCCCGGTGCCGTACTGGAGCAGGACCACGCTGATCCACAACCCGTCCCGGACCAGCGCCGCCGCGTCCGCGTCGGGCACGTGGTCGGGCAGCAGGGCGGCGACGAGCAGTAGGGCGGTGCTCAGGGTCAGTTCGGGGGCGTACCGGAGCAACTGGCGGCGTTCCACCGGGTCGTCGCGGACGGCGTGCAGGAACAGCGCCAGGTGTACGGCCCGGATGACCACGTAGCTGACCGCCACCACGATCGGCCCGGCCTCGGTGCCGCCGGAGTCCATGAACGCCTGGGGCAGCGCGAGCGCGAAGCAGAACAGCGCGGCCATCCCGGCGATCATCAGGACGGGTACGAAGCCCTCGCCGATGCGTACCCGGGTGGCCACCACCGTGTGCACCACCCAGCACCACCACAGCACGGCGAGGACCAGCAGGGCGTGCAGCAGTTGCCGGTCGCTGATGTTGGCGGCGGTGGCCCGGGCGATGTTGAAGAAGGAGAAGACGAAGACCAGGTCGAAGAAGATCTCGAACTTGTCGACCCGGGCGCCCGGTGCGATCCCGACCGCCGGTCCCAGTCGTTGCCGCCGGCGCCTGTCGTCCACGGCCTGAGTTTCGCAGTGGCGCAGGTGGCGAGGGGTGCGTTTCGGATCAGCCCGCCGGGCGGTGACGCAATCCGTCCATCAGCAGGTCCAGCAGCCGTCGTGCCTGGTCACGCTGGTCTCGGCCGCCGGAGGCGAGACTGACGCTACTTCGAGGACTGCCGGCAGGCCGGGCCGCACGAGCCGGCGCCCGCACCGGCGTCGCCGCGTACGCGTCGACCCGGAGGCCGCTCGTCGGCCTACGGGTCAGCGAGCAGACCTTGGCGGGCTCAGACCCGTAGGCCGACGAGCGAGGGCGCCCCGGTCGACGACCGGGGCGCCCTCTCGTGCTGCTGACGGCGGTTACAGGCCCAGCTCGGCCTCGAAGTTGCCGCCCTCCAGCCGCTCCTTGACCGCGACCAGGAAGCGGGCCGCGTCGGCACCGTCGATCAGCCGGTGGTCGTAGGAGAGGGCCAGGTAGATCATCGACCGGACCGCGACGACCTCGCCCAGCTCCGCGTCGTTGACCACGACCGGACGCTTGACCACGGCACCCGTGCCGAGCATCGCCGACTGCGGCGACGGCACGATCGGGGTGTCGAACAGCGCGCCCCGGCTGCCGGTGTTGGTCAGCGTGAACGTCGCACCGGCGATCTCGTCCGGGCTGATCTTGTTGGTCCGGGTGCGCTCGGCCAGGTCGGCCACCCGCTTGGCGATGCCGCCCAGGTTGAGGTCACCGGCGTTGTGGATGACCGGCACCAGCAGGCCGCGCTCGGTGTCCACGGCGATGCCGAGGTTCTCGGCGTCCGGGTACGTGATCGTCCCGCCGTCGAGGTCCATCCGGGCGTTGACGATCGGGTACGTCTGGAGCGCCTCGATCGCGGCGAGGGCGAAGAACGGCAGGAACGACAGCTTGACGCCGTGCCGGGCCAGGAACGAGTCCTTGGCCTGCGCCCTCAGCTTGGCGATCTTGGTGACGTCCACCTCGATCACGGTGGTGAGCTGCGCCATCTCGTGCAGCGACTGCTGCATCCGCTTGGCGATCGCCGAACGGATCCGGGGCAGCTTCTCGGTCGTGCCGCGCTTGGCGCTCGGCTGCGGCTTGGCGGCCGGCTTGGCCGGGGCCGTGGCGGCGGCCGGCTGCGCCGGGGCGGGCGCGGCCTGGGCGGCCTTGGCCTTCTCGGCCGCGTCCAGCACATCCTGCTTGCGGATCCGCCCGCCGACACCGGTGCCGTTCACCGAGGCGAGGTCGACGCCGTGCTCACCGGCCAGCTTGCGGACCAGCGGCGTCACGTACCCGGCCGCCTGCTCGCCGCCGTTCGACGGAGCCGCCGCGCGCTGCGGGGCGGGAGCGGCCGGCTGGGCGGCCTGCTCGGCCTTTGCCGGCTCCTTGGCCTGCTCGGCCTCGGGCGCGGGCTCGTTGTACGAGGCACCCGGCGTCGGCTCGGAGACCTCCGGCTTCGGCTCGGGCTTGGCCTCGGCCTTCGGCTCCGCCTTGGGCTCGGGCTTCGGCTCCGGCTTGGCCTCGGCCGGGGCGGCACCGGCCGCACCGACGACGGCCAGCGTGGCGCCGACCTCGGCGGTCTCGTCCTCGGGGACCTTGATCTCCAGGACGGTGCCGGCGACCGGAGAGGGGATCTCGGTGTCGACCTTGTCGGTGGAGACCTCCAGCAGCGGCTCGTCCACCTCGACGCTGTCGCCGACCTGCTTGAGCCAGCGGGTGACCGTACCCTCGGTGACGCTCTCGCCCAGGGCCGGCATCTGCACCGGGGTGCCCTCGCCCGACGGCGCCGCGGCCTGGGCCGGCTGCTCGGCCGGCTCCTCGACGGCCGGCTGCTCCGCCTCGGCCTGCGGCTCCTCGGCCGCCTCGGCGGCCTGCTCGGCGGGGGCCTCCTGCTGCTGCGGGGCGGCCTCGCCGCCGGCCGACTCGCCCTCGCCGGAGATCACCGCCAGCTCGCTGCCGACCTCGGCCGTCTCGTCCTCGCCCACCACGATCCGGGTCAGCACGCCGGCCGCGGGCGACGGGATCTCGGTGTCGACCTTGTCGGTGGAAACCTCGAGCAGGGGCTCGTCGACCTCGACGGTCTCACCCTCCTGCTTGAGCCAGCGCGTGACGGTGCCCTCGGTGACGCTCTCGCCGAGCCGGGGCATGGTGACCGATACCGGCATGTTCTCCAGACTCCTTCATTTCCCTGGTGGGGGGATCATCGCCCGTCGCCGGACGCCGCGGGTTGTCGTGGTCAGGCGTGCGCGTGCAGCGGCTTGCCGGCGAGGGCCAGGTGCGCCTCGCCCAGGGCTTCGTTCTGCGTCGGGTGGGCGTGCACGAGCTGCGCCACCTCGCCCGGGTACGCCTCCCAGTTGTAGATCAGCTGCGCCTCGCCGACCAGCTCACCGACCCGAGCACCGACCATGTGCACGCCGACCACCGGGCCGTCGTCGACCCGGACGAGCTTCACGAAGCCGGCCGTCTTGAGGATCTGGCTCTTGCCGTTGCCGCCGAGGTTGTAGTTGTAGGTCTTGATCTTGTCGGCGCCGTACTGCTCCTTGGCCTTGGCCTCGGTGAGGCCGACCGAGGCCAGCTCCGGCTCGGAGTAGGTGACCCGGGGGATGCCCGCCTCGTCGATCACGGCCGGGTTCTGGCCGGCGATCTCCTCGGCGACGAAGATGCCCTGCTGGAAGCCACGGTGGGCGAGCTGGAGGCCGGGCACGATGTCGCCGACCGCGTACACGTTCGGCACGCTGGTGCGCAGCCGCTCGTCGGTCAGCACGTACCCACGGTCGGTCTTGACGCCCTGCTCCTCGTAGCCGAGGTCGGCGGTGTTCGGGCCCCGGCCGACGGCGACCAGCAGCAGCTCGGCCTCGACCGTGTCGCCGCCGGCGATGGTCACCTTGACGCCGTTGTCGGTCTTCTCGACCTTCTCGAACGGCTTGCCGACCTTGAAGTTGATCTTCCGCTTGCGGAACGCCCGCTCCAGCGCCTTCGACGACTCCTCGTCCTCGGCGGCGACCAGGCGGGGCAGCGCCTCGATGATGGTCACGTCCACCCCGAAGGACTTCCACACGCTGGCGAACTCGACGCCGATCACACCGCCGCCGAGCACGATCGCCGAGCTCGGGACCCGGTCCAGGGTCAGGGCGTGGTCGCTGGTGATGACCCGCTCGCCGTCGACCTCCAGGCCCGGCAGGCTCTTGGCGTACGAGCCGGAGGCCAGCACCACGTTGCGGCCGGTGTACCGCTTGCCGTCCACCTCGACCGCGTTCGGGGCGACCAGCTTGCCGGCCCCGGCCACGAAGGTGATGTTCTTGGAGCCGCCGACCAGGCCCTGCAGGCCCTTGTAGAGGCGGGAGATCACGCCGTCCTTGTACGCGTTCACCCCGGCCATGTCGACGCCGACCAGCTCGGCCTTGATGCCGAACTGCTCCGACTCGCGGGTCTGGTCGGCGATCTCGGCCGCGTGCAGCAGCGCCTTGGTCGGGATGCAGCCGTTGTGCAGGCAGGTGCCGCCCAGCTTGCCCTTCTCGACCAGCGCGACGTTCAGGCCCAGCTGGGCGGCGCGCAGGGCGGTCGCGTAGCCGCCACTGCCACCTCCGAGGATGACGATGTCGAAGGTTGCGTCGTTCGGCTCGCTCACGTCCAACTCCCAGGTCGCGTCGCTGCATCGGGGGTCACGGCGGGGTAACAGGGACACACCCCACCTCGGCCATCTTGTCACCACCGTGCGGAAGCCGCGTACCGAGGTGCCCAACGACACGTTGCCGCCACGTACCCTTGGCACTGCCTTCGACGACGGACGCGTGGGGAGACGGCTCGGTGGGACTGTTCCGGCGACGCAAGCAGGCACGCGCGGTTGACTCCGACCGTACGGCCAATCGCGCCGATCTGGAGCACTTGGAGAACTTTGTCCGGACCCGCAAGGGTGTCGAGGCGTTCATCGAACCCCGCACCACGGTGACCGAGACCACCGTCATCCTGATCGCCGACGACGGCGAGTGGACCCGGCGCCGCATCGACGGGCCGGACGGGGCGCGCCGCTTCGCGTACCGGGTCAGCATCCCCGTCTACGACATCGCCCTGATGGGCTACCCGCAGCGGATGCGCGACTACAACGAGCGCCGCAAGCGCCGCCCCGAGCAGTACTGACCCGTCCCACCGCGCGCGGACGCCGGCCGCACCCCCGGCGTGCCCGTGCGGCTCAGCTCGGATGTTAGGAAGGGTCCCCTGCTATGCACCAGGCGTTAGCAGGGGACCCTTCCTTGCACGAGGCCTTACAAGCAGATCAGCCGTTCGCGGTGACGTCGTCGATCAGGTGCAGCAGGGTGCGGACCGGGACCCCGGTGCCGCCCTTGGTCCAGTAACCGGTCGCCTCGCCCGCGTGGTACGACGGACCGGCGATGTCGATGTGCGCCCAGGCGACGTCGTCGGTGACGAACTCGCGCAGGAACACACCGCCCTGGAGCATGTGACCGGCCCGGTCCATGCCGGCGTTGACCTGTGAGATGTCGGCGACGTCCGAGTCCATGCCCTTGCGCACGTCGTCCGGCAGCGGCATCGGCCAGGCCGGCTCGCCGACCGCGTCACCGGCGTCGCGGACCCGCTCGCACAGCTCGGCGGTGCCCATCAGACCGGAGATCCGCTTGCCCAACGCGACCACCTGCCCGCCGGTGAGGGTGGAGGTCTCGAAGAGGTAGTCGCAGCCGTCCGTGCAGGCCCGGGCCATCGCGTCACCGAGGATCATCCGGCCCTCGGCGTCGGTGTTGAGCACCTCGACCCGCTTGCCGTTGAACATGGTGATCACGTCACCCGGCCGGTAGGACGTCCCGGACGGCATGTTCTCCGCCATCGGCACGTACGCGGTCACCGTCACCGCCGGCTTCAGCTCCGCGACGGCCAGCATGGTGGCGGCCACCGCCGCCGCCCCGGCCATGTCGGACTTCATCTCCCACATGCCCTGCGCTGGCTTGATCGAGATGCCGCCGGTGTCGAAGGTGATGCCCTTGCCGACCAGCGCCACCCGCTTACCGGTGCCGCCGCCCTCGGGGGTCCAGGTCAGCTTGACCAGGCGCGGCGGAGCCTCCGAGCCCTGACCGACCGCGATGATGCCGCCGTAGCCGCCCTCACGCAGGGCGACCTCGTCGAGCACCTCGACCTCCAGGCCCGCCGCCCGGCCGGCCTCGGCGACCGCTTCGGCGAAGACCGGCGGGCGCAACTCGTTCGGCGCGACGTTGACCCAGTCGCGGGTCTGCCGGACCGCGGCGGCCACCGTCCGGGCCCGGGTCACCTCGGCCTGCGCTCCGGCGTCCGCGGCGTCCGGCACCGCGACCAGCACCTCGGCCACCGGCTCGCGCCGGGTCGGCTGCGGGCGGGTCTTGTAGCCGGCGAAGCGGTAGCCGCCGAGCAGTGCTCCCTCGCCGACCGCGCGCAGCGCGGCGGGGCCGTCGGCGTCGTCCGGCAGCGGCAGGGCGAGCGCCACCCGGGACGCACCGGCCAGCGCCCGTACGGCGGCCCCCGCCGCCCGCCGCAGGGTCTCCGGGGCGGGTGCCGCGCCGGTGGGCTCCGGGCCGAGGCCGACGGCGGCGACCAGCGGGGCGGTGACGGTGCCCAGGGTGGCCAGTTTGATCACCTCGCCCGGTCCGCCGGTCGCGCCGAGCAGTGCCAGTGTCTCGGTCAGCTTGCCGTCGAAGGCGGCGGCGATGCTCTCGGCGCCGCTGGCGAGCAGCAGGGTGCCGGCGAGGCCGCTGGTGGCGTCCTGCTCACCGGTCGTGCTGTGCACGCCGATCACGATGGCGTCGACGGCGAGTTCGGCGGGGTCGGTGTCGACCAGGCTCAGGGTGGTGCTGGGCGATGTCACGGAAGCTGCTCCCGGGCGGGCCGGGCCGGCCGCGTGTGGCGTACCGGCGGTTCGGTTGGTGCCGGCGGATGAGGTACCCGTCGGACGTCGGTGCTGCCCCGCCGGTTCCTCCGGTGGGTCCCGCCGATGCTAACCAGACCGGTCCGCCCCGGTAAGTTCCCACCCATGACCGACGTGACCACCGACGCCGCCGAGACCCGGCTGCGTCGTTCTCCGCTGGCCGAGCGACACTCCGCACTCGGTGCCAAGTTCGCCCCGTTCGGCGGCTGGGAGATGCCGCTGGAGTACGCCGGTGGCGGGGTGCTGCGGGAACACACCGCGGTGCGGACCGACGTCGGCGTGTTCGACGTCTCGCACCTGGGCAAGGTGCGGGTGACCGGGCCTGGTGCGGCGGAGTTCGTGAACTCCTGCCTCAGCAACGACCTGGGGCGGATCGGGCCCGGCCGGGCGCAGTACACCCTCTGCTGCGACGAGGTCACCGGCGGCGTGGTGGACGACATCATCGCCTACCTGTACGCCGACGACCACGTCTTCCTGATCCCGAACGCCGCGAACACCGCCGAGGTGGTACGCCGGCTGCGCGCCGCCGCGCCGGAGCAGGTCACGGTCACCGACGAGCACGAGGCGTACGCGGTGCTGGCGGTCCAGGGACCGCGTTCGGCGGCGCTGCTGGCCGGGCTGGGCCTGCCCACCGACCACGGCTACATGAGCTTCTCGCCGGCCACCCTCGACGGCGTCGCGCTGACCGTGTGCCGCACCGGCTACACCGGTGAGCTGGGCTTCGAGCTGGTGGTCCCGGCGGCCGACGCGGTGACCGTCTGGGACGCGCTGTTCGCCGCCGAGCCCGCGCCGCGCGCCTGCGGGCTGGCCGCCCGGGACACCCTGCGCACCGAGATGGGGTACCCGCTGCACGGGCAGGACCTGTCGCTTCAGATCAGCCCGGTGCAGGCCCGTTCGGGCTGGGCGGTGGGCTGGGACAAGCCGGCCTTCTGGGGCCGGGACGCGCTGCTCGCGGAGAAGGCCGCCGGTCCGGCGCGTACGCTGCGCGGCCTGGAGGCCGTCGACCGGGCCATCCCGCGCCCCGGCATGGCGGTGTACGACGGTGACACCCGGGTCGGCACCGTCACCAGCGGCACGTTCAGCCCGACCCGGAAGCAGGGCATCGCCCTCGCGTTGGTCGACACCGCCCCGGCCCTGACCGACGGCACCGAACTCCAGGTGGACGTGCGCGGTCGTCGCCTGCCGGTCCGGCTGACCCGGCCGCCCTTCGTCGACCCCTCGGTGAAGTGACGCGGATCGGTGGCGTGACGCAGGCCTGACTCAGGCGCGGGGCGGCTCCCCGGCGTCCAGCACGGCCTGGGTCCAGCCGCCCTCGACGACGCCGGAGGTGTCCAGGACGGCCCAGTCGACGACGTCGGCGGTCTCGACCTGCACCGGCGAGCCGATCCGGACCGAGGGGTCGGTGTTGGCGTCGCTGGCGCTGGCACCGGCGATCCGTTCCGGCGTGTCCCAGGCGGTCACCCCGGCCCAGACGTACTCCGGGCCGTCGTCGCCGGGCAGCCCGTACTTCACCACGAGCTGGGTCTGCGGCGGGAGCTGGCCGGCGCGGAAACGGGCCCGGATGTCGCCCAGCCCGGCGCGGGCGGTGGCCACCGCCCGGCTCATCGCGTCGCCGGAGCGCGCGTACCGCACGTCGGGCTGGATACCGGCGAACAGGGTGCCGCAGGCGGCGGCGAAGTAGCGCCCGTCCGGGCCGGGGTGCCCAGCCGGTGGGCGCAGGCTCAGGAACGAGTCGGCGTCCGGGTCGGTGGCCGGGTCCAGCTCCAGCCGGAGCAGCACCGGCGCGGTCGCGCCGTGCTGCTCCGGATTGCCGTACGCGACCGCGATGTCGTGCCCGGTGACCGTGGCCAGCACCGGCAGCGGCACGAACGCCGGCACCTCCTCGCCGGCCAGCCCGTCGGTCCAGTCCCGCAGCAGTCGACGGGCGGCGCCGGTCATCACCGCCCCCCAGGCCCGGGTGAGGTGGTCCGGCACGCCCTGGGTCTGCAACTCCAGCAGACCGAAGCGGCGCAGTCCCTTGGTGGTGAACCAGAGCCCCTCGGCGTCCGAGGAGTACGGCACCAGCACCCAGTCGACCAGCCGGACCCGGCCCTCGGCGTCGGGCAGCGAGCGCAGGGCCGCCGCCGGGTCCAGGAACTGCAACCCGAACACGTCGACCACGTCACCGCCGACCTCCTCGGCCACGGCGGCGGCCACCGCCCGGGCCGCCCACTCGTGGGCCGGCGGCCAGCCCGGCCGGTACTCGGCCTGCACCACCACCAGGTGGCTCGCGGCGGCCAGCCGGCCGAGCTGTTCCTCGGTGGCCCCGAACGCGGTGAGCAGGTCCGGCGGCAGCTCGGGGAACTCGCCGATCGGGCGGATGTCGACGCTCATCAGCGGGCTGTCCAGCATCTGCACGGCCAGCCCGTGCACCGGCTCGGCCAGTCGACCGGCCAGCCCACGGACCGCCGTGCGGGCGGTCACCGACGGCAGCCCCACCGTCGGCACCAGATAGGTCGCGGTGAGCGACTCCGGGACCGGTACGGGCAGGAAGTCGTCGGTGATGAGCATGTCGTCCCCAGGGTGGCCGCGCCGGTGCTGTCGACAAGGAACGCTACCCGCCGGCGACCGCACTGCTCAGCCGGACAGCACCAGACCCAGGTAGACCAGCGTGGTGACCAGCTCCACGGTGGCGCCGAGCACGTCGCCGGTGATGCCGCCGAGACGGCGTACCACGTGTCGCAGCAGCCCGGCCGCGACGGCCAGCGCGGCGAGCACGACCAGCGGCCCCTGCCAGGGGCGATCCGGCACGGCCGGGACCGCCGCCAGCGCCACGGCGACCGTCGCCACGGCCAGCGTGACCGGCCCGACGGTGCCGGCGACCAGCGCGCCGAGCCCGTCCGGTCGGGCCGCCGGGACACCCCGTCGGCAGGCCAGCGAGACCCCGAGCCGACCGGCCGCCACGGCCGCCAGCACCGCCGCGAACGCCGCCGGCCAGGACCGGCCGGCCAGCTCCGCCAGCGCCGCGGCCTGCACCAACAGGACGAGCACCAGGGCGACCACGCCGAACGGCCCGACGTCCGGCTTCTTCATGATCTCCAGCGCGGCCGGCCCCCGCCGGTACGACCCGAGCGCGTCCACCGTGTCGGCCAGCCCGTCCAGGTGCAGACCCCGGGTGAGCAGGGCGCCCGCCGCGACGGTCACCCCGGCGGCGACCAGCGGCGCGGTGACCGCGTCGAGCAGCAGCAGGAGAGCGCCGAGCGGCACGGCCAGCAGGGCGCCGACCAGCGGGGCGAGCGCCATCGCCGTACCGGCCGTGGCCCGGTCGATCCGGCCGGCGCGTACCGGCAGGATCGTGAACGTGGTCAGGGCCAGCCGCGCCCCGTCGCCGAGCCGGGGCTCAGCCGGCACGCGTGCCCTGCTCCGCCGGTTCGGTGCCGGCCGGTCCTGTCGGTTCGGTGCTGGTCGGTCCCGGGCCCGCCGGCTCGGGCTCGCGGAAGTCCGGCTCGTCCGGCTCCGGCTCCTCGGCCTCGTCCACACCGTCGGCCGCGTCGGGCGACGGGCGGGGCGGCAGCGCGGCGGCCAGCGCCAGCACCGAGCGCAGCAGCGGCAGCACGGTCAACGCGTTGGCGCCCTCGCCGAGGTCCAGCCGTAGCTGCGCGAGCGGGCTCAGGCCGAGCACGTCGGAGGCCAGCTTGACGGCCGGGTGCCCGCCGTGGTCGGCCAGCATGCACCAGTGCCGCGCCTGCCCGGCCAGGTCCCGGCTGACCAGGCCGGCGGCCACGCCGACCGGTCCGTCCAGCAGCACCGGCGTGCGTCGCGCGGTCGCACCCAGCAGGAGACCGGTGGCCACGGCGATGTCCCCACCACCGAGCTGGGCCAGCACGTCCTTGGCGTCCCGGGAGGCCCGCCGGGTGCGGTGCAGGGCGTCCCGGACGGCCGCGCAGCGGGCCATCCAGGCCACGTCGTCGATCTCGCCGTTGGAGGTGACCACCCGGCCGAGCACGGCGGGCGCCTCGGCACCGGCCGTCGCGGCCAGCACCGCCGCCGCCGCGGCCTCGGTGCCGGCGCCGCACGCCGCCACCACCAGCAGTTGTACGCCGGAGTCCACGGCCTCCTCGGCCAGCCGCCAGCCGTACCGCAGCGCGGCGTCGACCTGCTCGGCGGTGAGCGCCGGGCCGTGCTCGATGGCGGCGGCGGTGGGCGCCTGCACCACCTGCAGGCTCGCCCCGCTCTCGGCGGCCAGCCGGGCGAGCACACCCTGACCGGCGCGGGCCGCCTCGGCACGTCGGGCCGACTCCCCGGTCCGGGTGCCGGCGGAGCTCCCGCCGTCGTGGTCGCCGTGCAGCAGCAGCACCCGGACCGACTGCCAGGGTGCCGGGGTCGGGGTGCCCTGGGTGGCGGCGGCGAACGAGACCACCTGTTCCAGGACGCCGAGCCCGGTGCCGGGCACGTCGAGCGTGGCCAGCCGGTCCACCGCCTGCGGACCGGCGTAGTCGTCGGGCATCGGAAGGTCCATGCCCGGCTGGATGACCAGGCCGGTGTCGGCCACCGGCAGCGTCATGGTGGGCGCGGTCCACCCGGTGTCGTCGGCGGCCGGGACCGGCGCCGGTGCGGCCGGTACCTCCGGGGTGGTCACCGGAGGCGACGCGGGCAGCGCCACGGCACCGTCGGCCGGCCGCGGGTCGCTCGGGCCGGCCTGTGCGGGCACCGCCGTGCCGTTGACGGCGGCGGACGGGCCCGGCGAGGTCTCGACGGCCGGCACCGGTTCGGGCGTGGCCGGCTTCAGCCGGACCGGCTGGCCGGCGACCACCAGCACCACGGTGTCGCAGGCGTCGGCGACGGCCCGGTTGACCGCGCCCAGCGCGTCGGTGAAGGCGCGACCCAGCGGCGTGGTCGGCACCAGGGAGAGCCCGACCTCGGGGCTGACCAGCACCAGCCGTGCCGGGCAGTCCCGGACGGCGGCGGCCAGCTCGGCGACGGTCGCGGTGTCGTCGGCCGGCTGGTGGGCCGGGTCGAGCAGCACCGTGACCCAGCCGCCGAGGTCGTCGACGAGCAACGTCTCGTCCGGCCGGGCGGCGGCGATCACGTCGGCCAGCCGGCGCGGGTCGTCCGCCGTCTCCTCGGTGCTCCAGGTCGCCGGCCGGCGCTCCCGGTGCGCGGCGATCCGGGCCGCCCACTCCGCGTCGTCGTCGCCTCCGCCGGCGGCGGTGGCCACGTACCGGACCGTGACCGCGTCGGCCACCAGGGACTCGGCGAACTCCGACTTGCCGGAGCGGATGCCGCCGAGCACCAGGAGCGTGTTCCACCCGTCTAGGGACATGGCTCGTACCTTAACGGCCGGCCGGGCGGGAGCGGCATCGCAGGGCCACGCTCCCGCACCAGCTCACCGAGGCTCGGGGGACTGGTACATGTAGTCGTTGGGGTTGACGTCCGCCGGCTTCGGGTCCTCCTGCCAGGCACCTTCGCCGGGACGGGCGACCAGGGCGTCGACCAGTTCCTCCCGGTCCATCTCCCGTGCGCCCTGGATACCGCCGCGTACCGCGATGTCGCGAAGCTGTGCCGTGTCCATCTCCGGGATGGGTGTCGTCATCGTCGCCTCCGTGAAGATCCGGTTCCCCCGGAGATACCCGGCCCGGCGACGGTCAACCACCGACCGCGCACCGGTACGCCCTCGATCGACGCCCGTGGCCGGGCGGTCGGCGGTGCGGTGCGACTACGCTGGCGGGGGTCCGTCCCAGCGGGACATCAGCGGCGAGGGGAGACGCGCACATGGCGTGGAGCTGGCGGTACGAGGGCGCGAACGGCGAGTCGGTCGACGGGCCGGGGGAGTCGTTCGGCAGCCAGGCCGACGCCGAGTCCTGGATCGGTCAGACCTGGCGGGAGCTCGCGGCGTCCGGCGTCACCTCGGTCACGCTGCTGGAGGACGACCGGGTGGACTACCGGATGAGCCTCCAACCTCCGGCCCAGTGATGCCACCCCGGGACTCCGAGCCGCTGGTGCTGGGGGTACCCCGGGCCGCGTTCCGGCCCAGCCCGGTGTTCCTCGCCCTGGTCGCGTTGCTGGTCACCAGCGCGCTGCTGACCTGGCACGGGGTGGGCAACGTCCGACTCGCCGTGTTCGGCTTCGTGGTCACCGGCTGGCTGGTCTCGCTCTGCCTGCACGAGTACGCCCACGCCGTGGTCGCGTACCGATTCGGTGACCGGGGGGTGGCCCACCGCGGCTACCTGACGCTCAACCCGCTCAAGTACAGCCACCCGCTGCTGTCCATCGCGTTGCCGGTGGCGGTGGTGCTGCTCGGCGGCATCGGACTGCCCGGCGGCGCGGTCTGGGTGGACCGGCACGTGATCGCCGGACGACTGCGACACACCCTGGTCAGCCTCGCCGGCCCGGCCACCAACGTGGCGTTCGCGCTGGTGCTGGTGGCGGTGCTGCGCCTCGGCGCGTCCGGCGGCGGGCCGGTGGAGTTCTGGGCCGCCGTCGCCCTGCTCGCCTTCCTCCAGATCACCGCCAGCCTGCTCAACCTGCTCCCGGTGCCGGGACTCGACGGCGGCAACATGATCCAGCCGTGGCTGAGCCCGCCGTACCGGCGGATGTACGACCTCTTCGCGCCGTACGGCTTCATCCTGCTGTTCGCGCTGCTGTGGAACCCGACGATCGGCGGCTGGTTCTTCGGCGCGGTCTTCGCCATCGGTGACGTCCTGGGCCTGCCGCCCTGGCTCTACGCCACCGGCCTGGACCTGGTCCGCTTCTGGCAGAGCTGAACCGCCGTCCCCGGCCGGGGCACGTGCCTGCCTTGGCCGGGGACGGACCGGATCAGGGCCGCTCAGCCGGCGACTCGGTACGCGCCGGGTCCCGCTCGGTGACCGGCTCGACGATCTCGTCGATCGCCTTGAGCAGACCGGCGTCGAGCTTGACCCCGGCCGCCTTGACGTTGTCGTGCACCTGCTCGGGGCGGGACGCGCCGATGATCGCCGAGGAGACGTTCGGGTTCTGCAGCACCCAGGCGACGGCGAGCTGGGCCATGGTCAGCCCAGCCTGGTCGGCCAGCGGCCGTAGCTGCTGCACCCGGGTCAGCACGTCGTCGGTGAGCCACTTGGCGATGAAGCCGGCGCCGGACTTCTCGTCGGTGGCCCGGGAACCGGCGGGCGGCGGCTGGCCGGGAAGGTACTTGCCGGTGAGGACGCCCTGCGCCATCGGGGACCAGACGATCTGACCGATGCCCAGTTCCTCACTGGTCGGTACGACCTCGCTCTCGATGACCCGCCAGAGCATCGAGTACTGCGGCTGGCTGGAGACCAGCGGGATGCGCAGCTCCCGGGCGAGGGCGTGGGCCTCGCGGATCTGCGACGCCTTCCACTCGGAGACCCCGATGTAGTGCGCCTTGCCGGAGTGCACGACGTCGGCGAACGCCTCCATCGTCTCTTCCAGCGGCGTGCTGTAGTCGTACCGGTGGGCCTGGTACAGGTCGACGTAGTCGGTCCGCAGCCGGCGCAGCGACCCGTTGATCGACTCCATGATGTGCTTGCGGGACAGGCCCCGGTCGTTGCGGCCCGGACCGGTGGGCCAGTACACCTTGGTGAAGATCTCCAGGCCCTCGCGGCGCTCCTGCTCCAGCGCCCGGCCGAGGACGTCCTCGGCGCGGGTGCCGGCGTACACGTCGGCGGTGTCGAAGGTGGTGATGCCGGCGTCCAGTGCGGCTCGGACGCAGGCGAACGCCGCATCCTCCTCGACCTGCGAGCCATGGGTGATCCAGTTTCCGTACGAGATCTCGCTGACCATCAGGCCGGAGCGGCCCAGGTGTCGGAATTCCATGCCACGACCCTAGCCCCACCGGGGGTACGAACGGCCAGGGCGATTTCCGACGCACCGGCCCACGTGGCCACCGTCGTCGGTGGCGTGCCGGTTGCGGACGACCGCCGCACCCTCGGTGGCGACGAGCCGTCCGTCCAGGTCAGAGCATCGGGCTGGCGTCGCTGAGCAGTCCCTCGATCTCGGCGACGACCTCGTCCGGGTTGCGGAACACCGGGGCGATCAGCGACCCGCCGCGCCGGTCCAGCGCGCCCCACTGCCCGACGCCGTTGGTGGCCAGGAACGCCACCGGATGGATCAGCAGCACCGGGTGGGCCGGGGCGACCAGCACCTGACCGGTCCGGTCCACCACACCCTTGCGTCCGGCCAGGTCGACCACGGCCAGCCCCTCGTCGGTGAAACCGTCGACGTACCGGCCGTCGGCGAGGGTGGTGTGGAAACCGTGGTAGCGGGTCGGCACCACGATCTGCCCGGTGCGGTCGACGGCACCCCACCCGTCCCGCCGGACCGCTGCCACGCCCCGGCGGAACGGCCGTACCTCGGCGAAGCCGGGCGGCACCACCACCGCACCGGCGGTGTCCACCGCCAGCCAGCCGCTGTCGTCGCGCACCACCCAGGCCAGCCCGTCGGAGAAGGGCCGGGCCGCGAGGTAGGTGGGCTCGACCACTGTCTCGCCGGTCAGGTCGATCAACGACCACCGGTCGCTCTGCGTGCCGCGTACCCAGGCCAGACCCTCCCGGAACGGCTGGGCCTCGGCGTACCGGGCCGGCACGACCAGGTCACCCTCGCCGTCCGCGTACCCCCACAGGCCCTCGTCGCCGTCGCGGGCCGGCACCGGCGGCCGCTCCCGCTCCAACACCTCGTCCCAACTCCGTGGGTACGGCCCGAAGCCGCCCTCCTCGGCGCGCGCGGCGATCGCGTCCAGCCCGACGCGTACCCGGGCCAGCAACTCGGCGTCCCCCTCGCCGCGCAGGTCGAGGGCGCGCTCGAAGTGGTGGCACGCCTCCATCAGGCGGCCCTGGTCGTAGCAGGAGCGCGCGGCGTGTTCGTGCAACGCGGCGCGCAACCGGTCCGGCAGCTCTACCGAGTTGGCCTCCGCGAACAACCGGTCGGCCTCGGCGAACTCGCCCCGCCAGCGCAGCACGTGCGCCAACCGGGCCTGCGCCAGCGCGGACCGCCGCAGCTCGCCGGTCGCCTCCGCGTAGGTCAGCGCCATCCGGCCGTCGTCCACCGCGTCGTCGAGATCTCCGAGTACGCGCGACGCCACCGCCCGCAGGCTCAGCAACCGGGCCCGGGAACGGTTGTCCAGGGCGGAGGCGAGCTTGTCGGTGAGCCCCTGCCGAAGCTCCCGCAGTTCCTCGGGATCGTCGACCAGTTCACGCAGCGTCGTCGGGTCGAGCCGCCAGGGGTAGTGCGCCAGCACCTGCTCCGGGTCGGCCGGTGCCTCGGGCTCGTCCTCCGGCTCCTCCGGCTCCGGCTCGTCCTCTGGCGCTGCCGAGTCGGCGTCCGCTGCCGGGCGGTCGGTCCCGGAGAGCATGTCGTCGGTGTCCGACGGCGTGGTCGGATCGTGCGGCGGTGCGGACACCGGCGCGGCGGGCGTCGACGAGTCGTCGAGGTCCGGGAACCTCTCCGTCTCCGGCGAGATGCCCGTGACGCTCGTCCGATCCGACGGGGTGGCGGGCACGGCGGAGACCGGGGCGACGGGCGGTGCGGAGACCGTTGCCAGCACGTCCCGCTCCGCCGGGCGCGGTCCGGGTGGTGCGGAGACCGGCGTCGAGGTGTCGAGGACCGGCGGTGCGGAGACCGGGATGGCGAGCTGCGGTATCGGGTCCGTCGAGTGAGGATCGGAGGGCCCGGCGGCGGACGCCACGGACGTCTCCGGGAACACGGGCGCGGACACCGGCCGGGCCGGCGGCCCCGAGATCGGCCGGTCCGGGATTCCGGAGACGGGTCGGTCCGGCGGTGCGGAGATCGGCCGTGCGGGTGGTCCGGAGACCGGTGCCGCTGGTGGCCCGGAGGCCGGGCGTGCCGACATGTCGCCATCGGAGCGGAAGGACGGCGTCGAAAGGGACGGCGTCGGCGGTGCCGAGACCGGCCGGTCCGTCTCGGCCGGCCCGGCGCTGAACCACGACGGCTCAGGTGCCTCGGGGGAACCGTGACGGGCGGGCCGGTCGGGGGTGACCGCCGGACCGGCATCGGCTGCCCCGAACCATCCGGCTCCGCTCTCCGCCGGTGCCGGGGACGGCGAGTGCGCGGCCGGCTCGGCCGGCGGCGGGAGGAACCGGGTCGCCTTCCGGGCGGCGGGCCGTGGCTCCGACGTCTCCGACACGGACCGCTCGACCGGTGGCCGCTCGCCCGACGTGCGGTCGAGCGGCGTGCGGTCGGCTGGCGGCTGCTCGATCGGCCTGCGGTCGAGCGGCGTGCGGTCGATGGGCGGGCGTGTCGGCCCGGCGGCCGCAGGCGCGTGCGTGGGCGGTGCGGAGACCGGGCGGTGACTCGGCGGTGTCGAGGTCGCTGGCGGTGCGGTGACTGGACGCTGACTCGGTGGCGCGGAGAAGGGCGGCGCGGAGACCGGCGGCGGGACCACGGCGGGTCGGTGGCTCGGTGGTCCGCTGACCGGTCGGTGGCTGGGTGGTGCGGAGGTCGGTGGCGGTGTCGCGACCGGTCGGTGGCTCGGCGGGGCGCTGACCGGTCGGTGGCTGGGTGGTGCGGAGACCGGCGGCGTGGCGGGGGCCGGTGGCGGCGGAACGGCGCGCTGCGTGGGCGGCGCGGAGACCGGGCGGACCGGTGACGGACCGGCGGCGGGTGGTGCCGCCGCGACCGACGGTGCCGGGGTCGGCGGCGGGGTGGCGACGACCGGCTGGTCGTGCAGGGGAGCGGGACGAACCTGGTGCTCGTGCAGCGGAGCCGGGCGTACCTCGTGCTGGTGCAGTGGTGCCGGCCGGACGGTGTCCCCGGCCGGCGTGCGGTTCCCGGCGGCTGCGGCGGGCCGGTCCCGATTCGGGTCCGGACGGTCGAGACCTTCCCGATCTGGGCGACCACCGGTGGCCCGGTCGCGATCGGTGTCGTCGGGCCGGTCCGGGACCACGGTGAGCGGCCGGTCCCGGTGCGTGACGTCGGGTCGACCACGCTCCGGTGCGGGCGAGACGGGCCGGGCGCGACCGGCGGCGGGCGACACCGGGCGGTCCGAGTCCGGCGCGGGGGAGACCGGTCGGTCGGGGACCACCGACAGATGGGGGCGGCCAGTCCGCAGGAGGTCGTCGTCGGGAGCCGGGGAGACGGGCCGGTCGAGGTCGGGCCGTCGGGCGGCCGGGCGGTCCGAGTCGAACCGCTCGGGCCCCGCCGGGTCCGGGAAGTCGTCGGCGCGGCGACGCTCGTCCGGTCGGTGCCGGTCGGTACCGGGCTCGGGAACCGCCGGTCGCTGGTACTCGCGGTGGTCCCGTCCGGTGCTTGGGCGCAGCGGCCCGGGGGCGGGCCATGGCAGGTCCCCGCCCGTGGGCGCCGCATCCCGTTCCGATGGTTCGGGACGCTCCCACTCGTCGCGGGTGCGGATCGGCTCCTCGTCGACGTAGCCGTCCGGGTACGGGGCGCTGTCCGGGTCGCCCACGCTGAAGTCGTCGCGGTAGTCGTACCGCTCCACCGACGGCCGGTCGTCGACCGACGGCTCACCGGGGTGGCTGCTCCACTGGTAGCGGGGCCGTGACGAGGGTTCACCGGTCGGCCGCCGGTCGGCGTCCTCGGCCGGTCGACGCGCGGCGGAGGGCCGACGCCGGTCGTCGTCCGGCTCCGAGGCCCAACCGGGCTCCGCACGTCCGGCCGGGGAGATCGGCGCATCCCGGTCCCAGCGGCCGTCGCGCCCGACGGGTTCGGACCGACGTGGGCGCTGGGGGTAGCGGTCGGGGTCGCGCTCGTCCCACCGGTCCGGGCCACGCCGGGCATAGCGGTCGGGATCCCGGTCGTCGCGCCGGTCCGGATCGCGCCGGTCCGGATCGCGCCGGTCCGGATCGCGTCGGGCATAGCGGTCCGGGTCTCGGTCGTCGCGTCGGTCCGGATCGCGTCGGGCGAAGCGGTCCGGGTCGCGTGGGTCGGTCCCACGGCGGGCGTACCGGTCGGGGTCTCGGTCGTCGCGTCGGTCCGGATCGCGTCGGGCGAAGCGGTCCGGGTCACGGCCGTCCGGGTCGCGTCGGTCCGGGGCGCGCCGGTCCGGGGCGCGCCGGTCTGCGTCGCGTCGGTCTGGGTCGCGTCGGTCTGGGTCGCGTCGGTCTGCGTCGCGTCGGTTGGCGTCGCGTCGGTCCGGATCGCGGTCGTACCAGTCGGCGTCACCGCGCTCGGGGGCGTCCCAGCCGAAACGGTCCGGGTCGCGTCGGTCCGGGTCCCGTCGGTCCGGGTCACGGCGGGCGTAGCGGTCGGCGTCGCGGCGGTCGGCGTCGCGTCGGGCGTACCGGTCGGGTTCCCGTGGGTCGCGTCGGTCCGGGTCGCGTCGGGCGTAGCGGTCGGGTTCCCGCTGGTCGCGGCGGTCCTGGTCGGGTGGGGCGTACCGGTCGCGGCGGTCCGGTTCCCTCGGCGGGTACCGGTCGGGGTCGCGCTGGTCGTGGCGAGTCGGTGTACCGGCGGCACCCTGGGCGCCCATCTCGGACCAGGTGATCCCGTCCCGTTCGCGCTCGGACCATCGGCCCTCGGGGCCGGGTCGCTCCGGACGCGCACCGGTGAGCGACCGGTCGTACGGTGGCGCGCTGGTGGGCCCGTCGTGGCGTCGGGGCTCCGGGATATCCTGCCGTCCCGGCCGGCCGTCCGGCTCGTCGTCCCAGGACCGGCCCACGTACGTGCCGTCCGGCCGCGTCGGGGCGAGTGGCGGCACCTCGGCGCGGCCGACGGCGCTGGACCGGCTGCGGCCGGGTGGCGGCTGGTGGTCGAGGCCGATGTCACCCGGGTATCGCTGGCCCGGGAACTGGGGTTGCCACTCGGCCGTCGGTTCGACGACCCAGGACGGATCGGCGGGGCCCGGCCACCGGTCGGCGTAGCCGCGACTCATCCGCGGGGCCTGTCGCTGCGGCCGGGACGTCGCCGGGTGGCGGTGCAGGCTGCGGCATGGTGGTTTCGGGCCGGCCCGGCGGACGGCGCGACACCGGAGGGCAAGGTCACGGCAGACCACGGGACCGACGTCCGCCCGTTCACGGGCGCGCCCCGGTGGTCGGCTCGCGTCCGCTCGCTCACGCCGATGTCACCTCGTCGGAAATGGTCGCGCTGGGCACCCCTGCGGGCCGGTGAAGTCGCTCGTCCCGGCACCGAATGGCTGCGCATGGAGGGTAGCGGCGTGGGCTCGTTCACCGCCACTGCGGCACCCTCGTCGAACTCAAACGTTATCCTATTGATCAGGACATTTAGGGCTTTGATCGGGTCGGACTTCCAGCGATCCGCAACCCTTGGTCAACTCGCCGTCGCGGCACCCGTCGCGAGTCAGGGATGCTCCATCACCAGCACCGCGAACGTACCCGGTGCGAGGGCCTCGTAGCGGTGCGGGGCGTCGCCCGGAAAGGTCGCGTAGTCTCCCGGGCCGAGTTCCACCTGGTCCCGTTCGGGGCCGCAGCGCAGTCGGCCGGCACCCACCACCACGTGCTCCACGCTGCGCGGGGTGTGCGGGTCGGCGGTACGCACCCGGCCCGGCTCCAGCTCGATCAGGTACACGTCCCGGCGAGCGTGCGCGGCTCCGGCGGTCAGCAGTGTGCCGACGAAGTCGGCGTGCTCGGAGCGGATGCGGGGACCGTCCCCGGCCCGGACCACCCGGACCGTGGTGGCCGGTGGCTCGACCAGCCGGCTGAACGGCACGTCGAGCGCCACTCCCAGCGCCCACAGTGTCTCCACACTGGGGTTCCCGACGCCGGACTCCAGTTGCGACAGCGTCGACTTGGCGATGCCGGCCCGCCGGGCGAGCTCGGTGAGGGAGATGCCCACCCGTTGCCGCTCGTAGCGGAGAGCGGCGGCGATGGTGGCCAACGGGGGAGTGGGTTCGGGGGCCATGGTTCGCTCCGTCGGTCATGCTGTTCTATTTGACGAACATCAGCGGCGTGTTCATCATGATGAACCATGCGTACGTCAGAACGAACACCGGGGGCCGGCGTCCTCCGGGACGTCGCCGCCATCGCCGCGGCGATGGTCGCCGTGGGCGCCTCGTTCGGCGCGGTCGCCGTGGCGGCCGGAATTCCCGGCTGGGCCGCCGTGACGATGTCGGTCCTGGTGTACGCCGGAGGCGCGCAGTTCATGGCGGTCGGGTTGCTGGCCGCCGGCAGTCCGGTCGCCGCCGTCCTCGCCGGGCTGCTGCTCAACGCCCGGCATCTGCCGTTCGGGCTGACCCTCGGTGACACGATCGGCCGCCGGCTGCGGCACCGCCTGCTCGGCAGTCACCTGATGACCGACGAGGCGACCGCGTTCACCCTGGCCCGGCCGCCCGGTGCCGACCGCCGCCGGGCGTTCTGGCTCGCCGGGGTGCTGCTCTTCCTGGCCTGGAACGCCGGCACCGTGCTCGGCGTGCTGGCCGGCGGGATAGCCGGTGACCCGGCCGCACTCGGGCTGGACGCGGCCTTCCCGGCGGGCCTGATCGCCCTGCTGCTGCCCAGCCTGCGTGATCCCGAGATCCGGCGGATGGCGCTGGCCGGTGCCGTGGTGGCGGTGCTCACCACGCCGCTGCTCCCCGCCGGCCTGCCGGTGCTGCTCGCCCTGGCCGGCCCGGGGCTGCTGGCCGTCCAGCGGATCCGGACCGGTCGGACGCGGGTCGACGTGGCGCAGACCGCCGCGCCGGGCGGTACGCCGCAGGACTCCATCCCGGTCGACGCGCTGGCGGCTCCCGCGCCGGGCAATCCGCCGCAGATCGCTGCGCAGCCGGTCGACGCACCGACGGTCGACGTGCCGGGGGCCGATCCGGTGCCGGCCGGGCGAGGGGAGAAGGAGCCGTGCTGATCGCGGCGATCGTGGCGCTGGCCGTCGGGACGTACGCCTTCCGGGTCGCCGGGGTGCTGCTGCGGGACCGGCTCGACCTGCCGGCGTGGGCGCGGCAGTTGCTGCCGGTCGGCGCGGCGGCCCTGCTGGCGGCGCTGGCGGCCACCGCGGCGCTGACCGAGGCGGGCGGGTTCGCCGGCTGGGCCCGCCCGACGGGGGTGCTGGTCGGGGTGGCGCTGGCCTGGCGGCGCGCGCCGTTCGTGGTGGTGGTCCTCGCCGCCGCCGGCACCGCTGCGGTGCTGCGCCTGCTCGGCGTGCCGTGACCGGTGCCGGTCGCCGGCAGGAGAGGGTCGCCGGCCGCGCGGCGGCGACCGAAGGGTCAGACCGGGTCGCCGAGGGCGACCCGAGGCTCCGGGGTACGCAGCTTGCGGAAGGTGATCGACCGCATGATCGCGTAGAAGTAGAGCGAGCCCATCCGCTGGTCGGTGCGGGGGAAACGTTCCCGGACCAGCTTCTTGATCTTGCGCGAGATGAGCACCGAGTCGATCACCACACCCAGCGCCAGCGCGCCCCAGAGCAGGTTCGAGGCGAGCCGGATCACCGGGGGCATTGCCTGGTTGGAGCCGATCAGCACGACCAGCGCGCCGCCGAAGAACCAGGTGCCGACGGTACGCCGGGAGTCCACCACGTTGCGGGCGAGCAGCCGCTCCGGCCCCCGGTCGCGGGGACCGCCCTCGCGCCGGAACTCCGCCGACGCCTCGGCCCGCCGCTGACGACGCAGCGCCTTGGCCTCGTCCTTGCTCAGTGGCTTGGTCGCGCCGGCCGGCCGACGGCCGGTGACGGGCCGCTTGGGCGTCTCCCGTCCCTTGCCCGGCGTGTAACCACGCGCACGAGTGGACTCCGACTCCTCCTCGGCCGGGGTCTCCGGCTCGGTGACGGGATCGGCGAGGTCGGCGGACTTACGACGAAACAGCGACGGCACGCGGCAAGGGTAGCCAACGCCGCGAGCCCGGTGCACATCGGTGCACCGGACCCGTCCGGGAGGGGCCGGAGTGCCCGGCCGAGATCAGGGTCGCTCGACGTGCGCGCCGAGGTCGGCGAGCTTCGCCTCGAAGTCCTCGTAGCCCCGGTTGATCAGGTCGACGCCGTACACCCGGGAGGTGCCCTCGGCGGCCAGCGCGGCGATCAGGTGGCTGAAACCGGCCCGCAGGTCGGGGATGACCAGGTCGGCGGCGTGCAGTTTGCTCGGCCCGGCGATCACCGCCGAGTGCTTGAAGTTGCGCCGGCCGAAGCGGCACGGGGTGCCGCCCAGGCAGTCCCGGTAGACCTGGATGTTCGCGCCCATCGTGTTGAGCGCCTCGGTGTAGCCCAGCCGCTGCTCGTAGACCGTCTCGTGGACGATCGACAGGCCCCGCGCCTGAGTCAGCGCCACCACCAGGGGCTGCTGCCAGTCGGTCATGAAGCCCGGGTGCACGTCGGTCTCCAGGGCCACCGCGTTCAGCTCGCCGCCCGGGTGCCAGAACCGGATGCCGCCCTCCTGGCCCGGGTGCCCCAGCTTCGGCGGGCGGGCGTCGGTCACCTCGTACTCGCCGCCGACCGAGCGGAAGACGTTCAGGAAGGTCATCATGTCGGCCTGCTCGGCACCGAGCACCTCGACGTGACCCCGGGTGGCCAGGGCCGCCGCGGCCCAGCTCGCCGCCTCGATCCGGTCCGGGATCGGCCGGTGCGTGTAGCCGTGCAGTCGGGGCACGCCCTGGATCTCGATGACCCGGTCGGTGTGCACCTTGATGATCGCGCCCATCTTCTGCAGGATGCAGATCAGGTCGATGATCTCCGGCTCCACGGCGGCGTTGCGCAGCTCGGTGACGCCCTCGGCCATCACGGCGGTGAGCAGCACCTGCTCGGTCGCTCCCACACTCGGGTACGGCAGCGAGAACTTGGTGCCGTGCAGGCCGTTCGGGGCGGACAGGTGCAGTCCCTCGGGCGTCTTCTCGACCGTGGCGCCGAACTCCCGCAGCGCCTGGAGGTGGAAGTCGATCGGCCGGGGGCCGATGTGGCAGCCGCCCAGGTCCGGGATGAAGGCGTGCCCGAGGCGGTGCAGCAGCGGTCCGCAGAACAGGATCGGGATCCGGCTGGAACCGGCGTGCACGTTGATCTGGTCGGTGCTGGCGCTCTCCACGTTGGCCGGGTCGAAGACCAGCTCGCCGTCCTCGAGGCCGTCGGTCACCTTGACGCCGTGCAGCCCGAGCAGGCCCCGGACCACCTCCACGTCGCGAATCTTGGGTACGTCGAACAACCGGCTCGGGCTGTCGCCCAGCAGAGCGGCGACCATCGCCTTGGAAACCAGGTTCTTCGCACCGCGCACGCGGATCCGCCCTTCGAGCGGGGTGCCTCCGTGTACGACCAGGACGTCGTCGGTCAACGCAACCTCCAGCGCGTGCGTGCTGCCGTGTCGATGTGGGTCACCGCGGGTCGCTACCCACGGTGCGGTCGCGGCCAAACGCACGCGCCCGCGTTCTCGTCCGCCCGGCAGCATAGCCCTCTGTGATGAGAATGGATCCGGTCACACTACCCCTGGGGGCATTTATCGGTGATCCGGCACTTTTGTGTACGGCAATGGTTGCCGAGAGTGATCAGGCGCCCGGTAGCGCGAGCATCTGGTCCAGCGCCACCCGCGCGTGGTGCGCGGTGTCCGCGTCGACGGTGATCCGGTTGACCACCCGGCCGGCGACCAGCTCTTCCAGCGCCCACACCAGGTGCGGCAGATCGATGCGGTTCATCGTCGAGCAGTAGCAGACGGCCTTGTCCAAGAACATGATCTGCTTGTCCGGGTGCGCCAGCGCGAGCCGGCGAACCAGATTCAGCTCGGTGCCGACCGCCCATGCCGAACCGGCCGGAGCCGCCTCGATCGTACGGATGATGTACTCCGTCGAACCGACCAGGTCGGCGGCGTTGACCACCTCGTGCCGGCACTCGGGGTGCACCAGCACGTTCACGCCCGGCACCCGCTCGCGTACGTCGTTGACGCTGTCGAGGGTGAACCGGCCGTGCACCGAACAGTGCCCCCGCCACAGGATCATCCGCGCGTCGCGAAGCTGCTCGGGCGTCAGCCCACCACCCGGCTTGTGCGGGTCGTAGAGCACACAGTCGTCCAGCGAGAAGCCCATCTCCAACACCGCCGTGTTACGGCCCAGGTGCTGGTCGGGCAGGAAGAGCACCTTCTCGCCCTGCTGGTACGCCCACTCCAGGGCCCGCTTGGCGTTCGACGAGGTGCAGACCACCCCGCCGTTGCGACCGACGAAGCCCTTGATGTCGGCCGACGAGTTCATGTAGGTCACCGGGACGGTCTGCGCCGCGATGCCCAGCTCGGTCAGGACGTCCCACGCGCTCTCGACCTGCGGCAGCGCGGCCATGTCCGCCATCGAGCAGCCGGCGGCCAGGTCCGGCAGGATCACCTGCTGGGCGTCCGAGGTGAGGATGTCGGCGCTCTCGGCCATGAAGTGCACACCGCAGAAGACGATGTACTCCGCGTCCGGCCGTGCGGCGGCCTCGCGGGCCAGCTTGAACGAGTCACCGGTCACGTCGGCGAACTGGATCACCTCGTCGCGCTGGTAGTGGTGGCCCAGCACGAAGACCCGGTCGCCGAGCGCGGCCTTGGCCGCCGCCGCCCGGGACACCAGATCGGGGTCGCTCGGTGCCGGCAGGTCACCCGGACACTCCACGCCACGCTCGGTGGCGGGGTCGCTGCCACGGCCGAGAAGCAGCAGCGCAGTCGCGGTGTTGGAGGGCTCAACCCAGGTCGACGTCACGCCCACCATGGTCCCACAGCATGACCAGCGTGCCGCCCGAGCCGGTGTGGGCTGCCACACTGCCAGGCATGCGCGTACTGCTCTGTCCGGACAAGTTCGCCGGCACGCTGCCGGCTCCCGAGGTCGCCGCCGCGGTGGCCGACGGCTGGCGGGAGATCGCGCCCGGCGACGATCTGCTGGTCAGGCCGCTGGCCGACGGCGGGCCGGGCTTCCTCGACGTGCTCGCCGGCGCGCTGTCCGGCCGGCGGGTGCCGGTGCCGACGACCGATCCGCTGGGCCGTGCTGTCACCGGTGAGATCCTGCTCACCGACGACGGCGCGACCGCCTGGCTGGAGAGCGCCCAGGCGTGCGGACTGCACCTGCTCGACCCCGCCGAACGGGACCCCAAGGCCACCACGTCGTACGGGCTGGGCCAGTTGATCGCCGCCGCGGTCGAGGCGGGCGCCCGGACGGTGGTCGTCGGGCTGGGCGGCTCCGGCACCAACGACGGCGGCGCCGGGATGATCACCGCCTTGGGCGCCGTCCCGCTGGACGACACCGGAGCCGCCCTGCCGTACGGCGGTGCCGCGCTGGCCGCCGCCGCCACGCTCGACGGGGCGCCCCGGCTGCGCGACGCCCGCCTGATCGCCGCCACCGACGTCGACAACCCCCTGCTCGGGCTGCACGGCGCGAGCAACGTCTTCGGGCCGCAGAAGGGCGCCGACCGCGCTGACGTGCTGCTGCTCGACGCCGCGCTCGGGCGCTGGGCCGAGGTGCTCGAACGCGACCTGCCGGGCTGCCCCAGCGGGCTCGGCGCGCTGCCCGGCGCAGGCGCGGCCGGCGGCATCGGTGCCGCACTGCTGGCCCTCGGCGGCCGGTGCGAATCCGGCATCGGACTGGTCAGCCGCGCGATCGGGCTGGATACCGTGCTCGACGAGGTCGACCTGGTGGTGACCGGCGAGGGCAAGTTCGACCACCAGTCGCTACGCGGCAAGGTGGTGGCCGGGGTGGCGGGCGCGGCCCGGGACCGGGGCGTACCCTGCGTCGTGCTCGCCGGCCAGGTCAGCACCGGGCGGCGCGAGGCGGCGTCGGTCGGCGTGACCGACGCGTACAGCCTGGTGGAGCACTTCGGCGGCGAGGAGCGCGGCGGGCTGGCGGCGGCGATGGAACGTCCGGCCCAGGGGCTGCGGGAGCTCGGCTCCCGACTGGCCCGGCAGTGGAGCCGCTGACCGCAGCTCGTCCCCGGCGCACCCCGGTGTCCGGCCTGCGCCGGAGGGGCCCGTCACGCTGCCGGGTCACCGGGCGCTCGGCGGCCTACAATCAGAAGCTGGACCGCTGTGGGAATCGCTGACCGGCGAACGACGTTGGCCAGGGGAAGACCACTTCTTCGAACGCGCGCAGGGAGAATTCCACGTGACCACGCCAGCGCAGACCGAGTCGACCGAGGCCAAGGCCCCCACGTCCGTCGTCCTCACCGACGTCGCGGCGCAGAAGGTCAAGGCCCTGATCGAGCAGGAGGGCCGCGACGACCTGCGGCTCCGCGTCGCCGTGCAGCCGGGTGGCTGCTCCGGCCTGCGGTATCAGCTCTTCTTCGACGAGCGTTCGCTCGACGGTGACGTCGTCACCGACTACGACGGTGTCGAGGTGGTCGTCGACCGGATGAGCGCCCCCTACCTGACCGGCGCCACCATCGACTTCGCCGACCGGATCGACGCCCAGGGCTTCACCATCGACAACCCCAACGCAGGCAACTCCTGCGCCTGCGGCGACTCCTTCAGCTGAGTCTCCAACCTCCGACGACGGCGGAACGGCCCCCGGGGGGCCGTTCCGCCGTCGCGCGTCCCCACCCCCACCCACCCCCACCCGCGCTCCGCGCTCCCCCCGCCTGCCGGCGGTGATCAAGAGGTTTTGGTCACGTGAGGGTGGCCGGGAGGGCGAAAACTCCTTGATCAACCTTGCCGGCCGGGCGGTCGGACAGGGTGGTTGGTGGGTTGGTCGGGGGCGGGATGGTTTGGGGTGGTGGGTGGGTAAGTGGTCGGTGGGGGAGGTTGGGCGGGCTGGTCGCTCGGCGGGCGTGGTGCCGGTAGGCTGACCGCGCCCTGATCCCGACCCCGAGGGTTGCCATGAAGATCGCCGTGACCGGCTCGATCGCCACCGACCACCTGATGAGCTTCCCGGGCCGGTTCGCCGACCAGCTCATCGCCGACCAGCTGCACAAGGTCTCGCTCTCCTTCCTGGTGGACGATCTGGTGCTGCGCCGGGGCGGGGTGGCGGCGAACATCGCGTTCGGCATGGGACAGCTCGGCCTGCGTCCGGTGCTGCTCGGGGCCGTCGGCGCCGACTTCGCCGACTACCGCTCCTGGCTGGAGCGGCACGGGGTGGACTGCGACTCGGTGCACATCAGCGAGGTGGCGCACACCGCCCGCTTCGTCTGCACCACCGACACCGACATGTGCCAGATCGCCTCCTTCTATGCCGGCGCGATGAGCGAGGCGCGCAACATCGAGCTGCACCCCGTCGCGCAGCGGCTCGGCGGGCTGGACCTGGTCCTGGTCGGCGCCAACGACCCGGAGGCGATGCTGCGCCACTCCGCCGAGTGCCGCGAGCGCGGTTACCGGTTCGCCGCCGACCCGTCCCAGCAGCTCGCCCGGATGGAGGGCGAGGACGTGGTGTCGCTGATCGACGGCGCCGAGTACCTGATGACCAACGACTACGAGAAGTCGCTGCTGCAGAGCAAGGCCGGGCTGAGCGACGCGCAGTTGCTGGACCGGGTCCGGATCCGGGTCACCACGCTGGGCAAGCACGGCGTGGAGATCGCCGGGCGGGACTTCGCCCCGATCCACGTGCCGATCGCCCGCGAGGCCCAGGCCATCGACCCCACCGGCGTCGGCGACGGCTTCCGCGCCGGTTTCTTCACCGCGCTCTCCTGGGGCGTCGGGCTGGAGCGCGCCGCGCAGGTCGGCTCGCTGCTGGCCGCCCTGGTTCTGGAGACCGTCGGCACCCAGGAGTACCAGGTCCGCCGCGACCTGTTCGTCAAGCGCCTCGCCGAGTCGTACGGCGACGAGGCCGCCGACGAGGTCCGCCCGCACCTGCTGCCCTGACCACTGCACCATCGGTACGGCGTCCCGGCTCTCGATCCTGCGCGGTTCCGCTACGGCGGAGGGGATCGAGAGCCGACCGCTGTCGACACGAGGTCCGGCCTTCCTCCGGCCATCGATGACGCGATCGGGTCAGAGGTGAGAGTCGATGGTCGTCCTGTCGACTACCCGAGATCAGTCGGCCGACGATGCGTGGTGAGGTCGGTGACGAAGACCGACCATTGGCTGTGCGAGAAGACGAGCACCGGGCCGGAGCGATCCTTGCTGTCCCGTACCGCGATCGCATCGGGCAGGATCGCGCACTCGACGCAGTCGCCGTTGTTGGCGCTGCGGCTGCTGGTGAACCACCGGGCGGCGGAGAGGTCGGGGGTGGACACGGTGGCCTCCGGGGCTAGGCCGCGCCGGCCAACTCCCTGATCAATGCGCGCGACTCGGCGGGCGAGAGGGCGACCTGGCGCAGGTTGTCGGCCACCATTTTATAGGTCCGTACGCCGTCCGGGTCCTGCACGTACATCGCCCCGTCGAGGACCTCGGTGTAGGCGATCGGCCGGACGTGGGCGAAGTCCAGCAGGACGAACTTGCCCAACGGAGTTGCGGCATGCGGGCCGTCCTCGGGGCGCAGCACCTGCACCGTCACGTTCGGCAGCTCCGACATGGCCGCCAGGTGGGCGAGCTGGGCCCGCCGCGTCTCGTCCCCGTTGCCCGCAGCCGCAGCGCGGCCTCGCCGACGACCGCGTGCAGGGTCAGCGGATCGTCGTCGGTCAACCGCTGCGCCCGCGTCTGCCGGAACGACACGAAGCGCTCGGCGTGATCGGGACGGACGAAGCCGGTGCCGAGAGTCAGGGCCTGGGCGTAGCTCTCGGTCTGAAGCAGGCCGGGGATCACCATCGACTCGAAGACGAACGCGCCGTCGGCGAGACCTTCCAGGCCGACGTACGTCTTGAACCAGTCCGGCATCACGTTGGCCCACGGTGCCCACCAGGTCTTGGCGTCCGACCGGGTGGCGAGCGCGGTGAGTCGGTCGATCGCGGGCTGGTCCCCGCCGCAGGCGCTCAACACGGCCGCGATGTCGTCGGGGAACTGCTGGTAGCGCCCGGTCTCCATGTGGCCCAGCTTCGGCTTGCCGATGCCGGTGCGGTCGGCCAGCTCGGTGAGCCTCATCGCCGCCTCGCGCCGATATCGGCCCAGCTCCGCGCCGATCAACCACCGCAGCGCGGAGGGGTCATTAGCGAGTCGCCACCGCCACCGCTCGGCTCGCCCGAGGAGTTTCACCTGATGCTGGTCTAACTGGTCGACGAGTTCGCGCCACGACGGTTCGCGATCTGCGAGGAGTACGGCGACCGCACCGACGGCGGCATCTTCGCCTGGGGCCTGGCGTTCCCTGACGGCCGTGCCCTGGTCTGTGGCGAGGACCGTGCCTTCACCGGGCGCTTCCGGAGCCCGGACACCGCCGTACGCATCTTTTCGCGCACCGGTCGTCGGCTGCGACTGCTCTGGGTCGACGCGCCGTCGCGGTGTTAGGTCGCGTTGTTAGTAGGGGACCCCGGCTATGCACGAGGCGTTAATAAGGTGCCCTTCCTTTCACGTCGACCGGCGGACGTCGTAGCCGGAGCCGGGTGCGGCGCCCAGGAACTCCTGCTGGCGCATCCGGCACCAGGCCGGGATGTCCACCGCTGCCGCCGGGTCGTCGGCGAGCACCCGGATCACCGCGCCGACGGGCAGGGACGGCAGCCGGCGGGCCAGCGCGATCACCGGCAGCGGGCACCGCTGACCGAGACAGTCGAGCACCTCGTCGGGGGTCGTCACAGCCCCACCACCCCCGCCTCGGCCCGCAGGTCGGCCACGATCTGCGGCAACTCGGCGAGGAAGCGGTCCACGTCCGCCTCGGTGGTGCCCCGGTGCAGCGAGACCCGCACGTTGCCGTGGGACAGCACCCCCATCGCCTCCAGCACGTGCGACGGGCGCAACGTCGACGAGGTGCAGGAGGAGCCCGACGACACCGCGAAGCCCCGCCGGTCCAACGCGTGCAGCAGCGCCTCGCCGTCGACATAGAGGCAGGAGAAGGTGACCAGGTGCGGCAGCCGTCGCTCGGGGTCGCCGACCACCTCCACGTCCGGCACGTCGGCCGCCACCCGGGCCCGGATCCGGTCCACCAGCGGCGCCAGCCGGGCCGCCTCGGCGTCGGCGTCGGCCGCCACCGCGCGCAGGCTCGCCGCCGCCGCGACCACCGCCGGCAGATTGACCGTGCCGGGCGTACGCCCCGACTCGTGCTCGTCCGACGGCCACGGCGACTCCCAGCGGGTGCCCTTGCGGACCACAAGCAGCCCGACGCCCGGGGGACCGCCCCACTTGCGGGCGCTCGCGGTCAACACCGACCAGCCGGCTGGCACCGGTACCCGCCCCACGACCTGGGCGGCGTCGACGTGCAGCGGCACCCCCGCCTCGGCGCAGGCCGCCGCCGCGTCCTCGACCGGCTGCACGGTGCCCACCTCGTGGCTGGCGGCGATCAGCGCGGCCAGCGCCACCCCGGGCCCCGCCACCGCCGCCGACCAGGCGTCCAGGTCCAGCCGGCCGGACCGGTCGACCGGCACCTCGGTGGTGGTGCCGCCCCGCGCCACGTGCTGCTCGGCGGCGTGCAACACCGCCGAGTGCTCGATCGCCGAGTGCACCAGCCTTGCTCCGACACGCCGACGGCCGACCAGGCCACCCAGCACGGCCGCGTGCGCCGCGCTCGTACCGCTGGGGGTGAAGGAGAGCTCGTCGGGGCGTACGCCGAGGGTGTCCGCCGCCGCCTCGCGGGCGGCGTCGAGCAGCTGGCGGGCGCGGCGGGCCTGGGTGTAGAGCCGATCCGGGTCGGCCCAACCGTCGTCGAGGGCGACCAGCAGCGCCTGCCGGGCGACCGGATGCAGCGGCGCGGCGGTGGCCGCGTCCAGGTAGACCGGGGAAGGAATCACGTCTGCCCACGCTATCGCCTCGGTCCGCGCAAGATCCCCCGTCCAGGGCCGAGACTGACCCCAACCGGGTCGAGCCCGTCATGGTCGAGTAATCTGCGACCGTCGGTGACGCCTTTGCCGCTGGTGTGGTGGCTCCGCTCGGCGGAGCCGGCCGGACCGAGGAAGCACCGCGGCGCGCTAGGGAGGCAGGACCAGGTGGTCGCAAGGAGTTCGGAGGTACGGCCGACGGCCGTGCGGAGCAGCGCATCCCCAGGAGCCGTCGGGCGTCGGGGGCGTCGCGCCGGGCGTCTTGCCGGGCTCGGCTTCGGCGGGGCGGCGCTGCTGGTCCTGCTCACGGGCTGTGACGTCGGCGCGGCGTTCGGCGGCTTCGGCTGGCCCCAGGGCGGCATCACGCCGGAATCCCGGCGGATGTACGACCTGTGGATCGCCTCGTGCATCGCCGCGCTGGTGGTCGGCGTCTTCGTCTGGGGCCTGATCTTCTGGTGCGTGGTGCGTTACCGCAAGCGCGGCAACGAGCTGCCGGTGCAGACCCGATACAACCTGCCGATGGAGTTCCTCTACACCATCGCGCCGGTGCTGGTCGTGGCCGTGCTCTTCTACTACACCGCGGTCGTGCAGACCGACGTGGTGAAGACCACCAACAACCCCGACGTGACCGTCGAGGTGGTCGCCTTCAAGTGGAACTGGCAGTTCAACTACCGCGACGGCCAGGGTGTGGACGCCAACACCACCGCCTCCGTGCTGGGCACCAGCGAGGTCATCCCGATCCTGGTGCTGCCGAGCAACCGGTCCATCCGGTTCGAGGAGACCAGCCGCGACGTCATCCACTCCTTCTGGGTGCCGGAGATGCTGTTCAAGCGGGACGTGATGCCGGGCAGCATCCGCAACGTCTTCGAGGTCTCCTCGCTGGAGTCCGAGGGCGCGTACGTGGGCCGCTGCGCCGAGCTGTGCGGCAGCTACCACGCCTTCATGAACTTCGAGCTGCGGGTCGTCTCGCCGGAGAACTTCGACCGGTTCCTCGCGGCCAAGCAGGACGGGGCGTCGACCCAGGACGCGCTGACCGCGATCGGCGAGGAGCCGTACGCGATCACCACCAAGCCGTTCGAGACGCGCCGTACCCAGGACAACTTCAACCAGGCCAGCACCACGGCCGGCGCGGGAAACTGAGGTAACCCCGGATGAAGACCGAGTGGCGCATCTTCCTCATCATCGCCGCGTTCCTGCTGTTCGCCACCGCCCTCTATGGCGGCTGGACCTACGCCGACTCGGGCGGTCGGGTCGAGTGGATCGGCACCGTGGCCCTGCTGCTGTCGTTCCTGCTCTGCTCCATGTGCGGCGGCTTCTTCTGGTTCGTCTCCCGCCGGATCGACCTGCGTCCCGAGGACCGTCCCGACGGTGAGATCGCCGACGGCGCGGGCGAGATCGGCTTCTTCAGCCCGGGCAGCTACTGGCCGTTCGGGCTGGCCCTGGCCGCCGCCATCGCCGGCCTCGGCCTGGTGTTCTGGCAGCTCTGGCTGCTCGTCGCCGGCATGGTGGCAGTGGTCTTCGCCACCTGCGGCCTGCTGTTCGAGTACTACAGCGGCACCCGGCGCACCGCCGAGCACTGACCGGCGCACCGACCTGGTGAAAGCCCGCCTCCCTCAGGGAGGCGGGCTTTCCCGTGTCCGTGTCTCCGTGTCCGTGTCTCCGTGTCCGTCTCCGTGTCCGTGTGTGCGGTCGCCGCGGCGGATGAGGTGTGTCGCGTGCCTGCGGACGGGCAGATGCGGGCAGGTGTCGCGCTCCTGCGGACCCGGGAATGCGGGCAGGTGTCGCGTGCCTGCGGACCCGGGTGGGTATCGCGTGCTGCGGACCCCGGGTATGCGGGTAGGTGCCGCGTGCTGCGGGACCGGAGCGATGTGTACGTCGCGTGCTGCGGGCCGGGCCGGGGAGACGAGCAGGCGTCCCGTCCGCCGTCGCCGTGGCGGGTGAGGTGTTGTCGCGTACTGCTGGACCGGAGCGGCGAGGGTGAGGAGGACGCCCTTGTCTCCCTCGGGTCGAGCGGGACGTGGTAGTGGCGCGTGGTGCCGCACCCTCGGACGGCTTCGATCGCCGTCACCCTCATGATCCGCGCAACTTCTTGGATATTGCTGTCTCAGGTCGGGTCTGAGGCAGCAACATCCAAGAAGTTGCTGCCTCCCCGCCCGCCACGGCCGGTGAGCAGGGATACCTCGGGCACAGTGGTGCCACGGTGCGGACGGCTCCGGGCACGTGAGGTCGCCTCGCGGACCGCTGCGGCCGTCGACAGGGATTCCGCCGGGTAGGTCGGCGGAGACTCCGAGCCAGAGTGCGTGGCGTGGGCGGTGTGCCGGGCCAGAGTGCGTGGCGGGAATGGTGCGCCGGGCCAGAGTGCGTGCTGTCAACGCCGCCGCGGCCCTGGCTACCCAGGGCCCGCTGGACGGCGACCTGGCGCGTGGGTGGTGCGTCGGGCGAGGTGACGTGGGTGGTGCGTCAGGCGGCGTGGCGTGGGCGGGGGCCGGGCCAGAGAGTGCGGCGTGGATGGAGCGTCAGGCGGCGTGGCGTGGGTGCAGCGCCCGGCGGGCGGGCGGGGTGGCCCGCGAGAGCGAGGCGTAGGGGGCGACGAAGATCGCCGTGCCGCATCCGGTGCAGAGGAGCTCGGGGCAGTCCGGACCGTGGCCGTCGGGGCAGGGCGGCATCTCGAAGGCGCGGATGCCGTCGCAGGTCTCACAGTGCAGCTCACGTACCAACATGGGCCTCTCCTCCCGCGCGTGCCGTCCGGCGGTCGTGTGGGGAACTACTCGCCTGTAGTTTCCCACGGCCGTCCGACACAACCGCGAGCGACAACCGACCTCCGACGGGGGCGGGCCGACATGTCTGAGCGCCACCGCCACGACCTTCGACGGGCCGGGGTCAGGCGGTGGCGACCTCGATCCAGCGGTCGAGCGTACGGGAGGCGGAGCCGGAGTCGATCGACTCGGCAGCCCGGGCCAGGCCGGCGCGCAGGGCGTCGGTCAGGTCACCGTCCAGCGGGCCCTGGGTGGCCAGGGCCGCGGCGGCGTTGACCAGCACGGCGTCGCGTACCGGGCCGGGTTCGCCGGCGAGTAGCCGACGGGCCACGTCGGCGTTGTAGGCGGCGTCACCGCCGCGCAGGTCGCTGAGGGTGGACCGGGGTACCCCCAGGTCCGTGGCGTCCACCACGGTCTCCCTGACGGTGCCGTTCTGCGCGATCCAGAAGCGGGTGGGCGCGGCGGTGGTGAACTCGTCGAGGCCGTCCTCGCCGCGCATCACGATCACCGAGTCATGCCGGGCGGCGAAGACGGCGGCCATCACCGGTGCCATGGCCGAGTCGAAGCAGCCGACCGCGCCGGCGCGGGGACGGGCCGGGTTGGTGAGCGGGCCGAGGAAGTTGAAGGCGGTGGGTACGCCCAGCTCGCGACGGACCGGACCGGCGTGCCGCATGCCGGGGTGGAAGCGGGCGGCGAAGCAGAAGCCGATGCCGGCCTGCTCGACGCAGCGGGCCACCCCCTCGGGACCGAGATCCAGTGGGATGCCGAGGAACTCCAGCAGGTCGGCAGTGCCGCAGGAGGACGAGGCGGCCCGGTTGCCGTGCTTGACGACGCGTACCCCGGCCCCGGCGACCACCAGGGCGGTCATCGTGGAGATGTTCACGGTGTGCGCCAGGTCGCCACCGGTGCCGACCACGTCCAGCGCGGTGGCGCGTACCTCCTCGGGCAGCTCGACCGGGACGGCCTGGCCGAGCATCGCCTCCACCAGCCCGCTCACCTCGGCCGGTGTCTCGCCCTTGGCGCGCAGCGCCACGGCGAAGCCGGCGATCTGGGCCGGTGCCGCCGAGCCGGACATGATCTCGCCCATCGCCCAGGCGGTGTCGGCGGCGGAGAGTTCCTCGCCGCGCAGCAGCGCGGTGAGCAGGTGTGGCCAGGTCCGATCGCCCATGACGGGCCTCCCGAGCAGACGAGTGCGGGTGGGACGGGACCGGCGCCGGCTCGCCCGGCGCCGTGGCGGTGCCGGAGTCGGGCGTGCGTCAGGCGGGGGCGTGCGTCCGCAGGACCTCGGCCACCGTGGCAGCGGTGGTCACCGGGTCGAGCGGGTGGACCAGGGTGGCGTCGACCTCGGCGTACGCGGCCAGCCATCGGTCGGCGGCGCGGGCGATCACCACGCAGGTCGGCGGGGAGTTCTCGTAGTCGTCCTTGATCTGCCGGGCGATGCCGAGACCGCCACCGGGGCTGGCCTCACCGTCGAGCAGCATCAGGTCGATCTCGAAGTCGTCGACCACGCGGACGCACTCGGCGTAGGTGGACGCCTCGACGAACTCGACGCGCAGGTCGGACGCGGGGCGGGTGCCCACGGCGAGCCGCATCCTGTCCCGCACCTGCGGGTCGTCGCTGTAGAGCAGGACGGTGCACAGACGCTCACTCATGCCGACACTCCGCTTCGCTCCGTGCCGTCCGTTGGCACCACCGCACCGAGTCCGATGACTCGCTCGCGCTCGCTCATGGTCAGACTTGCTCCCACCTCGTAGCTGCGCCGCCGATCGTACCGGTCGTGCCGACGCCCGGGACACGCCGCCCCGCGCGCCCCGCCGACCGGCTCAGGTGGCCGAGCCGGTGGCGGTCTCCGCAGCGCGTTGCCGGGCCTCCTGGCGGTCCAGCTCGCGGTCGACCCGGCGGGCCTCCCGCTCGGCCGCGCGCATCCACTGCACCACCAGGACGCCGAGCATCGTCACGCTGACGAACTCGCCGCCGGCCCAGAGGATGCCGCCGGCGAGGACCTGGTCGTCCCACGGGTCGGCCCAGGTCAGCCCGAGCGAGGGGTACCAGTCGCCGCCGAACAGGGTGCTGCTCTGCATGACGGTCAGACCGAGCACGGTGTGGAACGGCACCGACAGCAGCATCAGCAGGGCCCGGCCCGGGTACGGCCAGCGTCCGGGCAGTGGGTCCAGGCCGACCAGCGGCCAGAAGAACAGGCAGCCGGTCATGATGAAGTGCGCGTGCACCACCTCGTGCGCCCAGACGTTCTCCAACGTGTAGCGGTACAGGTCGGTGAAGTACAGCGCGAACGGGTTCACCACGAAGATGGCGAACGCCACCAGCGGGAACGTCCAGATCCGCACGACCCTGCTGTGCAGCACCGCCAGCAGTCGCTTGCGCGGGCGGGTCGGCAGCGTACGCAGGGCCAGCGTCACCGGCGCACCAAGCGCCAGGAAGATCGGCGCGATCATGGAGAGCACCATGTGCTGGACCATGTGCACCGACAGCAGCGTGGTGTCGTACGCGTGCAGCCCGCTGACCGTGACCGAGGCGATGCCGCCCAGGCCGGGCCCGAGGAAGAAGACCGTCCGGGCGATCGGCCAGCGGTCCCCGCGCAGCCGCAGCCGGTGCACTCCGTAGAGGTAGAGGGCGGCGGCGACCACCAGGACGACGGCGAGCCAGTTGTCCAGCTTGGCCTCGGTGACCACGGCGGTGATCTGGAAGGGCGGCGGGCCGGCGTCGGCCGCGAGCCACCCGGCACCGCCGGTCACCGGGGCCGTCGCCGGGCTGATCGCGCCCGCCGTCAGCGACGGCGAGGCCGTCACGGCCAGCGTGATCGGGTCGGTTTCCAGCACGCCAATCAGCCTAGGTCAGGCGAACCGGACGGTACCGATCGGGCCACTCGGACCACGGGTTTCACCCCCCGCTGATCGCCGGCCGTGGTCAACGGCAATAATGACCGCGTGACTGCGGCCCCAGCCATTGACAAGAGCCGGATCCACTCTCTGACGCGGCCCAACATGGTCAGCGTCGGGACGATCGTCTGGCTCTCCAGCGAGCTCATGTTCTTCGCGGCGCTCTTCGCCATGTACTTCTCCATCCGCGCGGCGGCGCCGGAGCAGTGGGCGATGCACACCGAGGTCTTGAACATCCCGTACGCGACGACCTTCACGACGATCCTGGTGTTGTCCTCGGTGACCTGCCAGATCGGCGTGTTCGCCGCCGAGCGGGGTGACGTGCACGCGCTGCGGCGCTGGTTCACGATCACCTTCGTGATGGGCCTGATCTTCCTGCTCGGTCAGCTCAACGAGTACCGCGAGCTGGTCCACCACGGCATCAAGATCAACGCGGACGGTTACGGGTCGATGTTCTACCTGACCACCGGCTTCCACGGCCTGCACGTGGCCGGAGGCCTGGTCGCCTTCGTGATCTTTATGATCCGCACCACCATGGGCCGGTTCACGCCGGCCCAGGCCACCTCGGCGATCGTCGTGTCGTACTACTGGCACTTCGTCGACGTGGTCTGGATCGGGCTCTACGCCATGATCTACTGGCTTCAGTGATCTTGGCGCGTCTCGCGCCGTGCCGCTGCTTCACCCCCGCAGACAAGGTCCAACCGGTTAAGGACACAGGTCATGACTTCTGACAACGACCGCCGACGCGGCCTGCTCGCGCGGCTGCGCGGGCGGCCCGCGGCGCCCAGCAGGGGCCGCCGCCGGCTGGGTGCCGCGGTCCGGCTGGTCGCCGCGCTGATGCTGGCCGGCGGTGCCTACACCGTCCTCGCCCCGAGCGCGTCGGCGCAGGAAAACCCGCCGCTGAGCAGCGCCGCCGCAGACGGCAAGGCGCTGTTCGACGTGAGCTGTGTGACCTGTCACGGTCGCAACGCGCAGGGGGTCGAGGGGCGCGGGCCGAGCCTCATCGGCGTCGGCGCGGCGTCGGTCGAGTTCCAGGTCGGCTCGGGCCGGATGCCGATGGCCCGGCAGGAGGCCCAGGCGGCGCGCAAGCCCGTCGTGTTCAGCCCGGACGAGATCGACCAGCTCGCCGCGTACGTCCAGGAGCTCGGCGGCGGCCCGGTCGTGCCGGCCGGCGACAACCTGCACGAGGACGGGAACGTCGCGATCGGCGGCGAGCTGTACCGGATCAACTGCTCGCAGTGCCACGCCTTCAGCGGCGGTGGCGGCGCACTCTCCTCCGGCAAGTACGCGCCGAGCCTCGCGCCGGCCACCGACCGGCAGATCTACGCCGCGATGCTCAGTGGCCCGCAGAACATGCCGGTCTTCGGTGACAACCAGATCACGCCGGAGCAGAAGGCCGACATCATCGCCTACATCCAGCAGACGCTGAAGTCGGACGGCGACCCGGGCGGGTTCAACCTGGGCCGGTACGGACCCTCCACCGAGGGTGTGGCGATCTTCCTGATCGGCATCGTCGCGCTCGTCTTCGCCAGCCTGTGGATTGCGGGCAAGTCGTGACCGAGCGAATGAGCACCCACACCGAGCAGCCGGCCCACCCGGGCCACGAGACGGTGGACGTGAACGACCCGGCGCTGAGCCGGTTCGACATCGTCCGCGAGGGCGCCCGTCGGGACGACATCGAGATCGTCCACTACGAGGAGCAGGTGGCCCCGGGCAGCAAGGCCGAGCGCCGGCTGGTCCGTACGGTGGCGGCGATGTTCCTGGTCACCGGCCTGGCCGCGACGGCCTTCCTGGCGGTCTACATCTGGTGGCCCTGGGAGTACCAGCCGGGCCGTGGCGGGGACAAGTACTTCACCCCGCTGCTCGGCACGACCCTCGGCATCGCCCTGCTGGGCATCGGCTTCGGCATCCTGACCTGGGGCAAGAAGCTGCTGCCCAAGGAGGTGTCGATCCAGGACCGGCACGAGGGCGTGGTGGCCAGCGAGGACCGGACGATCACCGGGCAGACCATGCTCTACATGGCCGACGAGCTCGGCGTGAAGCGCCGCCCGCTGCTCGGCATGTCCCTGCTGGCCGGTCTGGTGCCGGTCGGTGCGGTCGCCGCGGCGCCGCTGGTCGGTGGCCTGATCTCCGACCCGCACGCGAACGACCAGATGATGACCACCGGCTTCGCCCCGCAGGACGGCCAGAAGATCCGGCTGGTCCGCGAGGACGGTCGGCCGATCCGCCCCGCCGACATCAGCGCCGGTGGCCAGATCACCGTCTTCCCGGGCATCGAGCACGGGGTCAGCAACCGGTACGCCGACTCGCCGACCCTGCTGATCCACCTGCGGGACGCCGACGCCGAGACTTCGCGCCGCAACAACGAGCGCGAGGGTCACGGCGACTACATGTGGGGCAACTACGCCGCCTACTCGAAGATCTGCACGCACGCCGGCTGCCCGGCGAGCCTCTACGAGCAGCAGACCAACCGTTTGCTCTGCCCGTGCCACCAGTCGCAGTTCCTGATCACCGACAACGCCAAGCCCATCTTCGGTCCGGCCAGCCGGCGGCTGCCGCAGCTGCCGATCGAGGTGGACTCCGAGGGCTACTTCGTGGCGACGTCCGACTACACCGAACCCGTCGGGCCCGACTTCTGGGAGCGGCCGTGAAGCGGCGCAAGTTTGACGTAGCAGCGGTTCCGGGCAACACCGCCCGGGCGGTCGACGACCGCTTCCAGGTGGCCACCCCCCTGCGCAAGCTGCTCAACAAGGTCTTCCCCGACCACTGGTCGTTCCTGCTGGGCGAGATCGCGCTGTTCTCGTTCATCGTGCTGCTGCTGACCGGTGTCTTCCTGACCTTCTTCTTCGAGCCGACGATGACCGAGGTCATCTACAACGGCAGCTACGCCCCGCTGCGGGGTACGCCGATGTCGGCCGCGTACGCCTCGACGCTGGACATCTCGTTCGACGTCCGGGGCGGCCTGATCATGCGGCAGATGCACCACTGGGCCGCGCTGCTGTTCATGGCGGCGATCGTGGTGCACATGCTCCGGATCTTCTTCACCGGTGCGTTCCGCAAGCCGCGTGAGACCAACTGGATCATCGGTTCGCTGCTGTTCTGGGTGGGCTTCCTGGCCGGCTTCACCGGTTACTCGCTGCCGGACGACGGCCTCTCCGGCACCGGTCTGCGGATCGCCTCGGCGATCATGCTGTCCATCCCGGTGATCGGCACCTGGGTGACCGCTGCGGTCTTCGACGGCGAGTTCCCCGGCACGATCATCATCAGCCGGTTCTTCATCGCCCACGTGCTGCTCATCCCGGGTCTGCTGGTCGCGCTGATCAGCGTCCACCTGGGCCTGGTCTTCAAGCAGAAGCACACCCAGTGGCCGGGTCCGGGCCGGACGAACAACAACGTCGTGGGCGAGCGGATGTTCCCCCGGTACGCGATCAAGCAGGGCGGCTTCTTCATGGTCGTCTTCGGCGTGATCGCGCTGATGGGCGGTCTGATCCAGATCAACCCGCTCTGGCTGTTCGGCCCGTACGAGGCGTGGGTGGTCTCGGCGGCCAGCCAGCCCGACTGGTACGTGATGTTCCTGGACGGCTCGACGCGGTTGATGCCGGACTGGGAGATCAACATACCCATCGGCGACGGTTACGTGATTCCGCCGCTGTTCTGGCCGACGGTGGTGCTACCGGGCATCCTGGTCGGGCTCTCCACGCTCTATCCGTTCATGGAGGCCCGCTACCTGAAGGACTACCGGAGCCACAACCTGCTCCAGCGTCCCCGCGACGTGCCGTTCCGCACCGGCCTGGGTGCCATGGCCATCACGTTCTACGTGATCCTGACGCTCTCCGGCGCGAACGACGTCATCGCCGACAAGTTCCACATCAGCCTGAACGCGATGACCTGGGGCGGCCGGATCGGTCTGCTGCTCCTGCCGCCGCTGGCGTACTACGTGACCTACCGGATCTGCCTCGGTCTGCAGCAGCACGACCGGGAGGTGCTGGCTCACGGCGTGGAGACCGGCATCATCCGGCGCCTGCCGGACGGTCGGTTCGTCGAGGTGCACCAGCCGCTGACCACGCCGGACGAGCACGGACACACCGAGCTGGAGTACGCGGGCTGGGTGGTGCCGAAGAAGATGAACCGGCTCGGTGCCCTCGGCCCGGCGATCCGGGGCTTCTTCTACCCGATCGAGAAGCCGGCCGAGGCGCCGGTGTCGCCGGGTCACCCGCCCGTCGAGCCGCGCGCCGAGCGCGAGGAGATCGGCAGCGGGGAGTCCCGCCGCTGAGGTCCGTCACCACGTGACGTGGCGCCCGCCGGAGTCCTCCGGCGGGCGCCACGCCCGTTCTGGGCCTTCCGGACCGTCGCCGGGGCTTCCCGCCCGTCGTCGGATCGCAGGAATAACCCCGGCCAGCCGGGTATCCGTGCGGTCCAACGTCTCAACGGGGAGGAAGCATGTTGGGTATCAAACGCCTCGGCCTGCTGGCCGCACTGGTGCTGGTGGGTGTCGCGCCCGCTGCGGCAGCGCAGGCGGCGGCGCAGCCTTCGGAACAGGACACGCAGTACCTGCAGGCGGTGCATCAGGTCAACCTGTACGAGATCGCCGCTGGTGAGCTGGCCCAGCAGAAGGGTCAGAACCAGCAGGTCAAGGACCTGGCGCAGCAGTTCGTCACGGACCACACCGAGCTGGACCAGTCGGTGAAGGACGTGGCCGGGCAGCTCAACGTCCAGTTGCCGAACGAGCCCACCCCTGATCAGCGGACGGCTCTCGACCAGCTGAACAACGCCAGTGGTGAGGAGTTCGACCGGCTCTGGGTGACCCAGGGTCTGGCCGGCCACCTGCAGGCCATCCAGGCGACCCAGACGGAGATCTCGCAGGGCACCGAGCCGCAGGTGGTCCAGCTCGCGCAGACCGCGCTGCCGGTGCTGCAGGCGCACTACGACGCCCTGGTGACGCTGGCCGAGGAACTGGGCATCCCGGTCCCGGAGACCAGCGCCAGCGGTACGCCTGGCCCGGGTGGCACGGTGCCGGCCCCGGGTGGCACCACCCCGGCTCCGGGCGTCACCGAGGAGACCCCGGGTGGCACCACCGAGTCGCCGGTGCCGGGTGGCACCGAGGTCCCGGTGCCGCAGCAGAGCTGATCCGGCGGTGAACGCGGCGAGTCGGTCCGTCCTACGGGATGGACCGGCTCGCCCCGTCGTGGCAGGAAGCGGACCGCGTCCTCGGCACCGGGCGCCGGTGCGCCCTCGCCCCACCGAGCCCTGGTCGAAGTCCCGGGGCGACCGGCCGTCGCCTCGACTTCGCTTCGACTTCGCCTCGACTGAGGACTCCAGCTAGTTCCCTGTGCCGCGAAGGACCTCGGTCTCCCAGCGCGAAGGGGCCGTGAAGCACCTCGGTGCCGGGGCCGGGACCGGCGTGGTGGCGCCTCAGTCGGTGGCGCCCAGGCCGATCGCGAACGCCTCCTCCAGATCGTGCCGGGAGTACGCGCGGAACGCGATGTGCGACTCGGTGTTGAGCACCCCGGGCACCTTGGAGATGCTGCCGGCGATGATCTGCGCGATCTCCTCGAACTCGCGGACCCGGACCATGGCGATCAGGTCGACGTGCCCGGCCACCGAGTAGACCTCGCTGACCCCGGGCAGGTCGGCCAGCGCTTCGGCCACCTCGGGGATCGAGTCGGTGGCGCAGTCGATCAGGACGATCGCGGTGATCACGGCAGGTCTCTCCGTTCGTCGGCGTCGCTGCCCATGCTATGGCCTGCCCACCGGACCCGCGCCCGAGTGCTGGACCCGCCCCCGGAGTGCCGGAGCCTCGCCGGGTGTCGGCGTCTAGGCCCGAGTGCACAGGTAGGTACGCCGGAGCGTACAGAGATCGACGCACCAGAAGGAGTCAACGACGTCTGTCGAGCAGGCCTCCATGTCGCACGGCAGGCCACCTCGCTGACTACACTCCGTTACTGCCAGGATCAGCCGCGCTCGCACCGGATCGCGGCAGAAGCGGACGTTCACCGAAGGCGGTATCGGCGGTGAGCGTTGTGGGAGCGGCGACCCACCTCCAGTCTCGTTCGGTCGTGCCTACGCCTCGATGCTCTTGATGATCAAGTCACGTAGTGTGTTGGCCAGTCGGCGGGCGGCGTTCAGGTCGAAGGCCGGGCCGGTGACCTCGATCGTGCGGCGTACCTGGAAGGCGGACAGTGCGGAGTCGGGCGGTGTGTCGATCCGGTCGGCGATCGGCTCGATCGCCTTGTCGACCGGTGTGGCGAACAGCTTTGCCATGATGCTTATCGCGGTGCGGGTCGGTTGCCTGAATGGTTCGGCGAGTCCGGTGTTCACGAACAAGGGGTTGTGCAGGACGTACCGGATGGGGCTGTCGGGATGCTCGTCGGTGAAGGCGACGCCGAGCAGGTCGTTGGCGCGGGCGCCCTGCATGGTGGCAGCGAAGGCCCGGTAGCGTCTGCGGAGTTGGAGGTCGTCCCAGTGCAACCGGCCGGCTCCGCTGCCGGTGCCGCACAGGTTGACGATGACTGGGTGTGGCGCTCGTTCCAGTGCGGTGCGTAGTTCCTCGGCGAGCAGGTACCGGCTGAGCACGTAAAGCGCGAAGGTGCGCTCGATTCCCTCGGCGGTTTCCTGACGCTTGGTCTGATAGCGGAAGGCACCGAACACGACCGCGTCGATAACCGGGTACTCCTTGCGTAGCCGTTCAGCGAGCCGGAAAGTCATGGTCGGCGAACTGAGGTCGGCGGGCAGGAACGAGCATCGGTCGCCGGCGCTGAGCCGATCGGCTTCGGTGAGTAGCGTCTCACCCTTGATGTGGTTCGTTCCGATGGCGATGACTCGGTCGCCTCGGCCGAGATAGTGCAAACTCAGTGCCTTGCCGATGCCCTGGGTTCCGCCGGTGATGACCAATGTGCGCACAGGTCGTCCCTTTCCACTCGCCAGTACGCTCGATCTTCGGCTGACAGTGCAGACGGCGAAAGAGGGAACATCGATGTCTCCACTCCTCCCGGTGCCGGTTTCGGCGGCGGACCGATCCTCGTGTGCGGCAGCGGACGTGCTGAGGCGCACCGGCGACAAGTGGAGCGTGCTGCTGATGGCGGTGCTCGCGCAACGACCCTACGGGTTCAACGAGCTCGATCGGGCCGTGGACGGGTTGAGTCGGCGGATCCTCATCCGCACGTTGCGGGCGCTGGTGCGCGACGGGCTGGTGGACCGGACTCCGAATTCCGGCCCTGCCGCGCGTGTCGACTACGCTCTCAGCGACCTGGGACGATCGTTGTTGCCACTCATCATCGAGGTCGGCCGCTGGGCGGAAACTCACGAGCAGGACATCCGCAACGCACGCGCCCGTTACGACGCCGACGGCGAAGTCTGCTGATGTTGGCATCCGCATCTCGGCAGATCCGCATGTCGAGGGAACGGCTGGGCTCAGCAACACCCGTCACGCGACGTCACCGACTTGGATCGCCGCCAGGTCGAGGGGCCAAGTCGCCGGACGCAGGCCAAGCTCGGCGCGGTGTGCACTTGCAGCCGTACCTACCTCTGCACTCGGACCTGTACGCCGACACCGGGTGTCAGGCCGCCGGGACGGTGAGGCCGGTGGCGGTGCGGATCACCTCGTGCAGCCGTTCGCCGGTCTCGACGGTGGCACCCGGCCAGACGACGCTGCGGGTCACCTCACCGGCCACGGTGGCGCCCGCGCCGACCACGCTGCGGTGGTAGCCGCCGGTGACGGTGGCGGTCGGGTCGACCAGGCTGCCGTCGCCCGCCGCGTGCAGGTTGGCGGCGAGGTAGTCGGCCGGGGTGCCGGTGTCGACGAAGGTCCCCCGGTAGGGGACCACGGTCAGCCGGCCGTCGGCCTCGGCCGGTCGCCAGAGGGCCCGGACCAGGTCGCCGAAGACCGGCGGCAGGTCGCGGACCAGCCGCCACGGGAGCAGCGAGAAGCCGGTGAAGACGTGACCGTCGAAGGTGCCCGGCGCGGTGGGGTCCGGCGCGGGTTGGCCGAGCAGGCGTACGGAGTCGCCGTCCCAGTCCCGCAGCAGCGCGGCGATGTCCGGCCCGGGTGGTGCGGCCGGGTCGGCCAGGTACGCGTCGGCGTTGCCGACCAGGACGCCCCGGCCGGCGATCCAGTCCCGCAGCGTGCCCACCCCACCGGCGGTGCCGAGCGGACCGTCCGGTTCGACGGAGAGGTGTGCCCGCGTACCGACCCGCTCGACGACCTGCTCGCCGAGGTAGCTGGCGTTGACGGCGACCGTCTCCGGCCCGGTCAGGCCGAGCCCGGCGAGTCGGGCCAGGGCCCGGTCCAGCAGCGGCACGTTGCCCACCGGGCAGAGCGCCTTGGGCACCTGCTCGGTCAGCGGGCGCAGCCGGGTGCCCTCCCCGGCGGCGAGCACCACCGCGCAGATCCCGCCGGCCGGCGCGTCGGTGCGACCAGCGTCCGGGCCGGCACTCAGGCCGGCGCCCGAGCCGGTGTCTGGGCCGGCGTTCGGGCCGCTCACGGTGCCGTGTCGGGCAGCGGCGGCGGGAACCGGTCGGTCAGCGGACCGATGCCGTAGTAGGCGAGTAGCCGGGCGGTGGGCCAGGTCAGCTTCGGCAGGTCGCCCAGCGGGTGCCAGGCGGCCTCGAAGACCTCCGCCCCGTCCACCGTCAACTCGGTGGTCGACGCCGGCACCTCGGCGGTGAAGACCATGTCGACCCAGCCCTTGGCGTGCACGATCGCGTTCGGGGTGGCCGGGGTCAGCCGGGCCGGGGCGAGCCGGACGCCGGTCTCCTCGTGCAGTTCGCGGGCTGCGCCGACCGCCGGGTTCTCGCCGCGTTGCAGCAGCCCGGCGGGAAGCGTCCACCCGCGACCCGGCGGCTGGCGCAGCAGCAGCAGCCGACCGGCACCCTCGGCCTCGCTGTCGCGCAGCAGTGTGACGGCGCCGACGATGTACTTGGGTACCGCCATCCGGACCAGTTGACGACGTACCGGCAGTGGCAGCCGGTAGAAGACCTGGTACGCGACGGCGCGTGCGGCGCGGCGCGAGCGGGGGATCATGGTTCCAGGCTAGTGGCCGTACGCCGGGCGCGCGCCGCGGGACGGCGGGCCGGTCACTGCCGGTGGTCGACCAGGTCGATGAGCTGGCGCACCACGGTGTCCGGCTCGATCACCCGATCGAAGACCGCGACCAGCAGGGTCTCCAGGTCCGGGTAGCCGAGTTCCTCGGAGAGCCGCAGCAGCGGCAGGTCGCTGGCCAGGCCCCGGTTGTGCTGGCGCAGGGCCAGCCCGATGGTGGCCCGGCCGAGGCGCACCTTGTCGCTGATCGAGATGCCGGGCTCGCTGTGGTCGGCGAACCACCGGTTGATCTGCATCTGCGCGTGCGGCGACTTGACGAAGCCGAGCCACTCCCGGCGGGGGCCACGCGGGGCGACCTCGGCGTCCAGGCCGCTCTCCGAATCGGTCTCGGTGAAGATCTCGACCACGTCGCCCTCCTCCAACTCGGAGGAGAGTGGCACCAGCCGGCCGTTGATCCGGGCGGCCAGGCACCGGTCACCCCGGTCGGTGCCGAGCTCGTACGCCAGGTCGACCGGGGTGGCCCCGGCGGGCAGCACGATCTGCCGGCCGTCGGCGACCACCTGGATCTGCGCCTCGGACAGGTCGCAGCGCAGCGACTGGAGGAACTGCGCCGGGTCGGCGGCGTCCTGCTCCCAGTCGAGCACCCGGCGCAGCCAGTCGAGCTGCTCGGCGCGGGCGGTGCCCGAGCGCGGGAAGCGGAAGTCGGCGACCACGCCGTACTCGGCGGAGCGGTGCATCTCCTCGGTGCGGATCAGCACCTCGACCGTGCGGTTCTTGGGGCCGCAGACGGTGGTGTGCAGCGAGCGGTAGAGGTTGTTCTTCGGCGAGGCGATGAAGTCCTTGAACCGGCCCGGCACCGGCCGCCACAGCCCGTGGATCGCGCCGAGGGCGGCGTAACAGTCGGTGGGCGGGCCTTCCACCACGACGGTGATCCGGGGCAGGTCGTACGGGACGGTGTGCCCGCCGGCGACGGTGTCCTTCCAGATCGAGTAGAGGTGGCGGGGTCGAGGGGCCACCGTGGCGTCCACCCGGCCCCGGCGCAACGCCACCCGGGACTGGGTCACCACCTCGGCGAGGTAGCCGTCCCATCCGGGGCGGTCGTGCACGTGCCGGGCGATGCGGGAGTGCTCGTCCGGCTCCAGGTGCAGCAGCACCACGTCGTCCAGCTCCCGCTTCAGGGTCTGGATGCCGAGCCGGTCGCAGAGGGGCACCAGCACCTCCTGCGTCTTGCGGGCGATCCGCTCCCGTGAGGCCGCCGAGCGCACGCCCAGCGTACGCATGTTGTGCAGGCGGTCGGCGAGCTTGATGACCAGCACCCGGACGTCCTTGCCGGCCGCGATGATCATTTTGCGGATGGTCTCCGCCTCGGCGGCCTTGCCGTAGAACGCCTTGTCGAACTTGGTCACGCCGTCGACCAGGTGCGCCACCTCGTGGCCGAAGTCCTCGGCCAGCGCCTGCAACGTGTAGCGGGTGTCCTCCACCGTGTCGTGCAGCAGCGCCGCGACCAGGGTGGTGGTGTCCATGCCGAGGTCGGCACAGATCTCGGCGACCGCGAGCGGGTGCGTGATGAACGGCTCACCGCTCTTGCGGAACTGCCCCCGGTGCATGTTCTCGGCGATGGTGTACGCCCGGCGTAACACCGCCGGGTCGGTGCCGGTGTGGATGGCCCGGTGGGTGCGGACCAGATGGCCGACCGGTTCGGTCTCGGCGGTGGGCCAGGTCAGCAGGGAGCGGAGCCTGCGGGCCAGGGGCAGCTCGCCCGGCTGTGTCGGGAGCGCACCGCCCAGGGCGCCGCCATGTCCGGCGTCGACGTCCACCTGGGACACCCCCTCACGCCCACCCCGCGGGCGCCGGGAGACCGGCAACCGGGAGCAGACCCTCGAAACGGGCAGGACTGCACTTCCTTAACAGAGTAAGTGAGCCGACGTAGTCCGATCGGACAGTTGCTCATGAGCGTTCGGACCAGAGTTGGTGAGACGCGCCGCTCTCGGCCTTGTCCAGCAGGTCGCGGAACCGGCCCGCGCCGGCCACCGGGGAGGCCCAACCGTCCGACATCTCGACCAGCCGGGTCTCCGGCCGTTCCAACCAGGACAGGATCCGTTCCGACTCCTCCGGGCTGGCCGCCGGGACCGGACCGTGACCGGGCGACACCGTCTCGGCGGTGGCCCGGATCGCGCTCAGGGTCGGTCGAGGGTGGACCCCGGCCGGGGAGACCCCGGCACCGGCCAGCCGGCCGTGCCGCACCAGCGCCAGCTCCCAGCCGCCCCCGCCGGCCGGGTGCGCGGCGGCCAGCTCGGCGATCCCGCTCAGCGCGGCGAGCCGCTGCATGCGGACGGTGGCCCGCAGCACCGCGGCCAGCCGGGACCGCAGCGTCGCGGCCTCCTCGTAGCGCTGGGCGGCGGCGAGCGTCTCGATCCGGGCGAGCAGGGCGTCCACCACCGGTTGCGGGTCACCGGTGGTGGCGGTGGCGAACGGCTGCACCGCGCGGTCGTCGTACTCCTCGGGGGTGATCCGGTGCTCGCAGGGCGCCGGGCAGCGACCCAGCTCGGCCAGCGCGCAGGCGGGGGTGATCGTGCGCAGTGACAGTCGGTGGGTGCACTGGCGCAGCGGCACCGCGTCGTGGAAGCCGGCGGCGGCCAGCTCCGCAGTGCGCCGCGAGGTGAACGGGCCGAGGTAGGCGCGGTCGCCGGGGGAGATCTCCCGGACCACCGACAACCGGGGGTACGGTCCGTCGGTCAGCTTCAGCCAGACCATCCGCTCCGGGAACTTCGACCGTCGGTTGTACGGCGGCGCGTGCGCCCCGATCAGCCGCAGCTCGCGGACCTCGGCCTCCAGCGAGTGCGCGCACTCGACCGCCTCGACGCGTTCGGCGGCGGCCAGCATCTCCGACATCCGGGCGCGTTTCTCTGCTGCGGTGAAGTAGCTGCGGACCCGGGTGGCGATGTCCCGGGACGTCCCCACATAGAGCGGTCGGTCGTCGGCGGCCCGGAAGATGTAGACACCGGGGGACCGGGGCAGGCCCTCGGCGAGGTGCCGCTTGCGGCGCTGGGTCGGGGTGACCGCGCGGGAGAACTCGATGGCGTCGCCGATGGTGTCGACCCGGTGACCGCCGAGCCGGCCGATGAGCCCGTGCAGGACGTCCACGGTGGCCCGGGCGTCGTCCAGCGCGCGGTGGGTCGGCTGGGTGCCGGCCCGGAAGTACGCGGCCAGCGTGGCGAGCTTGCGGTTGGGTACCTCGTCGCGCAGCAGCACCCGACGCGCCAGCGCGGCGGTGTCCAGCACCCGGGGGTTCGGCCAGCGGTAGCCGTGCCGGGCGCAGGCGGCCTTGAGGAAACCGACGTCGTACGGCGCGTTGTGCGCCACCAGCACGGCGTCCGAGACGAACTCCAGGAAGCTGGGCAGCACCTGCTCGATCGGTGGCGCCGGCAGCAGCATCGCCTGGGTGATGCCGGTCAGCACGGTGATGAACGGCGGGATCGGCACCCCGGGATTGACCAGGGTGCCCAGCACGCCCAGCTCCTCGCCACCGCGCACCTTCACCGCGCCGATCTCGGTGATCCCGCCGCCGTCCGGGGCGCCGCCGGTGGTCTCCAGGTCGACCACCACGAACGTCGTCGCGTGCAGGGGCAGCGCCGGGTCGATGCCGTCGACAGTCGGGTCGAGCCCGGCCAGCGCCGGCTGGAGGTACTCCTGTTGTGCCATCGCGGGCACGCTAACCGGCCGGTGCGACACTCCGGTCCCCGCCGTCCCACCGGCCCCGCGCGTCACCACCGGTCTAGGATGAGAGATCGGCTCACTCACCAGGCGGTGGGCCCGGTCGCGGTGGGAGACTTGCCACATGCCCCTCACCGAGCCGTCCGACGACAACCTCCCGCAGGAGGAGCAGGTCGTCGCGGTGCCGGCTGCCGGTGAGGCGGGTTCTGCCGACGGGGCGGCGACCGCTGGAGAGCCGGCGGAGCCGGAGCCGAGCCTGCCGGAGCCGGTCCGCCAACGGATCGTCTCGCTCACCGCTGCCGTGCTGCCCTCCCTGCCCTCCGACGAGGTGCCCGTGCCGCTGCGCCGGGTCGCCAAGTTCGCCCCCAACCGCCGGGCCCGACTCGGCGCGCCCGTGATCGCCGCTCAACTCGCGGCCGATCCGCTGTTCCGGCAGCGGGTCACCGCCCGGGTCCTGGCCGACGCCGGTGACCTCGGCACCGCCGTGGTGGAGGGGACCGCACCCGCCGCCGCCGACCCGGTCGAGGTGGCGGCCCTGGCCTACCTGGCCCGGCCCAGGGGCTGGCGTGAGTTGATCGACGCCAGCGGCGCGGCGGTCCGGGCCGAGGCGGACAGCGCGGTGGTCGCCGAACTGGTCCGCCTGGCCGAGCAACGGGCCACCCGCGCCGAGCACGACCGGGCGGTGGCCCGGGTCGAGGCCGACAAGCTGCGCGACGAGGTGGCCCGGGTCCGCGAGGAGATGGGCCAGCTCCGGGAGGAGGCCCGCCAACTGGCCCGTACGCTCCGGGAGACCCAGGCCCGCGAGCGCCGGGCGGCCGAACTGCTCGCCACCGAGCGGGGTCGGGCCGCCCGCGCGGCGGCCGACGCCGACGCCGAGCTGCGCCGGGCCCGGGCCCGCCTGGCCGAGGCCGAGGCGGCGGCCGGGGTGGCCCGGTCCAGCGCCAAGGAGGCCCGCTCGGTCGACGACGCGCGGCTGTGGCTGTTGCTGGAGACCATCGGGCAGGCCGCCCTCGGGTTGCGCCGCGAGCTGGCCCTGGACCCGGTCGACAAGCTGCCGGCCGACTTCGTCGCGGACGCCTACGCCGACTCGTCGGCGGCCACCCCGGCCGGTGCCGCCGCCCGCGCCCAGGACACCGACGACCCGGGCCGGTTGGACCAACTGCTCGCGCTGCCCCGGGCCCACCTGGTGGTCGACGGTTACAACGTGACCAAGCGCGGCTTCGGCGAGATGTCCCTGGAACAGCAGCGCAAGCGCCTGATCACCGGGCTCGGCGGCATCGCCGCGCAGACCGGTGACGAGGTCACCGTCGTCTTCGACGGGGCCGAACGCATGCACGGCCTGCCGCCCACCCCGCGCGGGGTCCGGGTGCTGTTCTCCCGCAAGGGGGAGACCGCCGACGAACTGATCCGCAGGCTGGTACGCGCCGAGCCGCCCGGCCGGGCGGTGGTAGTGGTCTCCTCGGACCGGGAGGTCGCCGACGGGGTACGCCGCCACGGCGCGTACCCGTTGGGGGCCGACTCGCTGCTGCGGCGGCTGTCCCGCTCCTGACCGGCCGGGGCAATCGCCGCCGGCCCGGCCCGGCGCGGGCCCGGCGGCCTCGGTGTGGTCGGCGGGGGCGCGGCACCGGTCGCGGCGGGCAATAGGATGAGCGCCCATGGCGACAGGAGCGGCGAGATGAGGCGCACGGCGGGCGTCGGACCCGGTGCCGGCCGTGGCGACGGCGGGGTGACGCGGTGAGTCCGCGCGGCTGGGCGCTGCTCACCCTGGTCTTCCTCGGCGTCGCCGTGGTGCTGGCCGCGCTGGTGCTGATCCCGTGGCAGCGCCCGCCGGCACCCCGGGCCGACCAGCTCGCGGCGCTGCGGGACCTGCCCGCCGAACAGGTCGAGCGGGCCCGGGAGTTCCGGTCGGCACTGCGCCCGGGCGGCTGGGCCGCGCTGGGCATCGGCCTGCTGGTGGCGCTGGCGCTCGGGCTGACCCCGCTGGGCAGCCGCCTGGTCGAGCTGGGCGGGCGCCCGTTCGGCGGGCACTGGATCGCCCAGGCGATCGTCGGCGGGCTGGCCGTGGTGCTCGTCGCCGACCTGCTGACGCTGCCCTTCTCCGCCTGGCGGCACAGCGTGCTCACCCGCTACGGGCTGGCCACCAACGGGTGGGGCGGCTGGACCGTGGACCTGCTCAAGTCGTACGCGGTCAGCGCGGTGATCGGCGCGGTGGCCCTGCTCGGCTTCTACACCGTGATCCGGCTGGCGCCCCGCTGGTGGTGGGCGTTCGGCGCGGCCGGTGCGGCGACCCTGGTGGTGCTGCTCTCCTTCGTGCTGCCGGTGCTCGTCGAGCCGGTGTTCAACCGGTTCAGCCCGATGGAACCGGGTCCGTTGCGGACCGAGCTGATGGACATGGCCGCCCGCGACGGCGTACCCGTGCGCGACGTGCTGGTGGCCGACGCGTCCCGGCGCACCCGCGCGGTCAACGCGTACGTCTCGGGGCTCGGCCCGACCCGGCGGGTGGTGGTCTACGACACCCTGCTGCGCGAGGCGACCCCGGCCGAGGTGAAGGCCGTCGTAGCGCACGAGCTGGGCCACGCCCGCGACCGGGACGTACCGATCTTCACGCTCACCGGCGCGTTGGGCGCGGCGGCGGCCGTGGTGGCGCTCTATCTGATCGGCTCCTGGCCGCCGCTGCTGCGCATGGCCGGGGTCGACTCGGTCGCCCAGCCCCGCGCCTTCCCGCTGCTGCTCGCCCTGGTGACGGTGGCCGGGCTGGTGTTCACACCGGTGCAGGCGCTGATGTCACGGCGACTGGAGGCGCGCGCCGACGCGCACGCGCTGGCGCTGACCGGCGACCCGGCCGCGTTCGAGGCGATGCAACGCCGCATCTCCTCGGTCAACCTCGGCGACCCGGACCCGCCCCGCTGGGAGTACCTCTACTCCGCCACGCACCCGTCCACCGTGGAGCGGATCGCCGCCGCCCGCGCCTACGCCCGAGAGGCCGGCCGATGAGCCGCACGTTGTTGATCACGAACGACTTCCCGCCCCGGCCGGGTGGGATCCAGTCCTTCGTGCACAACCTCGCGGTGCACCAGCCCGCCGGCTCGGTGGTGGTCTACGCGTCGAGCTGGCCCGACGCCGAGAAGTTCGACGCCGACCAGCCGTACGAGGTGGTGCGCGAACGCACCAAGGTGCTGCTGCCCACCCCGCTGATCGCCCGACGGGCGGCCCGGCTGGCCCGCACGTACGACTGCGACACGATCTGGTTCGGCGCGGCGGCACCGCTCGGCCTGCTCGCCAACGGGCTGCGCAGGCGGGCCGGGGTACGGCGGGTGGTCGCTCTCACCCACGGGCACGAGGTGGGGTGGGCGGCGCTGCCGGTGGCCCGGACCGCGCTGCGGCGCATCGGCCGGGGTACCGACGTGGTGACGTACCTCGGTGAGTACACCCGTACCCGCTTGGCGCGGGCGCTGGACGGGCTGACCGACCTGCGTCGGCTCGCTCCCGGGGTGGACGTGGACTTCTATCACCCGGCGGTCGACGGCAGCGGGGTGCGGCACCGGTTGGGGCTCTCCGACCGGCCGGTGGTGGTCTGCGTGTCCCGGCTGGTGCCGCGCAAGGGGCAGGACATGCTGATCCGGGCGCTGCCGCTGATCCGCCGTCGGGTGCCCGACGCCGCGCTGCTGGTGGTCGGAGGCGGCCCCTACCGGGCGACGCTGGCCCGGCTGGCCCGGCAGGCCGGGGTGGAGCGGGACGTGGTCTTCACCGGTTCGATCCCCGAGGCCGAGCTGCCGGCGCACTACGCGGCCGGTGACGTCTACGCGATGCCCTGTCGCACCCGCAACCGGGGACTGGACGTCGAGGGGCTCGGCATCGTCTATCTGGAGGCGTCGGCGGCCGGCCTGCCGGTGGTGGCCGGCGACTCCGGCGGCGCGCCCGACGCGGTTCGCGAGGGGGAGACCGGGTACGTGGTGAACGGTCGCGATGTCGCCGAGCTGACCGACCGGCTGGTCACCCTGCTCACCGACCGGGACCTGGCCCGCCAGTTCGGGGCGGCCGGTCGTGCCTGGGTGGAACAGGAGTGGCGTTGGGAGACCCAGGCCCACCGCCTGACCGACCTGCTCACCGGCCCGATGTAAGGAAGGGTCCCCTGCTAACGCCTGGTGTATAGCAGGGGACCCTTCCTAACGTCTCGGCGCCTGCGGCGCGACGACGCCTCAGCGGAGGCGGGCGAGGATGTTCTCGGCGGGGGCGGGACGGCCGAAGTGCCAGCCCTGCCCGGCGTCGCAGCCGATCGCGCGCAGCCGCTCGGCCTGCCCGACGGTCTCCACCCCCTCGGCGGTCACCGTCAGGTCCAGGGCGTGCGCCAACGAGACCAGTGAGGCGAGGATGCGTTCGTTGGCCCGGTCGTCCGGGGAGCGCAGCCCCCGGACGAACTCACCGGCCACCTTCAACTCCGTCACCGGCAGGTCACGCAGGTACGCCAGGTTGCTGTAGCCGGTGCCGAAGTCGTCGATGGCGATGCGTACGCCCAGGTCGGCCAGGGCACGCAGGGCGCGTACCGGCTCCTCGGCGCTGCTCATCATGGTGCTCTCGGTGATCTCCAGTTGCAGCCGGTGCGGCGGCAGGCCGGTCCGCCGCAGCAGGGCGCGTACCTCCTCCAACAGGCCGGGCCGGCGAACCTGGCGGACCGCGAGGTTGACGCTGACGTACGGCGGTTCGCCGGTGGCGGCCGTCCAGCCGACCGCCTCCCGGCACGCCTCGGCGAGGACCCAGGCGCCCAGCGGCACGATCAGCCCGGTCTCCTCGGCCAGCCCGATGAAGCTGTCCGGCCGCAGCACCCCCAGGTCCGGGTGGCGCCAGCGCACCAGCGCCTCCACGCCGAGCACCGAGCCGTCGTGCAGCGACGTCAGCGGCTGGTAGTCGAGGTAGAACTCGCCGCGCTCCAGGCCGGCGGGGATCGCCGCGCTCAACGCCTGACGGGCCTGCTCGCGGCTGTCGCGTTCGGCGTCGTACAGCGCCCAGCCACCACCACCGGCCATCTTGGCCCAGTGCAACGTGCTGCCGGCGGCGCGCAGCAGGTCGTCGGGGGAGGTGTCGGCGGCCCGCCGTTCCACGATCCCGACGCTGGCGGTGACCGTCACGTCGTGCCCGCCGACCACCACCGGCTCGGAGAGCGCGGCGAGGGCCGCCTCGGCCACCGCGACCACGTCACCGGTGCCGGTGGAGCGCTCCACCAGCACCACGAACGCGTCCCCGCCGAGCCGGGCCACCAGGTGCGGCTCCACCGCCCGGGACAGCCGCCGGGCCGCCGCCACCAGCGCCCGGTCGCCGATCGACTGGCCGTACGAGTCGTTGACCCGCTTGAAGCGGTCCAGGTCGAGGAAGCACAGCCCGACCCGTCGTCCGGCGCCGCCCGTACCGTCCAGCGCGGCGACCAGCCGTTCGGCGAACAGCGTGCGGTTGGGCAGACCGGTGAGCGGATCGTGGGTGGCCTGGTGGCGGAACCGGGCCTCGCTGGCCCGCAGCGCCCGTTCCGCGTCGACCCGGGCGGTCAGCGCGGCCCGGCGGATCGACTCCTGCTCGTCCAGCGTCCGGTCGTGCAGGGCGCGGGCGTAGCCGGTGGCGATCGCGGCCAGCAGCCGGGCCATCCGGTCCTCGATGTCGTCGGCGACCAGGTCGAGGTCGCGGACCAGCCGGAGCTGGATCACCTCCACGGTCCGGCCGAGCGCCTCGGCGGAGGCGACGTGCGCGGCGACCAGCGCGTTGGCGACCCGGTGGCCCACCCGCAGGTCGAGCGGCTCCGCCCGCAGCGCCTCGGCGAGTTGGTCGGTGAGCCGCTGCAACAGCATCTCCAGCTGAGCGTGCGGCATCGGCAGGTAGCTGGTCCCGGAGACCGCCTTGGCCCAGGCGCGGGCGAACGTGCCGGCGCAGGACCGGCCGTCCGGTGGCTCAACCACCGAGCCGCCCGACCCCGCCCAGGAAGACTGCCTGCTCGGCGTTCTCGGCGCTCTCCGGAGTCTCCGGACGCCACTGCGGCACCCACACCACCCCGGGCTCGACCAGCTCGAAACCGTCGAAGAACGCGGTCAGCTCGGCCCGGCTGCGCACCCAGAGCGGGCTGTCGGTGCGCTGGTAGACCTCCTCGGCCTCAGCCCGCTGGGCCTCGTCCCGGCCGTCGTCGCTGGCCTGCGAGAGCACCAGGTGGCTGCCGGGCGCCAGCGCCTCGCGCAGTGTCCGCAGCACGTCGGCCGGGCGATTGTCGTCCGGCACGAAGTGCAGCACCGCGACCACCAGCACGGCGACCGGCTCGGAGAAGTCGACCAGGGCGTTGACGTCGGGATGCGCGAGGATCCGCTCGGGATGGCGGAAGTCCTCCTGCACGACGGTGGCCCGCTCGGTGTCGGCCAGGATCTCCCGGCTGTGCGCCACCGCCACCGGGTCGACGTCGACGTAGACCACCCGGGAGTCGGGGGCGTGCCGCTGGGCGATCTCGTGCACGTTGCCGACGGTCGGGATGCCCGACCCGATGTCCAGGAACTGCCGGACTCCGGCGGCGGTGAGGTACTGCACGGCCCGGCGCAGGAACGCGCGGTTGGCCTGGGCCATCAGCGGGGCCTCCGGCACCAGTGCCATCATCGCCCGGGCCGCTGCCCGGTCGGCGGCGAAGTTGTGCGAGCCGCCGAGATAGTAGTCGTACATGCGGGCGACGCTGGGTCGTTCGACGTCGATCGTCTCGGGTGACCAGTCCGGCCGCTGCATGCCACACCCCTTCGCGCCAGCCGGGGCGACACCGCCCCGGCCGGTATTCTGCCCCGCCTGGGCGCGGGAGGCCATAGCGCGATCACCGGGATAGCGATTGACGTGCGGAGATGCGTTTTCCCGTCGAGGGGTACCCCGGCGCCCCGGCGGCGAGGACGTGCCTCGACGCCGGGTGCCGCGACGGGTGGGTCAGAACTTCGGGGCGTCCGGCGCTTCGAGCAGGCCGAGCCGCAGCGCGGTCATCAGCGCCTGGGCCCGGTTGGCCGCGCCCAGCTTCTCGTACAGCTTGGAGATGTGGGTCTTGGCGGTGGACTCGCTGACGAAGAGCTGCTTGGCGATGCCGGCGACGCTCATCCCGTCGGCGAGCAGGCGCAGCACCTGACCCTCGCGGGGGGAGAGCTGCGGGCCGGACGGGGCGAGCCGCCGCTTCATCGCCTCGGCCAGGTCGGCGGCGGTGAAGGCGCTGGGGGAGGAGGCGGCGTGCCGGGCGGCGGCGACCACCTCGTCGGCGGGCGCGGTCTTCGGCACGAACGCGCTGGCCCCGGCCTCCAGGGCACCGAAGAGCTGGTCGTCACCCGCGTACATGGTGAGCACCACGATGCCCATGGTGGCGCTGGACTTGCGCAGCGCGCGGGTGGCCTCCAGGCCACTGCCGTCGGGGAGCCGCAGGTCCATGATCACCACGTCCGGCTGCAGCGCGCCGGCCTGCCGCACACCCTCGGCCGCCGTCGCCGCCTCGCCGACGACCTCGAACTGCCGGTCACGCTCGAAGGCGTGGCGCAGGCCCTTGCGGATCAAGTCGTGATCGTCGACAAGGAGGACCTTGGTACGAGTGGCCGGTGTCGGGCTTGTGGTCATCCTCGGGTTACTCCCCTTCTGCTGCTGCGGCGGCGCTACCGCGAACGTTATCGCGCCGGGGTGACGAACCGACCACCACCGCTACGGTCGTCCCGCTCGGCTGTCGCGGCCTGATCTCCAACCGGCCTCGGATACGTTCCGCTCTCTCGGCCATGATCGCAAGACCATAGTGCCCGTCCGAGCGCTGGTCACCTATGCCGTGACCGTCATCCGACACTTCGATCTGTGCGTACGGCGGATCCACCTCGCAGGTGACCCAGAGATTGGACGCTCCGGCGTGCTTACGCGCGTTGGTGACCGCCTCCTGGGCGATGCGCAACAGCTCCGCCTCGGTGGCGGCGGGCAGCCGCGCGGTGGACTCGTCCAGCGACAGGTGCACCCGCAGCCCGCCGGAGGCGCCCACGGTCCGCGCGTACTCGGCGATCGCGGCGGCCAGGCCGCCGTGCCGGTCCACCTCGCTGCGCAGCTCGAACAGGCTCAGCCGCAGCTCGGTGATCACCCGCGTGACCTCCTGGCGCAGCGTGCGCAGCGAGTCGGCGGTCTCCTCGGCGTCGTCGTGCACGGTGGCCAGCGCGTTGTCGATGCCGTAGCCGACCATCACGAGTTCCTGGGCCACCCCGTCGTGGATCTCCCGGGCCAGCCGCTGCCGTTCCTCGTTGGTGGCCAGCGAACGCACCTCGTCGAAGAGCAGCGCCGCCTCCAGCCGCAGCGCCGCCGGGCCGGTCAGCGCGGTCACCTGGGACACCACCGAGGGCGGGTACGCCTGCCCGGCGTCGGCCTCCAGCACCACCAGCCCGACCGTCCGCAGCCCGGCGACCAGCGGCACGATCAGCGCGGAGACGTCATTGCCCCGGTGCGTGCGGGACTGCGAGCGGGCTGCGGTCTGCGGCTGCTGGCTGGCCCAGGCGTCGGCGATGGCCGAGTCGGCGTCGAGCGTGGTCTCCCAGTCGACCCGGTCGGCCCCGATCTGCGCGAGTACCACCAGCCGCCCGCCGCCACTGGCGGAGAGCACCGCACCCCGGTCGGTGCGGGCCACCGTGCGCAACTCCTCCAGCAGGTGCTCGGAGATGCCGCCCGGGTCGAGGGTCGCCCCGGGCAACTGCCGGGCCACCGTGCGGAGCTGGGTGAGCAGGCGGGTCGCCTCGGCGTACGGCTGCGGTTTGCCCTCCTGCCGGACCTGCATCACCCGGTGCAGGGTGCTGGCCGCGTACAGGCCGAGCGCGGCCAGGATCAGCCACTGGGCACAGACCGCCAGGTAACCGGGCTGGCTGAGCTGGCGTACCCCGCCGACCTCGGTCAGCGCCCCGGCGACCAGCAGGGTCCCGGCGACGACGGCGATCAGCGTGGCGCCCTCGCGGAAGCGCCGCCGCAGCGCGGTCACGGTGACCGGCACCGCGAGGTAGGGCAGCACCGCGGAGGCGCCCAGCCCGCCGACGTGCCCGCCGACGGTGGCGACCGCGGCGACCTGGCTCGCGGCCAGACCGAGCACCATCACCTCGGCCACCCGGCTCAGCGGCCCGACCAGGCGGTGCTGGGGCGCCAGCAGCGCGGGCACCCCGGCGACCGCCAGCAGGGCGATCCACCACAGTTGCGCCACGTCGCGGGTGGCGAGCAGGGTGAGGACGGCGACCAGCGCGAGTACGACCACCCGCGCCGCCGCGGCGAGCGGGTGGGAGCGGGCCAGAGCCGATGTCGAGGCGGGCACGTGACGGATCGTAGTCAGGCGCCGTAGATGTCGGCGATCTCCGCCGCGTACGTCTTGTGGACGACCTGACGCTTGACCTTCATCGACGGGGTCAGCTCACCGGTGGCCTCGGTGAAGTCGCGGGGCAGGATCCGGAACACCTTGATCGCCTCGGCCTTGGAGACCGACTGGTTGGCCTTGTCCACCGCGGCCTGGATCTCCGCCCGCAGCGCCTCGTTCTCGCGCAGCGCCTCGACGTCGGTCCCGGCCGGCAGTCCGGCCGACTCCAGCCAGGCCGGCAGCGCCTCCTCGTCGAGGGTGACCAGCGCGGCGATGAACGGCTGCCGGTCGCCGACCACCAGGCACTGGCTGACCAGACGGTGCGCCCGGACCTGGTCCTCCAGCACGGCCGGGGCGACGTTCTTGCCGCCGGCCGTCACGATGATCTCCTTCTTCCGGCCGGTGATGGTCAGGTAGCCGTCGCCGTCGAGCGAGCCGAGGTCACCGGTGTGGAACCAGCCGTCCGCGGTGATCGCCTCGGCGGTGGCCGTGTCGTTGTGCCAGTACCCCTGGAAGATCAGGTCGCCGGCGATGAGGACCTCGCCGTCGTCGGCGATCCGGATGCTCACGCCGGGCAGCGGGCGACCGACGGTGCCGATCCGGGTGAAGTCCGGCAGGTTCGCCGAGGCGGCGGGGGAGGTCTCGGTCAGGCCGTACCCCTCGCAGACGGTGACGCCGACGCCCCGGAAGAAGTGCCCCAGCCGCGCGCCGAGCGGTGCACCGCCGGAGATCGCGTCCCGGCACCGGCCGCCCAGCGCGGCCCGCAGCTTGGCGTAGACCAGCCGGTCGAAGAGCGCGTGCTGCACGCGCAGGCCCAGGCCCGGACCGGTCGAGGTCTCCAGTGCCTCGCTGTACGCGATGGCGACCGCCTCGGCCCGCGCGAAGATCTTGCCCTTGCCGGCGGCCTCGGCCTTCTGCTTCGCGCCGTTGTAGACCTTCTCGAAGACCCGGGGCACGGAGAGTACGAAGGTCGGCCTGACCTCCTGCAACTCGGCGACCAGGTGCTTCGGGTCGGCGCAGTGCGCCATGGTGACCCGGGCGTGCACCACGCCGATCTGGATGAGCCGGGCGAAGGAGTGCGCCAGCGGCAGGAACAGCAGCGTCGACGCGTTCGGGCGGAACAGGTTCGGCAGCACCGGGACCGCGTTGGCGATGTCGGCGTACATGTTGCGGTGGGTCAGCACGCAGCCCTTGGGCCGGCCGGTGGTGCCGCTGGTGTAGATGATGGTGGCGACGTCCGAGGAGCGCAGGGCGGCGCGGCGCCGGTCGATCTCGGTCGGTTCCACCGCCGCGCCCGCGGTGACGAGCTCGTCCACGCCGCCGAGGTCGATCTGCCAGAGGTGGGCCAGGTCGGGCAGGTCGTCGCGGACGCCGGACACCAGGGTGGCGTGCGCGGTCGTCTCCACCACGACGCCGACGGCACCGGAGTCGGCCAGGATCCAGGCGGCCTGCTCGGCGCTGGAGGTCTCGTAGATCGGCACGGTGACCGCGCCGGCCGCCCAGATGGCGTAGTCGACCAGGGTCCACTCGTACCGCGTGCGGCTCATCAGCGCGACCCGGTCACCGGGGCGGACCCCGGCCGCGACCAGGCCCCGGGCCACCGCCACCACCTCGTCGCGGAACTCCCGGCAGGTCACGTCGACCCATCCGCCGGAGCCGTCGCGCCGGACGAACTGGACCGAGTCGGGGGCGGCTTCGGCGTTGTCCCAGACCGGGTCGGTGAGGTTGGCGGAATCGCCGACCGTGACGATCGGCGGGACGGAGAACTCGCGCACCTGCACTCCCTCGTGCTCGCTGGCCGGATCTGCCGCCCGGGCGGCTGGAGTGAAACCTACCGTCTGACCGGCGTACGAGCACATCGCAGGTGGGGCGGTGCGGCGCGGGGCCCGCCTCGGGGCGGGTAGCCTCCCCCCATGGCGGACTCCTCCACCCAGTCGATCACCATCGGCGCGCCACCGGACCGGGTGGTGGCGGTGATCTGTGACTTTCCGAGCTATCCCGAGTGGGCCGAGGCGGTGCGGCAGGCCGAGGTCGTCGAGGAGTACGAGGACGGCTATGCCAGCCAGGTCCGGTTCGTCCTCGACGCCGGGGTGATGGCCGACGAGTACGTGCTCGAGTACGGCTACTCCGAGGACCTGTCCCACATCGAGTGGCACCTGGTGGCCCCCTCGAAGATGCAGAAGTCCCAGCGTGGCTCGTACGACCTGGTGGCCGACGCCGACGGGGGCACCACCGTGACGTACACGCTGGAGGTGGACCTCGCGGTCGGAATGCTCGGGATGTTCCGCCGCAAGGCCGAGAAGATGATCATGGACGCCGCGTTGAAGCAGCTCAAGCGCCGGGTAGAAGCACTCGGTGCGGCGCAGTGACGCGTCCGGCGACCCGGTCGCCACGGTAGAGGAGCCCAGCATGGGTGCGACAGATCCGGGTACGGCCCGGGAAGAGGCGGAGCGGCTGGTCGCCACTCTGCTGGCCGGCGTCAGGCTGGCCGCCGCGAATCCCGGCGCCGGGCCGTTCGGCCCGCTCGGTGGGATGGTGACCAGTGTCCTCGGTCACAAGGACGCCCCCGGCGACCGGGCTGGTCACGCCGAACCGACCGGCGTCGGTTTCGCCACCGGTGCCGCAGAATGCTGTGTCTGTCCGGTCTGTCGAGGTATCGCCGCGTTGCGTGACCCGAGTCCGGAGTTCGCCGAGCGGCTGGCCACCGGCGCCGGGGACCTCGCCGCCGGTCTGGCCAGCTTCCTGCGGGCCTTCACCCCGACCGAACCGCCCTTCGACCCCAGCGCACCGCCCTCCGCCCCGCGCCAGCCCGCCCCCGGCCACGCCGGGTCCCCGTCCGACCCCCCGGCGCCCACCGCCGGCCCGTCCACGCCCGCCGGGCGCAGCCCGGACAGCGATCACGTGTGGCGCGAGGCCACCCGTACCGGGCATGATTCTCAGCCGGCACCGGAGCGGGACGTCTGGTCCGCCGCCACCCGGGCGGAGGACGACGCCGCGCCGGTCGCCACGCCCGTCGACGCCGCCGGGCCGGTCGGGCCGACCGCACGCCGTACGCCGGGCGACCGCCCGGTGGTGCCCGCCTCGCGGGTGCCCGACGGTGCGCCCGCGCCGGGTGACGAGCCCGCAGCGGAGGCGGAGGCTGTGCCCGGCAGGCCGCAGGGCGAGCCAGGCGACGGGGCCTGACCAGGGAGGACCCGTACCACCGGCGAGGGCAGGTGCGCGGGGTGGCACAGCAGAGGGGAGTGGCGGCGGTGACGCTGACCATCGGAGTCGACGTCGGTGGCACGAAGGTGGCCGGCGGTGTCGTCGACGACACCGGCAGGGTTCTCGTGCAGACCCGACGGGACACCCCCGCCGACGACGTCGGCAAGACGCGGGACGTCATCATCGAACTGGTCACCGAGCTCGCCTCCGGACACGAGATCCAGGCGGTCGGCATCGGCGCGGCGGGCTGGATCGACGCCGGCCGCTCGACCGTCCTGTTCGCCCCCAACCTGGCCTGGCGCGACGAGCCGCTGCGCGCGTACGTCAGCGCGGCCGTCGGGCTGCCGGTGATCGTGGAGAACGACGGGAACGTGGCCGCCTGGGCCGAGTTCCGCTACGGCGCCGCCCGGCAGGCCGACGACTCGATGGTCATGTTCACCATCGGCACCGGTGTCGGCGGCGGCATCGTGCTCGGCGGTGAACTGGTCCGGGGTGCCAACGGCATCGCCGCCGAACTCGGACACATGCTCACCGTGCCCGACGGCCACCAGTGCGGCTGCGGGCGGCTGGGCTGCATCGAGCAGTACGCCAGCGGCAGCGCCCTGGTCCGGTTCGCCCGCGCCGCCGCCCGGCAGGAGCCGCACCGCGCCACCGCGCTGCTGGAGCTCGCCGACGGTGAGGCCGAGGCGATCACCGGCCCGATGGTGACGGCCGCGGCCAAGGGCGGTGACCCGGTGTCCGCCGAGGCGTTCGCCCAGGTCGGCCGCTGGCTCGGCACCAGCCTGGCGGACATGGCGCAGATCCTCGACCCGCAGGTCCTGGTCGTCGGCGGTGGCGTCATCGACGCCGGTGACCTGCTGATGGGCCCGACCCGGCGCTCGTTCACCGATGCGCTGGCGCAGCGCAGCCGGTTGCCGGTGGCCGACATCCGCCCCGCCGAGCTGGGCAACTCCGCCGGCGTCATCGGCGCGGCCGACCTCGCCCGACGGGTCTGAGATGAGCGCTCCCGGCGTGCCGCTGCGCGTCGTGTCCTACAACGTGCACGGCCAGCGTGACGACACCGCCGCGCTGGCCGAGGTGGTCCGCACCACGGCACCGGACGTGGTGGTGGTCCAGGAGGGCCCGCGTCGCTTCCGGTGGCGGGAGAAGTCGGCCGCGTTGGCCGAGTCGTTCGGCCTGGTGGTCGCCGCCGGTGGGCTGCCCGCCCTGGGCAACCTGATCCTGACCGACCTGCGGGTACGGGTGACCGGCGCCCGCTGCCAGCGGTTCCCGCTCACACCGGGGCGGCACCTGCGTGGCGCCGCGTACGCCGACTGCGTGGTGGGCCGGTCCGCCCGCTTCACCGTGGCCGGCTCGCACCTGTCCACCGATCCGACCGAGCGGCCCGGTCAGGCGGAGCTGTTCCGGCGGGACCTGGCCGCCGCGCCGTACCCGGTGATCGCCGCCGCCGACCTGAACGAGGAGCCGGGCGACCCGGCCTGGCGGACCGTGGCGGAGGGGCTGACCGACACGGCGGTGGCCGCGGACCGCGCCGACCGGCTCACCTACTCCTGCGCGAACCCCCGGCGACGCATCGACGCCCTCTTCGTCGACCCCCGGATCACCGTGGTCGACTACGACGTGCTGGACACCCCACTGACCCGCCGTGCCAGCGATCATTTTCCGATCCTGGTCGACCTGCTGATTCCCGCCGTCGACTGACCTTCGGCGCTCCGGCGGACTGGACATCCCGCTCCGTTGTGGAGAGGATTTCGCGCGACCCGGCACCCGTGCCGAGACGAAGGAGACCCCGGTGCCCACCCCCACCGCGCACCACGGTCGGTCCGAACCGGAGACGACCCCCCTCGCCCGCAGCAGTGACGGCCGCCCGGTCTCCGACCGGGGCGACACCGTCTGCGTCATCGGCGCCGGCGCCAGCGGCCTGACCGCCGTCAAGAACCTTGCCGAGCACGGCTTCGGCGTCGACTGTTACGAGCGCGAGACGGGCATCGGCGGCGCCTGGAACTGGCGGCACGACCGCAGCCCGGTGTACGCCAGCACGCACCTGATCTCGTCGCGGCCGTTCACCCAGTTCCCCGACTTCCCGATGCCCGACGACTGGCCCGACTACCCGCACCACAGCCAGTTGCTGTCCTACTTCGAGCGGTACGCCGACCACTTCGACCTGCGCCGGCACATCTGGTTCGGCACCGAGGTGGTGCGGGTCGAGCCGGTCGCCGACGACCGCTGGGACGTCACCACCCGCAGCACCGGCGGGTACGGCCCGGAGCGCACCTCCCGGTACGCGGCCGTGGTGATCGCCAACGGACACAACTGGTCGCCGAAGCTGCCCCGCTACGAGGGACTGGAACAGTTCCGGGGCGAGGTGATGCACGCGTCGTCCTACAAGGACCCGGCCCAGTTGCGGGGCAAGCGGGTGCTGGTGGTGGGCGCCGGCAACACCGGGTGCGACATCGCGGTGGAGGCCGCGCAGCAGGCGGCACGCTGCTGGCACTCCACCCGCCGGGGCTACTGGTACGCCCCGAAGTACGTCTTCGGCCGCCCGGCCGATCAGGTCAACGACACCCTGTTGGCGTTGCGGGTGCCGCTGCGGGTACGGCAGTGGCTCTATCACCGCACGCTGCGGCTGACCGTCGGCGACCTGACCCGTTTCGGCCTGCCCCGGCCCGACCACCGGGTGTACGAGACGCACCCGATCGCCAACAGCCAGCTCGTCTACTACGTCGGCCACGGCGCGATCACGCCGGTGCCGGACGTGACCCGGTTCCACCCGCACTCGGTGGAGCTGACCGACGGCCGGCAGATCGACCCGGAGGTGGTCGTCTGCGCCACCGGCTACCTGCCGCGCTTCGAGTTCCTGGACGCGAAGATCCTCGGCGACGACGAGGGCGTGGGCCGGCCCCGGTTGTGGCTCAACGCCTTCGTGCCGGAGCACCCCACCCTCGCGGTGACCGGGCTGCTCCAACCGGACTCCGGTGTGTTCACCCTGTCGCACTGGCAGGCGGTGCTCTTCGCCCGGCTGCTGCGGCTAAGGACCACCCGGCCGGAGCGGGCGACGGCGTTCGCCGCGCGGGTCCGTGCCGGCGCCGGGGAGCGCTACTCGGGTCAGGTCAAGGACTCGACCCGGCACTGGTTCGAGGTCGGCCACGCCGACTACCTGCGGGTGCTGGAACGCACGCTGCGCGACCTGGAGGCCAAGTGAGCGAGCGAAGCGAGGCGGCGGCGTGAGCGACCGGGTGCGGGTGATGCGGAGCTGGGAGTGGGCGCGGCCGGTTCGTCCGGTGCGCCGCGAGGTGCTCAGCGCCACGCCCGAGCTGGAGGAGGGGCGGCCACCCCTGCTGTTCGTGCCCGGCTTCGGGCACGGCGCCTGGGTGTACGCCGAACACTGGCTCGGGCACGCCGCCGCGCGCGGTTTCCCCGCGTACGCGGTGAGCCTGCGGGGGCACGGCGACAGCGGTCCGGCGCCGGACGCGACGCTGCGCGCGTACGCCCACGACGTGGTGCAGGTGGCGGCGGGCCTGCCGCGCCAGGCGGTGCTGGTGGGGCACGGCGCCGGGGCCCTGGTGGTCGCGCACGCCCTGGCCCGGTATCCGGCCCGGGCGGCGGTGCTGGTGGCGCCGGTCCTCGGCGGGTGGGCGACGTTCGGTGCCGCGGTGCGGCGCAACCCGCTCGGCACCCTCCCGGCGGTCTTCGGCGGCGGGCTTCGACTGCACCGCCGCCAGTTGTTCAGCCGCGAGCTGCCCGAGGCCGACGCCCGGCGCTACACCGGCCGGCTGGGGCGGGCGGCCCGGCGGGCGCAGTGGCGGCTGCTGACCGGGGCCGAGCCGGAGCCGCCGGTGGGTCGTCCGCCGGTGTTGGTGCTGGGCAGTCCGGACGACCGGGTGGTGCCACCGTCGGCGCTGACCGGGGCGGCCCGCCGGCACGACTCGGCACCGCTGCTCTTTCCGGGCATGGGGCACGACCTGATGCTCGACGCGCGGTGGCAGGAGCCGATCGACGCGATCCTGGACTGGCTGGACAAGGGCCCGGCCCGCGACGACCGCCTCTGAGTCCGCGACGACCGGCCCGGAAGGCGCGACTTCCCGGCCCGGTCCGCGTGGTGCGGACCCGGGCCGGGCCCACCCACCTCAGCCGCTGGTGAGGTGGGTGACCAGGTCGCCGCTCTGGTCCAGGGTGGACAGGTAGGACCGGGCCCAGGCCCGGATGTCGTGCTGGTGCAGGTGCTCGCGCATGGCCCGCATCCGGGTATGGACGTCCGCCGGGTCGGCCCGCAGCGCCGCGAGCAGGCCCTGCTTGAGCCCCTCCAGGTCGTGCGGGTTGACCAGGTACGCCTGCGGCAGCTCGGCCGCCGCTCCGGCGAACTCGCTGAGCAGCAGCGCGCCCGCGTCGTCCACCCGGGCGGCGACGTACTCCTTGGCGACCAGGTTCATCCCGTCCCGCAGCGGGGTCACCGCCATCACGTCGGCGACCCGATAGAGCGCGGCCAGCTCGGCCCGGTCGAACGGCTGGGTCAGGTAGTGGATCGCCGGCTCGCCGACCCGGCCGAACTCGCCGTTGATCCGTCCGACCTCGCGTTCGACCCGGTCACGGAGGATTTGGTATTGACCGACCCGCTCCCGGCTGGGCACCGCCACCTGCACCAACACGGTGTCGCGGACCTTGACGTGCCCACCGGCCAGCAACTCGCTGTACGCCTTGAGCCGCTGCTCGATGCCCTTGGTGTAGTCCATCCGGTCGACACTGAGGATCACGTGGTCCGGGCTGCCGAGGTCGTGCCGCAGCCGCCGGGCCCGGTCCGCCACCGCCGGGCGGCCGGCCAGCGCGGCCATCTCGGCGGTGTCGATGGAGACCGGGAACGCGCCGATGCGGACCACCCGGTCCTCGACCGCGATCCGCCGGTCGGTGGCCGGCAGGCCCAGCACCTTGGAGACCAGTTGGGCGAAGTTGTGCGCGGCCTGCGCCCGCTGGAAGCCGACCAGGTCCGCGCCGAGCATGCCGTGCAGCAGTTCGGCGCGGCGGGGGAGCTGCATGAACAGCTCCGGCGGCGGGAACGGCACGTGCAGGAAGAAGCCGATGCGCAGGTCGGGTCGGAGCGTACGGAGCAGCCCCGGCACCAGTTGCAGGTGGTAGTCCTGCACCCAGACCACGGCGCCGGTCTCGGCGACCTCGGCGGTGGCCTCCGCGAACCGCTGGTTGACCCGTTGGTAGGCGTCCCACCAGCGCCGGTGGTGCTCCGGCTGCTCGACCGCGTCGTGATAGATCGGCCAGAGGGTCGCGTTGGCGAACCCCTCGTAGTGGTCGCGCAGTTCCTCGCCGCTCAGCGGCACGGCGTGCATCCGCACCCCGTCGACGTCCGGCAGGCTGGGTGCGGGGCCTGTCCCGCCCGCCCAACCGACCCATGTCGCCGGGGTGTGTCGTAACAGCGGGTGTAGCGCACTCACCAGCCCGCCGGGGCTGCGGCGCCACTCACAGGCGCCGTCGAGCGCCACGTTGTCGTCGATGGGGAGGCGGTTGGCCACCACCACGAGAGAACTCTGTCGCATCTCGGGCATTCCGATCAGCAGGGGGAGTGACCGCCCACGAGGAAAGGAACAACCGGGCAGTCGGCGGGTGACGTGACGTACTGCGGTATTCCTACTGACAGTAAGTTACACCACTGTCACGTCCCTTGGCGTGGGCGGTGCGCGTCCCGGTATCCGGGCGGCTACGGTGCGCGGTGGACGCAGACGCCGGTCGGCTCAGACGACCGCGCCGTCGTCCGGCCCCCGGTCCTCGGCGTCGCCGGGACGCAGCCGCCAGACCAGCGTGACGAATCCGGCCAGGATGCCGGTGAAGCCGAGCAGCGTCACGATGCTCGGGTCGGCGGGGAGCATGTCCGGGAAGAGGAACAACACGAAGCCGAGCACCACGGCGAGGACACCCGCCACGGCGTACTTCGACACCCGGGGCAGGGGCGGGGGCGGCGGCGGGACGTAGCGCTCGTCGTCGTCGGGGTCGTCCGGCAGGTCGGCACCGAAGGTGTCCAGGCCCTCCAGCAGCGACGGACCGTCGCCGTCGCGCGGCCCGCGTCCCACCGACACGCCGGAGACGTCGGCGGCGTAGGGCAGCCGGCGTACGTCGGTGGCGGTCGGGCCGGTCGGCTCCTCGGGCGTCGGCCGAGGGGTGGTGATCGTGCTGCTGCCGCCGTCGGCCTGGTCGTCCACGTTCTCGGCGGCGGGCCACGGGTGGTCCCCGCCGCCCGGCGAGTTGTGGAAACCGGCGACGATCCGTTCCCACTCGGCGTCGATGTCCGGTTCCTCGGCGCGGGCCGTGCCGGACTCGTCGGCGAGCTGGCTGAGGTAGTCCCGGGCGGTGCTCAGATGTGAGCGGTCCACGTAGAGCCGGTCCACCGGCCGTGCCGGGACCGTGGTGGTGCGGGTGACCGGGTTCAGGTCGGCCGAGGGTTGCAGATAGGCGGCGATGCCGCCGGCGGCCAGCACGTCGAGCAGGTGCTCACCGACGCGCGGGTCGACGTCGCCGGCGATGGCGTACTCGCTGGCGTCGAGCCCGTTGTCCCGCCGTCCCCGGCGGGCCCCACCCGCTGACACCGGACCATCCTCCTCATCGCGCCGCCGGCGCGCCCCGCGTCCAGCTCCTCGGCGCACCCCCGCACGCCGTGCTCTGAATCGTGACACGTCCGGGGTCGGTTCGGGGAGTGCCTTGTGGCGTGGGGTACGAAGTCGGTGTCCGTGCCGCTGGTCGCGGCCGTACCCCTATGTCCGTTCTTGCTCGGAGCGTGCCAGGGGACACGGCGGCGACCACGCTCCGCCCGGCGGGTCGGTCGGTCCGCTCGGGCGTTGTGGCGGGCGGTGGAGCTTCGTAGGCTTCCTGCCACGCGGCCGTGCCGTCGCGACGACGACCGCCTCGTTGAAAGGACGCCGGTGCTGTACTGGCTCTTGAAGTACGTGTTCCTCGGCCCGCTGCTGAGAGTGATCTTCCGGCCGCAGGTGGAGGGCCTGCACCACGTACCGGCGACCGGCCCGGTGATCCTGGCCAGCAACCACCTCTCCTTCTCCGACTCGATCTTCACCCCGCTGATCGTGCCGCGGAAGGTCACCTTCGTGGCCAAGGCCGAGTACTTCACCGGCAAGGGCGTCAAGGGCTGGCTGACGAAGATGTTCTTCGTCGGCACCGGCACCATCCCGGTGGACCGCTCCGGCGGTCAGGCCGCCCGCGCCGCGCTGGACACCCAGCTCACCGTGCTGCGCGCCGGTGGCATCGCGGGCATCTACCCGGAGGGCACCCGGTCACCCGACGGGCGGCTCTACCGGGGCAAGACCGGCGTGGCCCGGCTGGCGCTGGAGAGCGGCGCGCCGGTGGTGCCGGCGGTGATGCTCAACCTGGACGAGATCCAGCCGCCGGGCACGATCGTCCCGAAGCTCGCGCGGGTCCGGATCCGCTTCGGCCCGCCGCTGGACTTCTCCCGGTACGCCGGCATGTCCGGTGACCGGTTCGTCGAGCGCGCCGTCACCGACGAGATCATGTACGAGCTGATGGAGCTCTCCGGCCGCGAGTACGTCGACGTGTACGCGCAAAAGCTCAAGATCACGCCCACCCCGGCACCGGCCGCCTCGGTCGCCTGAGTCGACTCCCGGCGACGGTCAGGAGGCCAGCGTCCGGGTACCCGCCTCCGCCGGGTAAGCCAGGCGGAGCAGGCCGGGCGCGCCGTTGCGGTGTGCGAACGCGCGTACCTCGGTCAGCGGCCCGCTGGTCGCCGCCGCGTCGTCCGCCGACGCCAACTCGCGCACCGCGAACGTCAGCGCCAACATCCGGTCGGTCACGTCGGGGATCCCGGCGTAGATCTCGGCGGCGGCCAGGTGTAGCTCGGCCGCGCGTCGGTGGTCGCCGTCGGCACCGGCCAGCGCCCCGGTCACGGTCCGCAGCGCCGCCTCCGACCAGGGCGTACGGTGCCCCACCTGGTCCAGCATGGCGCGGACCCGGGCCGCCGGCTTTCGTCCGGACAGGGTGGCCGCCCAGCCGGCGGCGGCGATCCATTCGCCGCTGGCCAGCGCGGGCACCGTCGTCCACGCCTCGGCCAACTCGTCGACGAGCGCCGCGGCCTCCTCGGTGCGCTCCTGCAACGCGCGGCACAGCGCGCCCATCGCCACCATCGTCCAGTGCAGCCGGTGGAAGCCGCTGCGTCGGGCGGTGTCCAGCGCGGCGGCCACGTCGTCGCCGTGTGCCTCGGTGCCCTCACCCGGCTGCCGGGGCGGTCCGGCGGCGGGCGGTACCGGCTGGCCCCGCAGCACCAGCAGGCACGACCGCAGCCCGCGCACCTGCATGTCCCAACTCCCGGTGGGCGTGTCGACGAACGCCTCGGCGGCGGCGAGCAGGCGCGGGAAGTCCCCCTCGAACCAGGCCCGCATCGCCTCACCGGAGTAGCTGGTGGTCAGCGTCTGCCCGCTTGCGGTGCGGGCCGGTGCCGCCGAGAGCAGTGCGTCGGAGCGCAGCCAGTCGCCCTCCTCGCGGACCGCGTACGCGAGGTTCTGGGTGGCCCGGGGCAGCGCCAGGAGTTGGCCGGCGCGGCTGAACTCGACGAGGGCGTGCAACTCGTCCAGGCCGGCCCGGTCACCGGCCTGGTACCGGGCGGTGGCCGCGGTGATCCGCGCGTTGGTGCGGATCTCGGTCAGCCCGAGGCGCTCGCCGATCTCGGCGGCGGTGGCCGCCGCCGCCACCGCCGGATCGCGCTCGTAGTTGAGCATGTGCAGCCGGCCCAGCTCGGCGAAGGCGTCGGCCTTCTGCGGGCTGTCCGGCAGCGGCTCGAACAGCCGCACCGCCCGGTCCAGGCAGAGCAGTGCGGCCTGCCGGTCCGCCCGCAGCCAGGCCGCCTGGCCGAGCAGCGTCCAGGCCCGTGCCGCGCACGCCTCGTCGCCGCAGGCCAGCAGCCGGTCGGCAAGCGTCTGCACCTGCTCCGGCCCGCCGCCGGAGAGGAACGCGTTGCCGTCCCGGTAGAACGAGATCTCGGTGCTGAGCAGCTCCAGTTGCAGCCGGCCGACCGGGTCGGAGTCGTCGGCGAGACCGAGCGCGCGGGCCGCGTGACTGGCCGCCGCGTCCAACCCGTGCAGCGCGTACGCCCGGCGGGCGGCCCGGTGCAGCGCGGCCCGGGCCGGGCCGGCGTAGCGGCGGGTCTCCAGATCCAGCGACCGGGCGATCTCGTGCGCCGCCCAGCGGTGGTGGGCCAGCACCTCGGCCAGGTCGGTGTCCCGACTCTGCGACAGGGTGTCCAGCCAGTCGGCCGTCCGGTCGTGCCGGGCCACTCGCTCGGTACGCGGCAGCCGCTGGTAGCACACGTCGCGGACCAGGACGTGCCGGAAGCGGTACTCCGGCTGGCCGGCCATGGTGGACGCGGCCTGCTCGTGCACGAAGTCGCGCTGCTCCAACCGACGCAGCGCGCGCTCGACCGCCTCCACCGGCTGCCCGACGGCGGCGGCCACCGCGCCGGGCCAGAACTGCACGCCGACCACGGCCGCGGCCAGCAGCACCGCCCGGTCCTTCGGGTCGAGCAGGTCGACCCGGTTGGCGATGACCGCGTGCACGCTCTCCGGCATCGGCAGGTCCAGGTGCTTCTCCAGCGACCAGCCGCGCCCCGACTGCCGCAACGCGCCCTGTTCGATCAGCATCCGGACGTACTCGTGCGCGTAGAGCGGGTTGCCGCCGGCCACCTCGATCAGCGGGGTCAACAGGTCGGCCGAGAAGGCGGCCTGCCCGAACATGTGCGCGTACAACGCGGCGATGCCGGTGTCCCGCAGCGGCGGCAGGGTGATGGTCACCGAGCCGGTGATCGTCCCCGCCCAGCTCGGATCGCGGTCGACCAGCTCGGGACGGGCGGTGCAGAGCAGCAGCAGCGGCACGTCCCGGGCGGCCGCGCCGAGCAGCTCCACGAAGCGCAGCATGGCGTCGTCGGCCCAGTGCAGGTCCTCGAAGACCAGCACGGTCGGTCGGCGCGCGGCCAGGGCCAGCAGGAAACGCCGCCAGGCCGACTCGGCCTCCTCGGCCGGCAGCGGCGTTCCGGCCAGACCGACCAGCGGACGCAGCGCGTCGGCGACCCGGTCCCGCTCGCCGGGCCCGACCAGCTCGGCGACCGCCCCGGCGAGCCGCTGTGCGGCGCTGGTGGCCGGATCGGTGTCCAGGATGCCCGCCTCGGCCTTGACGATGTCGGCCAGCGCGGCGAACGTGACGTTCTCCCCGAACGGCGGGCAGCGCCCGATCCGCCAGGTCAGCGGCTCGTCCACCAGCCGGCCGGTGTGCCGGTGCAGCTCGCGTACCAGCCGGCTCTTGCCGATGCCGGCCCGGCCGAAGACGGTGACCACCTGCGGGCGGCGGTCGCGCAGGCTGCGGTGCAGCGCGTTGACCAGCATGCCCAGCTCGTGCTCGCGGTCGATCAGCGGCGTGGTGTCCGGCTCCCGGTCGGTGGCCTGCTGACGGACCGCGGACAGCGCCAACCACACCTCCGTCGGCGCGGACCGGCCGCGCAGGGTGACCGGGGGCTGCTCGTCGTAGCGGATGGTGTCCCGGGTGAGCGCGTGCGTGGTCCCGTCCACCAGCACCCCGCCGGGCGGGGCCACCGACTGCAACCGGGAGGCGGTGTTCACCACGTCGCCGGCCACGATCGCCTGCCCGCCGTCGCGGGCGGCGGCCACGTCGACGAGCGCCTCGCCGGTCGCCACACCGACCCGGAAGCGCAGCCCGTCGGTGCCGGTGGGGGCGAACCGGGTCAGCACCCGTTGCAGCTCCAGCCCGGCGCGGACACAGCGCAACGCGTCGGTCTCGGTGGCCACCGGCGCGCCGAACAACGCCATCACCGCGTCGCCGATGTACTTCTCCACCACCCCGCCGTACTGCCCGACCACCCGGCGGGCGGCGGAGAAGAAGCCGGTCTGCATGCCCCGGACCAGCTCCGGGTCGGCCCGCTCGACGTACGGCGTGAAGTCGATCAGGTCGACGAAGAGGACGCTGACCCGGCGCCGGTCCTCCTGGCCGATGGTGGCGGGACGGTCGCTGCCGGCCCGGGGTGTGCCGCAGGAGGTGCAGAAGGCCACGTCGGCGGCGAGTGGGTTCAGGCAGTGCGGGCAGACGGCGCCGAGCTCCGCACCGCAGCCACCGCAGAAGCGGTCGCCGTCGGCGGCGGTGCGTCCACAGCGATCACACTGTGCGGCGATGACACCCTCCACTGGCGAGCCCCGACGCCCGGGGGGCGCAGGTCCGAGTATCGCTGCCCGGTGGACTGTCGGGTACCGGGCTGTTGGCTTGTGGACACTCCTCCGGGCGGTCCGCCGCGTGCCGAACGGCTAGATTCAGGCAGCCGATCTAGTGGACAACGCTGAGCAGGGGGACAGCCTCATGGTGTACGTCATGTTGAAGAGTGACTGGACCGACGGTAACGGAGTGACCCACCCCGCCGGTGACTCGGTGGACGTGGACGCCGCCACCCTCGCGCTCCTGCAGGCGCAGGGAATCGTCGGCGAGGTGCCGGGGTCGGGCAAGGACGGCACCGACTGGGCCGGTCCGGGCGGTACGGACTGGGCCGGTCCGGGCAGCACCAAGCCCTGACCTGGACGGGTGCAACGGGCGGGGCCGGGGACGATCGTCCCCGGCCCCGCCCGTATGTCGTGCCCGCGTCGTCGCGGTGGGTCAGCGGTCGCTCATGCCCGCCCGGCGCCGCAACGCGGGTACGTCGGTGACGACGATCCGCCGCCCCTCGGTACGCAGCCAGCCCCGGTTGGCGAACGACCCGATCGCCTGGTTGACGCTCTGTCGCGAGCCACCGGCCATCTCGGCGAGCTGGCTCTGGTTCAGCTCGATGGTGATCATCGGAGCCTGACTCTCCCCGGCGAGCCGGACCAGCGTCTTGGCGACCCGACCGGGCAGGTCGAGGAAGACGTGGTCGGCGTTCTGCTCGGTGAGCCGGCGGATCAGCGCGCCCAACGAGCGCATCACCGCGTCCAGGATCCGCGGGTTGGAGTGCACCAGCTCCATGAAGGCGCCCCGGGACAGGGCGAGCGCGGTGCAGTCCTCGATCGCCTCCGCCGAGGCGGACCGGGTGGAGGCGTCCAGCAACGACACCTCACCGAGGACGTCCGGCGGTCGGATCACCGACAGCACGGCCCGTTCGCCGGTCGGCGCGGTGCGGAACACGGCCACGGCACCCCGTCGCAGCACGATCAGTGACTCGCCGGGGTCGTTCTCCACGAACAGCAACTGACCCTTGCGGTACGTCCGGGGCACCGCAGCGGCGATGACCCGCTGACGCACCTCCGGCTCCAGCCCGGCGAACATCTCCACACCCGTGAGCGCGTCGCCCGGCTCCGGCAGGCGCATCTCCACGGCCCCACCCCTCCCCGGTAAAGGACCCAACTCGCTCACCGGGTGAGCCTGGCGGCCCCTGACGAGGTGGTCTGACACCCGTGCGGCGTCCGGCAGCGGTACACATCAGATCATGACGGTCCGGTCGCTTGCTGTACACCCCTCAAATCACTTCCGTGACAGCTTCGAGCTGCGATGTCTCCCAATCGGGACGATTGGAAACGCTCCCGGGGTGGGTGACCCGGCCGATCGGGCCCGTCGGGCGTCGGCGAGGATGGCGGGGATGGCCTACCGCTACTTCTACGACTGCGAATTCATCGAGGACGGCCGGACCGTCGAGCTGGTCTCGATCGGCGTCGTCGACGAGTACGACCGCGAGTTCTACGCGGTCTCCACCGAGTTCGACGCCGCCCGCGCCGTGCCCTGGGTACGCCGCAACGTGCTGGACAAACTGCCGTCCCCGGCGGACCGGGCGTGGCGGTCGCGGGAACGCATCCGCGACGAGCTGTACGACTTCCTGGTCGAGCCGATCCGGGACCGGCCCGGCGAGGAGCTGGAGCTGTGGGCCTGGTACGCCGCGTACGACCACGTGGCGCTGGCGCAGCTCTGGGGCGCCATGCCGGCCCTGCCCCGGGAGATCCCCCGCTACACCAAGGAGCTGCGGCAGCTCTGGGAGGAGCGGGGGCGGCCACGGCTGCCGAACGCCGACGCGGCCCGCCACGACGCCCTGGTCGACGCCCGGCACAACCTGGCCCGGTGGCGGGCGATCACCGGTTTGTAGCGCCGGTGTCCCCGCAGTGCGGTCGATTGGTGGTTTGGCCCGTTCTGCCCCGGGCATCGGTGTGGCCAACGGTGCCGAGGCGAGGGAGCGTGACGAGGTGTTGACCGTCCGGGACGCCCGGCACCGGATCACCGAGTTGATCAGGGCAGTCGGTGTCGGCACGCTCACCACGACCTCCCTCGACGGCCGGTTGGTCGGCCGCCCGATGGTCCTGCAACGCGCGGACTTCGACGGCGAGCTGTGGTTCTTCGCGTACGCCGGCTCGTCGACCGTCCGCCAACTGCGGGTCAACGCGGAGGTCGAGGTGGGCCTCCACGACCCGGACGGGCAGGTCTGGGCGTCGATGTCCGGTACCGCCCGGGACGATTACGACCGGGCGCGGGCGCAGCGGCTGTGGCACCCGGGGTTGGCCGGGTGGTTCCCGGACGGAGTGGCGACGAGCGGATTGACGCTGGTCGCGGTGCACGTCACCGAGGCCCGGTGTTGGAACGTTCGGGACGGCCGCTCGGTCGCCCTGCTCGGGCGGGGCGGCTCGGCCCCGGGCGGCGGCCCGACGTCCACCGGCGACGACGGCTACTGACTGGTAACCGGGGCGCGGTGTGAGGTGGGCCGGTGCGGCGACTACAGTTCGGAGGGACGGCCCGCCCCGGGCCGGCAACGGTGCCGAGGTCTGACCTGACACATATCCTGGGGCTTGATCGGGCTTGACCGAATTGCTCCCAGGAGGATGAGCGGATCATGCGTATCGGCGTGCTCACCGGCGGCGGCGACTGCCCGGGTCTCAACGCGGTCATCCGGGCGGTGGTCCGTAAGGGCGTCGCCAGCTACGGCCATGAGTTCGTAGGGTTCCGGGACGGCTGGAAGGGCCCGCTGGAGGGTCTGTCCCGTCCGCTGGGCATCGCGGAGGTCCGGGGGATCCTGCCGCGCGGCGGCACCATCCTCGGCTCCTCGCGGACCAACCCCTTCAAGATCGAGAACGGCGTCGAGCGGATCAAGGAGAACCTTGCCGCGCAGGGTGTCGACGCGCTGATCGCCATCGGCGGCGAGGACACCCTCGGTGTCGCCACCAAGCTGCACGAGCTGGACGTCAAGGTCATCGGCGTGCCGAAGACCATCGACAACGACCTCGGCGCCACCGACTACACCTTCGGCTTCGACACCGCGGTGAACATCGCGATGGAGGCGATCGACCGGCTGCACACCACCGCCGAGAGCCACCACCGCACCCTGGTCGTCGAGGTGATGGGCCGGCACGCCGGCTGGATCGCCCTGCACGCCGGCCTGGCCGGTGGCGCCAACGTGATCCTGCTGCCGGAGCGGCAGTTCGACGTCGAGCAGGTCGCCGGCTACGTCGAGAAGCGCTTCCAGCACCAGTACGCCCCGATCGTCGTGGTCGCCGAGGGCGCCCAGCCGCTGGAGGGCCAGATGGTCCTGCAGAACCAGGAGCTGGACTCGTTCGGTCACGTCCGGCTCGGCGGCATCGGCCAGTGGCTGGCCGAGCAGCTGGAGGCCAAGACCGGCAAGGAGGCCCGCACCGTCGTGCTCGGGCACATCCAGCGCGGCGGCACCCCGACCGCGTTCGACCGGGTGCTCGCCACCCGGCTCGGCCTGCAGGCGATCGACGCCGTGCACGAGGGCGACTGGGGCAAGATGGTCGCGATGCAGAGCACGGACATCGTCCGCGTCCCGCTCGCCGACGCCACCCGCGAGCTGAAGACCGTTCCGTTGGAGCGGTACGCCGAGGCCGAGGTCTTCTTCGGCAGCTGATCGTCGTCCCGACGTCGCGGCGGGCTGTCCGGCCCGCCGCGACGCCGGTACCCGAAGGGGGTACGTCAGGTGTCAGCCGGGGTGCACACCGTCGCGGTGATCGGCGCGGGCAAGATCGGCGAGCTGATGCTCTCCGGCCTGCTGCGGTCCGGCTGGCCGGTGGACCGGCTGCTGGCCACCGCCCGCCGACCGGCACGGGCCGAGGAGATCGCCGCCCGCTACGGCGTCCGGGTGGTGGACAACCTCACCGCCGTCGACGAGGCCGACGTGCTCGCCGTCTCGGTCAAGCCGCAGGACGCCGCCGCCCTGCTGGACGAGATCGGGCCCAAGGTGCCCGCCGACAAGCTGGTCATCTCGCTCTGCGCGGGCCTGCCCAGCAGCTTCTTCAGCCGCCGGCTGCCCGAGGGCACCCCGGTGGTCCGGGTGATGACCAACACCCCGGCCCTGGTCGACCAGGCGATGACCGCCATCTCCGCCGGGGCGCACGCCACCGGCACGCACCTGGCGCTGGCCGAGGAGATGTTCAAGCCCCTCGGCGCGACGATCCGGGTCCCCGAGACCCAGCAGGACGCCGTCACCGCGCTCTCCGGCTCCGGCCCGGCGTACTTCTATCTGCTGGTCGAGGCGATGACCGACGCCGGCATCCTGCTCGGCCTGCCCCGGCAGGTGGCGCACGACCTGATCGTGCAGACCGCGATCGGCTCGGCGGTGATGCTGCGCGACTCCGGCGAGCACCCGGTGAAGCTGCGCGAGGCGGTCACCTCGCCCGCCGGCACCACCATCTCCGCCGTACGCGAGCTGGAAAACCACGGCGTACGCGCGGCGCTGCTGGCCGCTCTGGAGGCGGCCCGTGACCGGGCCCGCGAGCTGGCCGCCCAGGCCGAGTGACCGGCGACGCCGGTACGCGCTGACGCCGACCCGGCGACGCGGGTCCCGGCGGGCTCCTGCCGGTGCCAGGCGTGCCGCATACTGTCGCGGTGTTCACACTCGCCCAGGCCCGGCACCTGGTGGCCACCCTGCACCCCCGCATCGACGAGCTGATCCGGGTCCGGGCCGACCTGGCCGAGTTGCAGACCGACTTGGCCACCCACGGGCTGAGCGCGCTCGGCGGCCGACCCGAGGTGAAGGCGCTGGAGGCCCGCCTGCACGCCATCCTCGACGAGCTGCGCCAACCCGGCATCGAGGTCAAGAGCCTGGCACCGATCCTGCTCGACTTCCCCGGCGAACGGGACGGCCGCCAGGTGCTCTGGTGCTGGCTGGAAGGCGACAGCGACGTGCGCTGGTACCACCGCGCCGACTGCGGCTTCGCCGGCCGCCGCCCGCTCTGAGGAGCCGGTGCAGCCGGAGCGACCGATGACGGGAGTTCGCTGATGTTCGCCATTGACCTGACGGAGGACGCGCAGTTGCGTCCGCTCGATCCGTGGCACGCCGAGGAGTTCCTGGCCAACCTGGACCGGGCCCGGGAGCACATCTCACCCTGGGTGGGGCCGTCCTTCGTGGCGACCGACCTGGACGGGGCGCGGCACGTGTTGCAGCGGTACGCCGACCGGTGGGCCCGTGACGGCGGCGGGATCTGGGGCATCTGGCTCAGCGACCGGCTGGTCGGCGGGGTGCTGCTGGTGTCGTTCGACGCGGCGACCGGGGTCTGTGAGGCGGGCTGCTGGTTGGAACCGGCGGCTGAGGGGCGTGGCCTGGTGACCCGCGCGGTCGGCAGGATCATCGACTGGGCGCTGGTCGAGCGCGGACTGCACCGGGTCGAGTGGCGTACCAATGCCGGCAACGTCCGCAGCATCGCGGTGGCCCGTCGGCTCGGGATGCGGCGCGACGGCGTACTCCGGGAGGTGTTGTCCCGCCCGGGCGGGCGGGTCGACCTGGAGGTCTGGTCGGTGCTGGCGCCGGAGTGGCGCGCCCGCCGCGAGGGCACGGCGGCTGGTGACGGATGAACCTGGAGCCGGGGCCGTCACCCGTGCCGGCGGCCGGCGAGGGCTGACGGGTCAGCCGGCCTCGGCCAGTGCCGCACGCAGCTTGTCGGCGTCGCCGGGGGCCTCCTGCTGCCAGTTGGCCGGGTCGGCGGAATAGATCGTGCCGTAGGCCGGGGTGTCCGGCTGGAACCGCCAGCTCTCGGCGAGGCTGCCGACGTCCACCGCGTCGTAGCCGATGCGATCGAGGAACGCGGTGACGACGGCCTTGGCCTCGGCGTCGTCACCGGCGATCGGCAGCGCGCTGCGGTCGGCCGCGCCCGTCGGTCGGGCCAGGGCGGACAGGTGCTTGAAGAAGATGTTGTTGAACGCCTTCACCACGCGTGCCCCGGGCAGGTGGCGTTGCAGCAGTTCGCTGCTGGTGGCGGTGCCCTCGTCCAGTTCGGGGAACCGGCCGTCCCGCTCCGGGTAGTAGTTGTTGGTGTCGATGACGACCTTGCCGGTCAGCGGCGTGACCGGCACCGACCGGTACGCCTTGAGCGGGATGGTGACCACCACCAGGTCGCCGGCCTCGGCGGCGGCGTCGGCGGTGCCCGCGCTGGCCCCCGGGCCCAGCTCGTCGACCAGGTCGGCGAGCGTCTCCGGCCCGCGCGAGTTGCTCACCACCACCTCGTACCCGGCGGCCACCGCCAGCCGTGCCACGGTGCTCCCGATGTGCCCGCTCCCGATCAGCCCTACGACCGACACGCCAGATCCTCCCGCCCCACGCCGACCCGTCACGTCCGAACCTACCCCCGCCTCCGGCCACCGGCCCCGGGTTCTCGCCGGATCCGGTCCACCCCGCCGATCATGGACTTGTGGTGCGCCCAAAACTGGACTTATGGGTCATAAAACCCGCCACAACTCCATGATCGCCGGGGCTGAGTGTGTGACTGTGCGCGTCGCTGGATGACGGTGCGCGTCGCGGCGGGGGCGGGCGGTGCGGCCCGTGTCCCGGCTGTGCTTGCCGCCTCGCCCAGCTCAGCGCGGGTATCCGCTCAGTCGAGCGTGCGTACCCGCCCAGCCTGCGCCGCTGCCGCCCGGTGTGCCCAGTGTCCGTACACCCTCCGCAGCTCATCATGATCCGCGCAACTTCACGGATACTGCTGCCTCAGGCGTGCTCGGAGACAGCAATATCGCTGAAGTTGCGCGGATCTTGCCCCGTCCAGGCGCAAGCATCCCGCCCAGACGCCGACCCCCGCGTTGATCAAGAAGTTTGGTCACGGAAGGGGCAGGTCTGAGGGTGCAAACTCCTTGGTCAACTCCGGTGACGCACACCGTCGGGGGTGGGGGATGGTGGGTCAGGGGGTGGGGAGGGTCTTCTCGACGGTGGTGCGCAGGGTCGGGTCGTCGGGGGTGACGGTGGGGGCGAACCGGGCGGCGACGGTGCCGTCCGGGGCGACCAGGAACTTCTCGAAGTTCCAGCGGACGTCGCCGGTGTGGCCGTCAGCGTCGGAGGTCTGCACCAGGGCGGCGTAGAGCGGGTGGCGGTCCGGACCGTTGACGTCGACCTTCTCCGTCAGCGGGAAGCTCACCCCGTAGTTGACCTGGCAGAACTCGCTGATCTCGGCGGCGCTGCCCGGTTCCTGGCCGGCGAACTGGTTGCACGGCACGCCGAGCACCACCAGCCCCCGGTCGGCGTACTCGTCCTGGAGTTTCTGCAGCCCGGCGTACTGGGGGGTGAGGCCGCAGCGGGACGCCACGTTGACCACCAGCAGCGCCTGGCCACGGTACTGCGAGAGGTCGGCCGGGCCACCGCTGAGCGCGCCGATCGGGATGTCGAAGACGGTCATGACCGCGAGGCTACCGCCGGCCGGCCTGGTTGCCCGGAGCGCCGCGCGGCGATCTACCGCTGGGTAACCGACCGTCGGCAGACGACGGGGTGCGGTGTGGCTTCCGGGAGACGGATCCGCCGCCGGTGACGGGGCCACGTGGGCCCCACCACCGGCGGCGGATCGTTGGGTGCCGAGTCGTCAGGAGGCGGCGGGTTCGAGCGTGTCGGCGTAGTCCGGGTTGGCCTTCAGCCACTCCTCCACGGCCTTCGGCTCGTCGTCCTGGTGCACGTTGAACATCAGGTCTTCCAGCGAGCCGAGCTGCTGGTTGTCCATCTTGAACTTCTTCAGCATCTCGGCGACCTCGGGGAAGTCCGCGCTGAAGCCCTCCCGGGCCAGGGTGTTGATCTCCTCGGTCCCGCCGAGCGTGCCCTTCGGGTCCGCCAGGTCCTTGAGCTGGTAGTTCGCGTAGGCCCAGTGCGGGTGCCACAGGGTCACCACGATCGGCTTCTGGGCCTTGATCGCGCCGTCCAGCGCGGCCAGCATGGCCGGGGTCGACGAGGTCTTCAGGCTCAGCTTGCCGGTCAGACCGTACTCCGGGATGACCTTGTCCTGGGTGGCGGCGGTCAGGCCGGCGCCAGGCTCGATGCCGATGATCTCGCCGTTGAAGGTGTCGGCTTTGTCGGCCAGGTCCTCCAGCGAGTTGACGTCGCTGACGTACTCGGGCACGGCGATGCTCAAGCGGGCGTTGTCGTACCAGACGCCGAGCTTCTCGAGCTTGTCGCCGTACTCCTTCATGTAGTCGGCGTGCGTCTGCGGCAGCCAACTGTCGAGGAAGAGGTCGATGTCGCCCGTCGACAGGCCCTGGTAGACGATCCCCGCCTCGACGTTCTTGAGCTCGACCTCGTAGCCCTTCTCCTCCAGCAGGTTCTTCCAGAGGTACGAGGCGGCGATGGCTTCGTCCCAGGACATGTAGCCGATGGTGATCTTCTTGTTGTCACCGGAGCCGCCGGCAGAACTGTCGGAGTCGCCGCAGGCCGCGGCACCGGTCAACGCCAGGGCGGCGGTGGCCGCCAGCGCGACCCGGCGCACCAATTTACTGCTCCACATGTGGAGTTTCCTTCCCTCGTTGCTGTGCACCGGCGGAACTCGCGGTAGCGAGGCAGGGCACCGGCAACGGGACTTCCCTGCGTGGGTCAGGACGGGGGATCAGGCTCGTTGCATGGCGCGTTGCGCCTTCGCGGACGCGGTACGCGCGCCGATCGAGTCGGTGAGGCGGTCGAGCACCACCGCCAGGATCACCACGGCGATGCCGCCCTCGAAGCCCGCGCCGACCTGGACCCGGGCGAGTGCCGTCATGATCACCTCACCGAGACCACCGGCGCCGACCATGCCGGCGATGACGACCATCGACAGCGCCAGCATGATGACCTGGTTGACGCCGGTCATGATGGTGGGCAGGGCCAGTGGCAGCTTGGTGCGCAGCAGGATCTTCCACGGCGAGGCGCCGAACGCCTCGCCGGCCTCGATGACCTCACGGTCGACCTGGCGCAGGCCCAACTCGGTCAGCCGTACTCCGGGCGGCATGCTGAACACCACGGTGGCCAGCACGCCGGGCACGGCGCCGACGCCGAAGTAGAAGATGGCCGGGATCAGATAGACGAAGGCGGGCATCGTCTGCATCAGGTCGAGCACCGGTCGGACGATTGCCGAGGCGCGGCGGTTCTCCGCGATGAAGATGCCCGTCGGTACGGCGAGCAGCAGGGCGAGTCCGCTGGCCACCAGGACCAGCGCCAGCGTACTCATGGTCTGGTTCCAGATCGGCATCCCGGCCACCATGCCGAGTCCGAGCAGGGTGCCGAGGCCGAACTTCCAGCTTCGCAGCCACCAGCCGAGGCCGGCGAAGATCAGTACCATGACGATCGCCGGGGGCGCGGTCAGCAGGTCGACCAGCGGCTCCACCAGCGCGTCGACGGTGGCGGCGATGCCGTCGAAGACGGCGGACAGATGCTCTCTCGACCAGTCGACGGCGGTCTTGAACGCGTCGCCGATCCGGATGTACGGCAGCAGGTCGTCGAGACCCTCGGCGCGGTTCATGCGGACCCTCCCGTGAGGCGGACCGACGGCTCGGTGACCACCTGGACCGGTACCTGAGGTGCGGTGCCGCCTCCGGTCGCCGTGTCGGTCGTGTCGCCGGTCTGCACCGCGTCGGCGGTCGGCGTCGTGTCTGCGGGCACCGGCGTGGCGGTGAGCTCGCCGGCGTCAGCGCTGATGCTGCCCAGGGCGCTCAGCAGCGTGACCCGCGGAATCACGCCAGCGAGTCGCCCGGCCGGGTCGACCACGGCGACCGGTGCCGGGCTCTCGGCGCAGGGCGCGAAGATGTCGGCCACCGGCGTCGTGTCGTCGACCATTCGGGCGTGCTCGGTCGAGACGATCTCCTGGAGGTTCGTCAGTCCCTCCCGGACCGCCCGGGCGGCGTCGTCGGCGGTCACGGTGCCCAGGTACCGCTTGTCGCGGCCGGTGATGTAGACGGCTGACGTCTGGGTCTCGCGCAGCACGCGAGCGGCCACCCGCGGGCCGGAGTTCACGTCCACGACGCCGAGCGGCCGTTCCATCACCGCCGCGGCGGTGAGGATCCTGGTCCGGTCGACATCGGCGACGAACTGGGCGACGTAGTCGTTGGACGGGTCGGTGAGGATCTCCTCGGCGGTGCCGATCTGGACGATCCGGCCGGCACGCATGACCGCGATGCGGTCACCGAGGCGCATCGCCTCGTTGAGGTCGTGCGTGATGAACACGATCGTCTTGCCGAGGTCGGCCTGTAGTTCGAGCAGTTGGTCCTGCACCTCGCGGCGGATGAGCGGATCGAGCGCGGAGAAGGCCTCGTCCATGAGCATGATGTCGGTGCCGGCGGCGAGCGCGCGGGCCAGACCGACCCGCTGGCGCATGCCGCCGGACAGTTCCTGCGGCAGCTTGTCCGCGCAGTGGTCCAGGCCGACCATCCGCAGCGCCTGCAGTGCCTTCTCCCGGCGCTCGGCGCGGGGCATGCCCGCGACCTCCAGCGCGTAACCGGCGTTGTCCAACACCGACCGGTGCGGCTGGAGCGCGAAGTGCTGGAAGACCATGCTGATCTTCTCGCGGCGCAGCTTGCGCAGCGCGGCGGGCTTGAGCTTGGTGATGTCGACCCCGTCGACCTCCACCGTGCCGTGCGTGGGGGGCAGCAGTCCGTTGAGCATCCGGATCAGGGTGGACTTCCCCGAGCCGGACAGGCCCATGACCACGAAGATCTCGCCGCGTTTGACCTCGAAGTTCGCGTCGACGACCGCAGCCGTGACCGGTAGCCCCGCCAGCTCCTCGTCCCGGCCTGCGCTGTTCCTGAGGATTGCCATCGCCTTGTCGGCGCGGTTCCCGTAGACCTTGTACAGGGAGTTCACTCTGAGTGCGGACACGGTCTCCATTCCAAGGGCTTATGGTACGACGTCATTCTCGGGCGACGTACGCGCATCTATCGATAATCTGTCGTTCCGTGGGCCGGCCGGAGGCAGGACAGTCCCGGGTGAGCGAGATAAGACCCTACCCGACGGGTTTCCGAGGACGACAACCTCGTTGCCATCCCGTGCCGGAAGCGGAGCGATTGGAATACGTTGCGGCGTCGGCCATTGCGGACAGTATGGGTGGCGGAAGTGCAGTTCTGGGATGGAGGATCGGGTAACTGGCGGGTACCTCCGATGGCGGATACTATCGGGCAAAATGGTTTATATCGAGCGCTGTGGCGCTCACGATGCGTAGCCGTAGTGTCCCGTTGACTTCTGCTTGTCCTCGTGGCGCCACGCGTCCTGCGGGTCCGGCCGTGCCGCATTCTCCGTCGATCGGGTTCGGTACGTCATTGCGCGCGATGAATTCGACCGATGTGGATATTCATGGATTCGACATGGAACCTTCGTGAAACCGAGACAGAATCTCCATGGGATCTATACGGTTCCGGCGGGTCCTGAATTCCTGCGGTTGGCCGCAGGGTCGGGGATCGACAGATGTCGACCGGCATTGATTGAGACTCCGGCGGTGGGGCTCGATGCCGTCGTCGATCTGACCGCCATGCGCGGAGATGCCGTGCGCGGGGCTCGCGTGCGGTGGTGTGCCTGATTGCGCCCCCACGGGTGGGCGGTCCGGCGGGGCGTGCGGGTGTGCTGTCGGGTGGCGGGGTGCTGGTTCCGCTGCTCGGAGGCGGTGTGCTTCGGGGGTGGAGCGGGTCCCGATCGCGCCGGGATCGATACATGGACATCTTGACGAAGTGGTGTCGTGTGAGTAGCGTCTCCTCATCCTTTTGGAAAGTTTCCTAACTGTTTGGAGACGCCACATGAAGAGATCGCTCCGCCGGGCCCTCTGGGTCGGCGCCGTGGTCGCGGTGACCGTCGCCACGGTCCCGATGGCCTCGGCGTTCGGCGCCGGAAGCGTGACCACCTCGTTCAGCCGGGTGTCGGACTGGGGGACCGGTCACGAGACGCGGGTCACCGTCACCAACGGCTCGACCGCCAACGTCAGCACCTGGCGCATCGAGTTCGAGCTGCCCTCGGGCACCAGCATCAGCAGCTCCTGGGACGCCGACGTCACCCGCGACGGCAACCGCTACGTGGCCGTCAAGAAGAGCTGGGCCGGTGGGCTGGCCCCGGGCGCCTCCTTCAGCTGGGGCTACAACGGCACCGGTGCGTACCGGGCGCCGTTGAACTGCACGGTCAACGGCGTGGCCTGCGGTGGCGGCACCCCGCCGCCCACCACGACGCCGCCCACCACCACCCCGCCGACCACCGCTCCGCCCACGACTCCGCCGCCCACCACCCCGCCCCCGACCACGCCGCCGCCGAGCGGCCAGAAGGTGGTCGGCTACTTCACCCAGTGGGGCGTCTACGGCCGCAACTACCACGTCAAGAACATCCACACCAGCGGCTCGGCGTCGAAGCTGACCCACATCCTGTACGCGTTCGCCAACACCACCGGCGGCCGGTGCACCATCGGTGACAGCTACGCCGACTACGAGAAGGCGTACACCGCGGCGGAGAGCGTGGACGGCGTCGCCGACACCTGGGACCAGCCGCTGCGGGGCAACTTCAACCAACTGCGCAAGCTCAAGAAGATGTACCCGCACATCAAGGTGATCTTCTCGGTCGGCGGCTGGACCTGGTCCGGCGGCTTCACCCAGGCCGCGCAGAACCCGACCGCCTTCGCGGAGAGCTGCTACAACATGGTCGAGGACCCGCGCTGGGCGGATGTCTTCGACGGCATCGACATCGACTGGGAGTACCCCAACGCCTGCGGACTGACCTGTGACGCCAGCGGCCCGAACGCGTTCAAGAACGTGGTCAGCGCGCTGCGTACCCGGTTCGGCTCGTCGGCGCTGGTGACCGCCGCGATCACGGCGGACGGCAGCAACGGCGGCAAGATCGACGCGACCGACTACGCCGGTGCCGCGACCCACCTCAACTGGATCATGCCGATGACGTACGACTACTTCGGCGCCTTCAACGCGCAGGGCCCGACGGCGCCGCACTCGCCGCTCTACTCGTACACCGGCATCCCGCAGCAGGGCTTCTGGTCGGACGCGGCCATCCAGAAGCTCAAGAGCAAGGGCATCCCCGCCAACAAGCTGCTGCTCGGCATCGGCTTCTATGGCCGGGGCTGGACCGGCGTGACCCAGACGACGCCCGGCGGCACCGCGACCGGGCCCGCCCCCGGCACCTACGAGCAGGGCATCGAGGACTACAAGGTGCTCAAGAACACCTGCCCGGCCACCGGCACCGTCGGCGGCACCGCGTACGCCAAGTGCGGCAGCAACTGGTGGAGCTACGACACCCCGTCCACCATCGGCGGCAAGATGATGTACGCGAAGAACCAGGGCCTCGGTGGCGCGTTCTTCTGGGAGCTCTCCGGAGACACCAGCAACGGTGAGCTGATCGGCGCCATCAAGGGCGGTCTCGGCTGAGCCGAAGGCCGACGCATCACCCACACGACGGGGAGGGGCCGCACCGGCCCCTCCCCGTCCGCCTGCCCGCCGTGCGGGGGTGCGTCGGGTGCGGCGGGTGCGGGGGGTGCGGGGGGTGCGTGTAAGGAAGGGACCCTGTCCTATACAAAAAGCGATAGGAAGGGTCCCTTCCTTACACCAAGGGCGGGTGTGACAGACTCGCCGATCGAGCGGGCGGGAGGTCACGACAGCGATGCCAACGAGATTCCGGCGATCCGTCGTCACCGCCGTGCTGCTCGCGACCATGCCGTCCGCGCTGGTCGGGTGCGGCCTGCTGGGCGGGGAGGACGAGGCGGAGCAGCCCGGTCGGGCCCCCGCCGAGGAAGCCATGACCAAGGCGCGCGAGCGGGTGCAGGCGTACCTTGACGCGATGGCGGCCAAGGACGTGGCGGCCGGGCGCAGCCAGCTCTGCGCCGCGCTGCACGAGGCGTTCGACGGGGCCGCCACCGGCCCCAACGGTGACTTCGCCGACCACTTCGAGGTGCCCCGCTCCGAGATCGTCGACATCCGGCCCGGAGAGGCCGGACAGGAGGTCAGCGTCTCGGTCACGGTGACCGCCGGTCGCCGCGAGGCCACCCGCGCGCTGCTGTTCACGGTCACCCGGGACGGGCTCGACTGGTGCATCTCCGCCGAACGGCCGGGCGGGAACAGCCCCGCGCCGGTGGCGCCGGACGGCAGCGCCCCGGCGCCGACTCCGTGACCTGCACGCTCGCCTGACGCGTCCATCTGCCGGAACCCGGCCCCTCGCCGGTCGCCCACCCGGCCGGTCGCCGTACGCTGGGATTCATGCGCCATGAGTGGCATCAGTTGAGCCATCCGTCGGTGGGCAGCCCGGTGTTGCAGACCAGCCGTCCGACCGTGGACTCCGCCGAGGACGAGGCCCTCGGCCTGGACCGCTGGCGGGAGCTGCCACGGGCCCAGACCCCACCCTGGCCGGACCCGGCCCAGGTGGCGGAGGTCTGCAAGGTCCTGGACACGGTCCCGTCGGTGGTCGCGCCGTACGAGGTCGACCAGCTCCGCCAGCGCCTCGCGTTGGTCTGCGAGGGCAAGGCGTTCCTGCTCCAGGGCGGTGACTGCGCGGAGACCTTCGCCGACAACACCGAGAGCCACCTGCTGGCCAACGCCCGCACGCTGCTGCAGATGGCGATCGTGCTCACCTACGGCGCCTCGCTGCCGGTGGTCAAGGTGGCCCGGGTGGCCGGGCAGTACACCAAGCCCCGGTCGCTGCCGACCGACGCCCGGGGGCTGCCGGCCTACCGCGGCGACATGATCAATTCGCTGGAGGCCACGCCGGAGGCGCGCGTCGCCGACCCGCAGCGCATGATCCGGGCGTACGCGAACTCGGCCGCCGCGATGAACATGCTCCGCGCGTACCTCGCCGGTGGGCTCGCCGACCTGCACGCCGTGCACGACTGGAACAAGGGCTTCGTGCGCAACTCCCCGGCCGGCGAGCGGTACGAGGCGATCGCCCGGGAGATCGACCGGGCGATGGCCTTCATCCGGGCCTGCGGGATGACCGACGACGAGGCGCTGCGTACGGTCACCCTCTACTGCTCCCACGAGGCCCTGGCGCTGGAGTACGACCGCGCGCTGACCCGGGTCTCCGACAACCGGCCGTACGGGCTGTCCGGGCACTTCCTGTGGATCGGCGAGCGGACCCGGCAGCTCGACGGGGCGCACATCGACTTCATCTCCCGCATCGCCAACCCGATCGGCGTCAAGCTCGGCCCGACCACCACCCCGGACGACGCCATCGAGCTGTGCGAGAAGCTCAACCCGGACAACATCCCCGGCCGGCTCACGCTGATCAGCCGGATGGGCAACCACAAGGTCCGGGACGCGCTGCCGCCGATCGTGGCGAAGGTGACCGCCGCCGGGGCCAAGGTGGTGTGGCAGTGCGACCCGATGCACGGCAACACCCACGAGTCGTCCAACGGCTACAAGACCCGGCACTTCGACCGGATCGTCGACGAGGTGCTGGGCTACTTCGAGGTGCACCGGGGGCTGGACACCCACCCGGGCGGCCTGCACGTCGAGCTGACCGGCGAGGACGTCACCGAGTGCCTGGGCGGCGCGCAGGGCATCGCCGACCTGGACCTGCCCGGCCGGTACGAGACCGCCTGCGACCCCCGCCTGAACACCCAGCAGTCGCTGGAGTTGGCGTTCCTCGTAGCGGAGATGCTCCGTGGCTGACGTGAGGAGTAAGCTTGCGAGCCCCGCAGTCGGTAGCCCAGGAATGACAGTGGCTGACGCGAGGAGTGAGCTTGCGAGCCCCGCAGTCGGTAGCCCAGGTATGACAGTGGCTGACGTGAGGAGTGAGCTTGCGAGCCCCGCAGTCGGCGGCCGAAGGGACAACTGTGGCTGATTTCATCGACCTGCGGTCGGACACGGTGACCCGGCCGACCGCCGGGATGCGGGAGGCGATGGCCACCGCCGAGGTCGGCGACGACGTCTACGGCGAGGACCCGACGGTCAACGCGCTGGAGGCTGAGGTCGCCGCGCTGTTCGGGCACGAGGCGGCGCTGTTCTGCCCGAGCGGGTCGATGGCCAACCAGATCGCCCTGCAACTGGTGGTGCCGCCCGGTGCGGAGCTGCTCTGCGACCCCGACGCGCACGTCATCACGTACGAGATGGGCGCGGCTGCCGCGTACGGCGGGATCACCTCGCGGACCTGGCCGGCGGTGGGCGCGCAGATCGACCCCGACGTGGTCGCCGGCATGCTCCGGCCGGACGGCTACTGGGCGGTGCCGACCCGGGCGATCGCCGTGGAGCAGACCCACAACCGGGGCGGCGGCGGGGTGATCCCGCTGGACACGCTCCGCGCGTTGCGGGAGGTGGCCGACTCCGCGCAGGCGGCGCTGCACTGCGACGGTGCCCGGATCTGGCACGCGCACGTGGCCGACGGGGTGCCGCTGGCCGGGTACGGTGCGCTCTTCGACACGCTGTCGGTCTGCCTCTCCAAGGGGCTGGGCGCACCGGTCGGCTCGCTGGTGATCGGCAGTGCCGAGCGGATCGACCGGGCCCGGTCGATCCGGAAGCGGATGGGGGGCGGGATGCGCCAGGCCGGCATCCTGGCCGCCGCCGGACGGTACGCGCTGGCCCACCACGTCGACCGGCTCGCCGAGGACCACGCGAAGGCGGCCCGGCTGGCCGAGGCGATCGCCCCGTTCGGGGTGCTGGCGAATGCCGCGCGGACGAATCTGGTCCCGTTGGACCTGACCAAGGCGTCCCTGGACGCGCCGGCGCTGGCCGCCGCAGCCCGTGGCGATGGTGTCCTGGTCTCGGTCCTCGGCCCGCGTACCGCCCGGCTGGTGACCCACCTGGACGTCACCGACGACGAGGTGGACCGGGCCGCCACCGTGCTCACCCGCATCCTGCGCCGCTGACCCACCCGCCGCCGCGCCCGCGCGTGGCGGCGGGCCGGCAGGCCAGCGGGCTACGGACGCCGGCGACCCAGGCGAGCCCGGTCCGGCTCGGTCCGGCGGTCAGGCGGGGGCGAGGCGGCGCAGCGTGGCGATGTCGGCGGCGTGGCCTTCGTACCCCTCGGTGGGCGTCTCCACCAGGATCGGCACGCCCGCGGTGGCCGGGTGCCGCATCAGCTCGGCGAAGGCCGGTTCGCCGATCAGGCCCTTGCCGATGGTCTCGTGCCGGTCGCGGGTGGAACCGCACAGGTCCTTCGAGTCGTTCGCGTGCACCAGCCGCAGCCGGTCCGCGCCGACGGTGGCCACCAGGGTGTCCAGCGTCTCGGTCATTCCGCCCTCGGCGGCCAGGTCGTGCCCGGCGGCCCAGGCGTGGCAGGTGTCGAAGCAGACGCCGAGCCAGGGGTGGCGGTCCACCGCGTCGAGGTAGGGCCCGAGATGCTCCACCCGGCTGGCCAGGGACCGGCCGCCACCGGCGCTCGGCTCCACCAGCAGCATCGGCCCGTCACCGGCGGCGGCCGAGTCCAGCAGCGGCAGCAGCGACTCGCGTACCTGCCGCATGGCCGCTTCGGCGTGCCCGGCGTCGACCGCGCTGCCGGCGTGGAACACCACCGCACGCGCGCCGATCGCGGCACCCCGGCGCAGCGCGTGGGCAAGGCTCTGCACCGAACGCTCGACCGTGGCCTCCGTCGGCGACCCCAGGTTGACCAGCAACGACGCGTGGATGTACGCGCTCACGCCGCGTTCGGCGCAGCCGTCGCGGAACAGCGCGTCCTGCACCGGGTCACCGGCCGGCGTCGCCCAGCCCCGGGAGTTGCCGACGTAGACCTGGGCCACCTCGGACCCGGCCCCGTCGACGTACGGCAGTGCCGCCTTGGCCAGCCCGCCGGAGGTGGGCGTGTGCGAGCCGAGCGGCCGGTGGCCGTGCGGCTGGTGGCCGGGGTGCGCCGCCGTCATCAGAAGCACCCGATGGTGATCTGGCTGCCGGGCGGCACCTGGGCGTTCTCGCTCGGGTTCTGGAACCGGGCGACGGCGTTCGGGTTGAACTGCACGGACACCTGGAAGCCCTGGCTCTCCAGCACCTGCTTGGCCTGTTGGCAGGGCAGGTCGACGACGCGGGGCACGGTCACCTGCGGCGGCCCCTCGCTGACCTCCAGCCGGACCTGGGCGCCCTTCTCCACTCCGCTGCCGTCGGCCGGGCTCTGCCCGAGCACCTCGTCGCGGGGCTTGTCGGACTCCTTGTAGGTCGGCTCGACCAGCACCAGGCCGAGCTGGCCGATGATCCCGCGCGCCTCGTTGAGGCTCTTGCCGACCAGGTTCGGCACGGTGATCGGGGCCCGTCCCTTGCTGAGGAAGACGGTGATCTCCTGCCCCGGCTTGACCTCCTCGCCCGCCTCCGGCTTGGTGGCCACCACCATGCCCTCGGGCAGGCCGTCGTCGAACCGGGCCGGGCCCTTGACGACCTCGAGCTGTGCGTTGGCCAGATCCGCTTCGGCCAGGTCGAAGTCCTTGCCGACCACGTCCGGCATCGGGAACCGGTCCGGTCCCAGCGACAGGGTCAGGGTGATGGTGCCGCCCTTGAGGACCCGGGCGGCGGAAGCCGGCTCCTGCGCCAGCACGCCGTCGCGCGGCACCTCGTCGTCGTGCCGGGGCTCGGCGTAGCGGATCGTGAAGCCGCCCTGGGACGCCTGGGACTCCGCCTCGGCCTTGCTCATGCTCACCAGCTCCGGCGCGGTGGTGTACCGGCCGACCCCGAACCACCAGCCGCCGAGTGCGGCGACCAGCCCGAGCACCACCACGACGGCGGCGATGGCCAGGCGCCCGCCGGAGTCCCCGCCGAACAGGCGGGCCCGCAGCGCGGCCAACTGGGCGGGCAGTCCGTCGCCGCCACTCGGGGCGGCCCGGCGTCGGCCCCGGGGCGGGGGGCTGGCGCTGCCCTCGGGCAGCCGGGCCCAGGGCGGCCGCTCGGGCGGGCGAACCGTCGAGACCACCATCGTCGGCTGGGAGACCACCGGCCCGTCGGCGAGCGACGGCAGCATGGCGGTGTGGCTGTTCGCGGTGCCGAGGCCGTCCCGGGCCACCTGTACCTCGGCCAGCAGGGCACCGGCGTCGGCGGGACGGGCCGCCGGGTCACGTCGGGTGGCTCGGGCCACCAGGTCGTCGAGCACCCTGGGCAGGCCGGGGACCAGTGACGACGGTGCCGGTACGTCCCGGTCGACGTGCTGCCAGGCGATGTCGATCGGCCGGTCACCCTCGTACGGCACCCGGCCGGTGAGCATCTCGAACAGCACGATGCCCGCCGAGTAGACGTCGGTGCGGGCGTCCGCGCGGCCGTCGGTGACCAGCTCCGGCGCGACGTACGCCACGGTGGCCATCAGTTGGTTGCCGTTGTCGTGGTCGGTGCTGGCCTCGACCGCCCGGGCCAGCCCGAAGTCGGTGACCTTGACCACCCCGTCGACGAGGTTGGCCGGGCCTCCGCTGGGCGCCTCGGCGACCAGCACGTTCTCCGGCTTGATGTCGCGGTGCACCAGCCCGGTCCGGTGGGCGGCGGCGATGGCCGCCAGCACCTGCTCGGTGATCGCCAGCGCCTCGTCCGGGTTGAGCCGGCGTCGCTCGGCCAGCACCTCGCGCAGCGTGCGACCGCGCACGTACTCCATCACCAGGTAGGGCATACCGTCGTGGGTGCCCTGGTCGTAGACGGCCACCACGTTGGGGTGGGTGAGCCGGGCGATGGTCTTGGCCTCGTCGGTGAAGCGGTCGACGAAGCCGGCCAGCCCGGGGCGTCCCGGGGCGCCGGCGGTGGCGTGAATGGTCTTCAGTGCGACGGTGCGTTCGAGCCGCTCGTCGGTGGCGGTGTACACGGTCGCCATGCCGCCACGAGCCACGCGACCGCGGATGCGGTAGCGCCCGTCGATCAGCGAGCCCAGCAACGTGTCGGCGACCTGTGTGTCCATCGGCAGGGAGTCTATGTGTCCAGGGGTGGTAGGTAGAATTCTTGTTTCCGGTGGAGGTGGAGAGGCAGAACAGGATGCTACCGCCGCAGCCGCCTCCGTGGGGCCACCCTGCGTACTCCGGGTTCCGCCGTCCCTGCTCAGCGCGCTGACGGGAGGTCGTTGACCCGGGGGGAGGGTGGCATGGCAGGGTGGTCCGGTGACCGACTCCGTACCCGCCGAGGGCGCCGCGCCCGAAGCCGGCCCCGCCGACTGGCTGACCCTGCCGGACGTCGCCGAACGGCTCGACCTGACGATCAGCAAGGTCCACCAGCTGATCCGGGATCGTGAGCTGATCGCGGTACGCCGCGACGGCGTCCGGCGGATCCCCGCCGACCTGGTGGCCAACCGCACCGTGCTCAAGCACCTGCCCGGCGTGCTCAACCTGCTGGCCGACGCCGGCTACGACGACGAGGCCGCGCTGCGCTGGCTCTACGAGCCCGACGCCTCCCTGCCCGGCGGCACCCCCGCCGCCGCCCTGGCCGGCGACCAGGCCCGCGAGATCAAGCGTCGCGCGCAGGCCCTCGGCTTCTGACCCGACCGCCCCGACCTGCCGCGACCGGGCCGCCGGCCCGGTCGCGGGCGCGCCGGTCAGTCGGCCCGGCGGGTGGCGGCGATGGCCAGGTCCACCAGGGCCTGCCGGGCCTCGGTGTCCAGGTCCACCGCGGTCAGCGCGGCGAGCGCCGCGTCGGTGAGCGTGACGATGCGCTGCTCGGTGCGGGCCAGCGCCCCGGTCGAGGTGATCAGCTCACGCAGCCGGGCCACGCCCTCGGTGTCCAGGTCGGCGTCGCCGAGCCCGGCCAGCAGCAGCGCGCGTCCGGCCTCGTCGGTGGCCTCCATCGCCGCGGCGACCAGGTACGTCCGCTTGCCCTCGCGCAGGTCGTCACCGGCCGGCTTGCCGGTCTGCGCGGGGTCGCCGAAGACGCCCAGCACGTCGTCGCGCAACTGGAACGCCTCGCCCAGCGGCAGCCCGTACGCCGAGTAGGCGATGCGGACGTCGGCGGGCGCGTCGGCCAGCGCCGCGCCGAGCAGCAGCGGCCGCTCCACCGTGTACTTCGCCGACTTGTACCGGGCGACCTTGCCGGCCCGCTCCAGCGAGGTGTCGCCGGTCGCCTGGGTCACCACGTCCAGGTACTGCCCGACGGTGACCTCGGTGCGCATCTCGTCGAAGTCCGGCCGGGCACGCGCCACCGTCCGCGGGTCGAGCCCGGCGGAGTGCAGCAACTCGTCGGACCAGACCAGGCAGAGGTCACCCAGCAGGATCGCCGCCGCGTCGCCGAACCCGTCGGGGTCGCCGCCCCAGCCGGCCGACCGGTGCCGGGCGGCGAAGCGGCGGTGCACCGCCGGTTCACCCCGTCGGGTGTCCGACCGGTCCATCAGGTCGTCGTGGATGAGGGCGCTGGCCTGGACGAACTCCAGCGCGGCCAGGGCGGTCACCACCGGATCGGTGTCCACCCCACCGGCGCCCCGGTACCCCCAGTAGGCGAAGGCGGGCCGCAGCCGCTTGCCGCCGCCGAGCACGAACGCCTCGATCGCCTCGGCCACCGGCACCAGCGCGTCGTCGACGCCGGTCATCCAGGTCCGGCGGGCGGCGAGGAAGTCGGCCAGTGCCTTGTCGACGCGTTGGCGCAGGCCGGCACGGTCGACGGGGGAGACAGGAGCAGCGTGGGTCACGTCCCGACGCTAATGGGTCGGGGCCGGACACGGCGACCCACCCACCGTCCGGCGCGCCGTGGCCCACCTGGGTCACCGGGCCTTCCGGCGGGCGCCGGCCACGTCCCCACCCCTGGGAAGGTGCTGGGGGTACGCGGGACCGGCCGCTAGAGTCGGTGCGTGGCGCTCGGACTTCCCTCGATCCTCCCGAACTCGCAACCGGCGATCGGGGAGTTGGTCCGCGACTGCCAGCCGACCTTCTCCTTCGAGTTCATGCCGCCCAAGACCGAGCAGGGCGAGCGGCAGCTCTGGCAGGCGATCCGCGAGTTGGAGCCGTTGCGCCCCTCGTTCGTCTCGATCACCTACGGTGCCGGCGGTACGACCCGGGACACCACGGTCGCGGTCACCGAGCGGGTGGCCACCGAGACCACCCTGCTGCCGATGGCCCACCTGACCGCGGTCAACCACTCGGTGGCCGAGCTGCGGCACGTGATCGGTCGGCTGGCCAGTGTCGGGGTGCGCAACGTGCTGGCGGTGCGGGGCGACCCGCCCGGCGACCCCAACGGCGAGTGGGTGCCGCACCCGGACGGCGTGAACTACGCCGAGGACCTGGTCCGGCTGGTCCGCCGCTCCGGCGACTTCAGTGTCGGCGTCGCCGCCTTCCCGTACCGTCACCCGCGCTCGCCGGACGTCGACACCGACACCGACTACTTCGTCCGCAAGTGCCGGGCCGGCGCCGAATTCGCGATCACCCAGATGTTCTTCGACGCCGACGAGTACCTGCGCCTGCGGGACCGGGTGGCCGCCGCCGGGTGCGACACGCCGATCCTGGCCGGCGTGATGCCGGTGACCAAGATCGGCACGATCGAACGCTCCGAGCAGCTTTCCGGGGCGCCGTTCCCGCCGGCCCTGGCCGCGCGGTTCGAGCGGGTCGCCGACGATCCGGAGGCGGTCCGCCGGCTCGGTATCGAGCAGACCAGCGAGATGTGCCGGCGACTGCTCGACGAGGGTGTCCCCGGGATCCACTTCATCACCTTCAACCGTTCCACCGCGACCCGTGAGATCTGGCAGAACCTGCGGGTGGGCGCCGCGACGTGACGCGGCGGGCGCGACACCTCAGCGCCATCGAGTCGGTTGAACCGTGGTGGGCAGACAGCTGAACTGGAACGAGTACGCCACGGCGTGGGCCCGGCTGCACGGCGGGTTCGACCCCCGGGCGGCCACCCCCGTGGTACGCGGCTGGCTCCGTTTCGCCTACCACGTCGGGTTCCTGCTGGGCCGGCTCCGGGTCGGCCCGACCGCGGTCACCGTCTTCGGCGTGTTGCTCTGCCTCTGCGTACCGCTGGTCGCGGGGCGGCCGGGCGACGGGCCGTTCCTGGCCGCGCTGTTCGTGCTGCTCGCCTCGGTGGCGGACAGCGTCGACGGTGCGGTGGCGGTGGCCACCGGCCGCACCACCCGGCTCGGCTATGTCTACGACTCGCTTGCCGACCGGCTCGGCGAGGCCGCCTGGTTGGTGGCGTTCTGGCTGGTCGGCGCGCCGGGCGGACTGGTCGCCGCAGCCGGCGCGCTGTCCTGGCTGCACGAGTACGTCCGGGCCCGGGCGGTCGCCGCCGGGATGCGCGAGATCGGCGCGGTGACCGTGGGGGAGCGGCCCACCCGGGTCTGCGTGGCCGTCGCCGGGTTGTTGCTGGCCGGTCTGACCGGGCTGATCGAGCTGGACCTGGCGGCCGGCACGATCACCATGGCGACGGCGGTGTGGGTGCTGCTGGCCGCCTTCGGCCTGGGTCAACTGCTCTCCGCCGTCCGTCGGGCCCTGATCGACGCCGACTGACCCGCTGCCAGCCCGCCAGCCCGCCGGTGCGTCGGTGCGTCGGTGCGTAAAGGTGCGTCGGTGCGTCGGGGTGCCGGTGTTAACAGGGGGCCCTTTCTCTACCGCAGGCGTTAAGAAGGTGCCCTTCCTTACACCCCACCCCGCCACCTACCAGGCGGGCCCGATCTCGTCGGCGACGATCTGCGCGGACAGCGTCACCATCGGCAGGCCGCCGCCCGGGTGGCTGGAGCCGCCGACCAGCCACAGTCCGTGCGCCGCCCCCCGGTTGGCGGGGCGGAGCAGACCACCGGCTGTGCCGTAGATGGCTCCACCCGGCGCGCCGGTGGAGTCGGCCAGGTCGGCCGGGGTACGGATCTCGCGGAACACCAACCGGTCCCGGACGTCCATGCCCCGCTCGGCCAGCACGTCCAGGATTCGGTCCGCGTACGCCGCCGCCAGCCCCGGCCGCCGCCAGTCCACCGCACCGGGCGCGGTGCCGTGGCGGGCGGCGTTGACCAGCACGAACCACGACTCGTGCCCGGCCGGGCGGACCGCCGGGTCGTCCGCCACCGTGACGAAGACCGTCGGGTCGGTGGCCGGACGGGCGCGTACGCCCCGCCCCGGGGCACCGAAGATCGCGTCGAACTCGGCGTCGTAGTCGTGCGGGAAGAAGACGGTGTGGTGGGCCAGCCCGGAGTCGCCGCGTACACCGAGCAGCAGCACGAAACCGGCCAGGCTGCGGTCGGTGAGCCCGGCCAGCCGGCGCGGGTCGGGCAGCAGGTCCCGATAGACGGTGAGCGCGTCGACGTTGGCCACCACCACGTCGGCCGGCACCGGGGCGGTCTGCCCGTCGACGCGTACGCCGTGCACCCGCCCGCCCGCCGCGTCGATCCGGGTGACCGTGGCGCCGGTGCGGACCACCACGCCGAGGTCCAGGCAGCGCGACAGCAGCGCGTCGGCGAGACTGCCCAGCCCGCCGCGCAGGTACCAGCCGCCGAACGCCAACTCCGCGTAGGGGACCGCGACCAGCGCGGCCGGCGCGCGGCGCGGATCGGCGCCGGTGTAGGTGGCGTACCGGTCCAGCAGCATCCGCAGCCGAGGGTCGGACAGGTGGGCACGACCCAGCCCGCGCAGGCTCTGCCCGGGCCGGATGGCGGCCAGGTCGCCGAGCCGCCAGGCCAGCCGGGTCAGGTCCCGGGGCGAGTCGACGCGACGGCGCAGGATGTCGTGCTCGGAGGCCCGCCACACCCGGGCGGCACGCCGCCACAGCCGCTGCCAGTCGGCCGCCGCCCGGTCGCCGAGGGTGGCGCCGATGCGGGCGGCGAACTCCGCCGGGTCGGCGCAGGAGTCCAGCACCGGCCCACCGTCGGGGAAGACGTGCCGCACGATCGGGTCCAGTTCGACCAGGTCGAGGTACTCGTCCAGCTTGGCCCCGGTCGCCTCGAACAGCTCGTGGAAGATCCCGGGCAGGGTGAGCAGGCTGGGACCGGTGTCGAAGTGGAACGACCCGGAGGCGGTGTCGTGCGTGTACCGCCCGAGTTTGCCGCCGACCGTGTCGGCCCGTTCGAGGACGGTCACCTGGTGCCCGGTGACGGCCAACCGGGCGGCGACCGCCAGTCCACCCACTCCGGCGCCGACGACCACGATCCGCGCCATGCGATGTCCTCCCAGAGTGGGCCTACCAGGGCCTAGCCGACCGGTCGGCCGCGCCAGGACAGGCGCCGCCGCTTGCGCAGATGGTACGACCGTACGGTCAACCAACCGAGGACCGCGACCGACACGGGGTGGCCCAGCGCGTCGGGCCAGGCCCGCCCGCCGGTGGCGCGTGCGCTGACCACCCGCCCGGCCACCCCCAACAGGTACGCCGACAGCGCGAGCCCGGCCACCACGGGCGCGCCGGCCAGCAGCGCGCCGACGGCGACCAGCGGCGGCGCGGTGTAGAGCAGGAGCAGCAGGGACGTCACCACGGCGGCGGCGAGCGGATGCCCGAACGAGGCCCACAGCGACTTGGTGTAGCCGTCGCGCAGTTGCGGCCAGTCGTCGTACATCCGGCAGGTGGCCAGCCGGGAACCGTCGGCGAGGGCGATCCGGCCGCCGGACCGCTTCACCGCCCGGGCCAGCTCGATGTCCTCCAACACCCGGTCGGCCACGGCCGCGTGCCCACCGGCCCGCAGGTAACCGGCCCGGTCCACGACCAGGAACTGACCGCCCGCCGCAGCCAGCGACGGCCGGGACGAACGCTCCATCGCGCGCAGCGGCAGGAAGGTCAACCACAGCCACTGCAACAGCGGCTGCACCAGCCGGTCCGCCGCCGTCCGCACCACGATCCGTGGGTACGGCGACAGCAGCGCCGCCCCGGCGGCCCGCAGCTCGGTCACCGCCGCCGCCACCGCGTACCGGTCGAGCACCACGTCGGCGTCCACGAAGACCAGCGCGGTGGTAGACGGGTCGGCGCGGTCGGCCAGTTGCCAGCAGGCGTGCGGCTTGCCCAGCCAGCCCGGCGGCGGCGCGATCCCGGTGACCAGGGTGACCCGGGGGTCGTCGCCGACCACCGCGCGGACCACGTCGGCGGTGCCGTCGGTGGACCCGTCGTCGAGCACCACGACCCGCAGCCCGGGTACGCCACGCTGGGCGAGCAGGGACCGCAGGCACGGGGTCACCCGGGCGGCCTCGTCGCGCAGCGGCAGCAGCACCGTCACCGCCTCGGTGACCTCGACCGGCCCCGACGCGGGACGGCGCAGCCAGCGGCCGGCGTTGACCAGGGTGTGCCCGGTCAGCACGACGAGCACGCCGAACAACAGGGCCGAGATCGCGTTCATGCCGGCGCTCCGTGCCGCCATGAGTCACTTCGATGATTCGCTCGCCGAGGCTCGCTCATGCCGGCGCTTCGCTTCGCTGCGCGCCGTCATGAGGCACTTCCGCACTGCGTCGATGATTCGCTCGCCGAGGCTCGCTCATGCCGGGACGTCGGCGCGGAGCCGGGGTTCGCTGTCGGTGTGCCCCGTTCGGCGCTGCCGCAGCAGGCTGACCGCCAGCGGCACCGCGACGACCGACATGCCGGCCGCACCCCACAGCGCCGAGGCGGGCAGGTCCAGGAAGACCGCGTGGGCCAGCACGCTGGAGCCGTACGTCCACAGGTAGAGCGCGTACAACGGATGGTCGGTGTGGTCGGTGGTGTCCACGGCCGGTCCGGCGAGCGGACGCAGCGCGGTCATCATGAGCACCGCGAACAGCAGCCAGCCGAGATAGTTGCTGATCGGGATGCCGGGCAGGCCGGGCAGCGCCGGGGTCGGGTCCCGCCACACCCAGTGCCCCTCGGCCACCATCTGCGGGTCGAGGAAGAGGTCCCAGGTGGCCAGGCCGACGGTGGCCAGCGCGATCCGGGTCGGCCACCGCCAGCGGCCCGCCGCCACCGCGATCCGCGCGGTGAGCCGGGTCGCCACCAGCCACGCCGGCCAGGCCATCCAGGTCCAGGCCAGCGGGATGATCAGCGGTACGCCGGCCAGCTTCGGGCCGAGCTGTCCCGAGTAGTCGTAGCTGCCGAACGGGAAGCCGGTGGCGACGCCGAGCGCCTCGATGGCGAACCCGCCCCCGGTCGCGGTGGCGATCAGCGCCGCGGCCGTACGCGGCCCCCGGGACAGCAACGCGTGGCCGACCGAGAGCAGGTAGCCCAGCACGACGGTGGCCACGGTCAGCCGGGCCCGGGTCGTCCCGTCGGTCAACGGATAGCCGATCTGTGCCAGCACCAGCAGGGCGAGCATCGCCCAGGCGTAGACCCGGGCACGGTGGGCGGACGGCGTCATGGCTGTCCGGGACGGGCCGGCGGCGTCGGCCCCGGCAGGGGCAGGTCCCGACCGAGTACGCCGAACGGGCGCTCGTCGCCGGGGAACCGGAAGTCGCGCAGCACGTCGACGAAGCCGAACCGGCGGTACAGCCGCCAGGCGCGCGAGGTGCTCTCGTCGGCCTCCGGGGTGGACAGCAGCGTGGTGGCGCCCTCGGCCATGGTGAGCAGGGCGCGCAGTTGACCGGCGCCCAGGCCGTGCCCCTGCGCCGGTGGCCGGACGTGCAGCTCGACCACCTCGAAGCAGTCGGTCAGCCAGCGCTTGCGGTCGCCCTGCTCCAGCGCCCGCCAGACCTGGTCGTGCCACCACTGTCCGGGTCCGCCGACGTAGCCGTAGCCGAAGCCGGCCAGGTGCCCCTCGCTGGTCAGGCTGGCCACGGCGCGGAAACCGGGCCGGCGTACGTGGGTGGCGATGTAGCCACGGCGGGCCTCCAACAGGTCGGCGCGGTATCCCATCGCCTCGCCGTAGACGGCGACCACGTCGTCCAGCCGCCGGAGGAGATCGTCCGGCGTCCACCGCACCAACCTCATGCCCGCTCACCCTTCGCCGGGTCGTCCGCGTCGCCGACCCACCCCAGTACCGTCCGGTCACCGACCACGTCACGTACCTCGAATCGCGCGAAGAGTTCTTCCGCGTACCACCGCTCGGTCGGGGTGCGGGTGATCGCGGCCCGGTGCTCCGGGTGACGGTACGCGAACGCCACCAGATCCGCCGGATCCCGCCACACGCTCACCGTGCCCTGCCAGCCCAGGGGCGCCTCGCCGACGCCGAAACGGGCCAGCAGGCCGGGCGCGGTGTGCAGGGCGGCGGCGACCGGCGGGACCGCCCGCCAGAAGGTGAGCGCCCGCACGGGCCGCAGCCGGGCCCGGGTCAGCGCCAGCACCGGCCCGTGGACCGGCCCACCGGCCGGCTCGCCGAACGGTCGCCGGCCGGACCACTCGCCCCGGCTGGTCAGTGGGCGCAGGTCGACCCGGACGCCCGACCGGGCGATGCCAGACCAGGCCCGCTCCACCCGCGAGCCGGTGAACCGGGCCGCTGCGGCGGGGGAGTCCCACACCGTCAGCGCCGCCCAGCGGGTGAGGTCGGCGTCGCCCGGCCCGAAGCCGGTGCCGGTCCCGGTGCCGAGCAGCTTGCCGAACCGTACGCCGGGCAGTGCGCGTAGCCGGCGTGGGTCGAGCGCCATCCGGCCCAAGGCCCGGCCCAGGGCGGCCCGGGGAATCCGCCACACGTGCAGGGTGACCAGCTCGGGGACGGTCTCGGTGGTATTCACGCCACGTCGGTCGGGGTCCCGTGGGTGACCCGCAGCAGTTCGGCGTACGTGGTGGGGAAGACCGCCTGCGGCACGCCACCGGCGGCCCAGACCTCGTCGTACTTCTCCAGCGCGGTGTCGACGAGCGTACGCAGCGGGCGCGGGTGACCGACCGGGGCGACCCCGCCGATCACCTGGCCGGTGTGCTCCTTGACGAACTGCGGGGTGGCCCGGCGCAGCCGGGTGACCCCGAGCCGGGCGGCCAGGACGTCGGTGTCCACCCGGTGTGCGCCGGAGGTGAGCACCAGCAGCGGTGCACCGTCGGCGTCGAAGACGAGCGAGTTGGCGATCGCGCCCACGTCGACACCGAGCGCCTCGGCGGCGGCCGCCGCGGTGTGCACCGCGTCGGGCAGCAGCCGGACCAGGGCCCGCTTGCCGGAGCCGTTGCGGGTGTACGGGCCGTCGAGCGCGTCCTGCACCGCCTGGACGTTCGGGTGTGACTGCATCCCGCCATTCTTCCCGGTACGCCGACGGTCGGCGCACCCGGCCACGCCCTGCGGACCGGTCGCCCCGACCAGGTCAGGTCATGCGGCTGACCCGGCGCGTCACACGTTGCGTTTTCGTCGGGGGGAAGGTGTACTGTCAGCAGTAGTTAGAACGAGTGTTCGATAGCTGGCGTTGCCGGCGCACATCGAGCGTTCGTTCCGACCCCTCGGGGGCGGGTGTTTCGCGGCACCGGCTCCCGACAGGTGCGGTGCCGCGGATCGCACCTGGGCTCCGGGCAGTCGCGAGTCCGGACCCGTCAGGCAGGCCGTCGGCCGCCGCCCACGACCCCCGGGCGGCGGCCGACGGACCCGCCGGTAACGCCGGCCGGGTGTGGTGTGGGGAAGCTCCGCACCCGGCCGGCCACCCATCTGGTGCGTCTTCCTCCGCACCGCCCGCCGCGGGCGCGTACCGCGCCGACGGGTCCACCCCGTCGCGCGACCGCCCCGCTCCGGCCCACGTGGAGGAGACCATGCCGACCAGTCCGGCCCAGGCACCGACGGTGCCCGCGCACGTGCTGCCGCACCGCACTCCCGCCCAACTGCTCACCGTGGCCCGGCAGAGCCTCGCCGAGGCCGCCCGGACCGGCCCCGACGGCCTCCGGTACGCCGCCGCCCACCTCGCGGCGCTGCGCGCCGCCGCCGCGGTGCTCGCCGCCCGCGCCCGTCCCGCACCCACCCGACGCAACCGGATCACCAGCGTCTGGGTCCTGCTCGCGGTCGTCGCCCCCGAGCTCGACGAGTGGGCCGCCTACTTCGCCCTCGGTGCCGGCAAGCGCGCCGCCGCCGAGGCCGGCATACCCCGGGTGGTCACCGCCCGGGAGGCCGACGACCTGCTCCGCGCCGCCGAGGAGTTCGTGACGGTGGTGGAGGCCGCGCTCGGCCTGGCACATCAGCCGGCGATCGACGGTCTCGTCGCCTGACCAGCACCACCCACCGGCGGCACCCGGTGGCGACACGACGGGGGGTAGGTCCGATGGCGGGCCGCATGGTGGTCGGTTCCGCCGCGCTGGCCGGGTTGGTGCGTCCGGCCAGCGCACCCGACCCGGCAGGTGGCCACCGGATCCTCCCCGTCCGCCCCGAGCTGACCGGGCTGCTGCCCGGTCGTGGACTGCGACGGGGCAGCACCATCGCGGTCGGCGTCGGGCAGCCCCGGCACAGCGGTACCACCTCGCTGCTGCTCGCCCTGCTCGCCGAGGCGTCCCGGGCCGGTTCCTGGTGCGCCGTGGTCGGGATGCCGACCTTCGGCGCCGGTGCGGCGGCCGAGGCCGGGATCGCCCTGGACCGGCTCGCCCTGGTGCCGCAGCCCGGCCCCGAGTGGCCCACCGTCGTCGCCGCGCTCATCGACGGGGTCGACGTGGTGGTGACCGCGGTACCCGCCACCGTCTCCACCTCGGTCACCGCCCGGTTGGCCGCCCGGGCCCGTCAACGCGGCAGCGTGCTCGTGCCGTACGGCCGGTGGGACGGGGCGGACCTGACACTCCAGGTGGTCCGGGGCGCCTGGGAGGGACTCGGGGCGGGGCGGGGACGGCTGCGCCGCCGGGAGGTGACCATCTCGGCACACGGGCGGGGCGCGGCTGCCCGCGCCAAGGAGCTCACGGTGTGGTTGCCCGGCGACGAGCTGACCCGCGTCATCCCCCGCCCCACCACCGCCGCCCGGTCACACCCCGCCCGGTTCCGCGTGCTGGCCTCCCCCCACACCGCGGAGCGCGCGACATGAGCGAGCGTCACCGGTCCTGTGGTGGCTCGTGGCGGCGCGGAGCGGCGGGCGTGAGTGAGCGTCAGCGAGCGAGCCATAGGTTCCGTGGTGGCTCGTGGCGGCGCGGAGCGCCGACATGAGCACGTCGGCTCGGACCCTGCTGCTCTGGTGCCCGGACTGGCCGGTGCTCGCCGCCGAGATCGTCGACGGGGTGCCTGCCACCGGGCCGGTCGCGGTGCTGCACGCCAACCGGGTGGTCGCCTGCTCCGAGCAGGCCCGTGCCGAGGGGGTGCGTCGGGGGCTGCGCCGACGGGAGGCGCAGGGACGTTGTCCGGGGCTCACCGTCGTCGACCACGATCCCGGTCGGGACGCCCGGGCGTTCGAGCCGGTGGTGGCCGCGGTCGAGGAGGTGGCGGTCGGGGTCGAGGTGGTCCGCCCGGGTGCCTGTGCGCTGGCCGCCCGGGGACCGGTCCGGTACTTCGGCGGTGAGGAGGCGGCGGCCGAGCGGATCGTCGAGCACGTTGCGCAGAGTTGCGCGGTGGAGAGCCAGGTCGGCATCGCCGACGGGGTGTTCGCCGCCGGGCTGGCCGCGCGGGAGGGGCGGATCGTGCCGCCGGGTGGGACGCCGGAGTTCCTGGCCGTCCAGCCGGTCGAGGCACTCGGGCGACCCGCCCTGGCCGACCTGCTGCGCCGGCTCGGGGTGCGTACGCTCGGCGACTTCGCCGCGCTGGCCGCCGGTGACGTGCTGGCCCGGTTCGGGTTCGACGGGGCGCTGGCCCACCGGTTGGCAACCGGCGGCGACGACCGGCCACTGGCGGTCCGACGCCCACCCGTGGACCTGACGGTCACCGCCGACCTGGACGAGCCGATCGAGCGCGTCGACGTGGCGGCGTTCGCGGCCCGGACGCTGGCCGAGCGGCTGCACGAGCGGCTCGCCGGGCACGGGTTGGCCTGCACCCGGCTCGGCATTGAGGCGGTGACCGCGCACGGCCAGGAGTTGCACCGGGTCTGGCGGCACGACGGCCTGCTCAGCGCGGCGGCGATCGCCGACCGGGTCCGCTGGCAACTGGACGGTTGGCTCTCCGGTGGTGGCCGGCGGGGCGGTGACCGGCCGCCCCGGCCCACCGCAGGGATCGTCCGGCTGCGGTTGGTGCCGGACGGGGTGCTGGCCCAGGCCGGTCTGCAAGCGGGGCTGTGGGGCGAGACCGGTGCGGAACGCGAGCGGGCACACCGGGCGCTGAGCCGGGTGCAGGGCCTGCTCGGCCCGGAGTCGGTGGTCACCGCCGTACTCGGTGGGGGCCGGTCGCCGGCTGACCAGACCCGGTTGGTGCCCTGGGGTGACGAACGGTTGCCGGCCCGTCCCGGCGCCGCGCCGTTGCCGGGCGAGCCAGTCGAACGCCACGGCGGCGCGTCGTGGCTGACCGGAACCGGTGGGGTCGTGCCGCCCGTCCCGGTCGGTGCCGACGGCGGCACGCCGCGCGCCCGTCACTCCACCGGGACGAGTGCCGCTGCTTGGTCCGGGGCCGGGTCCGAGGGCAGGCCGGGTCGGGTCGGTGGCCGGGCGAGTTCCGGGCCGGCCGTACCGTCCTGGCCGGGGCGGCTGCCGCCGCCTTCGCCGGCCGTGGTGCTGCCCACCCCGCTCACCGCGAGCGTGCTGGACGCCACCGGCGCACCGGTCGTGGTGAGCGCGCGATTGACGGTGAGCGCCCCACCGGCCCAGTTGATCATCGAGGTGGAGGCCGGTGCCCAGGTCACCCGGCGCAGCGCCCCGGCGGGGACTGCCGGTGCGGGTGGTCCGGCGGATGGAGCCGTCGGCCGGGGTGGCGGGTCAGCCGGGAGTGCCGGCCGGGGTGGTGTGTCGGTCGGGGGTGTCGGCCGGGGTGGTGTGTCGGTCGGGGGTGTCGGCCGGGGTGGTGCAGCGGTGGGGGACGCAGGCCGGGGTGGTGCGTGGGCCGGGATCTCTGGCCGGGCCGGGGTGCCGGTCGAGATCGTCGGTTGGGCCGGCCCGTGGCCGGTCGACGAGCGGTGGTGGGACCCGGTCGAGGCGTGTCGGCGGGCCCGTTTCCAGATCAGCCTGGCCGACGGCAGCGCCCTGCTGCTCGCCGTCGAAGCCGGCCGGTGGCTCCTGGAGGCGGTCTATGACTGAGGCGGAAGTGAATCCTGGTGCGTTCCGTCCCCTGGGAGGGCCGGAACGTACCAAGATCTCGGTGGGTGGGGTGGGACGGTGAGTTTTCACAATCCTCGGCTGCCCTGGTCGGAGTTGGAGCGGGTGCTCTCCGGGCGTACCGGGGAGGGTGAACGGCACCTGCGGGTGGTGGATCCCCTCGCGGTCGACGCCGACGGCGGCGACTCGCCGGCCTGGAGCCGGAGCCGGGAGCAGTACCATCCGCCCGAGCTGGCCCGCCCCGACGGTGTGGTGCCGTACGCCGAACTGCACGCGCACACCAACTTCAGCTTCCTCGACGGGGCCAGCCATCCCGAGGAACTGGCCGAGGAGGCGGTCCGGCTGGGGCTGACCGCGCTCGCCGTCACCGATCACGACGGCTTCTACGGCGTGGTGCGCTTCGCCGAGGCGGCCCGCGCGCTGGACCTGCCGACGATCTTCGGGGCGGAGCTGTCCCTCGGTCTGCCCGGCCCGCAGCAGGGCGTACCCGACCCGCACGGCAACCACCTGCTGGTGTTGGCGCACGGCCACGAGGGGTACGCGCGGCTGGCCACGACCATCGCCCGGGCCCAGTTGCGCGGCGGGGAGAAGGGCCGTCCGGTCTACGGCGAACTGGAGGAGGTGGCCGCCGACCTGCGCGACCACGTGCTGGTGTTGACCGGCTGCCGCAAGGGGCACGTGCCGTCCGCCCTGCTCACCGAGGGGGTGGACGCGGCGGCCCGGGAGCTGGACCGGCTCACCGCGCTGTTCGGCGCGGAGACGGTGGCGGTGGAGCTGACCGACCACGGTCACCCGGTCGACGGCGACCGCAACGACGCGCTGGCCGAGCTGGCCGCCACCGCCGGGCTGCCCACGGTCGCCACGAACAACGTGCACTACGCCACCCCCGGCCGGCGACGGCTGGCCACCACCCTCGCCGCGGTGCGGGCCCGGCGCAGTCTGGACGAGATCGACGGTTGGCTGCCCGCTGCGGGCACCGCCCACCTGCGCAGTGGTGCCGAGATGGCGACGCGGTTCGCCGCGTACCCGGGGGCGGTGGCCCGGGCCGCCGAGTTCGGCGCGGAACTCGCCTTCGACCTCCAGCTCGTCGCGCCCCGGCTGCCGGCGTACCCGGTGCCGCCGGGGCACACCGAGATGAGCTGGCTGCGTCACCTCACCGAGGCCGGCGCGCGGGAACGCTACGGCCCGCGCGAGGCGCACCCGCAGGCGTACGCGCAGCTCGACCACGAGCTGAACATGATCGAGGAGCTGGGCTTCCCCGGCTACTTCCTGGTGGTCTACGACATCGTCGACTTCTGCCGGCGGGCGGACATCTACTGCCAGGGCCGGGGCTCGGCGGCGAACTCGGCGGTCTGCTACGCGTTGCGGATCACCAACGTGGACGCGGTCCGGCACCGGCTGCTGTTCGAGCGCTTCCTGGCCCCGGAACGCGACGGCCCGCCCGACATCGACGTGGACATCGAGTCCGACCGTCGGGAGGAGGTCATCCAGCACGTCTACACCCGGTACGGGCGGGAGCACACCGCCCAGGTGGCCAACGTGATCTCCTACCGGCCCCGGTCGGCGGTGCGGGACGTGGCCAAGGCGTTCGGCTTCTCGCCGGGTCAGCAGGACGCGTGGAGCAAGCAGATCGACCGGTGGGGCGACGTGGCCACGGTGGACGTGCCGGAGATCCCCGAGCAGGTGATCGCGTACGCCAACGAACTGACTGGTGGCTCGGGGAGGTGGGCGGGCTTTCCCCGGCACCTGGGCATCCACTCCGGCGGCATGGTGATCTGCGACCGGCCGGTGATCGAGGTCTGTCCGGTGGAGTGGGGCCGGATGCCCGGCCGCAGCGTGCTCCAGTGGGACAAGGACGACTGCGCCGCCGTCGGCCTGGTCAAGTTCGACCTGCTCGGCCTGGGCATGCTCTCCGCGCTGCACTACGGGTACGACATGATCGGGATGAGCCTGGACCTCGGCGACATGTCGCTGGAGGACCCGGAGGTCTACGACATGCTCTGCCGGGCCGACTCGGTCGGGGTGTTCCAGGTGGAGAGCCGCGCCCAGATGGCCACCCTGCCCCGGCTGCGCCCCCGGACGTTCTACGACCTGGTGGTCGAGGTGGCGCTGATCCGGCCCGGCCCGATCCAGGGCGGCTCGGTGCACCCGTACATCCGGCGCAAGAGCGGGCAGGAGGAGGTGACCTTCCCGCACCCGCTGATGCGCAACGCGTTGGAGAAGACACTCGGCGTACCGCTGTTCCAGGAGCAGTTGATGCAGCTCGCCATCGACCTGGCCGGGTTCGACGCGGCCGGGGCCGACGAGTTGCGCCGGGCGATGGGGGCCAAACGGTCGGTGGAGCGGATGGCGAAGATCGCCGACCGGCTCTATCGGGGCATGGCCGAGCGCGGCATCACCGGGGAGCTGGCCGACGACGTCTACCGCAAGCTCACCGCGTTCGCCAGCTACGGCTTCCCGGAGAGCCACGCGATGAGCTTCGCCTATCTGGTCTACGCCAGTTCCTGGCTCAAGCGCTACCACCCGGGCCCGTTCCTGGCCGCGCTGCTCAGCGCCCAGCCGATGGGCTTCTACTCGCCGCAGACCCTGGTCGACGACGCCCGCCGGCACGGTGTGGAGGTACGCCGCCCGGACGTCAACGCCAGCGGTGCGAAGCCGGTGCTGGAGTCCACCCCGCAGACCCGCTGGGGCAGCCGGCCCGGCGAGCCGCCGCACGCCTGGGGGCTGGGCGGTCCGGCCGTACGGCTGGGGCTGTCCAGTGTGCGTACCCTCGGCGATCCGGTGGCCGAGCGGATCGAGGCGGAGCGGACGGCGAACGGGCCGTACCGCGACATGCCGGATCTGGCCCGGCGGGTGGGTCTGACCGCGGCCCACCTGGAGGCGCTGGCCACCGCGGACGCCTTCGCCTGTTTCGGGCTGAGCCGGCGGCAGGCGCTCTGGGCGGCCGGCGCGGCGGCGCAGGACCGGCCGGATCGCCTGCCCGGCACGGTGACCGGCGCGACGGCACCCACCCTGCCCGGCATGGAGGAGGTGGACCGGCTGGTCGCCGACGTGTGGGCCACCGGATTGTCCCCGGAGCACCACCCGGCCCGGTTCATCCGCCCCCGGCTGGACGCCCTGGGTGCGGTACCGATCGACCGGCTGGGACGGGTGGAGCCGGGCCGACGGATCCGGGTCGGCGGGATCGTCACCCACCGGCAGCGCCCGGCGACGGCGGGCGGGGTCACCTTCCTCAACCTGGAGGACGAGACCGGCATGCTCAACGTCACCTGTTCACCGGGGCTGTGGCAGCGGCACCGGCGGGTGGCCCGGACCAGCGCCGCGCTTGTGGTGCGCGGGTTGTTGCAGCGGCACGAGGGAGTGGTCAACCTGGTCGCCGACCGGCTGGACGCGATCGAGCCGCCGGTCAGCCCCGCGTCCCGCGACTTCCGCTGACCGTCCGCCGCCTCGGCCTGGTCGCTGCCCGGGTCGCCGTCGCCTCGCCCTGGTCGCTGTCCGGTCCGCCGCCTCGGCCCGGTCGTTGGCCGGGTCGCCGCCGGCCGCATGTCCCGTCGTCGGCCCGCGCCGCCCCGACGGCGTGCCTCGCCGCGCATGATCGGCCGGGCAGGCCCTAGGCTCGACCGGGTGGAACAGACCCCGAATCCGGCCGGGCCGCCGCTCACCCCCCGTACCGCCGTGGTCTGGTCGGTGCTCCGCGCCGAGTTGGACCGTCGGCCCGCCGCCGAGCTCACCGTGCTCGACGTCGGCGGCGGCACTGGTGGCTTCGCCGTGCCGCTGGCCCGGGCCGGGCACCGGGTCACCGTGGTCGACGCCAGCCCCGACGCGCTGGCCGCGCTCAGCCGCCGGGCCGCCGAGGCCGGGGTGGCGCAGCGGGTACGCGCGGTGCAGGGCGACGGCGACGCGCTCGCCGGGCTGGTCGAGCCGGCCAGCGTGGACCTGGTGCTCTGCCACGCCGTCCTGGAGGTCGTCGACGACCCGGCGCCGGTGGTGGCCGCGCTGGCCGGTGCGCTGCGGCCGGGCGGTGCGGCCAGCGTGCTGGTCGCCGGGCGGGCGGCGGCGGTGCTCGGCCGGGCGATGAACGGCCACCTGGACGTGGCGACGGCGCTCGCCGCCGACCCCGACGGCAGCGCCGGCCCCCGGGACACGCTGCGTCGACGCTTCGACGCCGACGGCGCCACCGCGCTGCTGGCCGCCGCCGGGCTCGCCGTCGAGGAGATCCACGGCGTACGCGTGCTCGCCGACCTGTTGCCCGCGGCGGTGGCGGACGGCCAGCCGGGCGCCCTGCTGGAGCTGGAACGGGCGTTGGCCGCCCGGCCGCCCTGGCGGGATCTGGCGGCGCAACTGCACCTGTTCGCCCGCCGTCCGGCATGACCGGCATGACCGGCCCGGGCGGGTCGGCGTTGGAGCCCTCGGTGTTAGGAGGGGTCCCCTCCTATGCACCAGGCGTTAACAAGGTGCCCTTCCTTGCACCTGTCGCGCCGGAGTACGGCGGGGGGAGCATCGCTGACGTGCTGCCCAGCGCGCTCGCGGTGCTCGGCGTGCCCGGTGCCGCCGACCTGCTCGGCCTCGGCGTCGACCTGCCCGGCGTACGCCGGATCGCGGTGCTGCTGGTCGACGGGCTCGGTTGGTACCAGATCCCGACCGCCGCGCCGTACGCGCCGACCCTGGCCGGGCTGACCGCGGCGGCCGGTCGGCCACTCACCTGCGGCTTCCCCTCCACCACCCCGGTCAGCCTGGTCACCCTGGGCACCGGGGCGGCGCCCGGCGCGCACGGGGTGCTCGGCTTCACGCTGCGGGTGCCCGGCACCGAGCGGGTGCTCAACCACATCGAGTGGTCCGGCGACCCGTCGCCGCTGCGCTGGCAGCCGGTCGCCACCCAGTTGCAGCGGGCCCGGGCCGCCGGGGTGGCGGTGACCGTGGTCAGCCGGCCGGAGTTCGGCGGCAGCGGGCTGACCCTTGCCGCGAACCGGGGCGGGGACTACCGGGGCGCGGCCGGGGTCGACGCGGTGGCCACCACGATGCTGACCGCGCTGACCGCCGGACGCGGCCCGACCCTGGTCTCCGGCTACCACCCGGACGTGGACCGGGACGGGCACCTCAGCGGCGTCGACTCGGCGCCCTGGCGGGCGTCGGTGGCCGAGGTGGACGGGCTGCTGGCCCGGTTGGTGGACGGGTTGCCGCCGGACGGGGCGTTGCTGGTCACCGCCGACCACGGCCAGCTCAACGTGCCCGCGGAGCACCGGTTCGACCTGGACACCGACCCCCGGCTGACCGCCGGGGTACGGGTGGTCGCGGGTGAGCCCCGGGTGCGGTACCTGCACACCGCGCCGGGTGCCACCGCCGACGTGGTGGCGGCCTGGTCGGCCGTGCTCGGTGACGCCGCCCGGGTGATGGTGCGGGACGAGGCGGTGGCCACCGGCTGGTTCGGGCCGGTGCCCGAGGCGCACCTGGAGCGGGTCGGCGACGTGGTGGTGGTCTGCAACGACACGTACGCCGTGCTGGCCAGCCGGTCGGAGAGCCCGATGGTGTCCCGGCTGGTGGCCTTCCACGGGGCGGACACCGCGGCCGAGATGACGATTCCGCTGCTGGTGCTGCGGGGCTGACCGGCTGGCCTGTCCCACCCCGGGGTTAACCTGCCGGGGTGGGACGCAGCCAGTCGTTGCCCCGGGGCGGCGATCCCCGGTTCGGGCCGGACTCCGACGACGCCGGCTGCTCGATCCTGCACGTCGACATGGACGCCTTCTTCGCCTCGGTGGAGGTGCGGCACCGGCCGGAGTTGCGCGGAAAGGCCGTCGTGGTCGGCGGGGTCGGTCCGCGCGGCGTGGTCAGTTCGGCCAGCTACGAGGCCCGGCGGTACGGCGTCCGCAGCGCGATGCCGACGATGCGGGCCCGGGCGCTCTGCCCGCACGCGGTGTTCCTGCCACCGGACTTCAGTCGCTACTCGGCCGCCTCGCGGGCGGTCATGCAGATCTTCCGGGACGTCACGCCGCTGGTCGAGCCGCTCTCCCTGGACGAGGCGTTCCTGGACGTCGCGGGGGCCCGGCGACTGTTCGGCCCGCCGGCCGCGATCGCCCGCCGGATCCGCGAGCGGGTCGCCGCCGAGCAGGAACTGACCTGTTCGGTGGGGGTGGCGTCGAGCAAGTTCGTGGCCAAGCTCGGGTCGACCCGGGCCAAGCCGGACGGCCTGCTCGTGGTCCCGGCCGCGCAGGTCCTCGACTTCCTCCATCCGCTGCCGGTGGCCGCCCTGTGGGGGGTGGGGGAGCGGGCCGAACAGAGCCTGCTGCGGCTCGGGCTGCGGACGGTGGGCGACCTGGCCCAGGCCCCGCCGGGGATGCTGCGGACCGCGGTCGGCGCGGCGGCGGCCGCGCACCTGCACGAGTTGGCGTGGGGACGCGATCCGCGTCGGGTCAGCCCGGAGCACGCGGAGAAGTCGATCGGCGCGGAGGTCACCTTCGACGTCGATGTCCGAGATCCGACCGAGATCCGGCGTACGCTGCTGGGGCTCGCCGAGAAGGTCGGCGGCCGGCTGCGCGCTGCCGGGCAGGTGGGACGCACCGTGTCACTCAAGGTGCGGATGGCCGATTTCCGCACGGTGAGCCGGTCGCGCACCCTCGACGTGCCCACCGACGTGGCCCGGGAGATGTTCGACACGGTCTGGTCGCTCTACACCGCTCTGGCACCGGGTGAGCGGATTCGCCTCGTCGGCGTACGGGCGGAGGGTCTGACTTCGGCGGACGAGACACCGAGGCAGCTCGCGCTCGGTGCGCCCGAGCGGGGCTGGCGCGAGGCGGAGGTTGCGGCGGACGCCGCGGCTGCCCGATTCGGGCGGTCCGTCATAGGACCGGCCAGTCTTCTCGGTGGGCGTGATCCCCGACGAAATGAAAATCCGACGCGGCCGTAGGTCGTCCCGCTTTCCGACGCGCGAGGGCCCTCGTAGACTTGCGGGTAAGCAGCCGGTTGGCTGCCACGGTCTGTCGGTCCGACCGGACCGACCAACGTGACCGGGGAGGAGTGCCGTGCCGCTCTCGGAGCACGAGCAGCGGCTGTTCGAGCAGATCGAGCGGTCGCTTGCCGAGGACCCCAAGTTCGCCTCGGCCGTGCGCGCCAGCGACCCGCGTTTCCACGCGCGGCGTCGCCTGCTCGTCGCTGCCGGCGTGATCGTCGCTGGCCTGGCGTTGTTGGTCTATGGCGCGGTGATCAAGACTCCGCCGTTGGCAGTGGCGGGATTCGTTGTCATGCTGGCCTCGGCCGCGTTCGCGGTGCAGTCGCACCGTCGGGCGCAGTCACCGGACCTGCACGTCGTCGGAGGCACGGCGAGTCGTCGCCGGTCCCGGGGACGGTCCGGCCGCCGGTCGGGGGGTTTCCTCGACCGGATGGAGGACCGGTGGCGTCAGCGCCCGGAGGGGCACCGCTGACCCGCTGTTCCTGACGGCGGGACATCCGTCCCGGGCCTGACCGGTCCGGGACGTTCCGGCGTGCGACGGACGTGTGTCGTCCGGGTGCCCTTCGGGGTGCCCAGGGCGAAGGCTGCGACGTGGCGCGCTGAGCGCTGCCCAACGGGCGGCGACAGAAGACCACGCGGCGTGCAAAGACCCGCGGCGGGAGACGACCACGCGGCGATGTAAGGCCATGTCCGCGAAGGAAGAACCACGACGGGCCGGGTACCGGTGGATGTCCACCGGTACCCGGCCCGTGTCGTCGTGCCCCGGTCCGGGCGGCGGTCAGCGACTCGCGCGGTTCGCGATCAGCCGACGCGGACTGAACCGCAGCAGCCGGTGGCGTACCTGACCGCCGGAGTTCACCAGCCGCGACGAGGTGTCCGCGACGGTGGTACGCCAGCGTTGCAGCACCGACGGCGGCAACACGGTCGCCATCAGTCGGGTACGCCGGTCGGCCCGCTCGGCCAGCGCACCGCGTACCGTCCGCAGGGCCGTGGGCAGCGGCTCGCCGGTCAGCGGGTCGCGCGCGTACCGGGCCCGCTCCTCGGCGCGGCCGAGCAGACGGGCCGCCGTGCCGGCCCCGGTGTCCGGTGCGAGGGCCTCCCGGACCAGCCGGTCGGCGGTCGCCCGGGGGGTCTCCGTCCGGTCCACCCGGATCCGGTAGTCGACCAGGGTGTCGAGCAGTTCGTCCCAGGCGGCGTGTGCGTCCGCCCGGGCCCGGTCCGGGTCGGCGCCGACCGTCATCGCCGGTCGGTGCTCCCCGGTGGCGGTCGCCTCCGACGCGTCGACCGTCCGGATCACCGGCGCGGGCCGACCTCGCCGGTGGCGCAGCGCGAGTCGGCGCAGCGCCGGCACGGCGAGCAGGGCCAGCAGGGCGAGTACGCCCACGGCGAGCAGCCAGGGCCAGCGCGGTGCCTGCTGGGTGGGCGCGCCCGGGGCGGCGCCGAGGGCCGGGTCGTCGCCCTCCTCGAACTGGTTCGGTCCGGCGTCCGGTCCAGCCGACGGGTCGTCCGCGTCGGGCGCGTCCGTGGGGTCGGTCTGCGGGGTGTTCTCCTCCGGGGCGTCGACGTCCGGCGCCCAGGCGGAGCGGGCCGAGCCCGGCACGCCGTAGGTCGGGGTGGCGTCGAAGGGCACCCACCCGATCTGGTCGAAGTACACCTCGGTCCAGGCGTGCAGGTTCCGGTTGGTCAGGGTGAGCGTGTCAGCGGTACGCCGGCTGCCGTTGGTGAACCCGAAGGCCACCCGGGCGGGGATGCCGGCGTCGCGGACCATCCAGGCCAGCGCCGCCGCGTACTGCTGGCAGTAGCCGGCCTTGTTCTCCAGGAAGTCGAGGATCTCCTGGCCGCTGGTGCCCTGCTCGGTGCTGAGCTGGTAGGTGAAGCCGTTGTCCTCGGAGAAGTAGTCGTAGATCGCGCGCACCTTGTCGTACTCGGTGCGCTGGCCCCGAATCAGGTTTGCCACCAGGGCCCGCACCTCGGGCACGTCGGGGGTGACGGTCTGCTGGACCCGCCGTGGATCGTCGGCGGACAGCGCCCGGGCCGAGCGCAGGGCCTGCGGCGTGTACGTCGAGCGGACGTAGTCGAACGAGTACGACTTCTCCCGGGAGTTCTCCCGGTTCGAGAAGACCACCTGCAGGTCCTGGTCGTAGAACCAGTTCCGGTCCAGGTCGGTGAAGTCGACCGGTTCGGCGTACACCGGCAGCAGCGGCATGGCCAGGGCCCGGGTCACCTCCACGGTGGCCCGGTGCCGGGTCCGCTCGACCCCTCGTACCTGCTGGTCCGACGGGTCGGGCAGCTCACCGGTGACCCGGCCGCCGTTCGGACCGCGTACCCGGAAGCCGTCGCCGCGCAGCTCGTCGGCGACGCCGAAGCGCAGGTAGAACGGATCCTCCTCGGTGGTGGTCACCGTCACCAGGTCGGTGGTCTCGGACTGGTTGAGCGTGCCGCTGAGCGCGGCGAACAGGTCGACCCGGCCGGGGGAGCCGCCGAAACCCTGCCCGCCCAGACCGTTGCCGACACCGGAGTTCAGGTTGCTCATCAGACCGGAGGTCATGCCCGGTATGGCCAACGGCACCAGGACGGCCAGCGCCAGGCCCACCACCGCCAGCCGTCGTCCGGCGGCGGCCAGTGGGGACGCCTCCCAGACGTCGACGTCGCGGCCGTCGCCGGTGAACCGCCGGCCGAACCGCCGGACCCGGTCGACGTTGTCGGTGACCAGCAGCCAGAGGAAGCCGGCGGCTCCGATGGCGAACGGCAGCGGCGGGACGCTGTCCACGTAGACCGCCACCGGCACCGAGTAGATGGCCAGCATCGGCAGACCGGCCAGGGCGGGCCGGCGCAGCCCGACACAGAGCACGTCCACCAGCACCGCGACCCCGCCGACGCCGAGCACCGTGATGAACAGCAGCGGGTCGGTGTCGGGCACCTTCACGCCGTGCGAGCGCATGTCGTCGACCGAGGTGCTGAGCAACTCGGCGAAGTGCCCGAAGGTGGCCGGCGTGGGCAGCACCGCGAGCAGTTCCTCGCCGCTGGGGAACAGCCAGGTCAGGGCCAGGGTGAGGCCGGCGACCATGGCCAGGATCTGGGCCCACAGCGGGGTCCGGCCGAGCCGGGCCAGGGCCGCCGCGGCGGCCACCGCGGCCACCGCGATGACGGCCTGCACCAGCCAGGTCCACCGTTCGAAGATGGCCGACAGGGGCGCGGCGGCGAGCAGGGTCGCGGCGGCGGCCACCAGACCCAGGTTCCGATGGGCGATCATGAGGGGGACCTTCCGTTCATCGCACGCCGCCGGCCACCGTCTCGGCCATCGCGGCCCGCAGGGCGAACCCCTGCGAGCCCCGGCCGGCCTGCGGCCAGAGCGCCGGCAACCGGCCGCCGTGGTCGACGCCGATCACCCGCCAGCCGGACTGCATCAGCGCCAGCGCGGCGGTGTCGTGTGCCTGGTCGGCCTCGGCCCGGGCCGGTGCCGGCAGGTTCAGCCAGGCGGAGCTGTCCAGCAGGAAGCAGACGCAGGTGGCGCCGTTCGCCCGCAGCCCGGACAGCACCTCCGCCTCGGCGGTGCTCAGCGACCCGAAGACGCCGATGATCAGGCCGCCGTCGGAGCGCTGCCGGACGTGTTGCACCAGGGTGGTGATCTCGACGCGTTGGTCCAGCCGGACCTCCGCGAGTTGGTCGAGCAGCAAGCCGTCACCGGCACCCTCGGTCGCGTTCACGTCCGCGCCGGAGCCGGTGACCAGGCGCAGCTTGTAGCCGGCCTGACGCAGGTGGACGGCGATGCTGGCGGCGGCCGAGACGGCCCACTCGAAACTGGCCGTCGGGCCGTCGCCCTGGTGGCCGTACGCGCGGGTGTCCAGCAGGACGGTCGCGCGGCTCTCCCAGGGCTGTTCCTCCCGGCGCACCATCAGCTCCCCGGTGCGCGCGGTCGACTTCCAGTGCACCCGGCGCAGGTCGTCGCCGCGTCGGTACTCGCGGGTCGCCGCGTCGTCCTCGCCGTGCACCGCCACCGAGCGGGCCCGGCTCTCGCCGCTGCCGGCGTACTCACCGGGCAGCCGCACCGCCGGCAGTGGCACCACCTGCGGCACCACGGTCAGCGAGTCGGTGCCCGGGAAGGCCCGGCTCAGTTCGCACAGACCGAACGGGTCGGTCATCCGGACCACCAGCGGCCCCACCTCGTACCGGCCGCGCACGTCGGCCCGCACGGTGTACGCCACCGAGCTGGCCTGGTGCGCGCCGAGCCGTTCCAGCACCACCCGGGGCCGGCTGCCGAGCGCGTACGGCAGTCGGTCCTCCAGCAGCAGGGTGCCGGTGGGCAACCGGGACAGGTTCTGCAACCGCAGCACCATCCGGGCGGTGGCGCCGACCGGCACCCGGTGCGGGTCCAGCGAGCGGTGACAGGCCAGCTTGTAGCGGCTGCGGCCGACGTAGAGCGCGGCGAGCAGCGGGAGGACGGCCAGCAGCACGGCCACCCGCAGCAGGTCCTTCTCGCCGAGGATGCCGGCGGAGACGGCGGCCGCCAGCGCGGCGGCCAGGAAGGATCGACCGCGGGTGGTCAGGCCGCGGAGGCCGTCACGCACGTCACGGCCTCCGGGGTTCGAACGGGGCCCGACCGTTGCCGTTGCCGTTGCCGGCTGGCGGCCGGGTGTCGTACGGCGAGCGCTGGCGGTCGTGCGGCAGCGGCAGCCGGTGCACCAGGTCCGCCACGATCGCGTCGGTGGTACGCCGGGCGAGCTGGGCGTCGGCGGTGGGGATGAGCCGGTGCGCCAGGACCGGTACGGCGAGAACCTGGAGATCGTCGGGGAGGACGTAGTCACGCCCGTCGAGGGCGGCCACCGCGCGGGCGGTGCGCAGCAGTTGCAGGGTGCACCGCGGGGACGCGCCGAGCCGCAGGTCGGGTGCCTCCCGGGTGGCGGTGACCAGGTCGATCGCGTACTGCTTGACCGCGTCGGCGACGTGCACCTGCCGGACGTGACCGATCAGCCGACGCACGGTGTCGGCGTCGGAGACCGGGCGCAGTGCCGGCAGCGGGTCCACCGCGCCGTGGCCGTCGAGCATGGCCAGCTCGGCGTTCGGGTCGGGGTAACCCATCGCGATCCGGGCGGTGAAGCGGTCCCGCTGCGCCTCCGGCAGCGGGTACGTGCCCTCCATCTCGATCGGGTTCTGGGTGGCGATCACCATGAACGGGGTCTGCAACTGGTACGTCACCCCGTCGACGGTGACCTGCCGCTCCTCCATGCACTCCAGCAGCGCGGACTGGGTCTTCGGCGAGGCCCGGTTGATCTCGTCGCCGACGACCAGGTTGGCGAAGACGGCACCCGGCCGGAACTCGAAGTCGTGCGTCTCCTGGTTGTAGACGCTGACGCCGGTCACATCGCTGGGCAGCAGGTCGGGGGTGAACTGGATGCGGCGCACGGAGCAGTCGATGGAGCGGGCGAGGGCCTTGGCCAGCTTGGTCTTGCCGACGCCGGGCACATCCTCGATGAGCAGATGACCCTCGGCGAGCAGGACGGCCAGAGCGAGCCGCACGGTGGCGGTCTTGCCCTCGATGACCTGTTCGATGTTGGCCACGATGGCGTCGCTCGCTGCGCGGAACTCGTCGTGCGGCAGCAGTCCGCCAACTTCGTCCCAGGTCTGTTGTGTCACGGGCCTCCTCCTCGTCGCTGTCACGGCAGCTCTGTATAGAGCACCTGGACCCGCCGTTGGGTTCGCGACGTGCGAGCCTCGTCTGCCGCAGCAATCTCACTGGCCTCTCAGGCTAACCATGTTTCTCGCCAACGCCGACCGGCGCAGGTGTTTGGGTGCTTACAGGGCTATTTGTCGTTCACACAGCGCATGTCGTCGGTTCTGCCGGGTAAGCGGCGGCGGGCGTCCCGATCCCGTGCGGGGGGAGGGACGTACGCGGCCAGACGCGGACCGCCGTGACGGTCGCGGTACACTGCCGGTCATGGCCGGAGTCTTCCTGCTTCTTACCGAGCCGTGCTGACGCGCTGACAGGCGCGACAGCACGGCGGCCCCTCCTGTGCGAGGGGCTTTTTCGTGCCCGCCGGGGCCCGGGGCGGGCCGCCGAGCACGGACACGAGACCAGCCAGCACGGAGAAGACCCCGCCGGTCGACGCGAGGAGAAGGCCATGACCGAGGCAGCTACCAACGACACCCCACCGTTCCGGTACACCGCCGTGCTGGCCGACGAGATCGAACGCCGCTGGCAGGATCACTGGGAACGCGAGGGCAGCTTCCACGCGCCGAACCCGTCCGGCCCGCTGGCCGACCCGGCCCACCCGCGCTCCGGCGCGGAGAAGCTGTACGTGCTGGACATGTTCCCGTACCCGTCCGGCGCGGGGCTGCACGTCGGGCACCCGCTGGGCTACATCGGCACCGACTGTTACGCCCGCTATCAGCGGATGGCCGGGCGCAACGTGCTGCACGCGATGGGCTTCGACGCGTTCGGCCTGCCCGCCGAGCAGTACGCGGTGCAGACCGGCACCCATCCCCGGACGACCACCGAGGCCAACATCGAGCGGTACCGGGAGCAGTTGCGGCGGCTGGGGCTGGCCCACGACCAGCGGCGCTCGGTGGCCACCATCGACACCGACTTCTACCGCTGGACGCAGTGGATCTTCCTGCAGATCTTCAACTCCTGGTACGACCGCGAGGCCGGTCGGGCCCGCCCGATCAGCGAGCTGGTCGCCGAGTTCGCCGGGGGTACCCGGCGTACCCCGGACGGTCGGCCGTGGGCCGAGCTGTCGCCCGCCGAGCGTCGCGCGATCGTCGACGACCACCGCCTGGCGTACGTGTCGCAGGCGCCGGTGAACTGGTGCCCCGGTCTGGGCACGGTGCTGGCCAACGAGGAGGTCACCGCCGACGGCCGCTCCGAGCGCGGCAACTTCCCGGTCTTCAAGCGCAACCTGAAGCAGTGGATGATGCGGATCACCGCGTACGGTGACCGGCTGCTGGACGACCTGGACAAGTTGGACTGGCCCGAGCCGATCAAGCTGATGCAGCGCAACTGGATCGGCCGGTCCACCGGTGCGCACATCGACTTCCCGACTCCGACCGCGCCGATCCGGGTGTTCACGACCCGGCCGGACACCGTCTTCGGGGCCACCTACATGGTGCTGGCGCCGGAGCACGAGCTGGTCGACGCGCTGGTGCCGGCGGCCTGGCCGGAGGGGACCCGGGACGCGTGGACCGGCGGGCACACCGGTCCCCGGGCGGCCGTCGAGGCGTACCGGAAGTCGGCCGCGGCCAAGACCGACGTCGAGCGGCAGGCCGACACCAAGGAGAAGACCGGCGTCTTCATCGGCGCGTACGCCACCAACCCGGTCACCGGTGGGCAGGTCCCGATCTTCATCGCGGACTACGTGCTGGCCGGCTACGGCACCGGCGCGATCATGGCGGTACCCGCACAGGACGAGCGGGACTGGGAGTTCGCCGATCTCTTCGAGCTGCCGATCGTGCGTACCGTGCAGCCGCCGGAGGGCTTCGACGGCACCGCGTACACCGGGGAGGGGCCAGCGATCAACAGCGCCGCGCCCGAGCGCGGCCTGGACCTGGACGGACTGGGGGTGGCCGACGCCAAGGCCCGGATCATCGCCTGGCTGGAGGCCGAGGGCGCCGGTCAGGGCGCGGTGACCTACCGGCTGCGGGACTGGCTGTTCAGCCGGCAGCGGTACTGGGGCGAGCCGTTCCCGATCGTCTACGACGCCGACGGCGCCGTGATCGCGCTGCCGGAGGAGATGCTGCCGGTCGAACTGCCCGAGGTGGACGACTTCTCGCCGCGCACCTTCGACGCGAACGACGCCGCCAGCGACCCGGAGACGCCGCTGTCGCGCCGCCGCGACTGGGTCGAGGTCGAGCTGGACCTGGGTGACGGGCCGAAGCGGTACACCCGGGAGACCAACGTGATGCCGCAGTGGGCCGGCTCCTGCTGGTACGAGCTGCGCTACCTGGACCCGACCAACGACGGGCGGTTCGTCGACGCGGACAACGAGCGGTACTGGATGGGGCCGCGCGGCGAGGGTGACTGCGGGGGCGTCGACCTGTACGTCGGCGGCGCCGAGCACGCGGTGCTGCACCTGCTGTACGCCCGGTTCTGGCACAAGGTGCTGTTCGACCTGGGGCACGTGTCGTCGTTCGAGCCGTTCCGCAAGCTGTTCAACCAGGGCTACATCCAGGCGTACGCGTACACCGACGCCCGGGGCGCGTACGTGCCGGCCGAGGAGGTCGTCGAGCGCGACGGCGGCTGGTTCCTGGGCGACGTCCAGGTCAACCGCGAGTACGGCAAGATGGGCAAGTCCCTGAAGAACATCGTCACCCCGGACGAGATGTGCGCCGCGTACGGCGCCGACACGTTCCGGGTCTACGAGATGTCGATGGGGCCGCTGGAGGTGTCCCGCCCGTGGGAGACCCGGGCGGTGGTCGGCTCGTACCGGTTCCTGCAGCGGGTCTGGCGGGCCATCGTCGACGAGCAGACCGGCGAGTCGCGGGTCACCGACGCACCGGCCGACGAGGAGACCCGGCGGCTGCTGCACCGGGTGATCGACGGTGTCCGGGGCGACATGGAGGGGATCCGGTTCAACACCGCGATCGCCAAGCTGATCGAGCTGACCAACGCGGTGACCAAGCTGGCGAGCACCCCGCGCGAGGTGGCCGAACCGCTGGTGCTGATGGTGGCGCCGGTGGCCCCGCACATCGCCGAGGAGCTGTGGCGGCGGCTGGGCCACCAGACCTCCCTGACGTACGCGGACTTCCCGGTCGCCGACCCGGCGCTGCTGGTCGCCGAGACCGTCACCTATCCGGTGCAGGTCAACGGCAAGGTCCGGGGCCGGGTCGAGGTGCCGGCCGACGCCGCCGAGGACGACGTCCGGTCCGCCGCGCTGGCAGCGGTGGCGGGTGCGTTGGCCGGCAAGGAGCCGCGCAAGGTGATCGTGATCGCCGGCCGGATGGTGTCCGTCGTCGCGTGATGTGAAAGGAAGGGTCCCCTGCTAACGCCTCGTGCATAGCAGGGGACCCTTCCTAACATTCGACGGCCGCGGCCGGTGACCTGGCCGGGGCGGGGCGGATGCTGGTCAGCGCGGACGGCGTGGCACTGGCTGAGGTCCGGGTGCGGCCGTCGGCGCGTACTCTCCTGGCTGAGATCGCCCGGGGACGGCCCGCGCCGGACGGCGTGGCGCGCCTGGCCACCCTGGCCGGCCTCACCCGGTGACCCAGGGTGCCGCGACTCGTCGCAAGGTCGTGCTCGATCCTGGATCGAGTGGTCTCGTCGCGGCACTGAGTCCACTCGATCCTGGATCGAGCGGGATCATGCCGCGCGGCGAGAGGGCGGGCTCCTGTTCGAGGCAGGATCTACGCGGGTCACCCCTGCGTGCCCGGCAGAAACGCGAGCCCACCAGCAAGGTATGCCGGTGTGCGTACGGTGTGAGCCCATGCTGCGGCGTGCACCCGTGGGGACACGTTGGCCGGAAGACGACGTGCCGTCCGCTCCGGCGGTACGAAGGCGGCGTCTTCCAGCTCCTGACCGGCGAGGTGGATCTGGTCTAGCCCCGCGAGGACGCCACAGTCGAAGGTGAAGTGGACGAGGGCACGTGGCCGCGGGCCGGTGGGAGGCGACCAGTCCACCACCAGCAGGTCGCCCACGGTGACGGGGATGCCCAACTCCTCATGCACTTCACGAGCGCACGCCTGCTGCGGGAACTCATCCGTCTCCACATAACCGCCGGGGAAAGCCCAATGGTCGCGGTAGGGGGCTTGACGAGTAGAACGTCTCCCACCGGATCCGTGATGAAGGCAGCAGCGGCGGCGACTCGGCGTACCAGACAGCGGGTTCCGTCCAGGTCACGCACCGGCTGAGGTTCGGGTGCGGCCGTCGGGGCGTACCCTCCTCGGCGAGATCGCCCGGGGGCGGCCCGCACCGGCCGGCGTGGCGCGCCTGGCCACCCTGGTCGGCCTCACCCGATGACCCAGGGCGCGGCGACTCGTCGCAAGGTCGTGCTCGATCCGGGTTCGAGTGGTGTCGTGGCGGCACCGAGGCCACTCGATCGGGGATCGAGCGTGATCATGGGGCGCGATGCGGCGAGGGCGGGGGCGCGGCACGACCGCGCTTGCTGAGTTGTTAGTAGGGGTCCCCTGCTATACACCAGGCGATAGCAGGGGACCCCTCCTTACATCGGGGTGGTGCGGCGTCGGCGTTCGGCGCGCCACCAGCGGGTGAGGAGGACCGCGCTGGCGATGAAGCCGAGCGCGGCGGGCGTTGCGGCGAGCCAGTTGATCTCGTCGGGGCTGGTGACGGCGGCACCGACCGCGGCGTAGCCGAACGCCGACGGGGCGGAGGCGATCACGCTGCCGACGAGGAACGGCAGGATCCGCGCGCCGGTGGTGCCGTAGCCGTAGCTGACCAGGCCGTAGCCGGAGATCGGCAGCAGTCGTACGGTGATTACCCCGAGCACGCTCTGCCGGGCGAACCAGCGGTCCAGTCGGGCCAGCCGGCCCCGGACCCGTTCGGCGACGAACTCCCGCCCGAGGATTCGGCCCACGGTGAAGCCGATCGCCGCCGCCAGCAGGGCGGCGCCCAGCGCGTACGCGGCACCCTCCAGGGCGCCGAAGACCGCGCCCGCCGCGAGCGTGATGAACGTGCGGGGGACCAGGGCCACCAGCAGCAGCGCGCCGCCGAGGACTCCGGCGACCGGCGCGAGGCCGCCCAGCCGGTCGCCGAACTGCGGCAGTGCCGTCGGGTCGGGGTGGGGCACCAGCACCAGGGTCACCCCGAACCCGGCGATCAGGAGCAGCAGCAGGCCGAACCGGACGGCCGACGGTGTGGTGGCGACCGGTCGTACCGATCGCCAGTACCGCGCGAGCCGCCGGTCGGCCGGGATCATGCCCGGGCGGCGGCCACCGCGGCCCGGCGTTCGGCCCGCAGCCGGTCGGCCCAGGTGTCGTCGAGCGGCGGGAGTTGCTGCGCGCCGGTGGCCCAGCGCAGCAGCAGGTCGGCCAGGGCCGGGTTGCGGGCCAAGGCGGGACCGTGCGAGTACGTGCCGAGCAGCTTGCCGCGCCACGCCCCCTCGGTGGCGCCGTCGTTGCCGACCCCGGCGGTGACCCGGGCCAGCGGGGAGACCTCGGCACCGAGACGGGTACGACCGCCGTGGTTCTCGAAGCCGGTCAGCGGGGGCAGGCCCAGCCGGGCGTCGATGTCACCGGCCAGCTCGCCGACGGCGCGGGTCTCGCCCCGGTCGGAGGAGAGGTCGAGCAGTTCGAGGCCGCGGTACTGGGTGCCCTTGGCGAAGAACGAGGTGCCGAGCAGTTGGTATCCGGCGCAGACGCCGAACACCACCGAACCCTGGGCGACGGCCCGGTGCAGGCCGCCGTCGGCGAGCAGTCGCTGGGCGCCGAGCGCCTGCGGACCGTCCTCGCCGCCGCCGATGAGATAGATGTCGGCGGTGGTGGGCATCTGCTGGTCGGAGCGGACCTCCAACACCTCGATCGGGAAGCCGCGCTGCTGCGCCCGCCGGGCCAGGATCAGCATGTTGCCCCGGTCGCCGTAGGTGGACAGCAGGTCGGGGTAGATCCAGACGATGCGCAGGGTCTCAGTTGACACGGTCCAACTCCGCTCGGATGTCCTGGAAGGCGGTGTAGTTCGCGATGACCTCCAGCCGCCCCGGCGGCACCGCCCGGAGGGCGTCGTCGAACGTGCGTACGTGCTGGAACGGCACGCCGTTGACGTCCAGCCGGACCGCCAGGTCGTACGCCCGGTCGCCGGTGATCAGCACCTGACGTCCGCGCAGCGGGGCGAAGTCGACGTCGAAGAGCCAGGAGGTGTCCATCCCGTCGGGGTCGCGGGCGTTGATGGACAGCAGTGTCGGGGCGTGCTCGGCCATGTCGAACGCCTCCAGCCAACTGGCCGGGTTCTTCGCCAGCAGCAGTCGGACCAGCCGACCGTCCCGCTCGACCTGGGCGTACCGCCCGGCGACCGAGGTGACGTCGCCGAGGCGGGGGACCGCGTCGAACGGGCGTACGCCGAACTCGGCGGCCAGGGCCAGGGCGGTGGCCGCGTTGCCGATGTTGACCTTGCCAGGGAGCTGGAGCTTCACCTTGTACCAGGCGCCGGTGGGGTCCAGGACCCCTTCGTCGTCGACCGTCCACTGCGGCTGCGGCCGGCGCAGCGGGCAGCCGCTGCACCACCACTGCTCGCCGGAGCGCTGGATGGTCGAGCCGCACTCGGGGCAGACCCACGAGTCGTCGTGCCAGCGCTGCCCGGCGGAGAACCAGGTGACGTGCGGCGGGGTGATCCGCTGGTCGTGGGCGGCCGGCGGGGTGGCCGCCCAGACCACCATCGGGTCGTCGGCGTTGGCCACGATGCGGATGTCCGGGTGCCGGACCAGGGCCGCGCGCCAGAGCTGCGCCATCATGGCGACCTCCTTGGCCCGGTCGAGCTGGTCTCGGGAGAGGTTGAGCAGCGCCACCACGTGTGGCTCGGTCGCCTCGATCACCTGCGCGAGGTAGTGCTCGTCGACCTCCAGCACCGCGTACGGTGTGCTGCCCGCCTTGGCCAGGGCGGAGGTGTGCCCGGTGGGCATGTTGGCGCCGAAGGAGTTGGTGGCGACCCGGCCGAGCACGCCGACGGCCGCAGCGGCCAGCCGGGTGGTGGTGGTCTTGCCGTTGGTGCCGGAGACCAGCGCGATGGCCCGTCCGGCGGAGAGGTGCGCCAGCAGGTCCGGGTCGATCTTGAGGCCGATCCAGCCACCGATCACCGAGCCGTCGCCACGGCCCGCAGCCCGCGACAGGGCCGCGGCGGTCCGTGACACGGAGCTGGCCACCTTCGCCCGTAGGGGCATCTTCGCGTCCGTCACGCGAGCGAGGTTACCGGACCAGACCACCCCTCAGATCGCCGCCGACGGTGTTCCGTTCTGTCCACTTCGTCGGTGAGTGGGGCCGCAGGCGTCCGGCCCGGCCCGAGTCGATCTATGTCGGATAGCGGACCCCCTCCGGCGCCCCGCCGCCCTCCACTCCGCTCCACCCCGGCTGACGTGCGGTTTTGTGGCGCGCAACGGCGCGCCGCGCGGTCGATTCTGGTTGCGGGTGGAGGGAAGTGGAGTAGAGTGGGGCGCATTGGTGGGGCCGGGAGGGGCCCACCGGCCCGGGGGGTCAACGGCGCGCGAACGCCGTTAAGGGCGAGGGGGTTGGGCCGATGTTTCTCGGCACCCACACTCCGCGCCTGGATGACAAGGGCCGGTTGATCCTTCCGGCGAAGTTCCGGGATGAGCTGGCGGGGGGTGTCGTGATCACCAAAGGGCAGGAGCGCTGCCTCTACGTCTTTCCGACGCCTGAGTTCCAGCACATCGCGGAGCAGTTGCGCGCGCAGCCGATGACGCACAAGGCGGCCCGGGCCTACAGCCGTGTCTTCTTCGCCAGCGCGCACGACGAGATACCCGACAAGCAGGGCCGGGTGACCATCCCGGCACACCTGCGCAGCTACGCGGGGCTCGACCGGGACCTGGTGGTCATCGGTGCGAGCACCCGGGTGGAGATCTGGGACAAGGTCGCCTGGGAGACCTACCTCGCCGAGAGCGAAGACGACTTCGCCGACATCGAGGAGGGGGTGCTGCCAGGCGGTCTGTGAGGGCGTGGCGACGCCCGACGTACTGCGAGATCTCCAGCCGCTTTCGAGCTCCTGGCATCCCTTCCCCGGTGCCAGGCACACGATCCGCACGCAGGACCACGGTCCGGTGGACGGGTCGAGAGCGGATGGGGATCTGGCGGTACGACGGCACGGCGTCGTCCGACGAGCAGGACGCGAGAACGAGACCGGTTCAACCAGTGGGGGTCGACATGGGGGAGCTACGCGGCACGCATGTGCCGGTGCTGCTCGAGCGGTGTCTCGAGCTGCTCGCCCCCGCGCTGGGTCGAGGCGGCCGTACGGTCCACGTCGACGCGACGCTCGGTCTGGCCGGGCACGCCGAGGCGGTGTTGCAGGCACATCCGGAGACGATCCTGGTGGGTCTGGACCGCGACACCGAGGCACTCGCACACGCACGGGTGCGGCTGGCCCGGTTCGCCGACCGCGTCCATCTGGAACACGCGGTCTACGACGAGCTGCCCGACGTGCTGGACCGGTTGGGGTACCCGTCCGTGGACGGTGTGCTGTTCGACCTCGGTGTCTCCTCGCTGCAACTCGACGCGCCCGACCGCGGGTTCGCGTACGCACAGGACGCGCCGCTGGACATGCGGATGGACCAGACCCGGGGGGTGACCGCCGAGGAGGTGGTCAACACCTACCCGCATCCGGATCTGGCCCGGGTGCTGCGGGTGTACGGCGAGGAGAAGTTCGCCGGACGGATCGCCTCGGCGATCATCCGGGAACGGGACCGGGGCCGGATCACCTCGTCGGCGCGACTGGCCGAGCTGGTGCGGGAGTCGATCCCGGCACCGGCCCGGCGAACCGGGGGACACCCGGCAAAGAGAACGTTTCAGGCTTTACGGATCGAGGTAAACAGAGAACTGGCAGTGCTGGAGACGGCGCTGCCGGCCGCTCTGGACAAGCTTTCCGTCGGCGGTCGCATGGTGGTCCTGTCCTACCACTCGTTGGAGGACAGGCTCACCAAGCAGGCGCTCGCCGGCCGGGTCCGCAGTACGGGCCCGGTCGACCTCCCGGTCGAACTGCCCGGGTCGGAGCCGACGTTCCGGCTGCTCAGCCGGGGCGCGGAGCTGCCCGGGGAGAGGGAGGTCGCCGCCAACCCGCGAGCCGCATCGGTGCGGCTACGGGCGGCGGAACGGATCGACCCGCAGGCCCGGCACCAGGGGCGTACCGACCGCGAACGGTACCGGCGCCGGGTTAAGGCGATGCACCAACCGGGGACGGGGTCGACCGCGGAAACCGGAGGGGGACCGCGGCGGACGCCGGGGGACACGGACGAAGAGGGGGAGGGAATATGAATGTGAGCAAGCGCCGGGACGTCGCCGGCGTCGGGCAGCGCACACCGCGGTCGGGGGGCCGGATCGCGGCGGAGCGGACCCGAGCGGCCGGGACCGACACCCGGCGGCAGGACCGGGTGAGCCGGCTGGACGACACTCGCGCCCGGGGGGCGCGCGAGTTTCCCGTCCAGGGCAGCGCTGCACTGCGACCGGTGGAGCGGGCCACTGCCGGCAAGCCGGAGCGGGCCGAGTCGCCACGGCTGCGGGTCGCCCCGCCGCCGCCGGTGCGGGTGCCCCGGGCGCCGTTCGCGGCGCTCGTGGTGGTGCTCGTCGTCGGCGGGGTGCTCGGCATCCTGGCCGTCAACACGAAGATCAACGAGAACGCGTTCCGGCTCGACGAACTCCAGCAGCAGCAGGCCAAGCTCGACGTGGAGCAGCAGCAGCTGAAGAAGCAGATCGCCGAGTCGGAGTCGCCGGGCAACCTGGCCGCCCAGGCCCGCCGCCTGGGACTGGTCGAGTCGGGTGAGCTGGCGTACATCCGGCTGCCGGACGGCAAGATGATCGGCGTGCCGCAGCCGGCCGGCGGGCAGGTGTCGATCACCAGCCAGCAGGGCTCGGAGGGGTAGGCCGTGCCCTCGAGATCAGACGAACCGCGCCGGGACGCCACAGGCTCCCGGCGCGGTTCTTCCCGTAACGGGGGCGTGTCGGGCGAGCGCGGTGGTGAGCCGGGTGTCGGCGGCATCTCCGACGCCCGCGCGTACACCCCCCGGGGTCGTACCGTCCGGGACGGCGGCGGTCGGGCCGAGCAGCGGCGCAACCCGCGTACCAGCCGGACCCAGGACCCGTTCCGGCCGGCGTTGCAGGTGCTCGACGGTGGACGGTCCGCCGCGACCCGTGGCGGTGCCCGGGCGGGTGCCGCACCCCGGCGGGAGTCCACCGCCGGCCGGACCACCGTGGTTCGTACGGTCACCGACCGCACCCCACGGGGTGAGGCGCCCGTCGGCACGCCCCGGCGTCGCGTCGGCGGCCGGGAGCCGCGCCGGGGCGACCGCCCGGCCGGGCGCCGACCGGCCCGCAAAGCGCCGCGTCCGCCCCGGCTCGCCGACCCCGGCCGCCGGCTGCGGCTGGGCACCGCGCTGGCGCTGGCCCTCTTCGTCGCCATCGGCGTGCGGCTCGTCGTGCTCCAGGCCGTCGACACTCCGGCGTACGCCGACGGCGGCATGGCCGAGCGGCTGCGGACCGTGCCGTTGCCCGCGCCGCGCGGGGCGATCCTGGACCGGGACGGTGCCGCCCTGGCGCACAGCGTCGAGGCCCGGTACGTCTACGCCGACCCGACCAAGATCGAGGACATCGCCGCGACCGCGCAGACGCTCTCCCCGCTGCTCGGCATGCCCGCCTCGGAGCTGGCCGAGAAGATGAAGCCGCGCAAGCGGATCAGCGGCGTCGACTCGCAGTTCGAGTACCTGGCCCGAGGTGTGGACGTCGGCCGGGCCCGGGAGATCATGGCGCTGAAACTGCCGGGAATCGCCGCCCATCGGGACGAGCGGCGTGAGGTCCCCGGCGGCGACCTGGCCGCCAACCTGATCGGTTTCACCAGCCTGGACATGGTCGGGCTGGAGGGTCTGGAGGCGCGCTACGACGACCTGCTGCACGGCGAGGACGGTCAGCGTGTCTTCGAGATCGGCCTGGGTGCGTTGGCCGCGCCCATCCCCGGTGGTTACAGCCGCACCACCAAGGCCAAGCCGGGCAGCTCGATCGTGCTCACCATCGACCGGGACCTGCAGTACACGGTGCAGCGGATCCTCAGCGATCGGATGGCGGCGGTGCAGGGCAGCACGGGCGCCGCGGTGGTGCTCGACGCGCGGACCGGTGAGGTGCTGGCCCAGGCCAGCCATCCCACCTACAACGCGGCGAAACCGCAGGCGAGTGACCCCACCGACCGGGAGGACGCAGCCACCAGCTTCGTCGTCGACCCGGGTTCGGTGCACAAGGCGATCACGTTCGGGGCGGCGTTGCAGGAAGGTGTGATCACCCCGGACACCGTCTTCCCGGTCGCCAACGGAATCCGCAAGGGCGACACCTGGTTCCCCGACACCCATCGTGCCGACGGGCGTCGGATGAGCGTGGCCGGAATGATGGCCCACTCCTCCAACGTAGGCACCATCCAGATCGCCGACCAGCTCGGCCCGGAGCGGCTGCTCGACTACCAGCAGCGGTTCGGGCTCGGCAAGCCGACCGGTGTCGGGATGCCCGGCGAGGCGAGCGGTCGACTGCTGCCGGTGCAGGAGTGGAGCGAGTCGTCGCACGGCTCGGTGCCGATCGGGCACAGCGTGGACGCCACCCCGTTGCAGATGGCCGCCGTGTACGCCGCCATCGCCAACGACGGCACGTACGTGCAGCCGAGGCTGGTCAAGGAGACGATCGCGCCGGACGGCACGCGTACCCCGAACAAGGAGCCGGTGACCCGCCAGGTGCTCAGCCCGGACAACGCCGCAGCGCTGCGGACGATGATGGAGGCGGTCACCACGGTGGACAACGCCACCGGACTCGCGGCGGCGGTGCCCGGCTACCGGGTGGCGGGCAAGACCGGCACCGGGTGGCGGCTGGTCGAGGGGAAGAAACAGCCCGGCGACGTCGCCTCGTTCATCGGGATGGCGCCGGCGGACGACCCGAAGTACGTGATCGCGGTGTTCGTGCACAGCCCGAGTGGCGGCGGTGGCCGGGTCTCGGCGCCGGCGTTCAAGGAAATGATGACCTTCGCGCTGCGGCATTTCCGGGTGCCGCCGTCGGGCGACCCGGCTCCGAAGTTCACCGTATTCCCGTAACTGTCGTCATCGTCAATTCCTCGGGTCACCGGGCGCCACCACCGGTGACCCGAGGAATTGACGTACGCACATTCGTCGGTGTGTTTTCGGTCTTTTCGCGGTGACCGTGCCCGGGTGCGTCGTCTTTCCGTATCCGTCCCCGGCGTGAATGGTCGTCGGTGGCGGGAGTCACCCGGAATCACCTCCCCTGCGGAGGCGGGCGGTCGCCGAGGCACCCGGCCGTCGGGTGCCCCGCCGTGCCGCCGGGCGTACGCCTGCCGCGTGCACCGGCCGCGACCTGCGGTTCGACTTCGTGCGGCGGAGATTCAGGCGCGCCGTGCGGCCGGACCCGGGCGACCGGGTAGGGTCTGACGCCGTGCGCGGCAATCCTCGTCCCCGTACCGTGACCGGAATCCGGCTCGGTGACCTAGCCGCCCTGCTCACCGTGGCGCCCTCTACCAGCGCCGATCCGGTGGTGACCGGGGTGACCCACGCCAGTCAGGAGGTCCGACCCGGCGACCTGTACGCGGCCCTGCCCGGCGCGCGCCGACACGGCGCGGAGTTCGCCGTCGGTGCGGCGCAGGCCGGCGCGGTCGCCGTGCTGACCGACCCGGCCGGTGCCGAGTCGGCCGCCAGCACCGGGCTGCCGGTGCTGGTGGTCGACGACCCGCGTGCGGCGTTGGGCCCGGTCGCCTCGACGATCTACGGCGACCCGACCGCGCACCTGCTGACGATCGGGGTGACCGGCACCGCCGGGAAGACCTCCACCGCCTATCTCGTGGAGTCCGGGCTGCGTGCCGCCGGCCACACCACCGGTCTGATCGGCACCGTGGAGACGCGCCTGGGTGACCTGGTGGTGGAGAGCGTGCGGACCACGCCCGAGGCCACCGACCTGCACGCGATGCTCGCCGCCGCCCGCGAGCGCGGCGTCACCGCGGTGGTCATGGAGGTCTCCAGCCACGCCCTGGCGATGGGGCGGGTCGGCGGGGTGCGGTTCAGCGTGGGTGGCTGGACCAACTTCGGCTCCGACCACCTGGACTTCCACGCCGACGCCGAGGACTACTTCGCGGCCAAGGCGCGCCTGTTCGACGGCCGCTGCGCGGTGGAGGTGCTCAACCGCGACGACCCGGCGCTGGAACCCCTCTTCCGGCCGGCCACGGTCAGCTACTCGGCGGCCGGCGACCCGGCTGCCACCTGGTGGGCCGACACGATCGACGGCGACGGGTACGCCCAGCGCTTCACCGCGCACGGCCCGGACGGGCTGACGCTGCCCGCCGGGGTGGCGCTGCCCGGCCGACACAACGTGGCGAACGCCCTGCTGGCCATCGCCGCCCTGGTCGCCGCCGGAGTCGACCCGGTGACGGCCGCCGAGGGGGTGGCCGCCTGCGGTGGCGTACCCGGGCGTCTGGAGTCGGTGGGCGTGGCCGGCGGGGTACGCGGGGTGGTCGACTACGCGCACAAGACCGACGCCGTGGTGGCCGCGCTGGCCGCACTGCGCGAACTCAGCGCCGGCCGGCTGATCTGTGTGATCGGTGCGGGCGGCGACCGGGATCGGGGCAAGCGCCCCCTGATGGGTGCCGCTGCCGCGGAGGGAGCCGACGTGGTCGTGGTGACCGACGACAACCCGCGTACCGAGGAGCCGTCGGCGATCCGCGCCGAGGTGCTCGCCGGTGCCTACCAGGCCGGTACGGCGGCCCGGATCATCGAGGTGGCCGGGCGGCGCGCGGCGATCGACGAGGCGGTCCGGATGGCCGAACCGCAGGACGTGGTGGCGCTGTTGGGCAAGGGCCACGAACGCGGCCAGGAGATCGCCGGCGAGACGTATCCGTTCGACGACCGGACGGAGCTCGCCGACGCGCTGCGGGCCCGCTTCGGGGACCTGGCGGGTCAGCCGTGATCGCGCTCAGCCTGGCCGAGGTCGCCTCGGCCGTCGACGGGCGGCTGGTCGACGCCGACCCCGCCGCGCAGGTGACCGGCAGCGTCGAGTTCGACTCACGCAAGGTCAGCGCCGGTGGGCTCTTCGTCGCGTTCGACGGGGAGAAGGTCGACGGGCACGACTACGCGGCGGCGGCCGTGGCCGACGGTGCGGTGGCGGTGCTGGGCACCCGCGAGGTGCCCGGAGTCCCGATGATCGTGGTCACCGACGCGCTGACCGCGATGGGCCGGCTGGCCCGGGCGGTGGTGGACCGGCTGCCCGAGCTGACCGTGATCGGGCTGACCGGTTCCTCCGGCAAGACCACCACCAAGGACCTGATCGCCCAGCTCACCGCCCGCCTCGGCGAGACGGTGGCACCACCGGGCTCGTTCAACAACGAGCTGGGCCACCCGTACACGGCGTTGCAGGCCGGGCCGACGACGCGCTACCTGGTGATGGAGAAGGGCGCGCGGGGCATCGGGCACGTGCGCTACCTCTGCGAGGTGGCGCCGCCGGGCATCTCCGTGGTGCTCAACGTCGGGGTGTCGCACATCGGGGAGTTCGGCTCCCAGGAGAACATCGCCGTCGCCAAGGGCGAGCTGGTGGAGGCGCTGCCGGCCGACGGCTTGGCGGTGCTCAACGCCGACGACCCGCTGGTCGACGCGATGGCGACCCGTACGGTGGCCCGCGTGGTCCGCTACGGCGAGGCGGCGCACGCCGACATCCGGGCCGAGGACGTGACGCTGGACGAGCGCGGCCGGCCGGCGTACACCCTGGTGACGCCGGAGGGCACCGCGCCGGTGCGGCTCGGGCTCACCGGGCGGCACCAGGTCTCCAACAGCCTGGCCGCCGCGGCGGTGGCCCGGGAACTGGGCATGCCGCTGACCGAGCTGGCCGTCGCGTTGGGCGCGCTCGGACTGGTCTCCACCCGTCGGATGGACGTCTTCGAACGCACCGACGGGGTGACCGTGATCGACGACTCGTACAACGCCAACCCGGCGTCGATGGCGGTGGCGCTGCGTGCGCTGGCCGGCATCGGCAGCGGGAGGCGTACCGTCGCGGTGCTCGGCTACATGGCCGAGCTGGGTGACTTCGAGACGCAGGGGCACGCCGACATGGGCCGTCTCGCGGCCGAGCTGGGCGTCGCCCGGCTGCTGGTGGTCGGTGAGGCCGCGGCGCCGATTCACCACGGGGCGACATCGGTAGGTGACTGGGGAGGAGAGTCGGTGTTGCTCACCGATCAGGCGGCGGCCGTCGAGGTGCTGCGTAGCGAGCTACGACCGGGCGATGTCGTCCTGGTGAAGGGCTCCCGGTACCGGACCTGGGAGGTGGCCGACGCGCTGCGCGTCGACGCGGCCGCAGACGGCGAGGGTGACGCTTCGTGAGAGCGGTCATCGTGGCCATCGGGGTGGCCTTCCTCGTCTCGCTGTTCTGCACCCCGATCGCGATCAAGGTGTTCACCCGGCTGAAGGCGGGCCAGCCGATCCGGGCCGAGGGCCCGCAGATGCACCAGGGCAAGAAGGGCACCCCGACCATGGGCGGGGTGGTGTTCATCCTGGCCACCGTGATCGCGTACGTGGCCGGTCACCTGGCCCTGACCACCCTGCCGGACGCGCAGATCGCCCAGGTCGAGCCGACCATCACCGCGCTGGTGCTGCTGGGCCTGATGGTCTTCTCCGGCGCGGTCGGCTTCGTCGACGACTTCCTCAAGGTGCGCAAGCGGCACAGCGGCGGGTTGAGCGCCCGGGGCAAGCTGCTCGGCCAGATCCTGGTCGGTGCGGCGTTCGGGGTCGTCGCGCTCTACTTCCCGTCCACCATGACCGACTCCAGCGGCGAGCTGACCAACACCGAGACCGTCGGCAGCACCACGCTCAGCTTCATCCGGGACATCCCGGCGCTGGACGTTACCAAGATCGGCGCGGTGGTCATCTTCATCTTCGTGGTGATGGCGGCGACCAACGGCGTCAACCTCACCGACGGCCTCGACGGCCTGGCCACCGGTGCCTCGGTGATGGTGCTCGGCGCGTACGCGGTGATCGCGTTCTGGCAGTACCGGCACTGGTGCGCCGACCCGTCGTACACCGCCAACCCGAACAACTACTGCTATGCGGTCCGGGACCCGCTGGAGATCGCGTTGATCGCCGGCGCCGCCGCCGGTGCCTGTGTCGGCTTCCTCTGGTGGAACACCTCACCGGCCCGGATCTTCATGGGCGACACCGGCGCACTCGGTCTGGGCGGCCTGATCGCCGGCATGGCGATGTCCACCCGGACGGTGCTGCTGCTCCCGATCATCGGTGGCCTGTTCGTGATCATCACGATGTCCGTGGTGATCCAGATCATCTCCTTCAAGACCACCGGCAAGCGGGTGTTCCGGATGTCGCCGCTCCAGCACCACTTCGAGCTCGCCGGCTGGAGCGAGGTCAACATCGTGGTCCGGTTCTGGATCATCGCCGGCATCGGTGTCGCCATCGCCCTGGGCCTGTTCTACAGCGACTTCCTGGCCAACATGGGCTGACCCCCACCCGCCCCTCACCACCCCCGCCCCCGCCCCCGCTCACGCTCACGCCCGCGATCATGGAGTTGTGGCATGGATAAATGCGGACATGTCAGACAAAAAGTCGACCACAGCTCCATGATCGCGGGCGCGAGCGGGGGCGGGGGCGTGGGTGCGGGGTGGGCGGGGGCGGTCGGGGCGGGGGTTGGGTGGGTGAGGTGGGTGGTGGTGAGGGTGTCGGAGAGTGGTCGTCCTGTGGCGGAATGTGGCTGAACGCAAGTTCGACACGCCGACCGGCCGGTACCGCCGGTGTCAGGTCCCCGGAGCAGCGATGATGGCGCTGTGGGGGAGGTGCGAGAAGACGACGGCGCGCGGTCGTCCCGGCGGTCGTCCCGGGTAGGGCCCGCCGAGGGATCGTCCGTGGCGGTCGGGACCGAGGACACGGCGCGACCCGGCAGCACGCGCGGGGCCGGGGCCGCAAAAGCCGGGGCCGCGACAACCGGAGCGGGTACGGGTCGTACCGGCGGGTCGGGTGCGGCCGGCGCGGCGCCGGGTGGTGGGCCGTGGCGGGGCCTGGACGCGGTGGGCGGGTTGGCCGCGCTGCGTGGTCTGCTGTCCCGGCCGCTGGCCTCCTACCACCTGCTGCTCGCCAGCGCCGGACTGCTGCTGCTGATCGGCCTGACCATGGTCTTCTCGGCCACCAGCGTGCGCGACTACGCGCAGGGCGGGAGCGCCTCGACGTCGCTGACCAGGCAGGCGATCTTCGCGGTGATCGGCATCGTGGTGTTCTGGGCCTGCCAGCGGCTGCCCGCCAGCACCTACCGGTCGCTGGGTCGCCCGGCGCTGGCCGTCTCGGTGGGACTGCTGGTGGTGCTGAACCTGCTGGAGGCGTACGGGCGGCTGACCGACGGCGAGCCCCGGATCGGCCCGCTGGAGGCCGACCTGCTCTGGCTGTACGTGTTCGGGTTCGGCCTGCAACCCTCCGAGCTGGCGAAGTTCGCCCTGGTGCTGTGGGGGGCGTACGTGCTGGCCCGCAAGGGCGCGGCGCTGGGCTGGTGGCGGGAGCTGGCCACCCCGCTGTTCCCGGTGGTGGCCCTGATGTTCGTTCTGGTCGGCTACAACGACCTGGGCAGCATGCTGTGTCTGCTGGCCCTGGTGGTCGGCCTGCTCTGGGCTGCCGGGGTGCGATTGCGGATCTTCGCCGCGCTCAGCGCGATCGGTCTGGCCGGCATCGGCCTGCTGGTCGCGGTGGCCTCGCTCGGCGCCGGGTCCGGCGTCCGTGGTGAGGAGAACTACCGGCTGGCCCGGCTCACCGTCTTCTTCAACCCGCCGCCGCTGGACGACTGCCGCAACGAGCTCTGCTACCAGATGGTCCAGGCCCGCTACGCCATCGTCAACGGCGGCTGGTTCGGCACCGGGTTGGGCCAGGGGCGTACCAAGTGGGCCTGGCTGCCGGCGGCCGAGAACGACTTCATCTTCGCGGTCATCGCCGAGGAACTCGGCGTGGTCGGCTGCGCGGTGGTGGTGGTGCTGTTCGCCGTGCTCGCCTACACCGGCCTGCGGATCGCCCGCCGCGTGGACGACCCGTTCCGCCGCCTGGCCGCCGCCGGGGCCACCGCGTGGCTGGTCGGTCAGGCGTTCATCAACATGGGCGGCGTGATCGGCCTGCTGCCGCTGACCGGCGTGCCGCTGCCGTTCATCTCCGACGGGGGCAGCGCCCTGGTCGTCACGCTCGCGGCGGTCGGCATGCTGGCCTCTTTCGCCCGGGCAGAACCCGATGCGGCCCGGGCACTGCATGCCCGTCCGCCGGCCCGGTGGGTCCGACTAGTGTGGGCTCCGTTGCCGCCGCTTCCCGGCCGGCGCCGCCGCGCGGCGCCGCCGACGGCTGCCCGTGGGTCCGTACCCCAGGCACGCAAGCGGCGCAGGGACGACCAGGCCGCACCGCGTGGCACCCGGGAGAGCCGGGGCCGTGGCGGGTCGGCGGACGAGAGGAGACGTTGATGGGTCCGCTGCGTTCGGTGGTGCTCGCAGGAGGTGGCACCGGGGGGCACATCTACCCGCTGCTCGCCTTCGCCGACTGCCTTCGCCGACACGACCCCGGCGTCCGGATCACCTGCCTCGGCACACCCAAGGGCCTGGAGAACGAGCTGATCCCGCCGGCCGGCTACGACCTGCGCAACATCCCGGCCTACCAGTTGCCCCGGTCGGTCAACCTGAACCTGGTCCGCACCCCGGGCCGGATGTGGACCGCGGCCCGCGCCGCCGGCAAGGTGATCGACGAGGTGCGCGCCGACGCGGTGGTCGGCTTCGGCGGGTACGTGTCGGTGCCGGCCTACCTGGCCGCGTGGCGGCGGGAACTGCCCATCGTGATCCACGAGGTGAACGTGCCGCCGGGGGTGGCCAACCGGCTGGGCATGAAGTTCACCAAGCACGTGGCGGTCGGCTTCCCGCACCAGCCGGCCCAGGCCGAGTCGCTGCGCGACGCGCGGGTGGTCGGGGTGCCGCTGCGCCGGGCCATCGCCGGGCTGGACCGGGCGGCCGTGCGCAACGCCGCCCGCGCCCACTTCGGGCTCCGCCCCGACCTGCCGGTGCTCTTCGTCGCCGGTGGTTCCCAGGGCGCCCGGTCGATCAACCTCGCGGTGGCCGGGGCGGCCAAGGAGTTGGCCCGCAACGGCATCCAGGTGCTGCACGTGATGGGGGCCCGCAACGAGCCGGTGCCGATCCCGACCGACCTGCCGGTGCCGTACGTGACCCTGCCGTACCTGTCCGACATGGACGCCGGGTACGCCGCCGCGGACCTGATGCTGGGCCGGGGCGGGGCGATGACCTGTGCCGAGGTGGCCGCGATCGGCCTGCCGACCATCTACGTGCCCTACCCGCACAGCAACCAGGAGCAGAAGCGCAACGCGCTGCCGGTGGTGGAGGCCGGTGGCGGGCTGCTGGTCGACGACGCCGAGCTGACCCCGGACTGGCTGGAGCGGACGGTGATCCCGCTGGTCCGCGACCCGCAGCGGCTGCACGCCATGGGTACCGCCGCCGCCGCGTACGGCCGGCGCGACGGCGACGAGGCGCTGCTGAACTTCGTCTACGAGGCGGTGAACCGGTGACCGGACCGGACTCTCGAACGAAAGGTTGGTCCCGGTGAGCGCGAGGAGTGAGCCGGGGTTGCGAGCCCCGCAGTCGCGAACGAAAGGTTGGTCCCGGTGAGCGCGAGGAGTGAGCCGGGGTTGCGAGCCCCGCAGTCGCGAACGAAAGGTTGGTCCCGATGACCACGTTCAGCCCGGCCGGCACGCTGACCGCCGAGGATCTGGGCCACATTCACCTGATCGGGGTGGGTGGCGTCGGGATGAGCGGTCTGGCCCGGCTCTTCCTCACCCGGGGGTTGCCGGTCTCCGGCAGCGAGTTGCGGGAGTGGCCGTCCCTGGCCGGTCTGCGGGCGCTCGGCGGGACGATCCACATGACCCACGAGGCGACCAACCTGGACGGTGTGGACACCGTCGTCTACTCCTCGGCCATTCCCGCCGACCACCTGGAGATGGTCGAGGCGCGGGAGCGCGGCCTGCGGGTGCTGCACCGGTCGGAGGCGCTCGCGGCGGCGATGACCGGCCGGCGCACGGTGGCGGTGGCCGGTACGCACGGCAAGACCACCACCACCTCCATGGTGACCATGGTGCTCCAGCGGGCCGGCACCGATCCGTCCTTCGTGATCGGCGGGGAGATCTCCGAGGGCGGCTCCGGCGCGCACCACGGCACCGGCGAGCACTTCGTGGTCGAGGCGGACGAGAGCGACCGCTCGTTCCTCATCTACCGGCCGTTCGTCTCGATCATCACGAACGTCGAGGCCGACCACCTGAACACCTACGGCGACCTGGCCACCCTGGAGGCGGCCTTCGCCGAGTTCGCCCGGCTCACCGACCCGGCGGGTTACGTCATCACCTGCGCCGACGACCCGGGCGGTCGGCGGCTGGCGGCCACGCTGCGCGCCGAGGGGCGTCGGGTCTACACCTACGGCGAGGCCGACGACGCCGACCTGCGGTTGAGCGACATCGTGTCGTCGGCCCAGGGGGTCCGCTACCGGGCCCACATCGACGGCCGGTCGCTGGGTGAGTTCCGGCTGCCGGTGCCGGGCCGGCACATGGGGCTGAACAGCGCCTCGGCGGTGCTGGCGACGTACCTGCTGGAGCTGCCGCTGACGGCGGCCGAGGCCGCGCTGGCGGCCTTCCCCGGCGTCCGCCGACGGTTCGAGCGCAAGGGCGTGGTGGACGGGGTGCTCGTCTACGACGAGTACGCCTACCACCCCACCTCGATGACGCTGGCCCTGCGGACGCTGCGGGAGGTGGCCGGGGAGGGGCGGGTGATCGTCGTCTTCCAGCCCTACCGGCTCTACCGCACCCGCGATCTGCAGGCGGAGATCGCCGAGGCGCTCGCGATCGCCGACGAGTTGGTGCTGCTGGAGGTCTTCGGCCCGGGTGAGCTGCGCGGCCCGGGCGAGGGGTCGGCGGCGCTGATCGCGGCGGTGGAGCTGCCGTCGGAGCAGAAGGTCTTCGTCGACTCGTGGGAGGACGCGCCGGTGGAGGTGGCCCGTCGGGCCCGCCCCGGTGACGTGGTGGTGACCATGGGCGCCCCGCCGATCTCGCTCATGGGTGACGAGCTGCTGGTCGCGCTGACCGCGCGGGCCGCCGGCGCGCAGGTGGCGGCCGGCGGTGGCACGGCGCTCGGCGTGGACCGTACGGCGGAATGAGTCCCGGCCCGGCGCGCGGGCGCGGCACCGGTGTGGACGGCGGCGGAGGTCGCCGTCCCACCCGGCGGTGGCAACTGGTCCGGGCCGGACGGGACGCGGTGCCCGCCTCCACCCGGCGGTTCATGGCCCGGGCCCGGCGTCGGCGGATGCGCGCTGCGCTGCCCTGGGCGGTGGCCGGTGGCGTGCTCGTCCTCGCGGGTCTGGTCGCGTGGACGCTGCTCGGCACCGGCCTGTTCGGGGTACGCGAGATGCGGGTGGAGGGCGCCGAGCTGGTCACGGCCGTGCAGGTGCGGGAGGCGGCCGGGGTGCCCGACGGCGCGCCGCTGGCCCGGGTCGACCTGGCCGAGCTGGCCGCCCGGATCGGCACCCTGCCGCCGGTGGAGCGGGCCACCGTGCACCGGGACTGGCCGGACGGGCTGGTGGTGCGGCTGACGGAGCGGACCGGCGTGGCGGTGGTGCCGCGCGGGCAGCAGTTCGACGTGATCGACGCGGCCGGGGTGGCGTTCCGGACGGTGCCGCAGCGGCCGGACGGCCTGCCGCTGCTGCGCCTGGCCGCCGCCGGCCCGGACGATCCGGACACCCGGGCGGGGCTGACGGTGCTCGGCGAGCTCACTCCGCAGTTGCGCGGTGAGCTGGCGGAGGTACGGGTCGAGGGGCTGGCCCGGATCAGCGTGCTGCTGCGCGACGACCGCACGGTCTTCTGGGGTGACGCGACACGCGGGGCGGACAAGGCCCGGGTCGCCACCGCGTTGCTCGGCGAGGAGGCCGACCGGATCGACGTCAGCGCGCCGGACGTGGTCACCTTCCGGTGAGTGGCCGATCAGGCTGTGAAGCGTCCCGCTCCACCGGCGACACGCCGGAAAGGTCCTTGGCACATCGCTCGGCTGCGCTTACGTTGCCCGGAAGAGGATCAGTGGTTGACATAACTCTAACCCTCTAGTAGAGGGTGAGGGTTTGCCTCGCGCCCTCGCTGGGTGACAGCCGAGTCGACCGCAGGTCTGGCCACGCCGAAGCCGGTCGGGGAGCAGCCAATCTCGAAGGGAAAGGACCGGAGATGACACCTCCGCACAACTACCTGGCGGTCATCAAGGTCGTCGGCATCGGGGGCGGCGGCGTCAACGCCGTCAACCGGATGATCGAGGTTGGGCTCAAGGGCGTCGAGTTCATCGCGATCAACACGGACGCGCAGGCGTTGCTGATGAGCGACGCCGACGTGAAGCTCGACGTCGGTCGCGAACTGACCCGGGGCCTCGGCGCCGGGGCCAACCCGGACGTCGGCAAGAACGCCGCCGAGGACCACCGCGACGAGATCGAGGAGGTACTCAAGGGCGCCGACATGGTCTTCGTGACCTGCGGCGAGGGCGGTGGCACCGGCACCGGTGGCGCTCCGGTGGTGGCGAACATCGCCCGCAAGCTGGGCGCGCTGACCATCGGTGTGGTGACCCGTCCGTTCTCCTTCGAGGGCAAGCGTCGTCAGGTGCAGGCCGAGGCCGGCATCGACGAGCTGCGCAACCAGTGCGACACCCTGATCGTCATCCCCAACGACCGGCTGCTGGCCCTCGGCGACCGCAACATCAGCATGATGGATGCGTTCCGCACCGCCGACCAGGTGCTGCTCTCCGGTGTCCAGGGCATCACCGACCTGATCACCACGCCGGGTCTGATCAACCTGGACTTCGCGGACGTCAAGAGCGTGATGAGCGGCGCCGGCAGCGCGCTGATGGGCATCGGCAGCGCGCGCGGTGAGAACCGCGCCGTGGAGGCCGCCGAGGCGGCCATCTCCAGCCCGTTGCTGGAGCAGAGCATGGACGGCGCGCGCGGTGTGCTGCTCTCCATCGCGGGCGGCTCCGACCTGGGGCTGTTCGAGATCAACGACGCCGCTCAGCTGGTCACCGACGCGGCGCACCCGGACGCCAACATCATCTTCGGTGCGGTGATCGACGACGCCCTCGGTGACGAGGTGCGGGTGACCGTGATCGCCGCCGGCTTCGACGGTGGCACTCCGGCGTACAAGGCGGCCGAGCCGACGCGCAAGACCAACCAGAACCAGCCGACGCAGCCGAGCACCCCGGTCGTGTCGTCGCCCGCCGTGCCGGCGCCGCCGCAGTCGCCGCGTCGGGTGCTGTTCGACGACGTCGACGTGCCCGACTTCCTCAAGAACGGGTCCTGAGCGGCGCCGATGACCGACAGCCCCGCACTGGTGCGACCCGACCGGCGTGCCGAACTGGCCGCCGGGCTGGCCCGGGTGCGCGCCCGCATCGCCGACGCCTGTGCCGCCGCGGGCCGGGACCGCGCCGACGTGACGATGATCGCGGTGACCAAGACCTACCCGGCCGCGGACGTGGTCGCGCTGGCCGGGCTCGGCGTGACCGACGTGGGGGAGAACCGCGACCAGGAGGCGGCTCCGAAGGCCGCCGAGGTCGCTGCGGCCGGGGTGGCGCCCCGCTGGCACTTCGTCGGTCGGCTGCAACGTAACAAGGTGAAATCGGTGCTCCGGTACGCCGACATGGTCCAGTCCGTCGACAGCGTCCGGCTGGCGTCCACGGTGGCCGCCGCGGCCGGCGGACGGGACCGCCCGTTGGAGGTGTTGGTGCAGGTCAGCATCGACGGCGACCCGTCCCGGGGCGGGGCGGTGCCCTCCTCGGCCGACCCGGACCTGGGGCTCGGTCCGGTCACCGAGGCGGTGGCCGCCGCCCAGGGCCTGCGGCTGGCCGGTCTGATGGCGGTGGCGCCGCTCGGCTGGGAGCCGGAGCGGGCGTTCGCCCGACTGGCCGACCTCGCCGCGCAGGTGCGCGCCGCGCATCCGGGTGCCACGGTGCTCTCGGCGGGCATGAGCGGCGACCTGGAGGCGGCGATCGCCCACGGCGCGACACATGTCCGCGTCGGTAGCGCGTTGCTCGGAATGCGTCCCACGCTGCGGTAGCCTGGCCGCGAGAGAAGCAAATTACATCAGTGTTGTTTGCGGGAACGGTCTTCCTCGCCACGGGGGGCGTGACGTGCAACGCGAATTGCGCGTCGGAGGATTGCCGTTCCGGTCCAGTGGGCAGGAACGGCCCACTCGCGACAGGCGACACGGCGGGGGCGTGTGCCGCACGGCGGACGGGAAGGGCGCGGGGATGGGTGCACTGCGCAAGGCGGGGGTCTGGCTCGGACTGGTCGAAGAGGACGAGGAGCGGGCCTACGACGACGGTGGCTACGACAAGGGTGGCTACCGCGAGTCGCGTTACCGGCAGAGCCGGTACGCCGAGGAGTTCGCCGACGATGACGACGACGAGGTGGACGAGGCGCCCGCGCCCCGGCCGCGGCTCGGGGACCGGGGGCGGTTGAGCGAGCGCGCCGGAGGCCGCCTCGGTGACTCCGAGCGGCTGGAGTCGGAGCGGCCGGAGCGGTCCGAGCGGTCCGAGCGGTCCAGCGTGCGGTCGATCACCCGGGCGTCCGCCGAGTCGTCCAATGCGAACAGCTACCACACCCGGGACAACCTGGCCCTGGCGCCGCAGGTGCAGCCGCGTGAGCGGGTGATGGAGGAGGAGCAGCGCTACCAGATCACCACGCTGCACCCGACCACCTACCGGGAGGCGCGGACCATCGGCGAGCACTTCCGGGACGGCGTACCCGTGATCATCAACCTCACCGAGATGGACGAGGCGGATGCCCGCCGTCTGGTGGACTTCGCCGCCGGGTTGGCGTTCGGACTGCGCGGTACGATCGAGCGCGTGACCAACCGGGTGTTCCTACTCTCGCCGGCCAACGTCCAGGTCACCGCGGAGGACAAGGCCAAGATCGCTGAGGGTGGGTTCTTCAGCCTGAGTTGACCCGCCCGACCCGAGGGACGCCACAAGCCGTGTTGTCGATCTTGCTGCAGGTTCTCTACCTGATCACGTATGTCTTTCTGATCGTTCTTTTGGCCCGTTTCGTGTTGAGCGCCGTCCTGCAGTACGGGCGGCGTTGGCAACCTGGTCGCGGAGCATCGGCCGGACTGGAATCCGTGTGGAGCGTCACTGATCCCCCGCTCTGGGCGTTGAGGCGTGTGATCCCTCCGCTGCGAATTGGTACCGTGAGCATCGACCTGGCCTCCCTTGTGCTCCTGGTTATCCTGTTCGTGCTGATGAGGTTTGTGTTAGAGCCGGCGATCATCAGGACCGCCTGATGACCGACGCGCTATCGCGGCCGCAACTGACCCGAGGAGTTTCGATGCCGCTGACCCCGGCCGACGTCCATAACGTCGCCTTCAAGAAGCCGCCGATCGGCAAGCGGGGCTACGACGAGGAGGAGGTCGACGCCTTCCTGGACGAGGTCGAGCGCGAACTCGCCCGTCTGATCGAGGAGAACAACGAGCTGCGCGCCCAGGTGGAGCGCGGCGGTCGGGGCGGCGCCCCGGCCGGTCCCGGTGGCGACGCCCGCCTCGCCGCCGAGCTCAACGACGTCAAGGCGCAGCTCGACCGCGTGCAGCGGGACAAGGCCGCCGCCGAGCAGGCCGCGCGCGCGATGCAGGCCGAGCTGGAGCAGACCCGCTCCGCCGGTGGTGCGGTGCCGGGCGGTGACGGCGAGCAGCAGGCGCTGCGGGTGCTGATGATGGCCCAGCGCACGGCGGACGACCACGTCTCCGACGCGCGCCGCGAGGCCGACCAGCTGCTCTCCGAGGCCCGTTCCAAGGCCGAGGAGGTCACCCGTGAGGCGCGGGCCAAGGCCGACGCGCTGGAGCGGGACGCCCGCCAGCGGCACCAGGAGGCCATGGGCGGCCTGGACGCCAAGCGCACGGCGCTGCAGAAGCACATCGAGGAGCTCAAGCAGTTCGAGCGCGAGTACCGCACCCGGCTCAAGGCGTACCTGGAGAGCCAGCTGCGGGACCTCGACGGTCGCGGTCAGGGCCTGGAGGCCGAGATGACCCGCGGGGACGGCACCCGGGCCGCCGGCAACGGCCTGGCCGCCGCCGGGCTCGCCGGTTCCTACGGCGGCGGTCGCTCCGGCGCTCTCGAGGCCGGTCGCTGATTCGGGCCGGTGGCCGTCGTCGACACGGCGGTCGCCCGCCCTGCCTCATCGGTACGACGCGGCGGGGGTGAGCGGTGATAATCGTCAGTCTCGCGCTCATCCTCGTCGCCGTGGTGCTGCTGGTGCTCGGTCTGGCCGGCGGCTCCAGCCCGCTGCTGGTCGTCTCGATCGGTGCCAGCCTGCTGGCCGCCGTCGCCCTGGTCACCGGCGCCCGCCAGGCCGCCACCGGTCGCGCGGCGGCCCGTGGTGACCGGGCACCGGACGACGCCACCGGACCGGCCGTCCAGGAGAGTCCGTCGGGCATCCCGACGCAGCACGTCCCGCCGACCGTCGACACCGGCGACTCCGGGTGGCGGCAACCACCCGGTTCGCCGGTGACGGTCGAGGCGGAGGCCCCGGTCGAGGGCGCGGTGGTCGACGGGTACGACGACGAGCCGGCCGCCCAGCAGATCACGCCGGAGCAGGCCGCACGGCTGGCCCGGCTGCCGGACGAGGTCCGGGTGGTCGACGGGCGACCCCGCTATCACCTGGTCGAGTGCGGGCATCTGGTCGGGCGCGACCACGAGCCACTGCCCGCCGCCGAGGCGGCGGAACTCGGCTTCACGCCGTGCGGGCTCTGCACCCCCGGCACCGTCCTGCTCTCCGAGTCCGGCCGCCGCTGAGCCGTGGCCGAGGTGCTCACCGTCGCCGTACGGGTGAAGCCCGGGGCGTCCCGTGCCCGGGTGGGCGGCCGGTTCGACGGTCCGCACGGTCCCGCCCTGGTGATCGCCGTCAACGCCCGGGCGGTGGACGGACGCGCCACCGAGGCGGCGCGCCGGGCGTTGGCCGAGGCGCTCGGTGTGCGGCCGGCGGCCGTGTCGCTGCGGGCCGGCGCGGCCAGCCGCGACAAACTCTTCCTGGTCACCGACGCCGGGCCGGATCCGGTGTCGCGGTTGTCCCGGTTGCGCGACGGGGCGGACCCGCCCGGCTGACCGGCACCGCCACCCGAGCCGCGAACCACGACCTCCCGCTGACCACGCCTCCATCGTCGACGGTGGACCGGGGGACGAGGGCGGCGAACCGGCCGGCGACGTGGTCGCGATCTGCTAGCGTTCCCCCTGCCCCGGTAATGGCATGAATCGGGGCGGATAGGGCGTTTCGGTGCGGCAGATTGTCGGACGCCTGTACGTTCCGTATCCTTGCCAACCTCCGGAGTGCGCGGCCAGTTCGCCGCGCGCCCGTTTTGTACCTGGGGCAGCCGATGTCGGCGGCCCCTGTCCAGGCGCCGCGGATTCCCCGTGGCTCCGTGGCCGAGGGAGCGACTATGGCCAAGCCAGCCGACACCAGGACCGCAGGCCGCAAGCCAGCGCCGAAGTCCACCCGCAGTGCCGCGGAGACCGAGAAGATCCGTGCCGCGCTGGCGGCCCGCCATGACGAGTTGCGCGCCGAGTACGATCAGACGCTGAGCGAGATCACCGAGCTGCAGCGCGACCGCCTGACCGACTCGGCCGGGGACGACCAGGCCGACACCGGGACCAAGACGCTCGAGCGGGAGCAGGAGATCTCCCTCGCCAACAGCATCCTGGAACGGATCACGCAGGTCGAGCGCGCGCTGGAGCGGCTCGACGAAGGTGGTTACGGCTGGTGCGCGCGGTGCGGCAACCCCATCCCGGTGGAGCGCCTGGCCGCGTTCCCGTCGGCCACTCTCTGCGTGACGTGCAAGCAGCTGGAGGAGCGGCGCTGACGGCTGTCTCCCCGGCACTGGTGCGCGGCGGTGCGACAGCACCGCCGCGATCGTCGATGGGGAGCGAATGAGCGCAGCACCGCCCGCGGGGCCCGGCACCGCCGAGCCGGGCGCCGCCACGAAGTCGCGGCGCCGGCCGGTCACGATCCTGCTCAGCCTCGCGTTGTTCGCGGTGGCGGTCGACCTGTTCACCAAGCACCTGGCCTTGCAGGAGCTGAGCGACCGGGAGCCGGTACGCCTGCTCGGTGGCGCGCTGTACTTCTCGCTGACCCGCAACAGCGGGGCCGCGTGGAGCATGGGTTCGGACTACACCTTCATCTTCCCGGTGATCGGGCTCGGCGTCCTGGGCTGGATCGCCTGGATGGCGCGGACGCTGCGCTCGGTGCCGTGGGCGATCTCGCTCGGCCTGGTGGTCGGCGGTGTGACCGGCAACCTGATCGACCGGATCTTCCGGGCACCGGGCTGGTTCGTCGGGCACGTGGTCGACATGATCAGCGTCTTCGACCCGTACGGCCGGGTCTTCCCGATCTTCAACATCGCGGACAGTGCCCTGGTCTGCGGTGTCGTACTCGCCGTCGGCCTGGAGTTCACCGGGCGGCAGCGCGACGGCACCCGCGCCGTCGGCGAGGAGCCGCCCGCACCGGCGGCCGGGACCGACGACGCGACGCCGCCCGGCGACGACGCCGGTCCGGGTCCCCGAGCCGAGCGACCGACGACCGACGACGGACGGCGGGAGCGGGCATGACGGCCACCTTCGCCGCCGGCGGCGACCACCGCAGCCTGCCCGTCCCCGACGGCCTCGACGGGATGCGGCTGGACCAGGCCGTGGCCCGACTCTTCGGCCTCTCCCGTACCGCCGCCGCCGCGCTCGTCGACGACGGCGCGGCGCTGGTCGACGGCGCGGTACGGCCCAACTCGCACAAGGTGCGCGCGGGCTCCTGGCTGGAGGTGACGCTGCCGCCGCCGGCCACCGCGCCGGTGGTGGTGCCGCAGGCGGTGCCGGGACTGCGGGTGGTCCACGCCGACGACGACATCGTGGTGGTGGACAAGCCGGTCGGCGTGGCGGCGCACCCGAGCCCGGGTTGGACCGGCCCGACGGTGATCGGCGGGCTGGCCGCGATCGGGCACACCATCGCCACCAGCGGCGCGGCCGAGCGCCAGGGCGTGGTGCACCGGCTCGACGTCGGCACCACCGGCGTGATGGTGGTGGCCAAGAGCGAGCAGGCGTACAGCGTGCTGAAGCGGGCCTTCAAGTACCGCGAGGTGGAGAAGCGGTACCACGCGGTGGTGCAGGGCCACCTGGACCCGCTGCGCGGCACCGTGGACGCCCCGATCGACCGGCACCCGCACCACGACTACCGCTGGGCGGTGGTCTCCGGCGGCAAGCCCAGCATCACCCACTACGACACCATCGAGGCGTTCCCGTCGGCCAGCCTGGTCGACGTCCGGTTGGAGACCGGTCGCACCCACCAGATCCGGGTGCACTTCTCCACCCTGCGGCACCCCTGCGTCGGTGACCTGACGTACGGCGCGGACCCGACGCTCGCCGCCCGGCTCAAACTGGATCGGCAGTGGTTGCACGCCAGAGAGTTGAGCTTCGAGCACCCCCGTACGGGGGACGAGGTCCGCTTCGTCAGCGACTACCCTGACGACCTGGGACGTGCGCTGGAACTCCTCCGCGACTGACGCGCCCCACCCGTGGAGACCGACCCGACGAGGGGGCTGCCCGTGCGTGCCGGCGACCTGCTGCGGCAGTTGGACCAGCGGCTGCTGCCCCGTCTCGCCGCCGCGTTGACCCGGCTCGGCCACGGGCCGACCCGGGTCCCGTTGCTCGGCTGGGTGGCGGTGCTGTCCTGCGCCGCCGTGCTGACCACCGCCGTGCTCGCCACCAACGGCCCGCCGGTGCCAGACCGCACCGTCGGTGAGGTGACCCGGGTGGGGGTCTCCGACGGTGACTCCATCCCCGGCTACGAGCGCACCGCCGCGGCGGACCTGGCCGCGCTGGGCGGCGCGTCCCGCACCGACGGCACGTACGCGCTGGTCTCGTTGACCGAGTACCGCACGCCGCAGTCGCTCGCGGCGGTCGTCGGCGACGTCGGCGTGGCGGTGGTCTTCGGCCGGGTGCCGCTGCCGGACCGACAGACCGAGATCGTCCGGATCCCCGCCCAGCGGCTGCCGGAGGACGTGACCGCCGGGATGACCCGGCTGGCCGAGCGCAAGGAGCAGGAGGCGACCGACTACCGGGCCCGGGCCGCCGCCCTCGGCGGCGGTGGACCGCAGCAGCGCGAGCTGCGCGAGCTCTACGAGAGCGGCGCGCAGGTGGCGGCGGCGGAGGCCACCGCGTACCGGTCCGGTTGTGCCTGCCTCTATGCGCTGGTGGTCCGGGCCGCACCGGCGCAGTTGCGCGGCGTGGCCGCCCGGCCGGGGGTGCGGGTGGTCGACCCCGCCCCGGAGGTACGGCGGTTGGAGCGCACCGTCTTCACCCCGCCGCTGCCCGAGCAGCAGGACGTCGTCCGGCCGCCGATCGACCACGGTCACACCGCGTCGCCGATGCCGACCGCCGCGACGGGTTCGCCGGCGCCGACGTCGACTCCGGAGCGCGACGCGTCGGCTTCGCCGGAGGTGACGGATTCGTCACCATCACCGGCGGTTCCCTCGTCGGCACCCCCCGTCATCCCGCGCGAGACGCCCCCCACCTCGGTGGACAGCGCCGAGGAGAGCGAAGCGAGCCCGACACCGTGACGGTTGCGGACACATCGGTACGTCGCCCGGTGTGGCCTGAATAGGGTTTCGTTCGTAGCCTGTCAGACGGAAACCAAAGCGCTGGGAGGGCGAGCCGTGGACGGCAGCGAGACCGGTTGGGGACGGCCCGCCGAACCGGCACCGCGTTGGCGGGCGCTGCTGGATCGAGCCCGCCTGGGCGGTCGCGGCGGCGACCAGCCCGCCGAGCGGCAGGCCGACGAGGAGCAGCAGCCACCGTCGCCCGATCCGCTGCCGCGCCGAGGGCCGGGTTCCGGCTACTCCGGGCGGGTGGCGCCGGTCGGACCGCCACCGGTCGGGCAGGCACCGATGGGACCCCCACCGATGGGACCCCCACCGGTCGGACCTCCGCCGATGGGACCTCCGCCGCCCAACCGACAGCCGTACGGTGTGGAGCCCGGTTACCGGGCCGAGGCGAGCTACCGGGTCGAGCCGCCGCGTCCCGCCCCGACGTACCCCGGCCCGCCCGGGAGCCACCCGCCGGAGCCCGGCTATCCGGGCGATCCGGGATATCCGCCGGTGCCCGAGCAACGTCGTCCCGAGCGCCGCCCTGAGCCGCGCCGCCCCGACCAGCGGGGTGCCGACCCGAGCGAGTCGCGGTACACGTTGCTGGACAACGGCTACCGGCACGCCGCCCCGCCGGTGGAGTCGCGGTACGCGTTGCTGGACAACGGTGGTTACCAGCCGCCCGCCCCGCCGGCACCCGCGCCGCCGACGGCACCGCCCGGGCCGCCGACCCAGGCGCCCCCGGCGGCGCCCCCGGGGGCGGTCGGCGGTCGCCCGGGACGCTTCGAGTGGCGGGCGCAGAACTCCGGTGGCGACCTGGAACGGGCCGCCGCCGTGCTGCGGCGGGACCTGGGCACCCCTCGGGTGGTCGCCTTCGCCAACCCCAAGGGCGGCGTGCACAAGACCACCGCGACCGTGCTGGCCGCGGCGACCGTCGGCAGCGTACGCGGGCGGGGCGTGCTGGCCTGGGACGACAACGAGTTGCGGGGCACCCTCGGGCTGCGCGCCGGCAGTGCCCGGCACGCCCGGACGATCCGGCACCTGGTCGCCGACCTGGCGCAGATCGAGATCCGCGAGGGTCCGGAGCTGCTGGAGATCCTCGACGACTACCTGCGGCACGCCTCCGACGGCTCGTACGACGTGCTGGCCGGTGAGGAGAGCCCCCGGTTCGCCCAACGGCTGGACCAGTTCACCGTCAAGCGGGTGCTCGAACTGCTGCGCCGCACCCACGACGTGATCTGCGTGGACACCGGCAACAACGTGGAGAGCCCGAACTGGCGTACCGTCATGCAGGCCGCCGACCAGCTCGTGGTCACCACCGTGCCGCGCGAGGACGCCGCGTTCAGCGCCGACTGGATGCTCGACCTGCTGCACGAGGAGGGGATGGGGGAGCTGGCCGACAACGCGGTCACGCTGATCTCCTGCCCGACGCCGGGCCGGCTGCCGTTGCAGGGTGACCTGGAGCGACACTTCGCGACCCGGACCCGGGCGGTGACCGTGGTGCCGTACGACCCGGCGCTGGAGACCGGTTCCTCGATCGAGTACCACCAACTCCAGGGCGAGACCCGGCAGGCGTGGCTGCGGGCGGCGGCGGCGATGCTGGAGCCCTTCGGCCGTTGACGCGTCCGGGCCAGCTCACCACCGACGGTGGTGGCGGAGTGGCGACACCGTGCACGGCGTCCGACGGCAACTGCGAGGATCAACGGGTGAGCCCGGAGACCCCCGCCGCCGAACCGCCCGCACCGGTACCGCCGGCCGTCCCGCAGCCGCCGACCGGACCGCCGCGCCGTCCCGCCCGTACGCTGCGGGTCGGTGCCCTGACGGCGCTCGTGATGGGCCTGCTGGGTGTCCCGCTGGGGCTGCTCTGGGCAGTGCTCGCCCCGGCCACCCCGGTGATCAAGAGCGGTCCCGGCCGAGCCGTCTACGGTCAGGCGCAGCCGGAGCAGCCGATCGCCGCCGACGGCTGGTTCAGCCTGCTGGGTCTCGGTTTCGGGGTGCTCGCCGCGCTCGTCGTCTGGCTGGTGCTGCGGCGCTACCGGGGGCCGGTCGGCCTGGTCGTCGTGGTGACCGGCGGTCTCGCCGCTGCCCTGGTTGCCTGGCAGGTGGGGCGGCGCATCGGGCTGGGCGGCTACGAGCGGCTGCTGGAGAGCGCTCCGGACGGCGCCCGGCTGGCCAAACCCGCCGACCTGCGGGCCGGCGGCATCGAGATGGTGCTCGGCGTGCTGCCGGTGCCGCACGGCAACCTGCTGCTGCCGGCGTTCGGGGCCGCGGTGGCGTACACCCTGCTGGCGGGCTGGTCCCGGTGGCCGTCGCTGCGTCCCGAGCCGGAGCCCGACCCGGCCTGGTTCGTCCCGCCGGCCGGTTACCCGGACGGAGCCGCACGGCCGCCGCTCGGCTACCCGGACGGGACCGTGCCACCGCCGCTCGATTACCCGGACGGCGCCCAGCGGCCGCCGGTCGGCTACCCCGGCGGGACCGTGCCACCGCCGGTCGGCTACCCGGACGGGCCGATGCAGCCGCCGGTCAGTTCGGAGTCGGCGGCGCCGTGGCCAGCTCCGCCAGCGGCACCGGCACCGCCCGCACCTGGCGCAGCAGAGCCGCCTCGCGGTTGAGCAGCTTCAGTTCGGCGCGCAGCCGGGCGGCGGTGTCGTCGATCGCCAGCAGCCGCTGCCGGTCGGCCACGGTCAACGCGGCGGTCGCGGCCACCAGATGGGAGAGCACCGTCGGGTCCTCGGGCAACTGCTCGCTGAGCTGCTCGGGCTCGGCCCGCATCAGCCCGAGGTACTGCCGGAACACGGCGGTGACCCGGGCCGCGAGCAATGCGGCGGCCTCGTCCGGGCCACTCGGCTCGGGCAGCCACTGCACCTCGGCCGTCAGGTACGGCGCGGAGGCGGAGTCGATCTCGCTGACCCGGAACCGTCGCTTGCCCACGGTGACGATGTCGAACCCGCCGTCGGGCAACTCGGCGACCTCCCGCAGCTCGGCGGTGCAGCCCACCTCGTGCAGCGTCACCTCGCCGGTGCCCGGGGTGACCCGGCCGGGGCCGGGGGCCACCTCCCAGCCGCTGCGGATGGCCACCACACCGAACTCGCGGGGCGTACCCGGTGGCAGGTCGACCAGGTGGCGGACCAGCGCGCGGTAGCGCTCCTCGAAGATGTGCAGCGGCAGCACCAAACCGGGGAAGAGCACCGTGGTGAGCGGGAACACCGGCAGCCGTGCGGTCACGTGATCGAGCGTAGCCCCACTCGGCGCCACCGGCGTGTCCCGGCTCACCGTCCCGGACAGCGGGCGGCGTCGGTCGGCCCGTCGGCGGGCCGCCTAGACTCGCAGGGGTGTTGAACCGGATCGACCTGCGCGGTGGCGAGCCCGACCCACGCCACCTGCTGCCCCGTGCCCAACTCGACGTGTCGGTGGCTGTCGAGCGCATCCGCCCGATCGTGACGGCGGTCCGTGAGCATGGCTACCAGGCGGTCCGCGAGGCCAGTGAGCGGTTCGACGGGATCTCCCCGGACGTGCTGCGGGTGCCGGTCGAGGCGATCGCCGCGGCGGAGGACACCCTCGACCCGCAGGTCCGCGCCGCGCTGCTGGAGTCGATCAGCCGGGCCCGCAAGGTGCACGACGACCAGCGGCGCACCGATCACACCACCCAGGTCGTGCCGGGCGGCACGGTCACCGAGCGCTGGGTGCCGGTCGACCGGGTCGGTCTCTACGTTCCCGGCGGCCTGGCGATGTACCCGTCGACCGTGGTGATGAACGTGGTGCCCGCCCAGGCGGCCGGAGTCCGGTCGCTGGTGGTGGCCTCGCCGCCGCAGAAGGAGAACGGCGGGCTGCCGGACGCCCGGGTGCTGGCGGCCTGCGCGTTGCTCGGCGTCGACGAGGTCTACGCCGTCGGCGGGGCGCAGGCGGTGGCCATGTTGGCGTACGGCTGCGCGGTGGACGCCGCCGGCAGCGCGCACTGCGCTCCGGTCGACATGATCACCGGGCCGGGCAACATCTGGGTCACCGCCGCCAAGCGGCTGCTGCGGGGCGTGGTGGGCATCGACGCCGAGGCCGGTCCGACCGAGATCGCCATCCTCGCCGACGACACCGCCGACCCGGCGCACGTCGCCGCCGACCTGATCAGCCAGGCCGAGCACGACCCGCTGGCGGCGAGCGTGCTGGTCACCCCCTCGGTGGCGCTGGCCGACGCGGTGGACCGCGAACTCACCCGGCAGGTGCCGGCCACCAAGCACGCCGACCGGGTCGGCACCGCGCTGGGCGGGGAGCAGAGCGGCGTCGTGCTCGTCGACGACCTGGCCGCCGGGCTGCGGGTGGTCGACGCGTATGCGGCGGAGCACCTGGAGATCCAGACCGTCGACGCCCGGGAGTGGGCGATGCGGGTACGCAACGCCGGGGCGATCTTCGTGGGCGCGTACTCGCCGGTGTCGCTGGGCGACTACTGCGCCGGTTCCAACCACGTGCTGCCCACCGGCGGCTGCGCCCGGCACTCCTCCGGGCTCTCGGTGCAGTCCTTCCTGCGCGGCGTCCACCTGGTGGAGTACACCGAGGAGGCGCTGCGGGAGGTGGCCCCGCACGTGGTGGCGTTGGCCACCGCGGAGGACCTGCCCGCGCACGGCCAGGCGGTGTCGGCCCGATTCCCTCAGGACCCCTCATGACCGAGCTGTCCGACCTGCCGATCCGGGACGATCTGCGTGGGCTGTCGCCGTACGGCGCGCCGCAGCTCGACGTGCCGGTGCGGCTGAACACCAACGAGAACTCCTACCCGGTGCCGGAGCCGGTGGTGGAGGCGATCGGCAAGGCCGTCGCCGCCGAGCTGCGGGACCTCAACCGGTACCCGGACCGTGACGCGGTGGCACTCCGCGCCGACCTGGCCGAGTACGTCGGCCACGGGCTCACCGCCGACGGGGTGTGGGCGGCCAACGGCTCCAACGAGATCCAGCAGCAGCTCCTGCAGGCGTTCGGGGGGCCGGGGCGGACCGCGCTCGGCTTCACCCCGTCGTACTCGATGCATCCGCTGCTGGCGTTGGGCACCGGCACCCGATGGGTGCCGGCCCGGCGCGGCGTCGACTTCGGGTTGACCGCCGACGAGGCGGTGGCCCAGATCCGCGAGCACCGGCCCGACGTGGTCTTCCTCTGCTCGCCGAACAACCCCACCGGCACCGCGCTCGACCCGGCGGTGGTCACTGCCGTGCTGGACGCGGCGCCGGGCATGGTGGTGGTCGACGAGGCGTACGCGGAGTTCGCCCGGCCGGGGACGGTCAGCGCCCTGGCGGTGCTGCCCGGGCACCCTCGCCTGGTGGTGACCCGCACGATGAGCAAGGCGTTCGGGTTCGCCGGCGGGCGGCTGGGCTACCTGGCGGCCGACCCGGCCGTGGTGGCGGCGGTGCAGCTCGTACGCCTGCCGTATCACCTCTCGGCGCTCACCCAGGCCGCCGCGCGGGCGGCGCTGGCGCACCGCGAGGCCCTGCTCGGCACCGTGGCGGAGATCATGCGGCAGCGCGACCGGATCGTCGCCGCGCTGCGGGAGCGTGGCCTGCGGGTGGCCGACAGCGACGCCAACTTCGTGCTCTACGAGGTGGGCGGCGACCAGGGCGTGGCGTGGCGCGCGATGCTGGCGCAGGGGGTGCTGGTACGCGACGTCGGCCTGCCGGGCTGGCTGCGGGTCACCGCCGGCACCCCGGCCGAGACCGACGCCTTCCTTGCCGCCGTGGACGAGACCCAGCGCGAGGGCCAGGCCGCCCCGCCGCGACCGAAAGGCACCCCATCATGAGCCGGACCGCCCGGGTGGAGCGGATCACCAAGGAGACCAAGGTCCTGGTGGAGATCGACCTCGACGGCACCGGAGCGGTCGAGATCAGCACCGGGGTCGGCTTCTACGACCACATGCTGCACCAGATCGCCCGGCACGGAGGTTTCGACCTGACCGTGCAGACCGTGGGTGACCTGGAGATCGACGCGCACCACACGATGGAGGACACCGCGTTGGCGCTGGGCGCCGCGTTCGACCAGGCGCTGGGCGACAAGGCCGGCATCCGGCGCTACGGCTCGGCCGTCGTCCCGATGGACGAGGTGCTGGTCCGGGCCGCCGTCGACCTGTCCGGTCGGCCGTACGTGGTGCACGACGAGCCGGTGCTGGCGCCGTACATCGGGCCGGTCTACCCGACCAGCATGACCCGGCACATCTGGGAGTCGTTCGGTCAGGCGGCCCGGATCACGCTGCACGTGGACGTGCTGCGGGCGGCCCGCCCCGGCGGGCACCCGGACGCCCACCACGTGGTGGAGGCGCAGTTCAAGGCGGTCTCCCGGGCGTTGCGCGAGGCGACCGCGCTGGACCCGCGCTCCGCCGGCGCGATCCCGAGCACCAAGGGCGCGCTGTGACCGGCCGGGGCGTGACCGGGCGGGGGTGCCGCTGATGGGCGGGGTGCTGCCGACGCTGTTGCTGATCTTCGCCGGGGTGCTGGTGGGCGGGACGCTCTCGCTGCACCGGCAGGGCGCGCCCCGGGGCGCGGTGGTGGTGTGCGGGCTGCTGGCCGTGCTGGCCAGCGTCGCCGGTGTGCTGTGGCTGCTGCCGGGGGAGGGATAGTGGCCGATGTGAGCATTCGTCCGGTCGCTGACGAGGGTGCGCCGCGCCGGGTCGTGGTGCTCGACTACGGGTCGGGCAACCTGCGCTCGGCGGAACGGGCGCTGGCCGCCGCCGGTGCCGACGTGGTGGTCACCGGAGACCTGGCCGCCGCCGCCGGGTCCGACGGTCTGGTGGTGCCCGGGGTGGGTGCCTTCGCCGCGTGCATGGCCGGCATCGAGGAGATCGGCGCGGGGCCGGTGATCGCCGAGCGGGTCGCCGCCGGTCGGCCGGTGCTGGGCATCTGCGTGGGCATGCAGATCCTCTTCGAGTCCGGTGACGAGCACGGGGTGGTCACCAAGGGGCTGGGTCTGCTGCCGGGTGGCGTCAGCCGGCTCCCCGCCGCCCGGTTGCCGCACATGGGCTGGAACACCGTGCAGGCGCCGGTGGGTTCGGTGCTCTTCGCCGGCCTGCCCGCCGACAGCCGCTTCTACTTCGTGCACTCGTACGCGGCCGGTGACGTGGCGGCGCTGACCGAGGCCGGGGCCAAGGTGACCACCGCCCACCACGACCGTGACTTCGTCGCGGCGGTGGAACGGGGTGCGCTGTCGGCCGCCCAGTTCCACCCGGAGAAGTCCGCCGACACCGGTGCCGCCCTGCTGCGCAACTGGCTGGCCACGGTGCCCGTCGGTGGCTGACCGGGGCAGGGCCCGGCGGCCGGGGACGACCGGGCGTACGCGGGGGCGCCGGTGAGCAAGGAACGGGCCCGCCGTCGCGCGGTCCGCGAGGCGGAGGCCGCCCGACGTCAGGTGGTCCGGGAACGGGCGATGGCCCGCCGGGCCCGGCGTCGTGCGCTGGTCCGCCGGTTCGTGCCCACCGTCCGCCGGGGCCGGACCGGTCGGTTGCTCCGGTACTCCCGGGGTGAACGTGCCGCGATCGTGGCGCTGACCCTGGCGGCGGTGGTCCTGATCTGGCTGCTCGTCCCCGACCTGGGGCTGCGGCTGTTGTTGATCGTGTTGTTGTTGCTCGTTCTGCCGGTGATCGTGGTGATCGCCCTGAACCGCCGTTCCTGATCTGAGAGGACCAAGATTCGTGAGCCTCACCCTGTTGCCCGCCGTGGACGTCGCCGACGGCGAGGCCGTCCGACTCGTGCAGGGCGCCGCGGGTAGCGAGACCACCTACGGCGATCCGCTGGAGGCCGCGTTGGCCTGGCAGCAGGACGGCGCCGAGTGGATCCACCTGGTCGACCTCGACGCGGCGTTCGGCCGGGGCTCCAACGCGGCGCTGCTCGCCGAGGTGGTGCGTCGGCTCGACGTACGGGTCGAACTGTCCGGCGGCATCCGGGACGACGCGTCCCTGCGGGCCGCCCTGGCCACCGGCGCCGAGCGGGTGAACATCGGCACCGCGGCGCTGGAGGACCCGGAGTGGTGCGACCGGATCTGCGGCGAGTACGGCGACCGGGTCGCGATCGGGCTGGACGTGCGGGGTCGGACCCTGGCGGCGCGCGGGTGGACCCGCGACGGCGGTGACCTGTACGAGGTGCTGGAGCGGCTGGACAAGGCCGGCGCCTCCCGGTACGTGGTCACCGACATCACCAAGGACGGCACCATGCGCGGGCCGAACCTGGACCTGCTGCGGGCGGTGTGCGGCCGCACCGACGCCCCGGTGATCGCCTCCGGGGGCGTCTCGACCCTGGACGACCTACGGGCGCTGGCGACGCTGGAGCCGATCGGGGTGGAGGGCGTGATCGCCGGCAAGGCGCTCTACGCGGGCGCGTTCACCGTCGCCCAGGCCCTGGAAACCCTCGCCGAGCGGTAAGGAAGGGCACCGTAGAGCGACCGGCAGTAGGGCGGTGGAGGCGAGGCGGGTCCTGGCCGAGGATGGCAAGGCGGAGGAGGAGGCCATGCTGGTGTTGCATGGCCGACGACGACAACGCCGCCAGCCGACGTGCCAGGGCCCGCCGCAGCCCCGCCAGTCCTATTGCCGGTCGCTCTAGATACGCCTGCGGTAGAGGAAGGGTCCCCTGCTAACACTCCAGCCGGCCGGGGGCCCGGGTACGGCCGGTCAGCGCACCGGCACCGAGCGATAGGCTTCCGGCATGACGGTGGCGGTGCGCGTGATCCCCTGTCTCGACGTGGACGCCGGTCGGGTGGTCAAGGGGGTCAACTTCCTCGACCTGCGGGACGCCGGTGACCCGGTCGAGCTGGCGGCGGCGTACGACCGGGCGGGCGCGGACGAGCTGACCTTCCTGGACGTGACCGCCTCCTCCAGCGACCGGGGCACCATGCTCGACGTGGTGCGGCGTACCGCTGAGTCGGTTTTCATCCCGCTGACCGTGGGCGGTGGTGTGCGTGCGGTGGCGGACGTGGACACGCTGCTGCGCGCCGGTGCCGACAAGGTCGGGGTGAACACCGCGGCCATCGCCCGGCCGGAGCTGATCGCCGAGATCGCGGACCGGTTCGGCCGTCAGGTGCTGGTGCTCTCGCTGGACGTGCGGCGGGCACCGGCCGGCACCACCGACAGCGGTTTCGAGGTCACCACGCACGGCGGCCGGCGGGGGACCGGGCTGGACGCGGTGTGGTGGGCCGCACGCGGCGCGGAGCTGGGTGCCGGGGAGATCCTGCTGAACTCGATGGACGCCGACGGCACCAAGGCCGGGTTCGACCTCGAACTCATCGCCGCGGTACGCCGGGTGGTCGACGTGCCGGTGGTGGCCAGCGGTGGCGCGGGCGAGGTGGCGCACTTCCCCCCGGCGATCGGCGCGGGTGCCGACGCGGTCCTCGCGGCGAGCGTCTTCCACTTCGGGGAGCTGACGGTCACCGAGGTCAAGGACGCGTTGCGCGGCGCGGGTCACCCCGTCCGCTGACCCGGGCGGCCAGCCCCGATTGCCGTCCGGGCTTTCAGCCTCGGACGCTGTCCGGACGCTCAGCCCCGGCCGGAATGGCCCTCGGGCGAGCGGCGGGGCATCGGCACGGAACGGACCAGGTATTCCTGGACGGCGGCGGTGTGCTCGGCCTCGTCGAGGTGCCAGTCCGCGTTGCCGGGCGGGTGCCGTCGGCTGAGCACGCCCTGCACGGTGTCGACGGTGGTGGCCAGCCCGGCGCTGGGTCGGGTACGCCAGAGCCGCTCCCCGTCGGCGGTGATCCGGAACCAGCCGTCGGCGACGTCCACCAGGCCGGCGCCGAGTAGTCGGCGGATCGCGCCCTCGATGTCGTGTCGTTCGGGGAGGGTCCGGTCGAGGTGGTCGGCCGTGGAGATCACGTCGGCCAGGCGTACGCCCTCGGGCCTGCGTGTTGTCGGGGAACGCCGGTGCCTCCCCGCGCCGCTGGCGATCACCAGCGAGACGAAGATCCACGCATCGGTCCGACGCCAGGCGTTCTCCCCCATGTGGAGATTCTGCCGTCAGTGCGGCGGGAAGGAAACACCACCCGACCCACTGCGACTCTGCGTCACGGTGTCATCGCTGAGGGTCAATGTCGCGTGCCGGTCGGCGGTGCCGCCGCTCCGTGGGGTGGCGCGGTGACGCCGTCAGGTGGCGGGTGCGGTCTCGACCGGTGCGGGTCCCGGCTCGGGGGTGTCGAAGACCGGCAGGAAGAACTGGGCGAGCGGGCCGATGGTCAGCGCGTACGCGACGGTGCCGAGGCCGACCGTCCCGCCGAGCAGCCAGCCGACAGCCAGCACGCCGATCTCGATGGCGGTGCGGACCAGGCGCAGCGACCAGCCGGGCCGGCGGGCGACGAGGCCGGTCATCAGCCCGTCGCGGGGCCCCGGCCCGAGTCGGGCGCCGAGGTAGAGGGCGGTGGCGATGCCGTTGCCGACGATGCCGGCCACCAGCAGCGCGATCCGCACCGGCAGCGGCCCGCCGGTGGGCAGCAGGGCCAGCGTCGCGTCGACGGCCAGGCCGATCACCACCACGTTGGCCACGGTGCCGATGCCGGGACGTTGCCGCAGCGGGATCCAGGCCAACAGCACCAGGGCGCCCACCAGGATGACCGTGGTGCCCATGGTCAGCCCGGTCAGTCGGGAGAGCCCCTGGTGGAACACGTCCCAGGGGTTCAGGCCCAGCTCGGAACGGATCATCAGCGCCATGCTGAAGCCGTAGAGGACGAGGCCGACGTGGAGTTGGGTCAGTCGCCGTACCGGCCGGTGGCGGAGGTTGCCAATCAGGGTCACGCGTGCCACTCTAGGGGCCAATCTGGGCACGCATAGAGCCAATTTTCGGGGAGTGGCCATGGCGAGTCAGGTGCGTGGAGCGCAATTGGCCCGACTGCTCGGCCAGTGGCATGCCCTGCCCGGGCGACGGCGCAGTCCCGACTACGCCGCGCTGGCCGGCGCGGTACGCGGCCTGCTCGCCGACGGACGCCTGCCGCTGGGCGTACGCCTGCCGGCGGAACGGGACCTGGCCGAGGCGCTGCGGATCAGCCGGACCACCGTCACCGCCGCGTACCGTGAACTGCGCGACAGCGGGCACCTGTCCAGCCGCCGGGGTGCGGGGAGCTGGACCCGGCTGCCCGGTACGCACCGGGTGGCGCCCAACGGGCTCTGGATCCCGCTCGACGACCGGGACATGATCGACCTGGGGGTGGCGGCGCTGGCCGCCCCACCGGAGCTGCTGCCGGCGGCCCAGGCCGCGACCGAGGACCTGCCCCGCTACCTCGGCGGGGCCGGCTACCACCCGACCGGCATCATCGAGCTGCGGGAGGCGGTGGCCCAGGGCTACACCGACCGGGGACTGCCCACCTCACCCGACCAGATCATGGTCACCAACGGCACCCAGCACGCCCTGGACCTGGTGCTCCGGCTGGCCCTGGCGCCGGGCGGCGGGGTGCTGGTCGAGTCACCGAGCTACCCCAACGCGCTGGCCGCGCTGGCCGCCCGACGGGCCCGCATCACCACCCACGGCCTGGCCGCCGACGCCACCGGCTGGGACGCCGACCTGATGCTCGGCTCGCTCCGACAGGTACGCCCCCGGGTGGCCTACCTGATCCCGGACTTCCAGAACCCGACCGGGCATTTGATGGCGGCGGAGCTGCGCGAGCGGCTGGTGACCACCGCGCATGCCGTCGGCACCGACCTGGTGATCGACGAGTCCTTCGTGGACCTGCCGCTGGACGGCACCACACTGCCGCCGCCGACCGCGAGTTTCGACCGGCACTCCCGGGTGGTCAGCATCGGCGGCATGAGCAAGCCCTTCTGGGGCGGCCTGCGGATCGGTTGGATCAGGGCCTCCGCGCCGCAGGTGCAGCGGCTGGCCGCGGCCCGGGTCGGCGTCGACATGTCCAGTCCGGTGCTGGACCAACTCGTCGCCGTGCACCTGCTGGCCGCCGCGCCGGGCATCGTCGCCGCCCGGCGTACGCAACTGGCGGCGCAACGGGACGCGCTGCTCGACGCGCTGGCCGATCGGCTGCCGGAGTGGCGGGTCACCGTGCCGCGCGGCGGCGTGACGCTCTGGGCCGAACTGGACGGCCCGATCTCCAGCGCGCTGGCCCGGGCGACCGAGGAGGTCGGCGTACGCCTGGCGCCGGGACCCCGGTTCGGCCTGGACGGCACGCTGGAACGCTTCCTGCGGCTGCCCTTCACCCTGCCCGCCGCGGACCTGGTCGAGGCGGTGGGCCGGATCGCCGCGGTCCGTTACGACCTGGATCGCACCGGGCTGCCCCGGTGGCGGGAGCCGAGCGTCATCGCCTGAGCGTGGCCCGCCGGAGCGCGGGCTGCCTCCTCGCCACCGAGGCCGAGCAGACGACCTGGCGGGGACGCCACCTGTGAGCGGGTACGCGTCGGCCCCGCACCCACGGATGGGCGCGGGGCCGACGACGGTCAGATCTCGGCGACCGTGCCCGCGTACATCTTGTCGATCTCGGCGGAGAAGTTGCTCTCCACCCCACGCCGCTTGATCTTGAGCGACGGGGTGATCTCGCCGTCCTCGATGGTCAGGTCGCGCGGCAGGATGGTGACCTTCTTGATGGTCTCCCAGCGGTTCAGCTTGGCGTTGAGCTCGGCCACGTACCCCTCGACCATGGCCTGCGCCTCCGGCGAGGAGACGATCTCGGCGTACGGGCGACCCTCCAGCGGGGTGCCCGTGGCCCAGCCGGCGATGGCGTCCGGGTCCAGAGTGACCAGCAGGGTGCAGAAGTTGCGGGCCTGCGCGATCACCACCGCCTGCGAGGTGTACGGGCAGGTGGCCTTGAACATGCCCTCGATGTGCGACGGCGCGATGTACTTGCCGCCGGACGTCTTGACCAGGTCCTTCTTCCGGTCGGTGATGCGCAGGTAGCCGTCGGCGTCGAGGCTGCCGATGTCGCCGGTCCGGAAGAAGCCGTCCTCGGTGAAGACGGCGGCCGTCTCCTCCGGCAGGTTGTGGTAGCCGCGCATGACCGGCCGACCCTTGATCAGGATCTCGCCGTCGCTGTCAATGCGGCACTCCAGATCGCCCATGGCCTTACCGACCGTGCCGATCCGCAGTTCGCCGGGCGGATTGACGAAGTTGCCGGCGCTGCTCTCGGTCAGCCCGTAGCCCTCGGAGATCGGCAGGTTCGCCGCGGCGAAGAAGGTCGCGATCTCCGGGCTGAGCGGTGCGGCACCGGACACCAGCACCCGGATCCGCCCGCCGAGGCGGGCCTGGAGCTTGCTGAAGACCAGCTTCTCGGCCACCGCGTACTTGAGCTTCAGGCCGCCCGGCACCGGCTTGCCGGCCTGGTCGAGGGCGACCTTCTCCTTGCCGACGCCGACCGCCCAGGCGAAGATCTTCGCCTTCGCGCCGCCAGCGCCCTGCGCGGTGGTCACCGACTTGTTGTAGACCTTCTCGAAGACCCGGGGCGCGCCGCACATCAGCGTCGGACGGACCACCGAGAGCAGCTCGACGAGCTTGTCGACCCGCCCGTCCACGTACGTCGGCATGCCGACGTGGGTGGTGCCGCAGAGCAGCGTCTTGCCGAACGAGTGCGACAGCGGCAACCAGAGGTACTGGAGGTCGTCCTCGCGCAGCAGGCCCACCGCCTCCTGCGCCACACCCTCCCAGCACCAGCCGCCGTGCAGCAGCTCGACGCCCTTGGGGCGCCCGGTGGTGCCGGAGGTGTAGATCAGGGTGGCCAGGTGCTCGGGGCCGATGCCGGCCACGATGCGGTCGACCAACTCCGGGTCCTCGGCGAGCCGCCGCGCGCCCTGCTCCTCCAGTTGGGCGAGGGTCAGTTGGGGCACCGCCGCCGCCGGGTCGGGCTCGCCGTCGAAGAGGACCACGTGGGTCAGCGCGGGCAGGTCCGCGCCGGCGATCTTGGCCGCCTGGGACGGGTCCTCGGCGAACAGCACCCTGGAGGCGGAGTCGGCGAGGATGTAGGTGGCGTCCTGCGGTTCGGTCGTCGGGTAGACCGTGGTCGTCGCGCCGCTGGCGCACATGACGCCGAAGTCGGCGATCACCCAGTCGAGCCGGGTGTTCGCCAGGATCGCCACCGGGTCCTCCTGGCCGACGCCCAGGCCGTGCAGACCGGCGGCGACCGCCTTCGCCCGCGTGGCGACCTGCGCCCAGGTCAGCCAGACCGGCGTGTTGTCCGGACCGGGGTGGGCGAAAGCGTGGCGGTCGGGGGTGGCCGCCACACGCTTGAGGAACATGTCAGGAATGGAACGGTACGGTACATCGAGAGCCATCGCTGTAGCCGCCTTCGGGGGTGGAGGCGTGACGGTCGTCACGTCGGTGTTCGTTACCGAAGAGTATTGCCTGCGCCGGGGCATCGGCTAGCCCTGACGATCATCCGCCGCCCCCGTACCGGCCGATGACGTTGTGCTACGCGTACCGCTCAGCGGCTCGGGACCAGTCGTAGGTGGCCCGGATCCAGTTGCGGCGAGCCGCCAAGGCCGGCCGGACCGCGTCGCCGTGACTGGCCAGCAACTCGTGCTCGGCGGCCAGGTACGCGCTCAGCCCGTCGTTGAACCGCTCCGCGGCGGCCCGCAGCGCCGTCGACTCGTCGCCGGTCTCCCCGGCCAGCACGGTGACCAGGTTGTGTGCGTCCGGGCCGTCCCGGTGCTCCTTGCCGTAGGAGAAGACGTCGTTGCACCAGCAGACCAGGTCGGCGGCGAGCAGGTCCAACTCGGCCCAGTCGGGATCGGCCCGGTGGTCGACCGCGGGGAAACCGTCCAGGGCCAGGTCGGTGAGCGTGAGGCTGGGATAGACGCCGCCGGTGTGCCGGCGCATCTGGACGTACTCGTCGACCGGCGGCACCCGGCCGTGCTCGCGGTTGGCCGCCTCCCACAGCAGCGCGAGCAGGTAGCCCCGCATCGCCGAGGTGAAGTGCAGCAGCACTGCCGGGCGCCGGCGGGCCCGTACGCGCCGGCACAGGTCGGCCAGCGCGAGCCCCAGGGGTCCGGCCGTGCCGACCGCTGACTCCGTCGGCGTGCCCTGGCGGTCCAGCACGTCGAGCAGTGCGGCCACGGTCGGCGCGAGTCGGGTCGGGTCGCTGCCCAGGCCGTCCTCGTCGCAGGCGTCGTCCATCACGAACAGCCAGGAGATCAGGTCGGCCAGTAGGCGCAGGCCGTCCAGCGACGCCTCCGGGCAGGCCCGTCCGGCCAGCCCAGCCGCATCCGCCCGGCGTAGTCGTTGCCCGTTACTGATCAGACCCAGGTGCTGCGCCCAGTCCGTGCTCTCCCGGGCAACCTGCTCGGTGTCGTGATGCCGGGCGCCGGAGAACGGGGGCTCCCGCAGGGCCGAGACCGCAAAGCTTCGCATCGGGCTCCCTGTCGCGCCGCTTCCCCACGAGGCGGCGCGGCCAGCGTACGGGAGTAGCGCGGAGGGCCGGGAGATCGGACAAATAACGTTTCGGATATTGTCGTGACCGGTTCCGCACAGACGGTTAGAAGCCCAGGTTGGCGCCGCGGAGTCGTTCCGTCGCCTCGGCACCGCCCTCGACCTGCACCCGCGCCGCCCGCTGCCGGCCGCTCAGGAACAGCACCAGCTCGCCCGGCGCGCCGATCAGACCCAGCGCCTCGCCACCCCGACCGGCGGTCACCTCGCCGTGCCCGGGCGCCCGGACGGCCACCCGGGCCGGGAACCGGCGCAGGGCCATCCGGGCCAGGGTGGAGGCCCGCCGCCACAACGCCTGCTCCAGGCCGGTCGGCAACGCGCGGGGCTGCCACTCGGGCTGGGCCCGGCGGACGTCCTCGTGGTGGATGAAGAACTCCATCGTGTTGGCCAGCTCGTCGGTGAGCGGATTGCTCACCGGGCTCCACACCGGCGGCTGCCGTACCTGGGCGAGCAGGTCTGCCCAGTCCTGCGCGGCGATCTCGCGCCGGACCCGCTCGGCGTAGTCGCCCAGCGGCCCGATCAGGATGCCGGCGGCGGCGTCCGGCCGCCGTTCCCGCACCACCAGGTGCGCGGCCAGGTCACGGGTGGTCCAGCCCTCGTTGAGCGTCGGGGCGTCCGGACCCAGGGTCGACATCAGGTCGGTGAGCGCCTCGCGCTCCGACCGGGCGTAGCGCGGCATGACGTGATCGTAGGCGGACCGACCACGTTCCGCCGGGTTCGTGCCGGGGTGCGAGGTGACGTCGGACATATCGCCGCGGGTCGGCGGGATGGGCGCGCTGCGGTAAGGATGAGGGAGGATTGTGGCGGCTTACGGCGGGGGAGATACGTGGCGAGCGGGACTAGTCGGGAGGTGCTCGGTCGCGGGCTGGCCGTCCTGGGGCGGGCCATCCGAGAACAACCGAGGATCTTCGCGGTCGCGGTCAGCGGCAGTGTGCTGTTCGGCGTGATGGTGGTGGGCAGCGCGTTCGTGGTCGGCGCGGTGGTGGGCGACGTGGTGGTCCCGGCCATCGAACGCGGGTCGGTCGGCGTGGGCGTCCTGGCCCTGGCCGCCGCCGCGCTGCTCGGGATCAGCGTGCTGCGGGTGGTCGGCATCTTCGGCCGGCGGCTCGGCGCGGGATACATGCAGTACCGCCTCCAGGCCGACTACCGCCGCCGGGTCACCCGCCGCTACCTGGAACTGCCGCTGTCCTGGCACCACCGCAACGCCACCGGCACCCTGCTGTCCAACGCCAACTCGGACGTGGAGGCCGCCTGGCATCCGATCGCGCCGCTGCCGTTCGCGGTCGGCACGCTAGTGATGCTGGTCGGCGCGGTCGGATCGCTCTTCGTCACCGACTGGGCCCTGGCCCTGGTCGGACTGGCCGTGTTCCCGGCGCTGTTCGCGCTCAACGTGGCCTACTCCCGCCGGATGGCCCCGCGTCAGGCCCGCGCGCAGCGGCTGCGTGCCGAGGTCAGTGGCATCGCGCACGAGAGTTTCGACGGCGCGCTGGTGGTCAAGACGATGGGTCGGGAGGCCCAGGAGACCGACCGGTTCGCGGCCCGCGCCGGTCAGTTGCGCGACGCCCTGATCTCGGTCGGGCGGCTGCGCGGCATCTTCGACCCGATGCTGGAGACCCTGCCCAGCCTCGGCACGCTCGCCGTGCTGGTGGTCGGCGCGTACCGGTTGCAGCAGGGCGCCATCTCGGTCGCCGAGCTGGTCAGCGTCGCGTTCCTCTTCACCGTGCTGGCCTTCCCGGTGCGGGCCATCGGCTGGGTCCTGGCCGAACTTCCGCGCAGCGTCGCCGGGTGGGACCGGGTCCGCCGGGTGCTCGACGCCACCGGCGAGATGCCGTACGGCAGCACTCGGCTGGACCCGGACGCCGAGGCGCCCGCCACGCTCTCCTTCACCGACGTCGCCTTCGCCTACGAGCCGGCCGAGGCACACCTGCCCGGTGCCGAGGTGCTCGGCGAGGTCACCTTCACCGTGCCGGCCGGCAAGACCGTCGCCCTGGTCGGGCCGACCGGCTCCGGCAAGTCCACCGTGGCGTCGCTGGCGGTGCGGTTGGTCGACCCCCGCGCCGGGACCGTACGCCTCGACGGCGTGGACGTGCGCGAACTGGCCGCCGACTCACTCGCCGGCACCGTGGCGTTGGTGGCGCAGGTGCCGTTCGTCTTCGACGACACCGTCCGGGCCAACGTCTCGCTGGACCGGGCGGGCATCGACGACGAGGCCGTGTGGGCCGCATTGCGGCTGGCCGAGGCCGACGGGTTCGTCGCCGCGCTGCCCGACGGGCTGGACACCAGGGTCGGCGAGCGGGGCACATCGCTCTCCGGCGGTCAGCGGCAGCGGCTCACCCTGGCCCGGGCGCTGGCCGGGCGTCCCCGCCTGCTGGTGCTCGACGACGCCACCAGCGCGGTCGACCCGCGCGTGGAGGCCGCCATCCTGGCCGGGCTGCGCTCGTCCGAGGCGGGCGGCCCGGGAGCGTCGATCCTGGTGGTGGCCTACCGCCGGGCCACCATCGCCCTCGCCGACGAGGTCATCTACCTGGAGCAGGGCCGGGTGATCGCGCGGGGCCCCCACACCACGCTGCTGGCCACCGTGCCCGGCTACGCCAACCTGGTCACCGCGTACGAGCAGGCCGAGGTCGACCACGAGCGGCAACCGACGTACGACGAGGTCACCCCGCTGGCCTCCGGCCTGGAGGTGGACCGGTGAACGCGAGGAACGCAGCGCAGCGGAGTACCGCAGTCGTGAACGGAGAGTCGGTCCGGCTGAACGCGAGGAACGCAGCGCAGCGGAGTCCCGCAGTCGTGAACGAAGGATGGCACCGGTGAGCGCGAGTGTGACGACGGAGGTGCCGGAGCCGGCGGAGTCGACCTGGCGGACACTGCGGCGCGGGTTGGCGCTGTCGCCGGAGTTGCGGGTCGGCCTGGCCGGCACCCTCGGCCTGGCGCTGGTCTACATGGTCGGCCGGGTGGCCGTGCCGGTGGCGGTGCAGCAGGGCATCGACCGGGGCATCGCCGGTGGGCTCGACCTGAACGCGTTGTTCGTCGTCGTGGCGGTCACCGCCGCCGTGCTGGTGGTGACCACCGCCTGCGGCTATCTGATGATGCGGCGGCTGTTCACGGTCAGCGAGACGGCGTTGGCCGGGGTCCGGGTGCGGGCGTTCCGGCACGTGCACGACCTGTCGATGCTGCACCAGCAGTCCGAGCGGCGGGGCTCGCTGGTCTCCCGGGTCACCAGCGACGTCGACCAGATCACCCAGTTCCTCCAGTGGGGCGGCGTGATCCTGCTGGTGAACCTGGGGCAGTTGGCGGTGACCACGGCGGTGATGCTGGCGTACTCCTGGCAACTGACGCTTGTGGTCTTCGCCGCGTTCGTGCCGGCGGTCCTGGTGATCCGGCTGCTCCAGCGTCGGCTCGCCGCCGCGTACGGGGTGGTGCGGCAGCGGACCGGCACGTTGCTGGCGGCGGTCGGCGAGAGCGTGGTCGGCGCGCCGGTGATCCGCGCGTACGGCATTGCCGGCCGGACGTCGCGGCGGCTGGACGAAGCGATCGACAGCCAGCAGCAGGCGCAGCGCAAGGCCATTCGGATCAGCATCCTCGGCAGTTCGGTGGGGGAGCTGGCGGCCGGGGTGGCGCTGGCCGGTGTGGTGGTGCTCGGCGTGCTCCTCGGCGCCGACCAGACGTTGAGCATCGGTGCGATCACCGCCTTCCTGTTCCTGGTGACGCTCTTCATCCAGCCGGTGCAGATCGCCACGGAGGTGCTCAACGAGGCGCAGAACGCGATCGCCGGGTGGCGGCGGGTGCTGGACGTGCTGGACGTCTCGCCGGACGTGGCCGACCCGGGTCCGCAGGGGCGGGAGCTGCCCGGCGGGCCGCTGGACATCCGCTTCGCGCAGGTGCGTTTCGCCTACCCGGACGGGCCGACCGTGTTGCACGACGTCAGCCTGGAGATCCCGGCGAAGAGCCGGGTCGCGGTGGTGGGCGAGACGGGCAGCGGCAAGACCACCTTCGCCAAGCTGCTGACCCGGTTGATGGACCCGACCGCGGGTGCGGTGCTGCTGTCCGGGGTGCCGTTGACCGACGTCCGCTTCGACTCGTTGCGGTCCCGGGTGGTGATGGTGCCGCAGGACGGCTTCCTGTTCGACGCGTCGGTGGCGGACAACGTGCGGTTCGGTCGTCCCGAGTTGACCGACGAGCAGCTCGCTACGGCCTTCAGCGACCTGGGGCTGGCCGACTGGCTGGACGGGCTACCGGCCGGGTTGGCCACCGGGGTGGGTGAGCGCGGCGAGGCGTTGAGCGTGGGGGAGCGGCAGTTGGTGGCGCTGGCCCGGGCGTACGTGGCCGACCCGGATCTGCTGGTGCTCGACGAGGCGACCAGCGCGGTCGACCCGGCCACCGAGGTACGCCTGCAACGGACCCTGGACGCGGTGACCCGGGGGCGGACCACACTGGCGATCGCGCACCGGCTCTCCACCGCGCAGGGCGCCGACGAGGTGATCGTGGTGGACCGGGGTCGGATCGTGCAGCGCGGGCCGCACGAGGAGCTGATCCGGGACCCGGACTCGGTCTACGGCCTGCTCTATGCCTCCTGGCTGGAGCAGACGCGGTGATCGGCGCGGACGTGTCGCGGCGAGGCCGGTGCCTGGATCCGGTGGACGTGATCGGCGCGATGCCCTAGTCTTCGGGTTAGGTAAGCCTAACCTTAGAAGGAGGTCGTGCCATGCGGCCGAGCCCTGCCGAGATCGTCCGTACCCTCGTCGCGGGCCGGTTGGCCGGTCTCGTCCACGTGGCCTGCCGACCCGGTCTGCACCACGCCCGTCACGTCACCGACTGCGACGGCCGGGTGCTGCTGCTGGTGCCGGTGGTCAGTGACCTCACCGCCGCCCTGCGTACCACCGGTCCGGACCGCCCGCTCGCTGTGGCGCTGGACGTACTGGACCTGCCGCCCACCGCGGGCGCACCGTCGTTGGGCCGCGCGCTGGTCTCCGGCTGGGTACGCCAGTTGGGCGGCCCCGAGGAACGCGCCGCCGCGCTGGACTTCGCCGAGGTGGATCCCACCGGGGACCTGCTCGACGTCGGCACCCGGTTCCGGCTGTGCCGCTTCGAGGTGGAGCAGGCCCAGTGGGACCGCGCCGGCACGCTGCGCCGGGTCGACCCGGCGGCGTACGCCGAGGCGGAGCCGGACCCGCTGCACCCGGTCGAGGCGGTGCTGCTGGCCGACCTGGCCGATCGGTACGCCGACCGGCTGACCGCCTACCTGCGCCGACGGCTGGGGCTGACCGGCGTCGACGTGACGCCTCGGCTGGAGCGGATCGACAGGTACGGGATGCTGGTCTCGTTCGGGCACGCGGGTGCCCGGCACCGGACCCGGCTCGCCTTCGCGCGCCCGGTGGCCGGACACGACGAGCTGCCCCGGATGTTCGACGAGATGCTGCACCCGGCGTCCGGCGCCTGAGCGCGCCTCAGTCGACCAGCTCGCCGGTGAGGTAGCGCTGCACGGTCGGCCCGACGGTGGCGACCAGGGTCTCCGGCTCGGCGGAGGCGATCGGCTCCAGCCGGACCACGTGCCGCATGACGGCCAGCCCGATCAACTGGGTCGCCACCAGCCCGCCGCGCAACGGAAGCTGGGCCGGGTCGACGTCGAGGTGATCGAGGATCCGGCGCAACACCTGGGTGGTCAGGAACTCCCGGACCAGCCGGGCGGTCCACTCGTTGCCGACCGCCGACCGCAGCAGGGCCACCCCGGCGACCCCGGCCGGTGAGTCCCACACCGCGACGAACGTGCGGACCAGCCGCTCCCCGATCCCGTCGCGGTCGCCCGCGAGCACCGCCGGCAGCAGTTCCCGAGGGTCGACCGGCGCCTGCACGGCGGCCAGGAACAACTGCTCCTTGCTGCCGAAGTAGTGGTGCACCAGCGCCGGGTCGACCTCGGCGGCGGCGGCGACGGCCCGAATGGTGGCGGCGTCGAAGCCCCGCTCCGCGAAGGCGGTGCGGGCCGCCGCCAGGATCGCGTCCCGGGTCGCCGGATTGCCGGGTCGCCGTCCGCTGCGCCGTGCCATCGCCCTCTCTTCCCGCTCGGTGGCCCCGTCAGCCGCTGCGCCGTCGCAGCGTGGCCGAGGCGAGCACCAGCGCCAGCACCGCCGCACCGGCGACCACCGCCACGTCCCGCCACATCGTCGCGGTCGGCTCGGCGTGCGCGCCGACCTCCTGAAGGGCCTCGACGGCGTACGACAGGGGGAGCACGTCGCTGATCGCCTGCAACCAGCCGGCCATCTCGTCGCGCGGCACGAAGAGCCCGCAGAGCAGCAGTTGTGGGGCGACCACGACCGGCATGAACTGTACGGCCTGGAACTCGGTGCGGGCGAAGGCACTGCACAGCAGCCCGAGCGCGACGGCGAGCACGGCGTTCAGCGCCGCGATCAGGATCACCAGCGCGCTGCTGCCGGCGGTCTCAAGACCGAAGACCCGGTACGCCACGGCCGAGGCGATGGTCGCCTGCACCGCGCCGGCCAACCCGAACGCGATGCCGTACCCGAAGAGCAGGTCGGTGCGGGACAGCGGGGTGGTGAGCAGCCGTTCCAGCGTGCCGCTGGTCCGCTCGCGCAGCATGGCGATGCTGGTCACCAGGAACATGATGAGGAACGGGAAGAATCCGAGCATCACCAGCGCGATCCGGTCGAAGGGGGACGGCTGGCCGGGCGGGGTGGGCTGGTCGGCGTACATGTAGTAGACCAGGGTGAGCAGCGCGGTCGGGACGACCACCAGCAGCGCCACCGTACGCCGGTCGTGGCGCAGTTGCCGCAGGATGCGGCCGACGGTGGCGGCGAGGATCCGCAGGTTCATCACGCCTCCCCGCCGCTCGCGTCGCCGGCCTCGCCGGCCCGGATCAGCCGCAGGAACGCCTCGTCGAGGTCGTCGACCCCGGCGGCGGCCCGGATCGCGGCCGGGGTGTCGTCGGCGACCAGTCGCCCCGCGCGGATCAGCAGCAGCCGGTCGCAGCGGGCCGCCTCGTCCATCACGTGACTGGACACCAGCAGAGTCGTCCCGGCCGCGGCGAGTGCGTGGAACCTCGCCCAGAGCTCGGCCCGCAGCACCGGGTCCTGGCCGACGGTGGGTTCGTCGAGCACGATCAGCTCCGGCTCGCCGACCAGCGCGCAGGCCAGTGACGCTCGGCTGCGTTGCCCGCCGGAGAGGGTGCCGACCATCTGTCCCGCCGCCGGTGCCAAGCCGACGTCGGCCACCGCCCGGTCCGCCTCGGCCCGACCCCGGCCGTGCAGGGCGGCGAAGTAGCGGGCGTTCTCCCGCACCGTCAGGTCCGCATAGACGCTCGGTGCCTGGGTGACGTAACCGACCCGGTGGCGCAGTTCCGTCGCGCCCGCCGGGTGGCCGAGCACGGTCACCGTGCCGGCGGTGACCACCTGCACCCCGACGACCGCGCGCATGAGTGTGGTCTTGCCGCTGCCGCTGGGGCCGAGCAGCCCGGTGACCGCGCCGCGCGGCACCCCGGCGTCGATCCCGTGCAGTACCCGCCGTCCGCCCCGGTCCACGACCAGGCCCCGGACGGCGATCGCCTCCGTCATCGCCCACCTCCAAAACTCATCACCTGTTGAAATCAACGGTAGTTGAATTCCGTCGGACGGGCCAGGCCCCCGATTTCCCCCTAGCACGGGCTTTAGACTCCGTATCGGACACCATGTCCGTTGTGGGGCATTGCGCCCGGATCGGACCTGCGGCACGATGACGCAGTGGATCACGCTCCGTCACCGGACAGTGGGTTCTTCGACGACTGGGCCGCGCGGCTGCGGGCGACCGCCGACCGGCCCGTGGTCGGCATCCTGCTGCGCGGAAGCCACGCCCGTCGAGCCGCCACCCCGCACAGCGACGTCGACGTCGACGTGCTGGTCGGCGGAGCCCCGTACGCCGTACGTCGGGCGTACCTCACGGAGCACTCCGGCCGCCTGACCCACGTCTCGGTCGCCGCCCGCGACATCCGGTCCTGGGTGACGCGGCTGGGCGAGCCGGCCGACTGGGCGTTCGGGCTGCCGGTGACGGCTCCCGCGCGGCTGCTCTGGGCCGACCCGCACTGGCGGGACCGGATCGACCTGACCGTGCTCTGCCAGCCGGCCGACGAACCCCGGTTGGAGGAGCTGATCGCCACCCTCGGCAAGGTGGCCGCCGCGCGCGACGCCGACGACCCGCTCGGCGTCCGGCTGGCCGCCGCCGACCTGGCCCGGCTCTGCCCCTCGGTGCTGCGGTTGGCGAACCCCTCGGTCCGGGTGGTGTCCCGCCGCTCGGCCTTCGCCGCCGCGCTCGACCTGCCGGTGGCCCCGCCCGGCTACCGGCAGGACATGCTGCGCTGCCTCGGCCTGCTGCCCGGATCGACCGGGCAACTCTGGGCGGCGGCGGTCCGGCTGGTCGCCGGCACCCTGCCGCTGATCCGCCCGTACGCCGCCGAGGTGGCCGAGGTGGCCGGCACCGACTTCGCCGACGCCCTGCTCGACGGGCGCCTGGACCGGTACGTCACCCAGTTGCGCCAGCCCGTCGGCCCTGCGCCGTCCGCCAGCCGGGAGCCCACTGGGGTGCCGGCGCCGCGTGCGGGACAATGGGTCACTGTGCCCGTACCTGACGCGCCGACGAGCGGCGCCCACCTCTCCCCGCCGGAGCCGCCGGGTGGCCCGGACCGGCCGTCGCGACTCGACCCGGAGATCGCCGCGCGGCTGCGCCGCACCCCCGACGGCCTGGTGGCCGCCGTGGTCCGCCAGCACGACAGCGGTGAGGTGCTGATGGTGGCCTGGATGGACGACGAGGCCCTGCACCGCACCCTGACCACCGGCCGGGCCACCTACTGGTCGCGCAGCCGCCGCGAGTACTGGGTCAAGGGCGCCACCTCCGGCCACCACCAGTACGTGCGGTCCGTGGCGCTGGACTGCGACGGTGACGCGGTGCTGGTCAGCGTCGAGCAGGTCGGGGCGGCCTGCCACACCGGCCAGCGCACCTGCTTCTCCACCGAACTCCCGGTCACCTCCGGTGAGGTGTCCTCGTGAACGAGCGGTACGCGCGACTCCTCGGGCGCCCCGGAGCGTCGGCATGACCGACGGCACGGTCAGCCCGGATCTGGCCACCTTCACCGACCTGGCCGCCCGCTGGCGGGTGGTGCCGGTCACCCGGCGGCTGCTGGCCGACGCGGAGACGCCGGTCGGGGTCTACCGCAAGCTCGCCGGTGGGCCCGGCACGTTCCTGCTGGAGTCCGCCGAGCAGGGCGTCGGCTCGTCGGGGCTGGCCTGGTCCCGGTATTCCTTCGTCGGCGTCCGCAGCAGCGCCACCCTGGTCGAACGGGACGGCTCGGCGGCCTGGCTCGGCGAGCCGCCCGCCGGGCTGCCCACCGCAGGCGACCCGGTCGAGGTGCTGCGGGCCACGGTGGCGGCGCTGGCCGGTCCGCCCGGCGAGCCGGACGGGACCATGCCCCCGCTGACCGGCGGCATGGTCGGCTACCTCGGGTACGACCTGATCCGCCGCTTCGAGCGGCTGCCCTCGCTCACCGAGGACGACCTGCGCGTACCCGAGCTGGGCATGATGCTCGCCACCGACCTGGTGGTGCTGGACCACTTCGACGGCTCGGCCATCCTGGTCGCCAACGCGGTCCTGCCTCCGCTCGACGACCCGGACCGCGAGGCGCAGGTGGCCGCCGCCTACCACCACGCGGTGGGCCGGCTGGACGCGATGACCACCGCGCTGTCCCGGCCGATCCCGCCGATGGTCTCCACGGTCCGCCGCCCCAGTGCCGGCGAGGTACGCAGCCGTACCCCCGAGGGCGGCTACCCCAAGGCGGTCGAGGCGGCCAAGGAGGCGATCCGGGCCGGCGAGTGCTTCCAGATCGTGCTCGCCCAGCGGTTCGAGCGCGACACCGACGCCGACCCGCTGGACGTCTACCGGGTGCTGCGCACCACCAACCCGAGCCCGTACATGTACCTGCTGCGCTTCGACGACTTCGACATCGTCGGTTCCTCCCCGGAGGCGCACCTGAAGGTGACCGGCGAGGTCGACGGCGAACGGCGCGCGCTGCTGCACCCGATCGCGGGCACCCGCCCGCGCGGGGCCACCCCGGAGGCCGACGCGCGGCTCGCCGCCGAACTGCTCGCCGACCCGAAGGAACGCGCCGAGCACGTGATGCTCGTCGACCTGGGCCGCAACGACCTGGGGCGGGTCTGCCGACCGGGCACCGTCGAGGTGCCGGAGTTCGCCACCATCGAGCGGTACAGCCACGTCATGCACATCGTCTCCACCGTGGTCGGGACGCTACGCGCCGACCGCACCGCCTTCGACGCGCTGGCCGCGACCTTTCCGGCGGGCACCCTGTCCGGGGCGCCGAAGGTGCGCGCCATGGAGATCATCGAGGAGCTGGAACCGGTACGCCGGGGCCTGTACGGCGGCACCGTCGGCTACTTCGGCTTCGGTGGCGACCTCGACATGGCCATCGCCATCCGCACCGCGCTGATCCGGGCCGGGCGGGCGTACGTGCAGGCCGGTGCCGGGGTGGTGGCCGACTCCGATCCGGCCGCCGAGGACCAGGAGACCCGCAACAAGGCCGCGGCGGTGCTCGCCGCGATCGCCGCCGCCGAGACACTCCGGCCGGCCCGGTGAGCGCGATGAGTGAGCAGACTCCGTCCGGGGGCGACGCGCCGTCCGCGTCGGGCCGGCGCGAGTTGGCGTACGCCGTGCTGCTCTGCCTGGCCGGTGCGGGGCTGGCGCTCTGGGCGGTGACCCGCACCTGGGCGGTGGACACCGACGTGGTCGGCGTACCGACACCGCTGGTGGACGAGGGGCGGACCGGGACGCAACTGCTGCCCTGGCTGCCGGCGCTCGCCCTGGTCGGGCTGGCCGGTGGCGGCGCGGTGCTGGCCACCCGTGGCCGGCTGCGGCAGGTGCTCGGCGGGTTGCTGGCGCTGCTCGGCCTGATGATCGTCGGCGGCGGCGGATACGGGCTGGTCGCCGAGATCGGCGACGAGGTCGCCCGGCAGTGGCCGGCGCTCACCCTGCTCGGCGGGTTGCTGGCGGCGGCCGGCGGGCTGCTGACGGCGCTGCGCGGGCGGGACTGGCCGGCGATGGGTGCCCGGTACGAGCGCCGGTCCCGGCAGTCGGCACCGGCGGCGGGCCCGATCCGTGGGGCCGGCACCGTCGAGGCGTGGGACGCGCTCGACCGGGGCGAGGACCCGACCGAGCGCTGAGCGGACCGGGGGTCAGCCGACCGGCTGTCGGTCCCGGGTGTCGGCCGACCGGCTGGCGGCGAGTTCGGCGACCAGCCGGTCCAGTGCGGCCCGCTGGTCGGCTCGGGCCCGGTCGGCGCAGATGGCCTCCCAGGCGTTGCCGCGGGCGGTCCGGATCCGGGTCGGGCCGACCACGGCGCGCTCCAGCGTGTGGACGACACCGACGGCGAGCGACGCGACGGTACGCGAGATGGTGGTGAGTCCGATGGTCTGCTGCGGCGCGGAGGAATTCATGATCACCCCGGGGAGAGATCGTCGTGGCGATGGGGTAGACGCGTCATCGAGTGTGCCCGAGTCCGATGCTGCCCGGTTCACGTTTCGTGGTGATGACCACGACATCAACACTGCGGCAGGGGGTCTGAGCAGGCAAAGGGCCGTTCGGCCTTGAGCTTGCTCACAGCATCGACCGACCTCGACGGAAGCTGACCGGTAAGGTCGGGACTGTCGTCGATATGGGTGGGCGTCGATAAGGGGGTGACGCAGCGTCACGCCCTGTTCGCGCAGGTCGGTCATTATGCCGCAGCCCATTTCGTGAGGCGCGCCATACCCCCACCGGTCGGTGCCAGGTGGCGGCACCTAGCATCGGCCCATGACACCCGGAGAGGGGAGTCCGTTGGTGACTGCTGATCATCCGCACGCGGAAGGGAACGAGGCCGGCCCGGCAGCGTCCGTCAGCGTGCTCGACGAGATCCTGGCCGGCGTCCGCGAGGACGTGGACCGGCGGCAGGAGCAGGTCCCGATGGAGCGGATCCGCGAACTCGCCGCCGCCGCCCCGCCGCCGCTGGACGCGTACGCCGCGCTGCGCCGGCCCGGCGTCGCGGTCATCGCCGAGGTGAAGCGTTCCTCGCCGTCCAAGGGCAAGATCGCCGACATCGCCGACCCGGCGGACCTGGCCGGTGACTACGCGGCCGGTGGCGCCCGGGCGATCAGCGTGCTCACCGAGGGGCGCTGGTTCGGCGGTTCGCTGGAGGACCTCGCCGCCGTCCGGGCCGCGGTCAGCGTCCCGGTGCTGCGCAAGGACTTCGTGGTCTCCAGCTATCAGGTGCACGAGGCCCGCGCGCACGGCGCCGACCTGGTGCTGCTGATCGTCGCCGCGCTGGAGCAGAACGTGCTGGTCGGCCTGCTGGAGCGGATCGAGTCGCTGGGCATGACCGCGCTGGTCGAGGTGCACGACGAGGAGGAGGCCGACCGGGCCCTGGAGGCCGGCGCGCAGGTGATCGGGGTCAACGCCCGCGATCTGCGTACGCTGGAGGTCGACCGGTCGGTGTTCGAGCGGATCGCGCCCGGTCTGCCGAGCAACGTTGTCAAGATCGCCGAGTCCGGTGTCCGTGGTCCACACGACCTGATCCGGTACGCCTCGGCCGGGGCGGACGCGGTGCTGGTCGGCGAGGGCCTGGTCACCCAGAAGAGTCCGCGGGAGGCGGTGGCCGAGCTGGTCAACGCCGGCAACCACCCCGCCACGCCCCGCCCGGTGCGCTGACGCCGTCGCGGCGAGAGGATCTGACATGAGCGAGCCCGTCGAGCGAATCATCGGTGCGGTGGTGCCTCACGCGGGCACGCGGCGGAGCGGAGTGTCGGTGTGAGCGAGCAGGCGTCTTTTCCGGACGCGGCCGGGCATTTCGGTCGGTTCGGTGGCCGGTTCGTGCCGGAGGCGCTGGTCGCCGCCCTGGACGAGCTGGACGCGGCGCACCGCGCGGCGATGGCCGACGAGTCGTTCCGGGCGGAGTTCGCCGCCCTGCTGCGCGACTACGCCGGCACCCCGTCGCTGCTCTACGAGGCCCGCCGGTTCTCCGCGCGGGTCGGCGCCCGGGTGCTGCTCAAGCGGGAGGACCTCAACCACACCGGCGCGCACAAGGTGCGCAACGTGCTCGGTCAGGCGCTGCTGACCCGGCGGATGGGCAAGAAGCGGGTGATCGCCGAGACCGGGGCCGGTCAGCACGGTGTCGCCACCGCCACCGCCGCCGCCCTGTTCGACCTGGACTGCGTGGTCTACATGGGTCAGGTCGACACCGAGCGGCAGGCGCTCAACGTGGCCCGGATGCGGATGCTCGGCGCCGAGGTGGTGCCGGTCACGAACGGCTCGCGCACGCTCAAGGACGCGATGAACGAGGCGATGCGGGACTGGGTCGCCAACGTCGACGACACGCACTACCTGATCGGGACCGCGGCCGGCCCGCACCCGTTCCCGGCCCTGGTGCGCGACTTCGTGCGCGGCATCGGCGACGAGGCGCGGGCCCAGTGCCAGGAGCTCACCGGCGGCCTGCCGGACGCCGTCACCGCCTGCGTCGGCGGCGGCTCCAACGCGCTGGGGATCTTCCACGCCTTCGTCGACGACCCACAGGTACACCTCTACGGCTTCGAGGCCGGCGGCGACGGGGTGGCTACCGGACGGCACGCGGCCAGCATCACCGGCGGGTCCACCGGCGTGCTGCACGGCACGCGGACCTTCGTGCTGCAGGACGAGGACGGCCAGACCGTCGAGTCGCACTCGATCTCGGCCGGCCTGGACTACCCGGGCGTCGGCCCGGAGCACGCCTGGCTGCACGACACCGGCCGGGCCCACTACCTGCCGGTCACCGACGACGAGGCGATGGCCGCGTTCGAGCTGCTCTGCCGCACCGAGGGGATCATCCCGGCGATCGAGAGCGCGCACGCGCTCGCCGGCACCCTGGCCGTGGCCCCGAAGCTCGCCGCCGAGCTGGGCCGGGAGCCCACCATCGTGGTCAACCTCTCCGGCCGGGGCGACAAGGACGTGCACACCGCCGGCGAGTACTTCGGCATCCTCGGTTCGGGGCGAAGCGGAGCGGCGGCATGAGCCGGATCGGTGGGGCGTTCGAGAAGGCTCGGGCCGACGGCCGGGCGCTGCTGGTGGGCTGCATGCCGGCCGGCTTTCCGACGGTCGAGGGCAGCATCGCCGCGATGAAGGCGATGGTCTCGGCGGGCGTCGACGTGATCGAGGTGGAGATCCCGTACTCCGATCCGGTGATGGACGGCCCGGTCATCCAGCGGGCCAGCGACATCGCGCTGGCCGGCGGGGTACGCACCCGGGACACGCTGCGCATCGTGGAGGAGGTCGCGGCCACCGGTGCCCCGGTGGTGACGATGACCTACTGGAACCCGATCGAGCGGTACGGCGTGGACGCCTTCGCCCGGGACTACGCGGCGGCCGGCGGCACCGGGCTGGTCACCCCCGACCTGATCCCCGACGAGGCCCAGGAGTGGCTGGCCGCCTCGGACGCGCACGGGCTGGACCGCACGTTCCTGGTCGCCCCCTCGTCCACCGACGCCCGGCTGGCGATGACCGTGGAACACTGCCGTGGCTTCGTCTACGCCACCGCGATCATGGGAGTCACCGGAGCCCGGGCGCAGACCTCGGAGGCGGCGCCGGTGCTGGTGTCGCGGGTCCGAGAGATCAGCGAGATCCCGGTCGGCGTCGGGCTGGGCGTGGGCACCGGGGAGCAGGCCGCCACCGTCGCCGGGTACGCCGACGCGGTGATCGTCGGCAGTGCGCTGATCCGCTGCCTGCTCGATGCCCCCGACCAGGAGGCCGGGCTGACCGCGCTGCGGACGCTGAGCGCGGAGCTGGCCGAGGGCGTACGCAACCCGGCCCGCTGACCCGACCGGTACGCCACCTGCGGGTGGGGCCGACGCGCGCGACGTTCCGGGGGACAAAAGCCCCGACGGGCCACGGAACCCGGGCGGCTGGGGCGGACCGGGGTGACGTTCCGGGGGTCCGCAGCGGTAGCGTGTGCACCCGTGAGTCTCGCCTCGCCGACGTCCCTGGCCGCCCTGCCCAGCCCGAGCACCGCCGTATGGCATCTCGGCCCGATTCCGCTGCGGGCGTACGCGCTGTGCATCATCGCCGGCATCGTGGTGGCCTGCTGGGTCACCGAGCGACGGATGCGCCAGCGCGGCGTCGCCCCCGGCGCGGTGCTCGACATCGCCCTCTGGGCGGTGCCGGCCGGCATCATCGGCGCCCGGATCTACCACGTGATCACCTCACCGGCGGCATACTTCGGCACCGGCGGGGACCCGATCAAGGTCTTCTTCATCCACGAGGGCGGCCTGGGCATCTGGGGTGCGGTCGCCGGTGGCGCGGTCGGCGCCTACATCGCCGCCCGGCAGCTCGGCATCCCGTTCGCGGTGGTCGCCGACGCGCTGGCGCCGGGCCTGCCGCTGGCGCAGGCGATCGGCCGGCTGGGCAACTGGTTCAACAACGAGCTCTACGGCGGCCGGACGGACCTGCCCTGGGGGCTGGAGATCCACCGGATGGACGGCGGTCAGGCGCTGCGCGACGAGGCGGGGCGGCCGATCCTGGAGGAGGGGCTCTACCACCCGACCTTCGCCTACGAGGCGCTCTGGAACGTGGGCGTCGCCGCGTTGGTGTTCTTCCTCGACCGCAAGCTGCGTCTCGGCCGGGGCCGGGCGTTCGCCCTCTACGTGATGGGCTACACCGCCGGCCGGTTCTGGATCGAGATGATGCGGACCGACGACGCCACCAGCATCCTCGGCGTACGCCTCAACGTCTGGACGGCGGCCCTGGTCTTCGTCGGCGCGTTGATCTACTTCCTGCGGGTGCGCGGGCCGCGTGAGTACCTGATCCCGGTCGGACTGCCGGCCGCCACCGCGGCACCGGCCGGCTCCGACGTCTCCCAGGTCGACCTGTCGGCGACGCGCGGCGGCCGGACCGAGCCGGCGGTGCCGGAGGGTTACCGGGTGGTCAGCGAGGAGCAGTTCGCGCACTGGCGGCAGACCGGTGAGGCCCCCGGCGAGGTGACCAACCCCGCCGACCCCGCCCCAGGCACCGACCCCGACCCCGACCCGGGCACCGGCGCCTCGACCGACGACGGGGACACCCCGACCGCCGCCGAGGGCGCGGCGGCACGTCCGGCCGATCGCGACAGCTGAGGCCATGCGCAGCGCGGTCGTGGTCGGCGGCGGGCTGGGCGGCCTGGCGGTCTCCGGTGCGCTCGCCCGCTCGGGGTGGCAGGTCACCCTGCTGGAACGGGCCGACCGGATTCGTCCCGAGCCGACCGCCGTGGTGCTCTGGCCCAACGGCGTCCGCGCGCTGCGTGCCCTCGATCTCGGTGCCGGCCTGGACGCCATCGCCACCCCGCTGCCCGACGGCGGGGTGCGCCGCCCGGACGGGCACTGGCTGGTGCAGCCCCGGCAGACCCCGGCCGAGCGCCTGCCGGTCGTGGTGCACCGGGAGGACCTGCACGACGCACTGATCGCGGGCCTGGGTGAGCGGGTCGAGCTGCGGACCGGCGTGACGGTACGCACCGTACGCGCCGCCCCGGGCGCCCGCCCGGCGGTCGGTGACGGCCGGCAGACGTTCGAGGCCGACCTGGTGGTCGCGGCCGACGGCGCGGACAGCGTGATCCGCCGCCAGCTCGCCCCGGAGGCGAGCGTGGTCAGCTCCGGCTGTGCCGCCTGGCGTGCGGTGGTCCCCTGGTACCGCGCACCGAACCTGGCCGACGGCGGGCCCGTCGGCGGGGAGATCCTCGGCGCCGGATACCGCTTCGCCGCCGCCTCGCTGGGCGAGCGCGGCTCCTCCGGCGCGTCCAGCCGGGGCGGCATCTACTGGATGGCCACCGCCGCCGGGGCGCCCCGCCCGGAGCCGCCGGAGACCCAGTTGGCGCTGCTGCGACGCTGGTACGCGGGCTGGCCCGCACCGGTCGACGAGCTGCTGGCCGCCACCGACCCGGCCGATCTGGTGCAGCAGGAGATCCGCGAGCTGCGTCCGCTGCCCAGGTCGTACGGCTTCCCGGTCGGACCGGGCGGGGTGGTGCTGCTCGGTGACGCCGCTCACGCCATGCCACCGCACCTCGGGCAGGGCGCCTGCCTGGCCTTCGAGGACGCCGTCACACTCGCCGCGCTGCTGCGGGAGTCCACGCTGCCGGACGCGGTGGTGGCGTACGACCGGACGCGCCGCCCCCGCGCGGCGACTGTGGTCCGGCAGACCCGCCGCATGTCGGCGGTGCTGCAGACCCGTGGCCGGCTGGCGTTGCGCGCCCGCGACGCCGCCCTCGGCACCATCACCCCCCGCCTCCTGGGCAGCGCCGCCTCCGTGGCCGCCCAGTGGCGCCCCCCAACCTGACCCGAACCCCATCCCGCCCGGGCCTCCTGCCCGCGCCGCCGAGCCCGCCCGCCCGCGCCGCCACACGCCCGCCCGCGCCGCCGCGCCCGCCTCCCGTGCCTTGCCGCGCTCGCCTCTCGCGTTGATCATGGAGTTGTGGCGGCGGCAAAGTTCGCAAAACACGCCAAAATATCGACCACAACTCCATGATCGACGGAGATGCCTCAGGGGGCGGCACGGCGAGACGCCCCCGCTCCGCCGTGGGCCCCGCCGGCCAGGGGCCGCCGCCTGCCGTCCGCCGCCAACCCTGTTGATCAAGAAGTTTTGGTGCTAGTTGATCGCCACGGACGCCCAAACTTCTTGATCACCGCGGCGGGTCACCGCGGCGGGTCACCTGCGGCGGGTCACCTGCGGCGGGTCACCTGCGGCGGGTCACCTGCGGCGGGCACCGCGGCGGGTAGCCGCGGTGGGCGGGCGCGGCGGCCAGATTGGGCGGGGTGGGGGAGGGCGGTGGGGTGTCAGGGGGTGACTGTGGCGGGTTCGGCTATGCAGGCGGTGCCGATGCGGCGGAAGCCGACGCGCAGGTAGACCCGGGCGATCTCTTCGCTGCCGGCGGAGAGGAAGACCAGGTCGGTGCCGTCGGCGCGCAGGGCGCGGGCCAGGGTGGCGGTGATCGCGGCGGCCAGGCCCCGGCGGCGCGCGCTGGGCAGGGTGGCCACTCCGGCGATCTCGGCCACGTCGCCGACCCGCATGGCCATCCCGCTGGCCAGGGCGCCCTCGGTGGGGGTCTCGGCCAGGGCGGAGAGTCGGCTGCCGTCGGCGATCCGGGCCCGTTCCTCGTCCAGAGCGGCGACGTCGAGGCCGATCATGGCCGCGTCGCGTTCGGCCGGGCCGCCGATGCCTCGGCTGGTGCCGGGCGCGGCGAAGCCGACGGCCGCGACGGCCCGGCGGGCGGCCACGTCGGCGGCGAGGTCCGGCGCGGCGGCGGCCAGCATCCGCACCGGTACGTCGGTGTACGTCGCGGGGTCGCCGACGGCCTCCGGGTCGAGCACCATCAGCGGGGCTTCCAGTACGCTGAGTCCGGCCGAGCGGGCGACCGCGAGCAGGTCCGGGTTGATCTCGTGAATCCATTCCAGGGCCTCGGGCAGGCCGAGTTCCCGCTGCCGGTTGCGAACCGTCGTCAGGTCGGCCAGCGAGGGCGGTCGGTCGGCACCGAGGCGTGGACGGGCATAGAACGGCCATCCGGGGCCTTCGCGGACGAACAGCACACACCCGCCGTGTTCCTCCGCGCGGGCCACGTCGCGGGGCACCGCGTCGTAGAAGCGCTCCAGCCGATCCAGCAGGTCGGCGTACGGTCTATCCACCGCGCGAGACTACACGTCCCAGAGTCTGGACGGTGTGATCAATCTGCACTGGCCTTGCGTACCGCGCCCTAACGTAGACTCAATAGTCCGATACAGGGCCGACGTCGTCCCGACCATGATCCACGCCTGAGTGACGACAGGAGGCCCGGGTGGCCTTTGCGTACCCACACCACCCCCAGCCGGCACCGCGCGGCGGCCAGGTAGCGTCCCCTGCCGGCCTGTACGACGCCGCCCACGAGCACGACGCGTGCGGTGTGGCCTTCGTGGCGGACCTGCACGGCCGGCGCTCGCACACGGTGGTCGCCAGCGGTCTCGGCGCCCTGTGTCGGCTGGACCACCGAGGTGCCCGGGGCGCCGAACCGAACACCGGTGACGGCGCGGGCATCATGATCCAGGTGCCGGACGCCTTCCTGCGCGCGGTGGTCGACTTCCCCCTGCCTCCGGCCGGCGAGTACGCCACCGGCCTGGTCTTCTTCCCGGACGACGACGCCGCCGAGGCCCGCGCCCGCCAGGTGATCGAGAAGTACGCCCTGGTGGAGGGTGCCGAGCTGCTCGGCTGGCGGGACGTCCCGGTGGACGCCTCCGACCTCGGCGAGACGGCCCTGGCGGCGATGCCCCGGGTGCGGCAGCTCTTCCTCGCCGCGGACCGGCTGACCGACACCCCCGCCGGTCCGGCCGGCTCCCCGCTGCGCGGCATCGAGCTGGAGCGGGTCGCGTTCTGCGTCCGCAAGCAGGCCGAGCGGGAGTCGGCCGAGCGCGGCGTGCCGGCGTACTTCCCGTCGCTGTCGGGGCGGACCATGGTCTACAAGGGGATGCTCACCCCGGACCAGTTGCCCGCGTTCTATCCGGACCTGACCGACGAGCGGGTGGACAGCGCCATCGCGCTGGTGCACTCGCGCTTCTCCACGAACACGTTCCCGTCCTGGCCGCTGGCGCACCCGTACCGGTTCATCGCGCACAACGGTGAGATCAACACGATCCGTGGCAACCGGAACTGGATGCAGGCCCGCGAGGCGCTGCTGCGGACCCCGGAGCTGTCCGGCAACATCCGCCGGGTCTTCCCGATCTGCACCCCGGCCGCCTCGGACTCGGCCAACTTCGACGAGGTCCTGGAACTGCTGCACCTGGCCGGGCGCAGCCTGCCGCACGCGGTGCTGATGATGATCCCGGAGGCGTGGGAGAACGACCCGGACATGGCCGCCGACAAGCGCGCCTTCTACCGGTTCCACGCCAGCCTGATGGAGCCGTGGGACGGCCCGGCCTCGGTCGCCTTCACCGACGGCGAGATCGTCGGCGCGGTGCTCGACCGCAACGGGCTGCGTCCGGGCCGCTGGTGGCAGACCGCCGACGGACTCGTGGTGCTGGGCAGCGAGGCGGGCGTGCTCGACCTCGACCCGGCCACCGTGGTCGCCAAGGGGCGGCTCCAGCCCGGCAAGATGTTCCTGGTCGACACCACCGCCGGTCGGATCGTGCACGACGACGAGATCAAGACCGAGCTGGCCGCCGCCCAGCCGTACGCGGACTGGCTGCACGCCGGGCTGATCGAGATGGACGACCTGCCGCACCGCGAGCACGAGGTCTACACCCACGACTCGGTACGCCGTCGCCAGCAGACCTTCGGCTACACCGAGGAGGAGCTGAAGATCCTGCTCGCCCCGATGGCCCGCACCGGTGCGGAGCCGATCGGCTCGATGGGCACGGACACTCCGATCTCCCCGCTGTCCACCCGGCCACGGCTGCTCTACGACTACTTCCACCAGCTCTTCGCCCAGGTCACCAACCCGCCGCTGGACGCCATCCGCGAGGAGCTGGTGACCAGCCTGGCGACGACCATCGGGCCGGAGGGCAACCTGCTCGACCCGGGCCCGGCGAGCTGCCGGCAGATCGTGCTGCCCTACCCGGTGATCGACAACGACGAGCTGGCCAAGATCCTCTCCGTCGACGAGGACGGCGACCTGCCCGGCTTCAAGGCGGTCCGGGTCTCGGGGCTCTACCGGATCCGGGACGGCGGGGCCGGCATCAAGGCCCGGCTGACCGAGATCTGCCGGCACGTCTCCGAGGCGATCGAGGACGGGGTCCGCATCCTGGTGCTCTCCGACCGGGACTCCAACGCCGACCTCGCGCCGATCCCGTCGCTGCTGCTCACCGCCGCGGTGCACCAGCACCTGGTGCGGGAGCAGACGCGGACCCAGGTGGCGCTGATCGTGGAGTCCGGGGACTGCCGCGAGGTGCACCACGCGGCGGTGCTGATCGGCTACGGTGCGGCGGCGGTCAACCCGTACCTCGCCTTCGAGTCGGTGGAGGACATGATCTCCACGGGCGTGCTGGCCGGGGTCGAGCCGCGTACCGCGACCCGCAACTACGTCAAGGCGCTCGGCAAGGGCGTCCTGAAGATCATGTCCAAGATGGGCATCTCCACCGTGTCGTCCTACTGCGGGGCGCAGGTCTTCGAGGCCGTCGGCCTGGAGACCCGGCTGGTGCAGCGGTACTTCCGGGGCACACCGAGCACGATCAGCGGCGTCGGGCTGGACGGCATCCATACCGAGGTGGCCGCCCGGCACGCGCTGGCCTGGCCGCCGCCGGGGGCCGAGGCCGCCGCCGGGCTGCCGGTCGGCGGCGAGTACCAGTGGCGTCGCGAGGGCGAGCTGCACCTGTTCAACCCGGAGACGGTCTTCCTGCTCCAGCACGCCACCCGCACCCGGCAGTACGACGTGTTCCGCGCGTACACCTCCAAGGTCGACGAGCTGGCCGCGAAGGCCGGGTCGCTGCGCGGGCTGTTCCGGCTGCGGACCGGCGACCGGACGCCGGTGCCGATCGAGGAGGTCGAGCCGGTCAGCGAGATCGTCAAGCGGTTCGCCACCGGCGCCATGTCGTACGGGTCGATCTCGGCGGAATCGCACGAGACCCTGGCGATCGCGATGAACCGGCTCGGCGGCAAGTCCAACACCGGCGAGGGTGGCGAGGACGTCGAGCGCCTCTACGACCCGGCCCGCCGCTCGTCGGTCAAGCAGATCGCCAGTGGCCGCTTCGGCGTCACCAGCGAATACCTGGTCAACGCCGACGACCTCCAGATCAAGATGGCCCAGGGCGCCAAGCCCGGCGAGGGCGGTCAGCTCCCCGGCAACAAGGTGTGGCCGTGGATCGCCCGGACCCGGCACGCCACCCCCGGTGTCGGGTTGATCTCGCCGCCGCCGCACCACGACATCTACTCGATCGAGGACCTCGCCCAGCTCGTACACGACCTCAAGTGCGTCAACCCGGCCGCCCGGGTGCACGTCAAGCTGGTCAGCGAGGTGGGTGTCGGCACGGTGGCCGCCGGGGTGGCCAAGCTCAAGGCCGACGTCATCCTGATCTCCGGTCACGACGGCGGCACCGGCGCCTCCCCGCTGAACTCGCTCAAGCACGCCGGCACCCCCTGGGAGCTGGGCCTGGCCGAGGCGCAGCAGACGCTGCTGCTCAACAAGCTGCGTGACCGGGTCACCGTGCAGGTCGACGGCCAGCTCAAGACCGGCCGGGACGTGGTGGTGGCGGCACTGCTCGGTGCCGAGGAGTTCGGCTTCGCCACCGCCCCGCTGATCGTCTCCGGCTGCGTGATGATGCGCGTGTGTCACCTGGACACCTGCCCGGTCGGCATCGCCACCCAGAACCCGGTGCTGCGCGAGCGCTTCAACGGCAAGCCGGAGTTCGTGGAGAACTTCTTCCTCTTCCTCGCCGAGGAGATCCGCGGCTACCTGGCCGAGCTGGGCCTGCGCAGCATCGACGAGGCGATCGGCCGGACCGAGCTGCTCGACGTCGCGCCCGCCGTCGCGCACTGGAAGGCCGGCGGGATCGACCTCGGACGCGTACTGCACCTGCCGGAGCTGCCGGAGGGCGCCGCGCGCCGGGGCGTCCGGGCCCAGGACCACGGCCTGGAGCTGGCGCTGGACAACGAGCTGATCGCGCTGGCCGCCCCGGTGCTGGACGCGCCGGCCGACGGGACGCCGGTCGGCCCGGTCCGGGCCGAGGTGGCGATCCGCAACGAGCACCGCAGCGTCGGCGCCATGCTGGGCGGCGAGGTGACCCGCCGGTACGGCGGTGCCGGGCTGCCCGCCGACACCGTCGAGTTCACCCTGCGCGGCACGGCGGGGCAGTCGTTCGGCGCGTTCCTGCCGCGCGGGGTCACCATGCGGCTGCACGGCGACGCCAACGACTACGTCGGCAAGGGCCTCTCCGGCGGGCGGCTGGTCGTCCGGCCGGACGCGTCGGCGCCGTTCGTCGGCACCGGTGCCGAGGCCGGCCGGCGCGCCGAGGACCAGATCATCGCCGGCAACACCATCCTGTACGGCGCCACCGAGGGCGAGGTGTTCCTGCGTGGCCGGGTGGGGGAGCGGTTCGCGGTGCGCAACTCCGGCGCGGTGGCCGTCGTCGAGGGCGTCGGCGACCACGGCTGCGAGTACATGACCGGCGGCACGGTGGTGGTGCTCGGCCCGACCGGGCGCAACTTCGCGGCCGGCATGTCCGGCGGCACCGCGTTCGTCTGGAACCTCGACCGGCGGCGGGTCAACACCGAGCTGGTCGACCTCGCCGCCCCCGGCGAGCAGGAGCGGGTCCGGCTGCACGAACTGGTGCAGCGGCACTTCGCGGAGACCGACTCGGCGGTCGCCGAGGCGCTGCTCAAGCGTTGGCCGGAGGCGGTGGAGGAGTTCACCGCCGTGGTACCCCGGGACTACCGCCGGGTGATGGAGATCATGCGGGCCGCCGAAGCCGCCGGCCAGAACGTCGACGACGCGGTGATGAGTGCGCTCGCACCTACCGCGCAGCCGCCGCAGGCGGCACCCGCGTCGATGCCGGTTCCGTCCGCGTCGCGGGCGGTCGCCCAGGAGGTGGCTCGTGCCTGACCCGAACGGTTTCCTGCGCTACCCCCGGCGGATGCCGGCGCGTCGGCCGGTACCGGTGCGGATCAGCGACTGGCGCGAGGTCTACCCGCCCGCCGGTGAGGAGCTGATCCGCGAGCAGGCCACCCGGTGCATGGACTGCGGCATCCCGTTCTGCCACAGCGACACCGCCGGCTGTCCGCTGGGCAACCGCATCCCGGACTGGAACGACCTGGTCCGCACCGGCAACTGGGACGCGGCGGTGGAGTCGCTGCACGCCACCAACAACTTCCCCGAGTTCACCGGCCGGCTCTGCCCGGCACCCTGCGAGTCGGCCTGCGTGCTCGGCATCGGCGGCGGTGCCCCGGTGACCATCAAGCAGGTCGAGGTGGAGATCGCCGACGCCGCGACGGCCCGGGGGCTGACGCCGCAGCCGAGTCCGACCCCGTCTGGGCGGTCGGTGGCGGTGGTCGGCTCCGGCCCGGCCGGGCTGGCCGCCGCACAGCAACTCGCCCGTGCCGGGCACGCCGTCACCGTGTACGAGCGCGACGACACCCCGGGCGGCCTGTTGCGGTACGGCATCCCCGACTTCAAGCTGGAGAAGCGGCACATCGATGCCCGGCTGGCGCAGTTGGCCGCCGAGGGCGTGGTGTTCCGGACCGGCGTGAACGTCGGCGTCGACGTCACCGCCGCGCAGCTCCGGGCCCAGCACGACGCGGTGCTGCTGGCCTGCGGGGCGTTGCAGGGCCGGGACACCGACACCGTGGGCCGGCAGCTGCGCGGGGTGCACCAGGCGATGGCGCACCTGGTCGCCGCCAACCGGGTGGTCGCCGCCGCCGGCGCGGGCCGTCCCGCGCTGGCCACCCTGCCGGACGGTACGCCGATCGACGCGGCCGGCAAGCACGTGGTCATCATCGGTGGTGGCGACACCGCGGCCGACTGCCTTGGGGTGGCGCACCGGCAGGGCGCGGCCGGCGTACACCAGCTCGACCTGTACCCGCGACCGCCGCAGGCCCGCGACGAGGAGCGTGACCCGTGGCCGACCTGGCCGTGGGTGCTGCGCGAGTACGCGGCGCACGAGGAGGGCGGCGAGCGCGTCTTCGCGGTCGCGGTGCAGGAGTTCGTCGACGACGGCACCGGTGCGGTCCGTGCGGTGCGGATCGCCGAGGTGACCGTCGAGAAGCGGGACGGCCGGCGCATCGTCACCACTGTCCCGGGGACCGAACGGGAGTTGCCCGCCGCCCTGGTGCTATTGGCCATCGGCTTCGAGGGCACCGAGGAGCAGCCGCTGTTGACCCAGTTCGGGGTGACCCGCAACGCCCGGGGCGCGATCGAATCCCGGGGCGACTGGCAGACCGAGGCCGACGGGGTCTTCGTCGCCGGTGACATGCACCGGGGCGCGTCGCTGATCGTCTGGGCCATCGCCGAGGGCCGGGCCGCCGCCGCCGCGATCCACGAGTATCTCGGTGGCGTCGGCAGCCTCCCGGCACCCGTGCACGCCGCGTCCCAACCCCTCGCTGTGTAAGGAGGGGTCCTCTACTAACGCCTCGTGCATAGCAGGGGACCCCTCCTAACAACCGCACACACACGCCCGGCCGCGATCGGCCGGGCGTGTCGCGTCTGCGGAGCGCCGGCTATTCACTTCATCTGCATGTTTCGATAGCATTACCGGCTAGTAACAACCCCTGGCCACGCGCGCGGTCCACGGGCTCCACCACCACCCTCTGTGGAGGTCCGTCATGTCCCACCGTCCGCTGGCCCGTGCCCTCGCCACGCTGGTCGCCCTCGCCACCGCCACCCTCGGCGCGCTGGCCGTCCCCACCGCCGCCCAGGCCGCCGCACCCGTGCACTACGTCGCGCTCGGCGACTCGTACTCCTCCGGGGTCGGCGCCGGCCCGTACGACCTGTCCACCTGCCTACGCAGCCAGAAGTCGTACGCGCCACTGTGGGCCGCCGCCAACGCGGTGGCCAGCTTCCGCTTCCCGGCCTGCGGCGGCGCGGTCACCGCCGACGTGCTCGCCAACCAACTCGGCGCGCTCAGCGCCACCACCACGATGGTCACCATCACCGTCGGCGGCAACGACGCCGGATTCGCCGACGTGATGACCAGTTGCCGCTTCGGCAGCACCTCCACCTGCACCAGCGCGGTCAACGAGGCCAAGGCGTTCGCCACCAGTACCCTGCCGGCCCGGCTGGACCGCACGTACGCGGCCATCCGCGAGCGCGCTCCGAACGCACGGCTGATCGTGCTCGGCTACCCGCGTCTGTTCGAGACCCGGTCCTGCGGGCTGCTGGCGATGAGCACCTACAAGCGCACCATCCTCAACGAGGCGGCCGACGTCCTCGCCGAGGTGACCGCCGACCGGGCCGCCGCAGCCGGCGCCACCTTCGCCGACACCCGGCCCACCTTCGCCGGCCACGGCGTCTGCGGCGCCCAGCCGTGGATCCGCGACGTCACCGGCGTCATCGAGGCGTACCACCCCAACGCCGACGGCTACCGGTACGGCTACCTGCCCGCGCTCAACGCGGTCACCGGCTGACCGCTCGCGATGTTAGGAAGGGTCCCCTGCTATACACGAGGCGTTAGCAGGGGACCCTTCCTTTCATCACACGCCCGGGCGCGACGGGACCGTGCCCGGATCGCCGCTGTCCGTTAGGGTTTCAGCGGACCAGGCGGCCGTCGGCGGAGGGGCACACGTTGGGCAGGCTCGCGTCGGCGTACGGGCAGGCGATGGCCGCCCACCGGGCCGCCCGGGCCCACCTCGACTCCGCCCGTGACGCGCTGCGCGGCGCGGTGCCGGTCACCCCGGCGGCCGACACCGACCTGGTGGCCCGGCTGGCCCGGGTGGGCACCGCGTTGGCCACCCCGACCCCGGGTACGCCCCTGGTGCACCAGCCCGTGCCGGTACGCGTCGGCGAAGCGGTCGTCGCCGGTGGCGGATTCCCGGTGCTGCTGCCGCTCGGTGCCGGGCACCATCTGGCGGTCGACACCGACGCCCGTGACCCGGCCGTGGCCGCCCTGCTGCGGGCACTCGTGCTGCGGCTGCTGGCCACCGCCGCGCCCGGCGGCGTCCGGGTCGCCGGACTGGACACGGCCGCTCTCGGTGCCACCTTCGGTCCACTGCGGCCCCTGGCCGACGCCGGGGTGATCGACCCACCGGCCACCACCGACGCCGACGTCACCGCCCTGCTCGACGCCGCCGAACAGCACGCCCGGGACGCGCGTCGCGTCGACCGGCCCGACCAGGAACTCCTGCTGGTGGTCGCCGCGTCCGTCCCGTCGCCCCGCGAGGCGGCCCGGCTCGCCGCGCTCACCCACGCCGGCCCCGCCGCAGCGGTCTGTGTCCTGCTGGCCGGCTGGCCGGCGACCGGCCCGGGGGAGTCCGCGCCACCTCTGGGCCACACCACCATGGTGCGGCTGGGCGGCGACCAGGCCCACGTCGGTGGCGGGCAGGGCGGGCCGTCATCCGGGGACGTCGGCGGGCTGGCCCGGGTCGGTGACCCGCCCGGAACGCCGTTCAGCGCCGACGGCAGCGGGCTGAGCGTCCCGGTGCGTCTGGACGGCGACGCGCCGCCGGCCTCGGTCGCCGCCCTCGCCACCCACCTGGGCGACGCCGCCCGGCGCGGTGCGGCGGTCAGCTTCGCCGACCTGCTGCCCGGGCAGCGCTGGACCGCCTCCGCCCGCGCCGGCCTGCGTACCGTGGGGGGCCGCGCCGGACGCGACCCGTTCAGCATGGCTTTCGACGACGCCACCCCGCACTGGCTGGTCGGCGGACGCACCGGCGCCGGCAAGACGGTCTTCCTGCTCGACGTGCTCTACGGCCTGGCCGCCCGCTACTCCCCGGCCGAGTTGCAGCTCTACCTCCTCGACTTCAAGGAGGGGGTGAGCTTCACCGAGTTCGTCCCCACCGGACACGACCCGTCGTGGTTGCCGCACGCCCGTGCCGTCGGCATCGAGAGCGACCGCGAGTACGGCGTGGCCGTGCTCCGCGAGCTGCGCCGCGAACTGCACCGGCGGGCCACCGCACTCAAACGCCACGGCGTCACCAAGCTCGCCGACCTGCCCGCCGACACGCCGGTGCCCCGGATCGTCGCCGTGATCGACGAGTTCCAGGTGCTGCTGGCCGCCAACGACCCGCTCGCCCGCGAATCGGTGGACCTGCTGGAGGAATTGGCCCGCAAGGGCCGTTCGTACGGCGTACACCTGGTGCTCGCCAGCCAGAGCACGACGGGGATCGAGGCCCTCTACGGCCGGGCCGAGGCGGTCTTCGGTCAGTTCGCGCTGCGGGTGGCGCTGGCCGGCGGCGGGGGAGTGCTCGACCAGCTCAACGACGCGGCGGCGACCCTGCCGGTCGGCTCGGCCGTGGTCAACACCGCCGCCGGCGCGCCCGGCGCGAACACCGTGATCCGGTTCCCCGACGCGCACGCCGCCGGTGGCGAGCTGACCCGGCTGCGGCACGACCTGTGGCAGGCCCGTCCGCCGGGTTCGCGTCCGCCGTCGGTGTTCCGGGGGTACGACACCGCCCACGTCGAGGCCGACGCCACCTTCACCGGTCTACGCCCCGGCGGGCGGCGTCCCCTGGCGCTGGTCGGCCGGACGGTCGACGTGGACGGCACCACCGCCATGTTCATCATGGACACCGCCCCCGGCCGGCATCTGGCCGTGGTGGGCACCTCGCCCACCGGTGCCGAGGTGCTGCGCGCCGCGACCCTGAGCCTCGCCCGGCAGCACACCCCCGGCGAGGCGACCTTCCTGCTCGCCCCGCTGGTCGCCGCCGCCGACTCGGCCGCCGACGACACCGCCGCCGAACTCACCGCCGCCGGGCACCCGGTGCAGCGGCTGGACACCGCCGCCCTGCGCGCCAGGATCGGCGCCCTCGGGGCCGCCACTCCCGACGCCGGTCCGTCCGATCCCGGCGTGCCCGGGGCCGGCGCGCCTGACCCGTCTGCGCCGTCCGCCGGACCGGTCGCTGCGGCGCGTACCTATCTGGTGGTGTTCGGGGTGGACGCCGCCGCCGGGCGGCTCGCCGAGACCGATCCGGCGACCTTCCGCTCCGGCCACGACGACCTGCGGACCCTGCTGCGCCAGGGCCCCGGCCACGGGGTACACCTGCTCGGCTGGTGGCGTGGCCTGCGTCGACTCGCCGACGACCTCGGCGGCACCCAGAACCGCGACGACGTGGCCTGCCTGGTCGCGTTGAACGTGCCCGGCGCCGACCTCGGTCTGCACCTCGGCGTGCACGACCTCGCGTACACGCCCCGGGCCGACCGGGCGCTGCTGGTGGACCGGCACGACCAGCGGGTCCGGTTGATCGTGCCGTTCGCCCGGGACGGGCACACCCCCGACGGGCAGGAGTGAGGCGTGTCCAGCTTCGACGAGTACGCCGCGCTGCTGCGGCACCTCTCCGCACAGCAGCGCGCCGGTGAACAGGACACCGCCGCCAAGACCGAACGGCACCGTCACCTCGGTGCCACCGTGGACTACCTGCACCGACGCCTGCTCGCCCAGGGCCAGCGCCTCGACCACCTCGGCCGCACCATCGGCGTGGACCCGGGCACCGCGGTCCCGCCGCCGGGCTTCCCGCCCGGGTCCGGCCCGCCGATGCCACCGGGTGCCGCGCCGGTGTCGGGTGTGCCGGTCTCCGGTTCGCCCGATTCCGGGCCGTCGGGCGGCACGTCGGCCTTCGGCACGCCGGGTGCCGGGTCGGTCTCGGGGATGCCCGAGCCGCCGGCTGCCGCCGGTCACCAGCCGGTGTCCGGGGGACCGTCGGGGTCGCCGGGGACGGTGGGGGTCGGCGGCGCAGCCGCCGCGCCGGGGCGGTCGGGTGTCGGGGCGTACCCGCAACCGGGGCAGACGGACCGGGCGTTGCCGGTGGCGGTGAGCGCGACGGAGGCGGGGGTGCCGGCCCAGCGGGCCGGAACGGTCGACCCGGCGACGGAGCTGGAGTTGGCGCGGCGCTGGGCGGACGAGGCGGACAGGTACGCACAGCAGGCCGAGATGCTGGCCCAGCGGCCGGCGCTGCTGCCGGGCTGGTCGCCGATGGCTCGGGCGGTCGCCGTGTACCTCGGCTTCTCCGGTGTCGCCGTGGTGCTGATGCTGGTGATGGTGCTCGCCTCCGGCGTCGGTGCGGTCGGCTTCGGCACCCTGATCGCCTGGATGTGCGCCGGTCTGCCCGCAGCGGCCCTGATCGGCGCCTGGCTGGTGCTCGGCAAGTGGGGGCGGCCCGCCAGTGGTGCCGCCACGCCGCCCCGGTACCCGCTGCTGGGCTTCCTGCTCTGCTTCCTCGCCGTGCCGCTCGCCTACTGCGGTTACCTGCTGCTGTTCCGCGCGCTGCGCTGACCCGGCCCCTGCGCTGACGTGGCCCCTGCGCTGGCATGGGCCCGGCGCTGACGTGGCCCGGCTGCGCTGCCTGGCCCGGGCTGGACTGTTTGCTCGGCGGCATCGCCTGGTCCGGCATCGGCGTGGTCCGGCGTTGGCGAGGCCCGCTGGGCGGGGTACGGGCGGCGCGCTCGGGAACTGTGCTGTGGGCGCTATCGAGCTGAGCGCAGCGACGGATCGCTAGCGGGGCGAGTCGGCGTCGCAGGCCCGACGGACATGACGGGGCGCCTCGGGACTCGGTTTCGTTCGAGGTGGGTAGATCTGTTGTCGCTGGGACGACAACAGATCTACCCACCTCTCAGTGAACCGGGTGCGCGGTGCGGGTGGTCGCGGTGTGGGGACGTATCTCGTACGCTCCTGTGTGGTCGCGAGGGCGGTCGAGCCGGGGAGGGCATGTGAGCGCAGCGGAGATGATCGCCCGGTTGGCGGCAGCCGCGCAGAAGCTGGACGAGGCGAAGGCGAAGACGGCCGCCGCCGCCCAGGATGCGGCCGAGGCGCGGCAACTCGTCGCGGGCGCGTTGCAGGGCGTGGCTGCCGGTCCGCTGATCGGGATGATCGACTCGTACCGGCAGGCGCTCGCGCAGGCCGCCGAGGGCGGTGGCCCGGCCCGGCAGCACGTCCAGGAGACGATCACCAAGGTACGCGCGCTGGGCAACTGACCAGGGCGATCAAGGGGGTGGCGGGTGGACCGCGACGGCGGGACGTTGGACGGGTTCCACATCGGGCACGTGTCGCCCGGTGTCGGCGACGAGGTGTCGGACTTCACCAGCGAGTGGGAGGACGTCCGCCTCACCAGCCGGTTCTGGGAGCGGCCGACGGTCGACGGCCACCAGGTGGACCTACGCGTCCACGTGCTGCGGGGTGAGCGGCTCGTCGACCTCGACGCGGTCCGCGACTTCCTCGCCGAGTATCACGAGCGTGATCCGGCGCAGTGGCGGCTGACCGAGTTCGCGCACGAGGACGGCCCGGGGCTGACCGACGATGCGCAGGCGTTCTGGCTGGTCGAACCCGGTGTCGCCGTCACCGTGCTGACGACTCCGGAGTTCACCGAGGCGCTCGCGGCGACCGCGCTGGCCGTACGCGCCGTCCCCGACGACGTGGCGTGACCGCCGGGGCGACCGGGCCGCAGGTGCTCAGCGCAGCCAGCGGACGTGGGCTCCGATGAGCCGGATCACCTGTCGCCAGGCACGGTTGACGGGTCCCGACTGGAGTTGGCCGAGCTGGCGACGTGCCTTCCACCCGCTGAGCGGCCGGTCCGCCACGCGCATCAGATCGTCGAGTTCGTCAAGCGGCGATCCCACGCGTAACAGACGGCGTACGTCGTCCCACTCGAACGCCTCCGCGAGCTCCAGGACGAGATCGCGGTGGCCGATGAACAGACGCGGCACCCATTCGGTGATCGGGAACCTCAGGTTGTAGACGATCAGGTCGAAGTCGTACGACTGCTCGTCGTCGTCGCGCATCCCCGTCCGGAGCGCCCAGTTCATGAAATCGTCCCAACCGGGTACGGCGGCCAGTTCGTGGGCTCCGGGCTCGGTCAGATACCGGTGCAACGATTCCTGTGATCGGAACAGGAGCAGGTCACCGTCGGCACCGAGGAAGAGGGCCTGCTCTTTCTGATCGTCGACGTACGCCCGGAGTGTGTACCCTTCCTCGCCGTTCGGCAGCGACACGGTGATCGGGCGGATGGCCGGTGACTCCGGTAGTGCCGCCGGGTCGTACGACGGATGTGTCCACCGTGCCGAGGGATGCTGGCGTTCGCGGGCCTCCCGTTCGCGTTCCTGCCGTTCCCGCTCGCGCGTCTCGCGTTCGCGGGCCTCCCGTTCCTCGGCCTCGCGCTCGCGCGCCTCCCGTTCCTCGGTGGCACGCCTACGGGCCTCGCGTTCCCGCATGTCCCGTTCGTGGGCGTCGCGTTCCCGTGTGCGCCGCTCCTGTTCCTGCTCGAAGGTCTCGCGCTGACCGGTCCCGCCACCACTGCCGGTCCCGCCACCACTGCCGGTCCCGCCACCACTGCCGGTCCCGCCGCCACCGCTGGTCCGGCCGCCACCACTGCTGGTCCCGCCACCGCCGGTCCGCTCTTCGCGGCTGTCCCGACCATGACCGTCGACGAGCAGTTTGTACGCGGCGTTGATCTGCTGCATCTGCCGGGTCGCCTCGGCACGCACATTCTCCGGACTCGACTGGTGTCGGTCCGGGTGCCAGACCTGCACGAGAATGCGATAGCGCTCCCGAATCTGTGCCGGCGTCGAATCCCGGGTGACGCCGAGGAGGAGGTACGGATCCTGGCCGTCAGGAAACATGTGTTCGCCGGTCTTCACGAGTGCGGAGCGTTGGCTGCGGCGATGGTAACAGTGTCCGTCGATCCGCGCGGTCGCCGAATCGCCTGCATCCCACCCGGAAGGAGCGTGGCACTGTAGCTGCTCGACACGCCGGACCGGGACCAGCTGCACTGCCACGATCCGGGCCAGCGGGCAGGCGCGTGGTGGTCACGTGGGCCGTTCGGTGGTGGCGAGGAGTCGGGCGAGTGCGGTCCGGGCGTTCTGGAGGGTGGAGATCCGGGCGTCGAGGCTGCGGAGCTGGTCTGACAGGGTCGGCGCGGCACAGTGTTCGAGTTCCGGGCCGGGTCCCTGCACGCAGGGCAGCACCTCGCGGATGACGCTGGTGGTCAGCCCTGCGGCGAGCAGCGCCCGGACGTGGCCGACCACGACCGGGGCGTCGTCGGCGTAACGCCGGTGGCCACGCCCGATCCGGTCCGAGGTGAGCAGTCCCTGCTCCTCGTAGTAGCGCAGGAGCCGGGGGCTGACACCGGTGAGGCGTGACAGTTCGCCGATCCTCATCCCGATGTGATCTGCCTCATCCGCACTGGAAACTGACACCGATGTCAGATCGTACGGTGCCGATATGACGTACTTCGTTGTGCAGCGCGACGGCCGGACGGCGACCGCTGAGGACCTGGCGCCGCTGGCCTTCGCGGGCCACGCGCACTTCACCGCCATGCAGGTACGCGGGGGACAGGTGCGGGGCCTCGACCTGCACCTGGAGCGGCTGCGGTCCGCCTCGGCACGGATGTTCGGTCGGGTGGTGCCCGAAGAACGGGTCCGTGCCCACCTGCGGGCGGCGCTGGCGCAGAGCCCGGACGATGTCTCGTTGCTGGCCACCGTGTACTCGTCGGCGGGCGAGTTCACTCTGCCCGGCCCGGACGACGAGCTGGCGGTGCTGGTCCGGACCGGGCCGGCGGCATCCGGGCCGCAGGGGCCGCTGACGCTGGCGACGGTCGAGTACGAACGGGTGCTCCCGGAGGTGAAACACGTCGGCGAGGTGGCCAAGACGCATCTTCTCCGTCAGGCCGAGGGGCGAGGTGCCGACGACGCCGCGTTCGTCGACCGGCGGGGACGGTTGAGTGAGGGGACGATCTGGAACCTGGCCTTCTGGGACGGTACGTCGGTGGTGTGGCCCGACGCGGAGATGCTCGGCGGGACCACGATGGGCATCGTCCGCCGCCAGGTGGACCGCCTCGGCGTCCCGCAGCGCGTGCAGGAGGTCACCGTCGCCGACCTGCCGACGATGGCGGGGTGCGTGGTGATGAACTCCTGGACGCCGGGTGTGCCGGTGCGCCGCATCGACGCGGTGCCGCTGCCCGAGGCGCCGTCCTTCCTGTCCCTGCTGCACCGGGCCTACCGGGCCGAGCCTCTCACCTCGCCGTGAGGCAGGGGGCCCGGGGCGGGGGCGGACTGTGCGACCCCGTTCACGGGTCGGTGAGCAGGAGCCAGTCGTCGTCCAGGGGCGTGATGGTGGTGCCGTCGGGCCAGACGTGGGTGGCGGACGTCGTCGCGCGGGCCCGGTCGACCCGGGGGCGGTGGGCCAGCGTGGCGGACTCGAAGCTGACCGGGCCGTGGAAGCGGGCACGACCGAAGCTCGCCGTGCCGGGGAAGTGGGCACCGGTGAACCAGAGGTCGGCGGCGAACTCGGTCCAGCGGAACAGGGCCAGGTCGGCGAAGTGGGTGCTCCGGAAGTCGACGTGGCTGCCGAAGGCGGTGTGCTCCATGGACAGTCCGCCGAGGAACGACGCCTGGGGGAAGAACGCGCTGCCGCCGAACGTGGTGTGGTCGAAGGTGACCGACCGGCGGAACGTGGCGCCGCGCCAGGAGGTCTCGCCGAGTGTGGCGTGCCGGGCGGTGACCCGACCGCCGAACTCGGCGCCGTCGGCGTACAGCCCGCCGGTGACCCGGGCGTCGTCCAGCACGATCTCCGCGTCGCCGGTGACCGCGTCCAGCACCAGCTCGTCGAAGGTGGCCGCGAGCACCAGCCGACCACCGAGCCGGGCACCGCGTAACCGGGTGACGCCGGTGCAGGTCGCACCGGTCAGGTCGGCGTCGTCGAGGGTGCATCCGGAGGCGTCGAGGTCGTGCAGGCGGGCACCGGTCAGGTCCAGCCGCATCCCGGGCCAGAACGCGTCGCCGTCCGCGCGCAGGTGCGCGGTCACCACCCGCTGCGCGGTACGGCGTACCTCCGACTCGCGCGCGTCGTCGTCCGGCGGCGGCATCCGCAGGTACGCGCAGAGCACCGCCACGATGGTCGGGCGCTGCGCCGGGTTGTCCTGACCGAGGCGTTCCAAAGCGTGCAGTCCGCCGAGGCGTACCGCCGCGTTGTCGTTGCCGAGCAGCTCCACGGCCCGGGTGTACAGCTCGGTGAGTCGGCGCTCGGCCGCGTCGTACGCGGCGGCCTCGGCCTGACTCTCCTGGTGCCGCTGCCCGGCCTCGGCGACCGCCTCGACGTGCGCCTGCACCCGGTCGCGGTGCTCCTGGTCCCGGGCGGCGACGGTCTCCTGGTGTCGCTGCGCCCGCTCGCTGATCCACTGTCGGCGGGCGGCGAGCAGCAGGGCGAGCCCGCCGCCGGTGCCGGCGACCACGGTCAGTCCGGTGCGGATCGCGTCGATGCGCAGGCCGGCCCGGGTGTCCGGGGCGGCGGCCCGATCAGCCTCACCGAGCAGCCAGTCCAGCACCCACCAGCCGAGCAGGGCGGCCACCAGCAGCCCGATCAGAATCAGCCACCAGGGCATGACCCGGAGACGCTCGTCGGAGGGCGAGGTGCCGCGCACGGCTCACAGCATGCCATCGAACCGCGCCGCCCGCCGGTGCCGCCCGTCTGGGGTTGCGGCGGAACCCCCGGCGCGGTACGCCATGCGTACGCAGATCCGCCGATGTCTCCGGGGGCCCACCCGGCGGCGGTCTGGAAGTCGAGGATGGAATGGAATTCTTGACCAGTCCCGAGCTGTGGATCGCGTTCGCGACCCTGCTCCTGCTGGAGATCGTGCTGGGCATCGACAACGTCGTGTTCATCTCGATCCTGTCCGGCCGGTTGCCTGAGCATCAGCAGGCCCGCGCCCGGATGATCGGCATCTCGCTCGCCCTGATCACCCGTCTGATCCTGCTGGCCTCGTTGTCCTGGATCATCGGCCTGACCGCTCCGCTGTTCACCGTGCTCGGACAGGAGATCTCCGGGCGGGACCTGATCCTGCTGCTCGGCGGGTTGTTCCTGGTCGGCAAGGCGACGTACGAGATCCACGAGCACCTGGAGGGATCCGACCACGCCAAGTCGGGCAAGAAGGCCGCGTCGTTCGGTGTGGTCATCGCGCAGATCCTGGTGCTGGACGTGGTCTTCTCGCTCGACTCGGTGATCACCGCGGTCGGCATGGTCGACGAACTCGCCATCATGGTGGCCGCCGTGGTGATCGCGATGATCATCATGTTGGTCTCGGTCAATGCGGTGAGCACCTTCGTCAACCAGCATCCGACGGTCAAGATGCTCGCCCTGTCGTTCCTGCTGATCATCGGTGCCAGCCTGATCGCGGAGGGCCTCGACCAGCACATCCCGAAGGGCTACGTGTACGGCCCGATCGCCTTCTCGATCTTCGTGGAGTTCCTCAACCTGCGGGTCCGGTCGCGTCAGCGACGCCGTCAGGAGAACCAGCCGGTGCAACTGCACCCGACGTACGTCAAGAACGGTCAGGCGCGGCCCGAGGCCGAGCCCGAGCCCGAGCCGGAGAAGACCCCGGCCGGCTGACACCCGTATCAACCTGGACGCCGCACACACCCGACGGGGTGTGTGCGGCGTCCGCCGTCCGGCGGTGTGGTGGGGGCGGCCAAGAGATCGCTACCCGTGCGTAACTTTTCATTGACGTTTCCGGATCGTGACCCGCATCATCGAGGCACGGTCGATCGGACACCCCCACCGCCTCCACCCGGCAACCCCGGGATCCCCCATGGGAGGTGCAGCGATGCTGCTCCGAAAGGCTGTCCCCGTCCTGGCCCTCGCCCTCACCGCCGTGCTGACGTTCCCCGCCGCAGCCGCCGCCCGCACCGTCCCCGACGGCTCGGCGACACCGGCGGACGCGATCGTCACCACCGTCTCCGGAGCCGCCAGGCCCACCGGCTTCGCTCCCGGAAGCGCTGCCTCGGTCGGCTCCGTCTCCGAGGCCCCCGTCCCCGCCGCCGACGGACTACGGGCCCTGGCCGGGGCCAACCCGGTCATCGTCGTCGGCGGGCTCAGCGGCTTCGCCGCCGTCTACGAACCGCTCGCCGCGCGGCTGCGCGCCGACGGGTACCGCGTCTGGATCTATCCGCTGCCGAACCTCGGGCTCGGCGACATCACCGCGTCCGCCGGAAGCCTGCGCAATTTCGTCGGCCAGGTCCGCACCAGCACCGGCGCGGCCAAGGTCGACCTGGTCGCCCACTCCGAAGGCGGCCTGGTCAGCCGCTACTACATCAAGAACCTGGGCGGCGGGGACGCCGTCGGACGGTACGTCAGCCTGGGCACTCCGCAGTACGGCACGTACGTCGCCAACATCGTGGCCTTCCTCGGCCTGGGCAGTTGTGCGGGAGTCGTCGCCTGCCAGCAGATGACGATCGGCTCGCCGTTCCTCGCCGCCCTCAACGCCGGTGACGACACCCCCGGCCAGGTCCGCTGGACCACCGTGCGTACCTGGCAGGACGAGTTGGTCCGCCCGGTCGACAACGCCATGCTGGCCGACGGGGCGACGAACGTGCTGATCCAGTCCAGGTGTCCGCTCCGCGTCGTCGGGCACCTCGGCCTGGTCACCGACGGCACCACGTACTCCGTGATCCGCCAAGCCCTCCGCGACCAACCCGTCAACCCCGCCTGCCTGGCCCTCTGACATTCTCCGCTCGTCCCGCCCGCGCGGGCGGGACGAGCGGAGCCGGGTCAGGTGGCGGTGGCGAGGGACTCGTACTCGGCGTCGGTCAGCTCTATGGTGGCGGCGGCGACGTTCTCCTCCAGGTGGGCGACCGACGACGTGCCGGGGATCGGCAGCATCACCGGCGAGCGGCGCAGCAGCCAGGCGAGCGCGAGCTGGGCGGGCGTCGCGCCGTGCTCGGTGGAGATGGCGTCCAGCGGGCCGCCGGGGCGGGCCAGCTCGCCGGTCGCGATCGGGAACCACGGGATGAACGCGATGTCGTTCGCCTCGCAGTAGGTCAGCACCTCCTCGGCGCTGCGGTCGGCCACGTTGTAGAGGTTCTGCACCGAGACGATCGGCGCGATCCGGCGGGCCGCCTCGACCTGCGCGACGGTCACCTCGGAGAGCCCGATGTGCTGGATCTTGCCCTCCTGGCGCAGCAGCACCAGCTCGCCGAGCTGGTCCTCCAGCGGCACCTTCGCGTCGATGCGGTGCAACTGGTAGAGCCCGATGCTCTCCAGGCCCAGGTGACGCAGGCTCAGCTCGCACTGCTGGCGCAGATACTCCGGTCGACCCACCGGGCGCCACACGCCCGGGCCGCCGCGGGTGAGGCCGGCCTTGGTCGCGATGACCAGATTGTCGGCGTACGGGTGCAGCGCCTCCTTGATCAACAGCTCGGAGACGAACGGCCCGTACGAGTCGGCGGTGTCGATGAAGGTGACACCCAGCTCGTACGCCCGGCGCAGCACCCGGACCGCCTCGGCCGGGTCCTTCGGGTCACCCCAGACGCCCGGGCCGGTGATCTGCATGGCCCCGTAGCCGAGCCGGTCGACGGTCAGCTCACCGCCGATGCGGTAGGTGCCGGAGGACTTCGCGGGTCGCGGGTCGGTGTCGCTCGCCATTCGCCGTTCCCATCGTGTCGGTCGTCGGTGACCGCGCCGGTCACCCTGGGATACACCTTTCCCCTGGTACGGCGGATACACCGCCGCGAGCGGGTACCTGATCGTGGCCCGCCCGGGGGTGATGAACAACCGGGAAGGCCGGGTCGAATCCGATGAGCGGCCGGTACGACCCACCGGCCCGTGCGACGCTCAGGGGTACCGCCGTGCGTGTCGCCGCAGGGCGCGGGTGAGCTGCGGAAAGGAACGTGATGGCAGGAGAGCCTCGGGTCGACTTCGCGCTCGACACGTTCGAGTGCATCGTGCTGTATCCCGGTACCGCCGGGCGGGCGTTGCCGGCCGAGACCATCCAGCGCCTCCAGGCCGAGCATGCCGAGCACATGGCGGCGTTGCAGCGTCGGGGGATCATCCTGGTGGCCGGTGCGGTGGACGGCAACGACGCCCGGGAACCGGACCCGCCGCTCGGATTCGGGCTGGCGCGCACCGGCTCCGTGGACGACGTACGCAGCGTGATGGAGGCTGATCCGGCCGTGCAGGCCGAGCTCTACCGGGTGGATGTGATGACCTTCCTCTGCCCGGCGGGCTCGCTGGAGTTTCCGCTGGCCAAGACGGAGAGCTGAGGCGGGAAGCGGATTCGTCGGCTGATCTTCGCGCAGTGATGTCGCGAGTACTCTCGGTCACTGGAGTGGAGCGCCTCGCCGCCCATTGGTGTCAGGGGCGTACCATTCCGGCGCGCGGTCGCTGTTGCCCGCCGTTGACGTCCGGTGCGGCTTCGCCCGCCGGCTGCGCGCGTACGGCGCGCAGCGTTGGACAATCGTTCCGCCATGCGCAAGGGGTCGGCCCGTGGTCCGACCTGGAGGAGAGACTAGCCTGATGGGCGTGACACGCCGCGCGAAGATCGTCTGCACTCTTGGCCCCGCCACCTCGTCGCCCGAGCGCATCCGTGGGCTCGTCGAGGCCGGCATGAATGTGGCGAGGCTCAACTTCAGCCACGGCAGCCACGCCGACCACGAGGCCGTCTATCGGCTCGTCCGGGAGGCAGCCGAGGCGACCGGTCAGCCGGTCGCGATCCTGGCCGACCTGCAGGGACCGAAGATCCGGCTGGGCCGGTTCGCCGACGGGCCGCACGAGTGGCGTACCGGCGACTCCGTCGTGATCACCGGCGACGAGATCCTGGGCAGCAAGGAGCGCGTCTCCTGCACATACCGCCGCCTGCCGCAGGAGGTCAAGCCCGGTGACCGGCTGCTGATCGACGACGGCCGGGTCGCCGTCGAGGTCACCGACGTGACCGGCAACGACATCCGGGTGCTGGTCACCGAGGGCGGGCCGGTCAGCAACAACAAGGGCGTCTCGCTGCCCAACGTCGCGGTCAGCGTGCCGGCCCTCTCCGAGAAGGACGCCGCCGACCTGCGGTTCGCGCTCGGTCTCGGTGTCGACCTGGTGGCGCTCTCGTTCGTCCGCTCCGCCGACGACATCAAGCTCTGCCACGCGATCATGAGTGAGGTCGGCGTGCACCGGCCCGTACTCGCCAAGGTCGAGAAGCCGGAGGCCGTCGACCACCTGGAAGCGATCGTGCTGGCCTTCGACGGGGTCATGGTCGCCCGTGGCGACCTCGGCGTGGAGCTGCCGCTGGACGAGGTCCCGCTGGTGCAGAAGCGCGCCGTGCAGCTCTGCCGCGAGAACGCCAAGCCGGTCATCGTGGCCACCCAGATGCTCGACTCGATGATCGAGAACTCGCGGCCGACCCGCGCCGAGGCCTCCGACGTGGCCAACGCCGTCCTCGACGGCGCCGACGCGGTGATGCTCTCCGGCGAGACCAGCGTCGGCAAGTACCCGGTGCTCACGGTCAGCACCATGGCCAAGATCGTCACCACCACCGAGGCCGGGTCCATCGCCGTGCCCCGGCTCCAGCACGACCCGCGTACGCACGGCGGGGCGCTCACCGTCGCCGCCTCCTCCATCGCCCGGGCCATCGGCGCGAAGGCGCTGGTCGCGTTCTCGCAGACCGGTGACACCGTGCGTCGGCTCAGCCGGCTGCACTGCGACCTGCCGCTGCTGGCCTTCACCCCGGTCCCCGAGGTGCGCCAGCAGCTCGCCCTCTGCTGGGGCGTGGAGACCTTCCTGATGCCGTTCGTCCAGCACACCGACGACATGTTCCGGCAGGTCGACCAGGCGCTGCTCGGACTCAACCGGGGCAACCCCGGTGACCTGGTGGTGGTCGTGGCGGGCAGCCCGCCCGGCAGCCCCGGCTCGACCAACACGCTGCGGGTGCACCAGCTCGGATCGCTCGTCGACGCCGCCACCGCGAGGGCGTTGCAGTGACCGACGGCGAGGGGACCATCGTCGGCCAGGCCGCCGTCGATCAGCTGCTGGAGGTGCTCGACCTGGAGTCGACGGGCACCATGTCGTTCCGGGGGATGAGTCCTCCGGTCGGCCCGCAGCGGGTCTATGGCGGCCAGGTCGCCGGCCAGGCACTGGTCGCTGCCGGGCGCACCGTCGCCCCGGACCGGGTGGTCCACTCGCTGCACGGCTACTTCGTCCGCGCCGGGGACCCGGCCGAGCCGATCGCGTACGAGGTGGAGAACATCCGCGACGGCCGGTCCTTCTCCGTACGCCGCTCGGTGGCCCTGCAACACGGCAAGCCGATCTTCTTCATGTCCGCCTCGTTCCAGCGGCACGAGGAGGGGCTCGACCACCAGACGCCGGTCCCGCCGGACGTGCCCACCCCGGACGACGTGCCGACGATGTCCGACCGGCTGGCCCGTTACCCCGAACGGCTCGGCATCTGGGGGCAGATCCCGCGCCCGATCGACGTGCGCTACGTCGGCGAACCCGGTTGGGTACGCCCCGGCGACCGGCCGGCCGAAAAGCACCAGCGGGTGTGGATGCGCATCGACGGCAAACTCCCCGACGATCCGCTGCTGCACGCCTGCGCCCTCACGTACGCCTCCGACCTGACCCTGCTCGACTCGGTGCTCTCCGTACACGGTGAGGTGTGGGGGCCGGGCGGGGTGGTCGGGGCGAGCCTGGACCACGCCCTGTGGTTCCACCGCTCGTTCCGCGCCGACGAGTGGTTCCTCTACGACTGCGGCAGCCCGTCCGCCTCCGGTGCGCGCGGTCTGGCCACCGGCCAGTTGTTCACCGTCGACGGCCGACACATCGCCAGCGTCGTGCAGGAGGGTCTGCTGCGCCGGGTGGGCGAGTAGCCGCGACCGCCGGTCGCTCCGGACAACCACGTAAACCGATCGGTCAAGGGGTGATCGTCCGGCTGGATCGGGCGGCCCGCTAACCTGTCCGGCATGCGACTCTCCGCTCGGGTGGACTACGCCCTCCGCGCGGTCACCGAGCTGGCCTCGGTGACCGGGGCCGGGCGCGGTCGCCCGGTGACCGCCGACCAGATCGCCCGCGCCCAGGAGATCCCTCCGAAGTTCCTGGAGAGCATCCTGCTGCAGATGCGCCGGGGCGGCATCGTGCAGGCACAGCGGGGGCCGGAGGGCGGCTACTGGCTGGCCCGTCCGGCCGAGGAGATCTCCCTGGCCGAGGTGATCCGGGTGATCGACGGACCTCTGGCCCACATCCGTGGCCAGCGCCCCGAACAACTCGGCTACCACGGCGCGGCCCGCGCCCTGCAGGACGTCTGGATCGCCCTGCGCGCCAGCGAACGCCAGATCCTGGAACTGGTCACCGTGGCCGACGTGGCCCAGGGCACCCTGCCCGAGCAGGTCACCAAGCTGGTCGCCGACCCGCGCGCCTGGACCTGATCCCGCCCACCGGGGAGCCGACGGCCCTGATCGTGGCAGCGTAGGTGGTCCCGGCCCGGCGTGTCGTGCAGGTGCACTGCCACGATCGCGTCCGGACTTCGTCTCACTGACCGATCAGGGGGTTGACCGGAGGGCACTGCGTACCGCATTCTCGACCAAGTTGATAGGAGATGCCGAAAAGTAGGGGGCGTCCGTGCGCAAGTTGCTCGTCATCGCACTGGTCGGGCTGGCCGCGCAGTTGGTCGACGGTGCGCTCGGCATGGCCTACGGACTGACGTCCACGACCCTGCTGCTGGTGGTCGGCATCGCGCCGGCTGCGGCGTCCGCCTCGGTGCACCTGGCCGAGATCGGCACCACGCTCGCCTCCGGGGCGGCGCACTGGCGGTTCGGCAACGTCGACTGGCGGGTGGTACGCCGCATCGCCCTGCCGGGCGCGATCGGCGCGTTCGCCGGGGCCACCTTCCTCAGTTGGCTCTCCACCGAGTCGGCCGCCCCCTGGATGGCCGCCATCCTGTTCACCCTCGGCGCGTACCTGCTCGTCCGGTTCTCCCGGCCGCTGCGCCGCAACCCGGCCGCGGGCCGGCTGCGCGGGCGCTTCCTCGGCCCGCTCGGGCTGGTCGCCGGCTTCGTCGACGCCACCGGCGGCGGCGGGTGGGGGCCGGTCGCCACGCCGGCCCTGCTGGCGTCCGGGCGGATGGAGCCGCGCAAGGTGATCGGCTCGGTGGACACCTCCGAGTTCGTCGTCGCCTCCTCGGCCAGCCTCGGCTTCCTGATCGGCCTCGGCACCGAAGGCTTCCTGCTGCCGATCGTGCTCGCCCTGCTCGCCGGTGGTCTGATCGCCGCGCCGATCGCGGCCTACCTGGTGCGGATCATCCCGGCCCAGATGCTCGGCGCGGCGGTCGGCGGCGTGATCGTGCTGACCAACGCCCGCGTCCTGCTGGGCGCCGCCGAACTGCCCAGCGCCGTGCCGGTGGTGGTCTACCTGCTGCTGGCCGCCGGCTGGGTGGGCGCGCTGGTGCTGGCGGTGCGGGTGCTGCGGCGGACCCGCCGCGAGGACGCGCTCGCGGCGGCCACCGCACCGACCGACGCTGCCACGTCGCCCGCCGAGGCAGACGCCGCGCCGACCGAGGCCGACAGCAACACCCGCGCCCTCTCCGGCGCGGACCGCTGACCGCCCGCCTCACCCGCTGCCGCACCGCCCTCGGCGAACCGCCTCCCGGCTCGCCGAGGGCCCACACCCGCCGCCGCCCGCTTGGTCCCGGCCCAGACCTCGCGCCGGTGCCTGACTCAGTCGGCGTCGGTGCGCGCGGCCTGCGAGATCAGCTCCCAGGCCTCGTCCACGTGGACCTCGGTGGTCTGCGGCGCACCGACGGCCAGCCGCAGCGTGTGCCGGCCGGCGACCCGGGTGTGCGTCAGATAGACGCGACCGCTGGCGTTCACCGCCGCCAGCAACCGCTCGTTCGGCTCGTCGTCGCCGCGCAGCCGGAAACAGACCAGGGCGTACGGGTGCGCGGTGACCAGTTCGAAACGGTCGTCGGCGCGTACCCGGTCGGCGAAGCGGGCGGCCAGGGCGACCCCGCTGCGGATGTGCGCGCGTAGTCCCTCGACGCCGTACCAGCGCAGCACGAACCACAGCTTGAGCGCACGGAAGCGCCGGCCGAGCGGCACCTGCCAGTCCCGGTAGTCGATCACCGCGCCGGACTCGGTGGCCGCGTTACGCAGGTACTCGGGCAGCACGGTCAGCGCCTCGACCAGCTCACCGGCGTCGGCCACCCAGAACGCGTCGCAGTCGAAGCCGGTCAGCAGCCACTTGTGCGGGTCGAAGCAGTAGGAGTCGGCGTACTCCAGCCCGTCGTGGCCGAACCGCAGTTCGGGGCAGACCGCCGCGGAGCCCGCGTACGCGGCGTCGACGTGCAGGAAGACGCCGTGCTCGGCGCAGATCGGCCCGATCTGCGGCAACGGGTCCACGGCGGTGGTGGAGGTGGTGCCGACGGTCGCCACCACCAGGGCGGGGATCACCCCGGCGGCGACGTCCGCCTCGATCGCGGCGCGCAGCGCCGTCGCCGACATGGCCCGGGTGCCCGGGTCCACCTCGATCGGCCGTACGCCGTCGGCGCCGAGCCCGGCGATGCGGGCCGCCTTCTCCACCGAGGAGTGACCCTCGGTGGAGGTGTAGACGCGGTACCGCCGGTCCACGCCGACCTGCCGCCACCGTCCCCGCGCGGCCCGGTGCACCGCCACCAGGGTGGCCACCAGGGTGGCGGAGGAGGCGGAGTCCTGGATGACCCCGCCGCCGGGGCCGGTGGAGCGGAACTTCTGCGGCAGGTCCATCAGGTCGGCCAGCCAGTCGAGCAGCACCGTCTCCATCTCGGTGCAGGCCGGCCCGGTGGCCCAGAGCATCCCCTGCACGCCGAGCCCGGCGCTGACCATGTCGCCCAGCACGCTGGGTCCGCTGGTGTTGGCCGGGAAGTAGCCGAAGAAGCCGGGGTGCTGCCAGTGGGTGAGCCCGGGCGTCACCAGCGAGTCGAGGTCGGCGAGGAGTGCCTCGACCGGCTCGCCGTGGGTCGGCGGTCCGGCCGGTAGCCGGGCGGCGACGGTGCCGGGCGGGTCCGGCGAGGTGACCGGACGCCGATCGAGGGTGGCCCAGTAGTCGGCGATCCAGTCGACGACCGCATACCCGGCCTGACGGAACTCGTCGGGTGTCATGTGCCCTGCCATACCGCGAGTCGATCAAGAAGCGGGCGTGGTCGCAAGCATCCGGACCGATTGTGCCGAGAAAGCGCTTGCCCTAGCATCGCAGCTACGCGGGGCCGCGTGTACCGACGTCGATGCGTCGGGATCTCTGCCTTCAGCGCGGCACACCACCGCCGGACCGGGCACGTCGGCGCAGGGCGTGGACCGCGCGTGACCTCCTTCGGAGGGACGACCATGCCTCGCACCACCCGCCGGGCCGCTCTGCTGGCCACGGCCACCGCCACCATCGTCGCGGCCGGAGGGTTGACCACCCTCACCGCCTCTGCCGCGGCCGCCGGCTGCCGCGTCGACTACCGGGTCACCAACGAGTGGTCCGGTGGCTTCGGCGCCGACGTCACGGTGACCAACCTCGGCGACCCGCTCACCGGCTGGGCCGTCACCTGGACCTGGCCCGCCGGTCAGCAGGTCAGTCAGGCCTGGAACGCCACCGTCAGCCAGTCCGGCACCCAGGTCACCGCCCGCAACGTGGACTACAACGCCGTGCTCGGCACCGGTGCCAGCACGGCCTTCGGCTTCAACGGTTCCTGGTCCGGCAGCAACCCCGCGCCGACCGTCTTCGCCGTCAACGGCACCACCTGCACCGGCGGCACGACCCCGCCGACCACCACGCTCCCGCCCGTCACGCCCACCCCGACCACGCCGCCACCGCCCACCACACCGCCACCCACCACACCGCCGCCCACCAACCCGCCGGCCGGCACCATGCAGGCGGAGAACCTCGACCGGGGACTCGTCAGCGTCCGCGCCGGCGCCGGCAACCTGGTCTCCTGGCGGCTGCTGGGCACCGAGACCTCCGGCGTGGCGTTCCACCTCTACCGAGGCGGCACCCGGGTCACCGCCAGCCCGATCACCGGCGCGACCAACTACCTGGACAACGGTGCCGCCGCCGGCAGCACGTACACCGTGCGGGCCGTCGTCGGCGGCGTCGAGCAGGCCGCGTCGGCGCCCGCGCTCCAGTTCCCCGCCGGCTACCTGGACGTGCCGTTGCAGATCCCGCCGGGCGGCACCACACCCAGCGGCGAGGCGTACACCTACGCCGCCAACGACGCCAGCGTCGGCGACCTCGACGGTGACGGCCGCTACGAGTTCGTCGTCAAGTGGGACCCCTCCAACGCCAAGGACAACGCCCAGTCCGGCTACACCGGCAACGTCTACGTCGACGCGTACACCCTGACCGGCACCCGCCTGTGGCGCATCGACCTGGGACGCAACATCCGGGCCGGCGCCCACTACACCCAGTTCCAGGTGTACGACTACGACGGCGACGGTGACGCCGAGGTGGCCATGAAGACCGCCGACGGCACCCGCTCCGGCACCGGCCAGGTCATCGGCAACGCCAGCGCCGACCACCGCAACTCCAGCGGGTACGTGCTCGCCGGCTCCGAGTACCTGACCATGTTCGACGGCCGCACCGGCGCCGCCCTGTCCACCGTGGCCTACGACCCGCCGCGTGGCACCGTCTCCTCCTGGGGCGACAACTACGGCAACCGGGTGGACCGGTTCCTCGCCGCCACCGCCTACCTCGACGGGCAGCGCCCCTCACTGATCATGGCCCGGGGCTACTACACCCGCGCGGTGATCGCCGCCTGGGACTTCCGCAACGGCAGCCTGACCAAGCGCTGGACCTTCGACTCCAACGCCTCCGGCAACGGCGCCGCCGCCGGTCAGGGCAACCACAACCTCTCCGTGGCCGACGTCGACGGCGACGGTCGACAGGAGATCGTCTACGGCGCCGCCACCATCGACGACAACGGCCGCCTGCTGCACTCCACCGGCACCGGCCACGGCGACGCCATGCACGTCGGCGACCTCGACCCGACCCGCCCCGGCCTGGAAGTGTTCAAGGTCAACGAGAGCGGCAGCCAGCCCAGCTCCTACCTCGCCGACGCCCGCACCGGACAGCGCATCTGGTCCACCCCGGCCGCCGGAGACAACGGCCGGGGCGTCGCCGGTGACATCTGGGCCGGCAGCCCCGGCGCCGAATCCTGGTCGTCCGCCGTCAGCGGCCTGACCGACACCCGAGGCCAGAACGTCGGCCGCAAACCGTCCTCCACCAACTTCCTGATCTGGTGGGACGGCGACCCGGTCCGCGAACTGCTCGACGCCACCCGCATCGACAAGTACGGCCCCAACGGCGACACCCGCCTGCTCACCGGCAGCGACGTGGCCTCGAACAACGGCACCAAGTCGACGCCGGCGCTCTCCGGCGACATCCTCGGCGACTGGCGGGAGGAGGTCGTCTGGCGCACCAGCGACAACCGGGCCCTGCGCATCTACAGCACGCCCACGCAGACCGGCACCCGGCTGCCCACCCTCATGCACGACCTGCAGTACCGGGTGGCCGTGGCCTGGCAGAACACCGCCTACAACCAGCCGCCGCACCCGAGCTTCTTCCTCGGCGACGGCATGACCACCCCGCCGGCACCGCGCATCTACCTGCGGTGACGTCGAGGGTGCGAAGGCGGTAAGCAGAGAAACGGACAGGCACCGGGCCGCGATCGCGGAATCCGCACAATCGCAGCCCGGTGCCCCACACCGCGGCACCCCCGACCCGTCCCGACCGGGGAGTGCCGTACCACCACCGGTAATAAAGTTAAGCGGCCTCCGCGTCGCGAGGGTGACGCTGGCGTGAAGATCGTGTTTCGCGCCCGCCGAACCGCTGTGACCTGCGTTACTGCCTCAGCGACGCAAACCCCCGGCCACCTCGGCCGCGATCAGCTCGAACGAGCGCACCCGGTCGGCCACGTCGTACACCATCGCGGTCAGCATCAACTCGTCCGCACCGGTCCGCGCCAGCAACTCACCCAACTGCCGACGGACCGTCTTCGGCGAACCGAGCGCCTGACCCTCCCGGCGCTGCACCACGAACTCCCGCTCCAGATCCGTGTACGGATACGCCGCCGCCTGCTCCGGTGAGGCGAGCGGCTCCGGCCGCCCCGACCGCAGCCGAAGGAACGACAACCCCGCCGGCCCGGACAACCACTCGGCCCGCTCGTCGGTATCCGCACACACCGCGTTCACCGCCACCATCGCGTACGGCCGCTCCAACCACTGCGACGGGCGGAAACTCTGCCGGTACAACGCCAACGCCGGCAGCGTGTTCTGCGCGCTGAAGTGATGCGCGAACGAGAACGGCAACCCCAGCGCACCCGCCAACCGGGCACTGAACCCGCTGGACCCGAGCAACCACACCGCCGGCCGCTGCCCCCGGCCGGGGGTGGCCGTGATCGGCCCCGACCCGTCCTCGCTGAAGTACTCCATCAGGTCGGCCAACTCCCGGGGGAAACCCTCCGCCGACAACCCCTCCATCGTCCGGCGCAACGCCAACGCGGTCACCTGGTCGGTGCCCGGCGCGCGACCGATACCCAGGTCGATGCGGCCCGGATGCAACGCCTCCAACGTGCCGAACTGCTCCGCGACCACCAGCGGCGCGTGGTTCGGCAACATCACCCCACCCGACCCGAGGCGGATGGTCTCGGTGTGCGCGGCCAGATGCGCGAGCAGCACCGCCGGCGCCGACGACGCGATAGCGGGCATGTTGTGGTGCTCGGCCACCCAGAACCGGTGGTAGCCCCACTCGTCGGTACGCCGCGCCAACTCGGTGGTGTGCCGCAACGCCTCGGTCGCGGAGGCGCCGGCCGCGACGGGGGCCAGGTCGAGGACAGACAACGGTACGTCGATCACACGGCTGGCCAACCCGCCGGATGCCACATTTGTTCCCTACCGGCGGACGACGTGAGTCAGCCCATCCCACGCGCCTGCTCGAAGATCAGGCTGGTCTGGCTGTGCTGCACGGCCGGATCGACGGCCAGGTAGTCGAGGACGAAGTCCCGCAACGCCTCCGCCGACGCCGCCCGCACGTGCAGCACGTAGTCCTCCGCCCCGGCCACGTGGAACACCGACACCACCCCCGGCAGCCGGACCGAACGCGTCCGGAACGCGTCCACCGCCGCCCGCGCGTGCTCGGTCAACCGCACCGACACCAACGCCTGCAACGGCAACCCCACCGCCGCCGGATCCACCTCGGCGTGGAAACCCCGGATCGCCCCGCACTCCCGCAACGCCCGGGTACGCGCCAGACACGTCGACGGCGCCACCCCCACCCGCTCGGCCAGCGCGTTGTTCGGCAACCGCCCGTCGGCGGCCAACTCGGTCAGGATCGCGCGATCGGTGTCGTCCAGGGCCGCGAACGGCCGCACATCATTCGGAACGAGGGGCATGACACCATCCTCCACCGAACATCATCACGCCCGATAGGGGCAACAGCGAATGATCTTCGGAAGTATTGCTCCATCGGTGCGTGATGTTCGATCCTTGCCGCCATGACGACCGTGGACACCCGAGCCGTGCACGCCGGCCGCGACGACCTCGCTGCGCTGGGCGTCCACGTGCCCCCGATCGACCTCTCCACCACCAACCCGCTGCCCTCGGTCCACGACGGCGGCGACGCGTACGAACTCCTCGCCACCGGCGGCACCCCGACCCCCGGCACCAGCGCCGTCTACCAGCGGCTGTGGAACCCCACCGTGGCCCGCTTCGAGACCGCCCTCGCCGAACTCGAAGGCACCACCGACGCCGTCGCCTTCGCCAGCGGCATGGCCGCACTCACCGCCGCCCTGCTCGCCGCCACCCGCGACGGGAAACGACACCTGGTCGCCGTCCGCCCGCTCTACGGCGGCACCGACCACGTGCTCGCCACCGGCCTGCTCGGCACCGACGTCACCTGGGCCCGTCCCGACGAGGTCGCCGCCGCCGTCCGCCCCGACACCGCCCTCGTCGTCGCCGAGACCCCCGCCAACCCCACCCTCGACCTCGTCGACATCCGCGCCCTCGCCGACGCCGCCGGCGACGCACCCCTGCTGATCGACAACACCGTCGCCACCCCGGTACTCCAACAACCCGCCCGCCACGGCGCCGCGCTCGTGCTGCACAGCGCCACCAAGAGCATCGGCGGCCACGGTGACGTCCTCGCCGGGGTCGTCGCCTGCGACCCGCACTGGGCCGCCCGGCTGCGCCAGGTCCGCGCGCTCACCGGTGCGGTCCTGCACCCGCTCGGCGCGTACCTGCTGCACCGGGGCCTGCAGACGCTGCCGCTGCGGGTCCGCGCCCAACAGGCCGGCGCGGAGAAGATCGCCGCCTGGCTCGCCGACCACCCCGCCGTCGAGCGCGTGCACCACCCCGGACTCGACGACCACGCCGGGCTGATCGGCCGCCAACTCGCCGGTCCCGGCAGCCTGCTCGCCTTCCGGGTACGCGGCGGCGCCCCCGCCGCGGCGGCGGTCGCCGGTGCCTGCCGGCTGATCACCCACGCGGTCTCGCTCGGCGGTGTCGACACCCTCGTCCAGCACCCCGCGTCGCTGACCCACCGCCCGGTCGACGGCGACGCGAAACCCGACGGCGGTCTGCTGCGGCTCTCGGTCGGGCTGGAGGACCCCGAGGACCTCTGCGTCGACCTGGCCCAGGCGCTCGCCACCGTCTGAGCTCCCGGCCATGGTTCAGCACTTCGGCCCGACGTGACGGTCCAGCACGGCGACCGCCTCCCGGCGCGCGACGGAGAGGCTGTTGCGGCGGTTCATCCGCCAGGCCACACCGAGCAGGTCCAGTGCCCACTGGCACAACGCCATGATGTCGGTCGACTCGTTGACGAACATGTAGCGCGGATAGACGTACGTCCGGCCCCGCACCGTGACCCGGTTGGCGAACCGGCAGCCGTCGGAGTGGAACAGGCCGCGCAGGAAGCTGCCGGCGTGCGCCTGCACGATCGGCCGTTGCCAGGCCGTCAGCACGATCGGCCGGCGGTGTTTGGGGCCTGGACCGTGCTGCGGCAACAGGCACGGCCAGTGGGTGCCGTAGCTCTGCACGCTGACGCAGCCGGCGGACGGGACGCGTTGCACCGAGGAGGCGAGGACGCTTCTCATGGCGGTCTCGGCCGCGTCGACCAGCCCCGGCCAGGTCTGCGCACAGGCGATCCGGAGCACCGGCACCCGGGCGGCGGTGACCAGGTGCCCGTCACCGAGATAGAGACCGAGCAGGTAGGCGTACTGGCCGAGGTCTGTCGGATTCTCGACGTCGCGGCACCGGAAACAGCGCGATGCCGTACTCCGCTGTCTCGGCTCCGGCTGGACCCGGCACCAGTGGCGGACGGTGGGGTAGGGGAGCCCGACGGCGCGGGCGACCTCCGCGACGGTCGCACCGTCGCGGTGCATCCGCAGCGCTCGTAGACGCAGATCGGGTGGGTGCACCGGGGCATTCTCGAACGCCCGTGCGACACTTCTGGTGTCCCCGGTGGGACTCGAACCCACACTGTCGGAGGTTTGAGCTCCGTTTCTCTGCCAATTGGAATACGGGGACGTTCACGCTCAACGCCTGTCGCGTCGGCCCATAGGTTACCCACTACGCTAGGAGCGGCGACACCCGGTACCGCGGGTGTCGGGCACAGACTGGGTGGGAGTGGCTCGTGGCCGAGACGCAGACGGATGCCGCGCGCAGGCGGGTACTGATCGCCGAGGACGAGGCGCTGATCCGGCTGGACCTGGCCGAGATGTTGGCCGAGGAAGGCTACGAGGTGGTCGGGGAGGCCGGCGACGGCGAGACCGCCGTACGCCTGGCCGAGGAGCTCAAGCCCGATCTGGTCATTCTCGACATCAAGATGCCGATCATGGACGGACTGGCCGCCGCCGAGCGGATCGCCGGTGCCCGGATCGCCCCGGTGATCATCCTGACCGCGTTCAGTCAGCGTGACCTGGTCGAGCGGGCCAGGGCGGCCGGCGCGATGGCGTACCTGGTCAAGCCGTTCCAGAAGTCCGACCTGGTGCCGGCGGTGGAGATCGCCCTCTCCCGCTACTCGGAGGTCGCGGCGCTGGAGGCCGAGGTCGCCGGGCTCACCGACCGGCTGGAGGTCCGCAAGACCGTCGAGCGGGCCAAGGGCGCGCTGATGACCACCTACAACATGACCGAGCCGCAGGCGTTCAAGTGGATCCAGCGCACGGCGATGGACCACCGGATGACCATGAAGGAGGTCTCCGAGCGGATTCTCGCCGAGACCGCCGGTGGCGGCGAGGTCACCCGCCCGGCTCCCTGACCGCTCGCCGTCACGGGGCAGTCGCGAGGCCGGGCGGCCGTTAGCATCTGGCGGCATGGGTGCCCGGCGTTCCACGCTGACGCGGCGATCCGGGGCGCGTCGGCTGGGCGTGTCCCGTGTTCGACGGTTGTTCCTGGTGGTGAGTGGCCTGCTGGCGGTGGTGCTGGCGGGGTGTCCGGCGCCGCAGCGGGACGACGCCGGCCCGGAGCCGGCAAGGCTGCACTGGGAGCGGGTGGAGTTGCCGAGCCCGTCGGAGCCGGGTCGGGTCCTGGTGCGCGATCTGGTGGTGTGTGCCGGGCACTGGTATGCGGCCGGCGCGGTGGCGGATCCGGCCGGGGCCACCAGTCCGGCGGTGTGGTCCAGCCTGGACGGTGCGACGTGGACACCAGTGCCGTTGATCGCGGATTCGTTCTACGGACGGCAGAGTGTGCTGTTCTCTGTGGGCTGTCGGGACGGCGCAGTCGCCGCGGTCGGCGGCAAGGTCGGTGGCGCGCACGGAAATCCCCGGGTGAGCACCTGGTGGCAGCGTCGGGACGGCACGCTGGTCGAGGTGGCGGCCTCGTTCGAGTTGTACGGCGGCCCGAAGGCGGTCAACGTGTCCCGGTTGACCGGTGGCCCGGACGGGTGGTTGATCGTCGGGAACCGGGCCAGCGGGGCGGCGGCCTGGGTGTCGTCGGACGCGGCGGAGTTCGCGATCGTCGAGGGGGCGCCGGAGTTGGCCACTGACGGCCAGGGCGTGACCTGGGCGTTCGACGCGGTGGCGGGGCCGTCCGGCTGGTTGGCGGTGGGCGGGCTGTTGGCGCCGGGACGGATCGACCGGGATCCGGCGGCGTGGACCTCGCCGGACGGGCGTACCTGGCGGCGTACGGTCCTGCCGGGCGGCCAGGAGTACGAGGAGATGCAGCGGGTGGTCCTGGTCGACGGGGTGCCGCTGGGGGTGGGGTTGCGCGGGCGGGCGTTCGGTGCGTGGCGTCAGGAGTCGGCCGGGTGGACGGCGGCGGGCGGGTTCGGCCAGGTGGCCGGCGGGGTGCCGTCGGTCGGTGGGGTGGCCGTCACCGCCGGGCAGGTGCTGGCGGTGGTCTCCGACGGCGAGCGGTACGGCGGTTGGCTCTCCGGCGACCGGGGTGACGGTTGGCGGCCGGTGGAGTTGCCGGTGGCGGCGCCGGTCGGGGCGGCGCGGGCGGTGGCTCTGTCGGCGGACGGTGGGCGGTGGTGGTTGGCGGTCGACGACGGGGTGCGGACCTCGGTGTGGGTGGGCCGCCCCGACCCGTCGTCGGAGTGATCCAGCCGTTGCTCTCGGTGGTTTTCGAGGTGGAAACCTGATCTTCACGAGGGTGCCGTACGGCAGGTCCGTCCGGTCGTGTCGGCGGTGTTCCGGGGTGTTCCAACTGGCGGACAGGTGTCGGCTAACGACCGGTCAGCGGATTGACCTGTTACGGGAGTGGCAGGGTTGACGTCTCTCTTCGTAACGGTTTCGCAGACCCCGCTTCGACCTCTTCCTTGGCCGAATGAGTGTGGGTACGCTCCGCCAGCACGAGCCGTAATGCAGGGGGCGTCCCTGCCCGGCCGGCGGTGGACGGGCCACACCTTGTCGCCGCCCCGCCGGGTCCCGGTGCCCACCTGCTTCTGGAGGAGGTCAGGAAGCCGTGAGGCGAAGCTATTCAAGGGCGCTGGGTACTGCCGCGCTCGCCGCGGTGCTGGTCGCCGCCGCTGGGTGCCAGGACGCCGGCGGCAGCGGCGACAACACCGCGTCCGGTGACTGCGGTGGCAAGATCGCCATCTTCGGTGCGTTCACCGGTGACAACGCGGGTCTGGTGCTGCCGTCGCTGAACGCCGCGAAGCTCGCGGTCAAGCAGCACAACGACGCGAACGCCGACTGCAAGGTCGAGATGGTTGAGTTCGACACCCAGGGTGACCCGGCGCAGGCCACCCCGGTCGCGAACCAGGTCGCGGGTGACAACTCGTTCCTCGGTGTCATCGGTGGTCACTTCTCCGGTGAGTCGGACGCCACCATGCCGGTCTACGAGGCCGCCGGTCTCGTGATGGTCGCCCCGTCGGCGACCCGGACCGACCTGACCCAGAAGGGCAACAAGTCCTTCTACCGGGTGGTCGGCAACGACGGCACCCAGGCGGGCGCCGTGGCGACCTACCTGAAGGGCGAGAACGCGCAGCGGGTCTTCCTGATCGACGACGCCAGCGCCTACGGCGCCGGTATCACCGCCGAGCTGACCAAGAACCTGGGCGCCACGATCGCCGCCAGCGACAAGATCCAGGAGCGGCAGTCGCAGTTCGAGGCGACGATCTCCAAGATCAAGGCGGCGAACGCCGACTTCGTCTTCTACGGTGGCTACACCCGTGAGGCCGCGCCGCTGGTCCGCCAGATGCGTGCCGCCGGTGTGCAGGCGAAGTTCATCGGTCCGGACGGTCTGTACGACCCGGCGTTCCCGGCCGGTGCGTCCGGTGGCGCCGACGGCTCCATCATCACCTGCCCGTGCCTCCCGCCGGACAAGGCCGGTGGCACCTTCACCGCCGACTACCAGGCCGAGTACGGCCAGCTGCCGGGTTCGTACGGCGCTGAGGGCTTCGACGCCGCGCAGATCTTCATCGACGCCTTCAAGGACGGCAAGAACACCCGTGCCGACGTCCTGGACTACGTGAAGAACTACGACAAGCAGGGCGTGTCGAAGTACATCAAGTTCGACGCCAACGGCGACGTGGACCCGTCGAGGGTCGTCATCTGGGCCTACCAGATCAAGGGCACGGAGATCTCTCCGCTGCAGGAGCTCAAGCTCAGCTGACGAACAGTATCGGGGTGCGGCCGGGGTGATCCCCCGGCCGCACTCGATGCAAGGAGACCTGGTGAATTTCGCGGACCTCTTCAGCCACATCGGTCAGCACACCGTCGACGGGTTGTCCAAGGGGGCGATCTATGCCCTGATCGCTCTCGGCTACACCCTGGTGTACGGCGTCCTGCGCCTGATCAACTTTGCTCACTCCGAGGTCTTCATGGTCGGTACCTTCGCGGTGCTCGGCCTGTGGACGGCCTTCGGGGTGGAGAACAACCCGCCGCTCGGTCAAGCGGTGCTCTTCCTGGTACTCGGCCTGATAGTCGCGGCGATAGCCTCCGGCGGTACGGCCCTGGCGATCGAACGGGTCGCGTACCGACCGCTGCGGCGCAAGAACGCGCCGCCCCTCATCTTCCTGATCACCGCGATCGGTCTGTCGCTGGTGCTGGTGGAGGTCTTCGGCCTGGTGTTGCCGAAGCTGCTGGGCGACCTGGTGCCGTCCATGTTCGGCCGCGGCCGGATCATCCTCGGCATGCCGACGATCATCGAGCAGAAGACGCTGTTCACGATCGGCAACACGGAGATCAACAACGTTCAGTTGATCGTGATCGTGTCCGCGGTGGCGATGATGGCGGTGCTGGACTGGTTCATCAACCGCACCCGGTACGGCCGGGGTGTGCGGGCGGTGGCGCAGAACCCGGAGACGGCGGCCCTGATGGGCGTCAACCAGGAGCGCGTGATCATGCTGATCTTCGTGCTCGGTGGCATCATGGCGGGCGCGGCGGCGCTGCTGTGGGGCATGCGTTTCGGCTTCACGCAGAACAGCATCGGTTTCGTGCTCGGCCTCAAGGCGTTCACCGCAGCCGTCCTCGGCGGCATCGGTAACCTGCGCGGCGCGTTGCTGGGCGGCCTGTTCCTCGGCATCGTCGAGGTCTACGGCGCCACCATCTTCGCGTCCAACTGGGAGGACGTCATCGCCTTCGTGGTGTTGGTCGTGGTGCTGATGTTCCGCCCGACCGGCATTCTGGGCGAGTCGCTGGGGAGGGCCCGAGCATGATCGACAAGATTCGTGACCTGGACCGTAAGCGCACCAATGCGCTGCATTCGGTCGGCGACCGGTGGCGGGCACTGCCGAGGTGGCAGCGGTCGCTGTCCTTCGTGGCCTTCGTGATCTTCCTCTACTACCTGCCGCTGCTCGGCATCCCCGGCCTGACCTGGCTGCGCACCGACTCGATCTCGGGCGGTAGCAACTGGGCCGGTGTGCTGTTCACCTGCGCCATCTACGTGTTGGTGGCGATCGGTCTCAACGTCGTGATCGGCCTGGCCGGTCTGCTGGACCTGGGCTACATCGGCTTCTTCGCCATCGGCGCGTACGCGGTGGCGCTGTTCGGCTCGGTGAACTCGCCGGTCGTGAAGTGGATCCAGGCGGAGTTCAACCTCCCGACGACCTGGGCGGTGGCCTGGGCGATCTGTGTGTTCATCGCCTTGGTGATGTCGCTGATCTCCGGGGTGATCCTGGGCTGGCCGACGCTGCGGCTGCGCGGTGACTACCTGGCCATCGTGACGCTCGGCTTCGGCGAGATCATCCGGATCGTGGCCCGCAACCTGGAGGGCGTCACCCGGGGCCCGCAGGGCATCTCGGCGATTCCCGGGCCGGAGGGTCCGCCCTCCCCGGACAACCAGGTCTTCGGGCTGGTCGACGTCAAGCCGTGGTACTGGCTGGCGATCAGCGTCGTGCTGCTCATGGTCTTCGCGGTTCGCCGGCTGGAGAACAGCCGGGTCGGCCGGTCCTGGCTGGCCATCCGGGAGGACGAGGACGCCGCGGCGGTGATGGGTGTCTACCCGTTCAAGTTCAAGCTCTGGGCGTTCGCCATCGGTGCGGCGCTCGGCGGTTTCGCTGGCTTCCTGTTCGCCAGCCGGTACGCCTTCATCGACCCGACCCAGTTCAACGTGAACCTGTCCATCCTGTTCGTGGCGATGGTCGTGGTCGGTGGGTCCGGCAACATGGTCGGCGTCTCGGTCGGCGCGGTGCTGCTGGCGTACCTTCCGGAGCGGTTCCGTGAGGTCGCCGACTACCGGTGGCTGGCCTTCGGTCTGGCCATGGTGCTGGTGATGATCCTGCGTCCGCAGGGCCTGATCCCCAGCGGACGGCGGGCCCGTGAGCTGAAGGACCGCGCGGCGGAGGCAGAGGAGGCGCCCGCTCATGTCTGACGAGACCAACACCCCGTCCGACGAGACCGAGACCACGGCGGCGCCGAAGATCCCGGCGCAGCCGGGACCACGCAAGACGCTGCTGGAGATCGACGACGTCACGCTGCGCTTCGGTGGCGTGGTCGCGCTCAACGGGATCAGCTTCGAGATCAAGGAAGGCGAGATCCTCGGCCTGATCGGGCCGAACGGCGCCGGCAAGACCACCTGCTTCAACGTGATGACCGGGGTCTACAAGCCGACGTCGGGCGCGGTCCGGTTCCGCGGTGAGCGGGTCACCGGCCGTAAGCCGCACCAGATCAGCCGGATGGGCATCTCCCGGACGTTCCAGAACATCCGGTTGTTCCCGGAGATGTCCGCGCTGGAGAACGTCATGGTCGGGACGGACTCCCGGCACAAGACGAGCGTGCCCGGCGCGCTGTTCCGGCTCTACCGGGTGCGGCCCAAGGAGGAGGAGCTGCCGCAGGTCACCGCCTCCGGCGGGATCGTGCGGACCTGGCAGCAGGTGCGGCGTTCCTTCGCCAAGACCTTCGGTCTGTCCCGGCACATCCTGGAGGAGCGGGCGGCCGAGGAGAAGGCGATGGAGCTGCTGCGCTTCGTCGGCATCGCCGACCGGGCGAACGACGCGGCGCGCAACCTCCCGTACGGCTACCAGCGACGACTGGAGATCGCCCGGGCGCTCGGCACCGAGCCGAAGCTGCTCTGCCTGGACGAGCCGGCGGCCGGGTTCAACCCGGCCGAGAAGGAGGATCTGCTCGGGCTGATCCGCCGGATCCGGGACAAGGGCGTGACGGTGCTGCTGATCGAGCACGACATGCGGCTGGTGATGGGTGTCACCGACCGGATCGTGGTGCTGGAGTTCGGCAGCAAGATCGCCGATGGTCTGCCGGCCGAGGTCAGTCGAGACCCGCGGGTGATCGCGGCGTACCTGGGGGAGCCCGCCGATGCTGCTTGAGTTGAACGACGTCAGCGTCTCGTACGGCCGGATCGAGGCGTTGCACGGCATCAGCCTCACCGTCAACGAGGGCGAGGTGGTGGCCCTGATCGGTGCCAACGGCGCCGGCAAGACCACCACCATGCGGGCGATCTCCGGTATCCGTTCGCTGTCCGGCGGTCGGATCACCTTCGACGGCGAGGACATCAGCAAGCTCCGTGCCGACCTGCGGGTGGTCCGGGGTCTGTGCCAGTCACCCGAGGGCCGGCAGATCTTCCCCGGCATGACGGTGCTGGAGAACCTGGACATGGGGGCGTACACCCGGCGGGACCACGCCGGCATCGCCGCCGACCTGGAGAAGGTGCTGGAGCTGTTCCCCCGGCTGCGCGAGCGTCGCAAGCAGGCCGGTGGCACGCTCTCCGGCGGTGAGCAGCAGATGCTCGCCGTCGGTCGGGCGCTGATGAGCCGGCCGAAGCTGCTGCTGCTGGACGAGCCGTCGATGGGCCTGGCCCCGATGATCATCCAGCAGATCTTCGACATCATCGTGGAGATCAACCAGCAGGGCACCACGGTGCTGCTGGTGGAGCAGAACGCGCAGCAGGCGCTCTCCCGCGCGCACCGGGCGTACGTCCTGGAGACCGGGCGGATCGTCAAGGAGGGGACCGGGCAGGAACTCCTGCACGACCCCTCGATCAAGGAGGCGTACCTGGGCGTGGCCTAGTCGCCGCGTGCCGTCGACGGCCGCCCGTCCCCGTGTCCCGGGGGTGGGCGGCCGTCGACGTTTCCGGTCGGCCGCCGGTGCCGCCGCGCGGGGGGTGTCGGGGGCACGGGCTAGAGTCGCTGCCGTGACAGCTACGACGCCGCGCCTGCTCCTCGTCGACGGACACTCCCTGGCATACCGGGCGTTCTTCGCCCTGCCGGTGGAGAACTTCTCCACCACGACCGGGCAGCCGACCAACGCCGTCTACGGCTTCACCTCCATGCTGATCAACGTGCTGCGCGACGAGCAGCCGACGCACATCGTGGTCGCCTTCGACGTGTCCCGCCGCTCCTTCCGCACCGAGAAGTACGCGGAGTACAAGGCCGGCCGCAGCGAGACGCCGACCGACTTCAAGGGCCAGGTCAGCCTGGTCAAGGAGGTCCTGGAGGCGTTGCGGGTGCCGGTGGTGGAGAAGGAGGGCTACGAGGCCGACGACGTCATCGCCACGCTCGCCTGCCAAGCCCGTGACCAGGGCATGCCGGTGCTGATCTGCACCGGTGACCGGGACGCCTTCCAGCTCGTCGGCGACCACGTCACCGTGCTCTATCCACGCAAGGGCGTCTCCGACCTGGCCCGGATGGACCCGGCCGCGATCGAGACGAAGTACGGCGTCGGCCCGCAGCGTTACCGCGACCTGGCCGCGCTGGTCGGCGAGACCAGCGACAACCTGCCCGGTGTCCCGGGCGTCGGCCCGAAGACCGCGGCCAAGTGGATCAACACGTACGGCGGGGTGGAGGGTGTGATCGCCCGCGCCGACGAGATCAAGGGCAAGGCCGGTGACAGCCTGCGCGAGCGGCTGGCCGACGTGATCCGCAACTACGAGATCAACTGCCTGGTCACCGACCTCGACCTGCCGGTGCGGCCGGAGGACGCTCGCTGGCAGGGGTGGGACCGCGAGGCGGTGCACCAGGTCTTCGACACCCTCCAGTTCCGCATCCTGCGGGACCGGCTCTACCAGTACCTCGACGCCGTGGAGCCGGAGGCGGAGGCCGGCTTCGACCTGACCGGTGAGGTGCTCGCCGCGCCCGGTGCACTGGCCGGGTGGCTGGAGACGCACGCGACGGCCGGCACGCCGGTCGGCGTCGCGGTGAAGCTGGACACCGGCCCCAACCGCCGACACACCGCCGTGGTCACCGGCATGGCGCTGGCCACCGCCGACGGCGCGGCCGCCTGGTTCGACCCCGCCGCGCTGGCGCAGGACGACGAGACCGCCCTGGCGGGGTGGCTGGCCGACGAGAGCCGGCCCAAGGTGCTGCACGACAGCAAACCGGCCGTGCTGGCCTTCGGCGCGCACGGTTGGTCCCTGGCCGGCATCGCCCGGGACACCCAGATCGCGGCCTACCTGGCCCGCCCGGACCAGCGCTCGTACGACCTGACCGACCTGGCGCTGCGCTACCTGCACCGTGAGCTGCGGGTCGACACGCCGGACGACGGCCAGCTCACGCTGGACGGGTTGGGCGGTGACGGTGAGGCCGAGCAGAACCTGATGCTGCACGCCCGGGCCACCCTCGACCTGGCCGAGGCGATCGACGCCGAGCTGTCCCGCGACGGGGAGCAGTCGGCGCGGCTGATGGCCGGGGTGGAGCTGCCGCTGATGCGGGTGCTGGCCGCCATGGAGCGCATCGGCATCGCGGCCGACACCGACTACCTCTCGGAGTTGGAGGCGCACTTCGCCGCCGAGGTGAAGGCCGCCGCCCAGGGCGCGTACGCGGTGGTCGACCGGGAGTTCAACCTGGGTTCGCCCAAGCAGCTCCAGGAGATCCTCTTCGGTGAGCTGAACCTGCCCAAGACCAAGAAGATCAAGACCGGTTACACCACCGACGCGGACGCCCTGCAGTGGCTCTACGCGCAGACCGAGCACCCGCTGCTGCACCACCTGCTGCGGCACCGTGACGTGGCCAAGCTCAAGTCGACCGTGGACGGTCTGCTCAAGTCGGTCTCCGACGACGGGCGCATCCACACCACGTTCAACCAGACGGTGGCCGCCACCGGCCGACTCTCCTCCACCGAGCCGAACCTGCAGAACATCCCGATCCGCACCGAGGAGGGGCGCCGGATCCGTCGCGCGTTCGTGGTGGGCGAGGGATACGAATGCCTGCTCACCGCCGACTACAGCCAGATCGAGATGCGGATCATGGCGCACCTGTCGACGGACGACGCGTTGATCGAGGCGTTCAACTCCGGTGCCGACTTCCACGCCGCCACCGCCTCGTCGGTCTTCGGGGTGCCGGTCACCGAGGTCACGCCGGACCAGCGCCGCAAGATCAAGGCGATGAACTACGGCCTGGCGTACGGGTTGAGCGCGTTCGGTCTGTCCCAGCAGCTCGGCATCACCGCCGAGGAGGCGCGGGGGCTGATGGAGGACTACTTCGCCGGGTTCGGCGGGGTCCGCGACTACCTGCACGAGGTGGTGGCGCGGGCCCGCCAGGACGGCTACACCTCCACCATCCTCGGTCGCCGTCGATACCTGCCCGACCTGGTCAGCGACAACCGGCAGCGGCGTGAGATGGCCGAGCGGATGGCCCTCAACGCCCCGATCCAGGGCTCGGCGGCGGACATCATCAAGGTCGCCATGCTGCACGTCGACACCGCGTTGCGGGAGGCGGGCCTGGGGTCCCGGATGCTGTTGCAGGTGCACGACGAACTGGTCTTCGAGGTGGCGCCGGGCGAACGGACGGCGCTGGAGGAGCTGGTACGCCGCGAGATGGGTGCGGCCTATCCGCTCTCCGTGCCGCTGGAGGTGTCGGTCGGCGAGGGCCGGGACTGGAACAGCGCCGACCACTGACCCGTGCGGCGGTCAGCGGTCAGACGGTGAGCGCGGTGTCCGGGGACGCGGCCGGCGTGGCGGTGTCGAGGCCGGTGGCCGGGGTGGCGTCGCGCAGTGCGGCGGCGAGCCGGTCGCGGAGCGCCACCTGGGCGGCGATGCGGGCGTCCAGCACGGCCAGACGGTCCCGGGCGATCCGCAGCCCGACGGGGGAGGGCGCCGCGGCGGCCACGTCCCCGTCGAGGCAGGGCAGGAACGCCCGGACGTCGGTCAGCGTCAGCCCGGCGGCCAGCAGGTGCCGGATGTTGCGGACCCGGACGACGGCCCGATCGTCGTACTCGCGGTAGCCGTTGGCGGTCCGGTGCGAGTCGATCAGGCCGTGTTCCTCGTAGTGGCGCAGCGCCCGGGGCGTGCTGCCGGTGCCCCGGGCCAGTTCCCCGATCCGCAATCCGGGCACCGTCCTCTCATGCGACGACCGCTCCGCCGTCGATCGGCAGCACCACTCCGGTGACGAAGGCGGCTGCCGGTTCGCAGAGCCGCAGGATCGCCCACGCTACCTCCTCGGGGTGGCCGATCCTGCCCAGCGGGGTGTGCGCGAGCTGCCAGGCGCGTACCGCCGCGCGTTGCTGCGGGTCGAGGCCCTGGTGCGTACCGATCGGGGTGTCGATCGCGCCGGGGGCGACCGCCACCACGCGAATGCCGTGCGGCGCCAGTTCCACCGCCCAGCTTCGGGTCAGCGAGTCGAGGGCGGTCTTGCCGGCGGCGTAGAGCGCGGAGCCGGGCCAGGCGCGCTGTCCGACCGCCGTGGTGACGTTGACGATCACGCCCCGGGTGGCGGTCAGCGCCGCAACGGCGGCGTGCGCCAGCCGGACCGGGGCGAGCAGGTTGGTCTCCAGTTGCCGGCGGGCTGCGGTCTCGTCCAGGTCGGCCAGGTCACCGCTGCCGGCGATGCCGGCGTTGTTGACCAGTACGTCCAGTCGTCCGTGGCGGTCGACGGCGGCGCGGACCACCCGGTCGGGCGCGTCGGCGGCGGTGACGTCGACGGTCAGCGGGGCGATCAGCGGGTGGCCGGCGGCGGTCTCCATCAGCGGCGCGGCGCGGCGGCCCACCGCGATGACATGGGCCCCGGCGGAGCTGAACGCCCGGGCGGCGGCCCGGCCGATTCCGGTGCCGGCACCCGTCACGACGACGACCCGGCGTGGCATGTGATCGTTCATGCCGCCGATCGTCCGACCCTGCCGTCAGTGGCAGGGTCAAGCCGCACCTCGGCCGGGCCGGGTCGGGTCGCCGAGGTCAGCGCGGGCCGCGTGTCGCTTGCCGGGGTCAGCGGGCCGGGCCGCGCCGGTTCTTCGGTGGGGCGCCGTGCCGTTCCAGTGCCTTCCGGGACGGGCCGCCGGGCGGCGGCAGCGGGGCCTTGACCGGGTCGTGACCCCAGTTCATCAGCGAGTACCGCCAGCGTGTCTCGCGGACGTCGCCGCTGGGTCGTTGGGCCATGTGCCGCCGGACGTAGCCGACGACCTTGCGCATGTGCTTGTAGTCGGCCGCGCTGAGCTGGTCCCGCTTGCGGCGGAGCAGGTCGACGATCCGGCGGCCGGATTCGTGCCCGACCGACTCGCCGCCCTCGGTCCCCTTCTTCTGCCAGCCGACGTGCTTGGACTCCGGCGTCTCCAGCCACTGCTGCAGTTCGCCGGGCTTCATGTTCACCGCCTCGGTGAACTCCCGGTAGGTCTGCTGGTCGTCAGTCCCGCTCACGGCGCAGCACCTCCGGATGGTGGGCGACGTCCCGGCCCGAGTCGTCGTTGCGGATGCGGTACTGCGGGGCCTGCGGGGACGCGTTGACGGCGTGTCCGCGTACCCGGGTGCGTTCGGTCAGTTTCTCCTGCACCACGCCGTGCGCCCGGCCGCTGTGGCTGGCCCAGGAGACGTGGTCGCCTCGGCGGAACTCCTTCTCGGCCATGTCGCGGGTTACCCGGGGGAGTGGGACGGAAACGGCGGCTACGGGCGCGCGCCGACAGCTCGGTCGGGTCGCTCGGTGACGAAGATCGCGGTGCCGGGGAAGAGCCGGCCGCGCAGTGGGCTCCACTGCCCCCAGATCCCCTCGTGTCCCGCCGGCCACTCCGGCTCCACCAGGTCCACCAGGCGGAATCCGGCACCGACCAGTTCGCGGATCCGGTCGCCGAGGGTGCGGTGCTGCTCGACGTAGGTGGCCACGCCGCCCTCGTCCTGCTCCACGTACGGCTGCCGGTCGAAGTAGGAGTGCACGGCGGTCAGTCCGCCTTCGCCGGGGTCGTCGAGGAAGATCCAGCGCATCGGGTGGGTGACCGAGAAGACCCAGCGACCGCCGGGGCGCAGGATCCGGTGCACCTCGCGCATCAGGGCCGCCGAGTCGTCGACGAACGGCACCGCGCCGAACGCCGTGCAGGCGATGTCGAAGCTGGCGTCGGCGAAGGGCAGCGCCAGCGCGTCGGCCTGGGCCAGCGGTACGCGTACGCCGCTGCGGTCGGCGGCGCGGGCGGCGTGGCGCAACATGCCGGCGGACAGGTCCACCGCGACCGGGTGGGCGCCTTCGGTGGCCAGCCAGCGGGCGCAGGACGCCGCGCCGGCGCCGACCTCCAGCACCCGGCGTCCGGCCAGCTCGCCGAGCAGCCGGGCGTCGGCCTCGCGCAGCCCCTCCGGGCACCAGACGAAGTCCACGTCGCCCAGGAAGGCCCCGTGTTCGGCCTGGTAGGCGTCGGCGTCGGTGTCCCACCAGCGGCGGTTGGCGTGGCGGATCTCGGCGTCGCCGACCCGGCGCCGGGTCACCCGGTTGTCGTCGTTCACCCGCTCACGCTAGGCGTCCGGAGGGGGTGGTATGACGGTGGGCCGGGGTGTCGTGGCACCGGCTGGCCGAAATCTCCGCTTTCGCGGGTGGTGAGGTGATGAGGAGACGGGAGGGCTTGCACGCTGTGGTAATGCAGCGGGTAGGGTAGACGATGCGCTCGCGGATCGTGTGCCTCGGCAGGGAGCAGGTGCGCGGTCGACGGAGTCACATCAAGATCTCGTTCAGCGATTTCCGGGTGGTGGGTCCGCCGGCGGATCCGTTGGCGCGCACAGGTCACCGCGACACCAGCCTGCTGTGACACACCATCCGACCGGAGCAACCGCCCACATGACGAGCAGCATCGAGGCCCCCTCGAGCGCCACCAAGGTCACCGTCGACGATCTCGGCTCTGAGGAGGCTTTCCTCGCCGCGATCGACGAGACCATCAAGTACTTCAACGACGGCGACATTGTCGAAGGCACCGTCGTCAAGGTCGATCGGGACGAGGTCCTGCTCGACATCGGCTACAAGACCGAGGGTGTCATCCCCTCTCGTGAGTTGTCGATCAAGCACGACGTGGACCCGGCAGAGGTCGTCTCGGTCGGTGACCACATCGAGGCCCTCGTCCTCCAGAAGGAGGACAAGGAGGGTCGGCTGATCCTCTCCAAGAAGCGGGCGCAGTACGAGCGGGCCTGGGGCACGATCGAGAAGATCAAGGACGAGGACGGTGTCGTCCGCGGTTCGGTCATCGAGGTGGTCAAGGGTGGCCTCATCCTCGACATCGGGCTGCGCGGCTTCCTGCCCGCCTCCCTGGTCGAGATGCGGCGTGTGCGCGACCTGCAGCCGTACGTCGGCCGCGAGCTCGAAGCCAAGATCATCGAGCTGGACAAGAACCGCAACAACGTGGTCCTGTCCCGCCGTGCCTGGCTGGAGCAGACGCAGTCCGAGGTGCGCACCGAGTTCCTCAACAAGCTCCAGAAGGGGCAGGTCCGCAAGGGCGTCGTCTCCTCGATCGTCAACTTCGGCGCGTTCGTCGACCTCGGCGGCGTGGACGGTCTGGTGCACGTCTCCGAGCTGTCCTGGAAGCACATCGACCACCCCTCCGAGGTGGTCGAGGTGGGCCAGGAGGTCGAGGTCGAGGTCCTGGACGTCGACCTGGACCGCGAGCGGGTCTCGCTGTCGCTGAAGGCGACCCAGGAGGACCCGTGGCGGCAGTTCGCCCGCACCCACGCGATCCAGCAGATCGTGCCGGGTAAGGTCACCAAGCTGGTGCCGTTCGGCGCGTTCGTCCGCGTCGACGACGGCATCGAGGGCCTGGTGCACATCTCCGAGCTGGCCGAGCGCCACGTGGAGATCCCCGAGCAGGTCGTGCAGGTCGGCTCCGAGGTCATGGTCAAGGTCATCGACATCGACCTGGAGCGCCGCCGGATCTCGCTGTCGCTCAAGCAGGCCAACGAGGGCTTCGTCGAGGGCGAGGAGCACTTCGACCCGACCCTCTACGGCATGGCCGCGACGTACGACAACGAGGGCAACTACATCTACCCGGAGGGCTTCGACCCGGAGACGGGCGAGTGGCTCGAGGGGTACGACAAGCAGCGCGAGACCTGGGAGAACCAGTACGCCGAGGCGCGGCAGCGCTGGGAGGCGCACCAGAAGCAGGTGCAGACCTCTCGGGCCGCCGAGGCCGAGGCCGCTGCCAACCCGCAGCCCGCCCCGACCGGCACCACCACCTCGACCAGCGCGGCCCCGAGCCGTCAGGCCGAGGAGCCCGCGGGCACCCTGGCCACCGACGAGGCGCTCGCCGCTCTGCGGGAGAAGCTCGCCGGCGGTAAGTGACCCGCTGCTGACGACGACGGGCCCCGCCCCGACCCGGATCAACCGGGTCGAGGCGGGGCCCTCGCCGTCGACCGGCCCGCACGCGCGACCCCCGCCACCCGGGCTTGGCGCAACCGCCCTGGTCAGGTTGACTGGTGCCGTGTTGAAGATCGGACTCACCGGCGGGATCGGCTCGGGCAAGAGCGCGGTGGCGCGCCGGCTGGTCGAGCGCGGGGCGGTACTCGTCGACGCCGACCGGATCGCGCGGGAGGTCGTCGCCCCCGGCACCGACGGGTTGGCCGAGGTCGTCGCGACCTTCTCCGAACGGGTACTCGCCGCCGACGGCGCCCTGGACCGGGCCGCCCTCGGCGAACTGGTCTTCGCCGACGAGTCGGCCCGCCGCCGGCTGGAGGCCATCGTGCACGGCCGGGTGCGGGCCCGTACGGCGGAACTGGTCGCCTCGGCGCCACCGGACGCCGTGGTGGTCAACGACGTGCCGCTGCTGGTGGAGGTGGGGCTGGCCGCCACGTACCACCTGGTGGTCGTGGTGCGCACGGAGGTGGAGACCCGGCTGCGTCGGTTGGCCCGCGACCGGGGGATGAGCCGCGACGAGGTGGAGCGGCGGATCGCCGCGCAGGCCGACGACGCCCGGCGCGCGGCGGCGGCGGACGTGCTGCTCACCAACGACGGCACCCTCGACGAGTTGCACGCGGCGGTCGACGCGCTCTGGCGGGACCGGCTGGTGCCCTACGAGGTCAACCTGCGACAGCGACGGCCGGTCCGGCTGGATCGGGTACGCCTGACCGAACCCGATCCGACCTGGCCGCAGCAGTACGCCCGGCTTGCCGCCCGGATCCGGCACGCGGTCGCCCCCGCCGACCTGCGCGTCGACCACATCGGGTCGACCGCGGTCACCGGACTGGCCGCCAAGGACGTCATCGACATCCAGCTCAGCGTGTCGTCGTTGGTCGACGCGGACGGGCCGATGGCCGACCGGCTCGCCGACGCCGGGTTCCCCCGGTTGCCCGGCGAGTGGTGGGACACCGCGCGCACCGGCGGCGGCCGGTGGGAGAAGCGGCTGCACGGCAGCGCCGATCCGGGCCGCCCGGTGCACCTGCACATCCGGGAGACCGGCTCGCCCGGCTGGCGGTACGCCCTGCTGATGCGCGACCACCTGCGCGCCGATCCGGACCGGCGGGCCGCGTACCTGGGACTCAAGCGGGAGCTGGCCGCCTCCGCGCCGGAGAGCGGCGCGTACGCCACGGCGAAGGACCCGTGGTTCGACGAGGAGCACCTGCGCGCCGAGAAGTGGGCCGCCCAGACCGGGTGGCGTCCCTGACCGGACGCTCTCAGGTCGGCGGGGTCAGCCGGGGCACCCGCCCGACGGTCAGGTCGAGTTGTGCCCAGGCCCCGGCCGGGGTCCGGGCCTCCAGTCGGCGCAGCAGCCCGGTGCGGTCGACCCAGTAGCGGGTCGGCCCCCGGGCGGTCTCGACCTCGACGACGTCCACCGGGACGCCGTCGTGGCTGTCGCCGCGGACCCGGCGGGTATCGCCCTGCGGACCGGCGCCCCGGGCGGCCCGCAGCGCGGCGGACACCAGCGGATCCAGCGCCGAGGTGCGGTGCGGGCCGGTCCGCCAGCCGGTGGCCGGGGGTGGCAGCGGTGGCCGTGCCGCCGGATTCGTGGCGGGCCGGGTCTCGATCCGCGTCACCGCATGTCGGTCGTGCCGGACCAGGACACGGCGGTCCGTGGTGTCGAGTTCGGTGACGCCCAGGTACGCGGTGCCCGCCGTCCAACTCAACCAGCCGGAGCCACGCAGGTCGAGGCCGGTGCCGACCGGGCCGACCAGGGTGACGGTGGCGCCACCGGCGGCGCGCAGTCGGGCGGGCAGCCGTCGCCAGCGGTCCCGTTCGGCTGTGGTGAGGGCACGGGGCAGGCCGGGTCGGCCGCCCAACGCGTCGACCGGGCGCAGCGTGGGCCGGTCGGCGCGGTGCACCTGGAGGTGCACCGTGCCGACGCCGGGCAGTGCGGTCTCGAGCCGGTGCAGCCGTCCGGCCGCGTCCAGCCAGTACCGGGCGGTGTCGCCGGGGACGGTGCGGGGCGCGGCGGTGGGCGACCCGGTCGGGGAGGGGGCGGGGCGCGGCAGGGTCGCCTCCAGCACGTCGACCGTCTCGCCGTTGACCTGCTCGTCTCGCAGCCAGCGGCCGGACAGTTGGTCGGCGGGTTCGGGCCGGTCGCGGGCGAGGTCGAAGAGCAGGTCGAGCAGGGGGCCGAGGCTCGGGTCGGCGGGCAGTCGCCAGCCGCCGCCCGGGGGCATCAGCGGTGGCATGGCGGGGGTCGACATCGCCTCCGGGTCGGGGCGGACCACGGTCACCGTGGGGGTGGCCTGGGCCAGTCCGCGCAGCGGGCCGGCGCCGGGACCGCTGACGTCGAGGTAGACCAGTCGGCGGGCCCAGTCGACCCAGCCGAGCAGGTCGGTGCGGCCGGCGGTGCCGCTGACCGTGAGGTGCAGCCCGGCGCGGACGTCCCGGTAGTTGACGACCCGCATGGCGGCCAACCGGTCCCGCTCGGCCGCCGTCAGCTCGCGGGCGGGCGGTGCGGCGGGCGTCCAGTTCACCAGCGTCGCGACCAGGGTGACGGCGGAGGCCGCGGCGGTCAGGGCGAGTGCGGCCAGGACGACGCGGCGACGTCGGGCGGCGGCCTGCCGGAACTGCTCGACCTCCTGGCCGGTGCCGGCGAGGTCGTCGTCCTCGGCCGGATTGCCGGCCGCCGGGTCGAGCATGCCGTGCACCACGGCCGCCCGGCGGACGCCGGGGCGCGGTCGGGGTGCTCCGGTGGCCGGATCGGGCCCGGACAGGCCGAGGATCGCCGGTGGGGTGATGCCGGCGCGGTGCCGACGGGCACCGGCGCGGTGGCGACGGCTGTCCCGTCCGGCGGGGCCGTCCGTCGGAGGGTCGGCCGTGGTGCGCGCGTCGGCCGTGGTGCGCGCGTCAGGCGGGGTGTGCGCGTCGGCCGTGGTGCGCGTCGGAGGCGGGGTGTGCGCGTCGGGCGGGTCGCCGGGGCCGGTGTCGTCGGAGGCCGGTCGTGAGGTGTCCTTCACGGGAGGTTGAACGGGACGGACCGGGCTGGGGTGACGAGGTGGCGGCGCTCGCGGCGGCCGGTCTGCGCGTTCGGCGCGACCACGTCGGGCGCGCACGCCGGGCATGCCGGGTGCTGCGGCCTTCGGTGCCGGGGGCGGCGTGGCCTGTGGGGCCCGCCACCGGCCCGGTCGGCCGCCGCGAGCGGCCTACGGAAAAATCGTAGCCGGGTGAGAAGAACCACACAATGCGAATATCGAAGCCGATCAGGTGCCGCCTGTAGTCGCGGCGGAGTGTCGGTCTCCGGGCGTACGGTTGACGTCATGGCGCTCGACATTCCCCGGCTCGACGGCCGTTTCCAGGTCGTCAGCGATTTCCAGCCGGCCGGTGACCAGCCGGCGGCGATCGACGACCTGGAGCGACGGGTCCGCCGTGGTGACCGGCACACGGTGCTGCTCGGCGCGACCGGCACCGGCAAGAGCGCCACCACCGCCTGGCTGGTCGAGCGGCTGCAACGGCCCACGTTGGTGCTGGCGCCCAACAAGACGCTCTGCGCCCAGCTCGCCAAGGAGTTCAGCGAGCTGCTGCCGGACAACGCGGTGGAGTACTTCGTCTCGTACTACGACTACTACCAGCCCGAGGCGTACATCCCGCAGACCGACACGTACATCGAGAAGGACTCCTCGATCAACGAGGAGGTCGAGCGGCTGCGGCACTCGGCCACCATGTCGCTGCTCACCCGGCGCGACGTGGTGGTGGTGGCGACCGTCTCGGCGATCTACGGCCTGGGCACCCCGGAGGAATACCTGGACCGCGCGGTGCGGGTCGCCGTCGGTCAGGAGTTCGACCGGGACCAGTTGCTGCGCCGGCTGGTCGACATCCAGTACACCCGCAACGACATGGCCTTCCAGCGGGGCACGTTCCGGGTCCGGGGCGACACGTTGGAGATCATCCCGGCGTACGAGGAGCTCGCCATCCGCATCGAGCTCTTCGGCGACGAGGTGGAGAAGCTCTACTACCTCAACCCGCTGACCGGCGACGTGGTGCGCGAGGTCGACCATCTGCTGATCTTCCCGGCGACGCACTACGCCGCCGGGCCGGAGCGGATGGAGCGGGCGATCGGCGACATCGAGACCGAGTTGGGTGTGCGCCTGGAGGAGCTGGAGCGGCAGGGCAAGCTGCTGGAGGCGCAGCGGCTGCGGATGCGCACCACGTACGACATCGAGATGATGCGGCAGGTCGGCTTCTGCTCCGGCATCGAGAACTACTCGATGCACATCGACGGTCGGTTGCCCGGCAGTCCGCCGCACTGTCTGCTCGACTACTTCCCCGACGACTTCCTTACGGTGGTCGACGAGTCGCACGTGACGATCCCGCAGATCGGCGGCATGTTCGAGGGCGACGCCTCGCGTAAGCGGATGCTGATCGACCACGGGTTCCGGCTGCCCAGCGCCGCCGACAACCGTCCGTTGCGCTTCGACGAGTTCCTGGAGCGGGTCGGCCAGATGGTCTTCCTGTCGGCCACCCCGGGGCCGTGGGAGCTGGAGCACGCCCAGGGCGAGTACGTCGAGCAGGTGATCCGCCCGACCGGTCTGGTGGACCCGGAGGTCGTGGTCAAGCCCACCAAGGGCCAGATCGACGACCTGATGCACGAGATCAAGCTGCGCACCGAGCGCGACGAGCGGGTCCTGGTCACCACGTTGACCAAGAAGATGGCCGAGGACCTGTCGGACTATCTGCTGGAGAACGGCATCCGGGTGCGTTATCTGCACTCCGAGGTGGACACGTTGCGTCGGGTCGAGTTGCTGCGGGAGTTGCGCCGGGGCGACTACGACGTGCTGGTCGGCATCAACCTGCTGCGGGAGGGGCTGGACCTGCCCGAGGTGTCGTTGGTGGCGATCCTGGACGCGGACAAGGAGGGCTTCCTGCGCAGCGGCCGGTCGTTGATCCAGACCATCGGTCGGGCGGCCCGGAACGTCTCCGGCCAGGTCCACATGTACGCCGACAAGATCACTCCGTCGATGGCGGACGCGATCGAGGAGACCGACCGGCGCCGGGCCAAGCAGATCGCGCACAACGAGGCGCACGGGATCAGTCCCGAGCCGCTGCGCAAGAAGATCCACGACATTCTCGACGACATCTACCGCGAGGCGGAGGACACCGAGGCGACCCGGGTCGGCGGTGCGGTGCGTCAGTTGTCGCGGGGCAAGGCGCCGGTCAAGGAGACCCGCAGCCGGTCCCGGGGTGGTGCGGCCACCCCGGCTCGCGAGGGCATGGCGCGGGCCGAGTTGGCGCAGCTCATCCAGGAGCTCAACGACCAGATGCTGGCTGCCGCGCGCGAGTTGCAGTTCGAGTTGGCCGCCCGGATCCGCGACGAGGTCGCCGACCTCAAGAAGGAGTTGCGGGGGATGGACGCTGCCGGAGTGACGTGACCGCAGGAGCGGGTGTGGTGGCGCGCGGTGATATCGGTTCGTTGCATAGCGCAAGCGAGGTATTGCCGTGCGTGACTGTCCTGCGTACTCTCCGACGGTGGGGAGGCCGGGATGCCGTTGTCAGCAAGTCCTGTCATCCGCCGGGTACGGCTCGGTGCAGAGTTGCGCCAGCTACGCCGCGGGGAGTCGCTCACCTTGGAGCAGGTCTGTGGCCAGCTCGGGTGGGCGTCCACGTCCAAGTTGTCCCGCATCGAGCTGGGCCAGAGCCGGCCGGACCTGGCCGACGTGCTCGACCTGCTCGACGTCTATCAGGTGCCGGCACCGCAGCGCGAGGCGTTGATCGTCATCGCTCGGGACGCGGCGGCTGGTCGTGGCTGGTCTCGGGCGCTGGGTGAGATGGGGGAGCGGCAACGCGCGTACGCGGAGCTGGAGGCGGGTGCGGCCGGCATCGTCGAATACCAGCCTGCTGTGCTGCCCGGGTTGTTGCAGACCCCGGCGTACGCCCGGCTGCGGCTGACCGCCGCAGCGCTGATCGCTCCCGAGCTGGACCTGGAGGCCGAGGTGCGGGCTCGCGGGCTGCGGCAGCAGGTGCTGCGTCGGGCCGATCCGCCGCACTACACGGCCCTGCTGGACGAGCGGGTCTGCGCCCCCGACGGCATGCCGGTGGACGTCTGGCGGGAGCAGGTGTCGCACCTGGTGGCGTTGACCGAGCTGCCGCACGTCACCATCCGGCTGGTGCCCGGTGACGCCGCGCCGCACAACGGTGTGCACCCGCTGGCCGGGTTCTCCTGGTATGTCTTTCCCGATCCGGCGGATCCCCGCACGGTGATGCTGGAGACGCTCACCACCGACCTGCGGTTGGTCGCCGAAGCCGACATCGCGCGCTACGAACGGATGGTCGACTGGCTGTCCGCGGTGGCGCTGCCGGCCACGGAGACCGCGTCGGTGCTGGCCCGGCAGGTCGAGCGGCCGGAGATCCCCCGGCCCGCCGACCCCGTCGAGGACGCCGCGCCGCCATCCGTCGAGGAGGTCCCGGCCGTGGAGCGCGACGCGGAGCGCCTCGCCCGCTGACGCGCCCCGCTCCCGACGGGACGCGTCCGCAGGACGCGGGTGATCGGGTGGGGACGCGCGGCCGTCGGGCCCGGCGCGCCCCCGAGCCCGTCGGGACCGGCGACCGCGCGTCGCGGGCACGATAGACGAGGGGTACGACACTTTCCGGGCGGCAGCCCGGCAGCCGCAGGTGTCGTCAGGCGGGTACGTCGACGAAGTGCTCGACGAGCGGCGGACCGGCGAAGTACGGGCCGATCAGCCCGCGCCACTGCGCGAAGCGGTCGGTCTGCCGGAAGTTGACCTCGTGCGCCTCGACCGAGTCCCACTCGACCAGCAGCACGAACCGGGTGGGGGACTCGACACCCCGGGTCATCCGGACCGATCGGCAGCCGGGCGTGTCGGCAAGGACCGGGTGCGCCGTGCGGTACGCGGCGGCGAACTCGTCCTCCTGCCCGGGAATCACGTCGATCAGCGCGACTTCAAGCACCATGTCAGCAGCCTCGCACGGCGGCGGGGCCGAGGTGGCCGCAGGGGTCTGTTCCGCCGCCGGTCGGCGCTCTAGGGTGAGCGCGCGAAGGACCGGGAGGACCTGTGATCGACTGGCTCACCAGCACGGCGTTCAGCGTCGCCGGGGCGGGCATCAGCTGGGCGGAACTGCTGGGCTTCGGCACCGGTGTGGTGAACGTCTGGCTGATCGCCCGGCAGCACATCGCCAACTGGGCGATCGGCATCGCCAACGTGCTGCTGCTCGGGCTGCTGTTCTGGACCGCCGGCCTGTACGCCGACGCGAGCCTGCAACTGGTCTACGTGGCTCTCGGCTGCTACGGGTGGTGGCACTGGCTCTACGGCGGCGAGCGGCGCAGCCGGCTCACCGTGACCCGCACCGGACGGCGGGAGTGGTGGGCGCTCGGCGTGGCCGGGGTGCTGCTCACCGGTGCGATCTGGCTGCTGCTGGACCGGGCCACCGACTCGACCGTGCCGCTGCCCGACGCGCTCACCACCGCGCTGTCGTTGCTGGCCACGTACGGGCAGACCCGCAAGCTGGTGGAGAGCTGGTGGCTGTGGATCGCCGCCGACCTGATCTACATCCCGCTGTACGGGTACAAGGGACTCTGGCTGACCGCCGTGCTGTACGTGATCTTCCTCGGTCTCTGTGTGGTGGGTCTGCGGGCGTGGCGGTCGGATCTGCGGCGGCGTGAGTCGCCCGCGCCGGTGCCGCCCGGTCCGGCGCCGGTGGTCGCGTGAGCGGCGGGACCGACCCGGCGGCCACCTCGTCCGGGGCCGCGTCCCGGTTCCGGCACGGCATGGTGGTCGGGAAGTTCTATCCGCCGCACGCCGGCCATCACGCGTTGATCGAGGCGGCGACGGCCCGTTGCGCGACGGTGACCGTGGTGGTCGCCCCGTCGCGGCGGGAGTCGATTCCGCTCGCCGAGCGGGTCGCCTGGTTGCGGGAGGCGCACGCGGGCAGCGGCCGGGTGCGGGTGGTGGGTCGCTACGACGACCATCCGGTCGACTACGCCGATCCGGCGGTGTGGGACGCGCACTGCGCGGTGTTCCGGGAGGCGGTCGGGCCAGAGCCGGTGGACGCGGTCTTCTCCTCCGAGGAGTACGGCGCGGAACTGGCCCGTCGCTTCGACGCGGTGGCGGTCTGCGTGGACCTGGACCGGCGTATGGTGCCGGTCTCCGGCACGGCGGTCCGGGCCGATCCGGTGGCGCACTGGCGGTGGTTGAGTCCGGCGGTGCGGGCCTGGTTCGTCCGCCGGGTCGTGGTGGTGGGCGCCGAGTCGAGCGGCACCACGACGATGGCGCAGGCCCTGGCCGCGCACTACGGCACGGTGTGGGTCCCCGAGTACGGCCGCGAGTTGACCGCCCGCAAGCTGGCGCGACTGCGTCGGCGGGAGCCCTCGGCGACGGTCTTCGACGTGACCTGGGACCGGAACGACTTCGTCGAGGTGGTCCGTGGTCAGCAGGCGGCCGAGGATGCAGCGGCCCGGGTCAGCGGCCCGCTGCTGTTCTGCGACACGGACGCCCGGGCCACGGCGGTCTGGGAGGAGCGGTATCTGGGCTCGACCTCACCGGCGGTGCGGGCGGCAGCCCGGAGTCCGGCGCAGTATCTGCTGACCGACCACGAGGGCGTGCCCTTCGACGACGACGGCCTGCGCGACGGCGAGCACCTGCGGGCCTGGATGACCGAGCGGTTCCGCACCGAGTTGGCCGGGTGCGGGGTGCCGACGGTGGCGTTGCGCGGCTCGCACGCCGAGCGGCTGGCCACGGCGGTGGCCGCCTGCGACGCGCTGCTGGCGGCGGGGTGGTCCCTGGCCGATCCGATGTTCCCGGCCACCCACGACACCTAGCCTCCTAGGAAGCTGTAGCGGGAGAGTGCCATGTCACCCTGGCGGCCGGCTCAGATGCGGTGCGCGCCGACGAGAGTGGCGGTGCGCTCCTCGGGCAGCCGTTCCTCCACCACGCGGCGGTGCCGGAAACAGGCGTGCAGCATCCGCCGCTCGTCGTGTCGCCGGGGAGCGGCGGTGACGATGCCGATGTGGTGGATCCGCTCGCCGGGTCGGGCGAAGGTGTACAGGTCACCCGGCCGTTCGGCGCCGAGCGCCACCGGGCGGGTCGCGACGGCCTGGTCGGCGGCGTCGCGGGGGAGTCGCACTCCGAGCCGTCGCCAGGCCAGGTGCACCAGGCCCGAACAATCGATCCCGTACGCGGACAGGCCGCCCCACAGGTAGCCGACGTCGACGAGTCGTGCCGCCAGGGCGGCCACCTGCGCGACGTCGGGTGGAGCGGTCGGCGCGGTCGCCAGGTGTGCCGCCGGCAACCACAGCGGGTCGGCGTACCCGGGGGCGTGCACCGGGCGCCAGCCGTCGACGGCCGCACCGGCGGCGGCCAGTCGGGTGCCGAGGACGACGCCGGGGAGCACGACGCGTCCGCTCGGGCCGGTGCGCAGTGCGGTGACCCGGGCGTCGACGACCACTGGCGTGCCACGCTCGGCGGCGGTGGACGGGGCGAGTTGGGCCGCGGACAACCAGCCCGGATAGCCGCGCGGATCGAGCCGTGCCGAGGGCTGTTCGAGCGCCACCACGTGCGCCCAGCCGTCCGGCCGGATCTCGGTGACCAGCACCCGCTCGCCGAGCAGGAGTTGGCTCAGCACGCAGGAGTCGACCTGCTGACCGGCGTCCAGGCCGGCGATCCACGCCCCGACCTCGGCCGGTGCGCCGAGTGCCGGGGCGTCGACCGCCCGCACCTCGTCGGGAGATCGCCAGAGGGTGGCGACGGCGACCCGGACCACCGCTTCGGCACCGTGTCGCACACCCACCCCCGGCCGGTTGCACCCCTGGGTCCGGACGATAGGAAAGTTCTCGACGATCGACAATCCTCAGTCCGCATCTTTACCCCGGGTGGCACGGTCACTCCTGCCTGCACCGGGCGTGTGGTGATGATCGTCGGATCGGGCACGCTGGTGGGCGTGGTGTACAGCGATGGGGAGGATCTGAACGTGGGCCTGGAACGGGACTGGCGGCTCGTGGGCGCACCCAATGCGCGGGACCTGGGTGGTCTGGTCGGTGCGCGGGGACGGCGGGTACGGCCGGGGCGGCTGATCCGTACCCCGGCGCTGGGTCGGCTGACCGACGAGGACCTGACGGTGCTGGCCGGGCTCGGTCCGGCGTGCGTGGTGGACCTGCGGGACCGCTCCGAGGTGTCGGTGGCCCCGCCGGACCGGTTGGTCGGCGCGCCGACCGTGGTGCACCTGCCGGTGCACGACCCTGCCCATCCGGTCTTCACCTATGTCTCGGCGGTGCTGCTCGGGCACGACCTGGACGGGTACGCGGACCTGGCGCGGCAGGGGACCCCGGCGGCGATGGCGGACATCTATCGCTGGTTCGTGACCGGAGAGTCGGCTCGGGCGGGCTTCGGCGCGGCGGTGCGGCTGGCGGCCGAGTCGCCGAACCTGCCGCTGGTGTACCACTGCTCGGCGGGCAAGGACCGCACCGGGTGGCTGACCGTGGTGCTGCTGCACGCCCTGGGTGTGGACGAGGCCGCTATCCGGGCCGACTACCTGGCCAACAACGAGTTGACCGAGAGCCTGCGCGAGGTGCTGATCGAGGCGATGCGGCGGCGGCATCCGGGGTTGGACGACGCGACGGTGCGTCCGGTGCTGGAGGTCCGCCCGGAGTATCTGGACGCCGGGTACGCGCAGGTGCGGCGGGTACACGGGTCGTTCGACGCGTACCTGCGGGACGGGCTGGGGATCACCGACGAGACGGTGGCGGCGTTGCGGACGAACCTGTTGGAGTGAGGTAGTGGCGGTCGCGCCACAGCCGGGCGGAGATGTCGGCGACCAGCCGGCGGGCGTGCGTGTCGGCCGGGCCGCTGGGCTGCTGCGCGGTCAGCGGGGTGGTGGTGCACACCGCCAGCAGGTACGGGTCGGCGTCGGTGGGGAAGACCACTGCGGCGCCGTGGCGTACGCCGCGTACCCAGCCGTTCTTGTGGGCCAGCCGGGTGCCGGCGGGCAGGCCCTCGGCGATGTCCTGGCGGACCTGCTGGGCGCAGAGCACGTCGAGCATCGCGGTGCAGGCGGTGGGTGCGGCGATCGGTCCGGGGCGGGTGGCCCCGACGGCGACGGCCCGTAGCAGGGCGGCCAGGTCGGCGGCGGTGACCAGGTTGGTGATGCCCGCGTCACGGGCGGCGAGGTCCTCGATGCCCCGGGCGGTGACGCTGTGCCGGGCGCCGGCCGCCGCCCAGACCTCGGCGACGGCGGGGCGGCCGACGTGTTCGAGGACCAGGTTGGTGGCGAGGTTGCTGGACCGGACGATCATCCGTTCGGCGAGCCAGCGCAGTGGCTCCTTCCGCCCGAGCCGGTGCCAGACGTCCTGGTCGTTGTCGTACTCCCGGACGCAGGAGTACGCGGGTGCGTCCGGGAGTGCGGAGGTGAACCGGTTGCGGACCGGCACCGGGGTGTCCAGGTCGAGCCGTCCGGCCTCGGCGGTGCGGTGCAGCGCGGCGAGCACCGCGAGTTTCATGGTGCTCGCCGCGTAGTGGGTGGCCTCGGCGTGTCGGGTCCAGGTGGGCGGGGCGTCGAGCCGCCCCGCGTACACCGAGATCGTGCCGGGTTCCCGGTCCAGCCGCGCGTCGAGGTCGTCGGCGGACATGGCAGGGGTCAGCCGGCGTGCTTGCGGCGGGCTGCGGTGCGCGCCCGCTGGGTCTGGTCGAGCACGACCTTGCGGATGCGTACGGCGGCGGGGGTGACCTCGACGCACTCGTCCTCGCGGCAGAACTCGAGGGCCTGCTCCAGCGACAGCTTGCGCGGCGGGATCAGCTTCTCGGTCTCGTCGGCCGTGGAGGAGCGCATGTTGGTGAGCTTCTTCTCCTTGGTGATGTTGACGTCCATGTCGTCGGAGCGGGAGTTCTCCCCGACGATCATGCCCTCGTACACCTCGGTGGTGGGCTCGACGAAGAGCTGGCCGCGCTCCTGGAGGTTGGTCATCGCGAAGGCGGTGACCGCGCCGGACCGGTCGGCGACCAGCGAGCCGTTGTTGCGGGTCCGCAGCTCGCCGAACCACGGCTCGTACGACTCGAAGACGTGGTGCAGGATGCCGGTGCCGCGGGTCTCGGTGAGGAACTCGGTGCGGAAGCCGATCAGGCCGCGCGCCGGGACCAGCCACTCCATCCGGATCCAGCCGGTGCCGTGGTTGACCAGTTGCTCCATCCGGCCCTTGCGGGTGGCCAGGAGCTGGGTGATCGCGCCGAGGTACTCGTCGGGCGAGTCGATGGTGAGCCGCTCCACCGGCTCGCAGGTGCGGCCGTCGATCTCGCGGGTGACCACCTGCGGCTTGCCGACGGTCAGTTCGAAGGACTCGCGGCGCATCTGCTCGACCAGGATCGCCAGCGCCAGCTCGCCCCGGCCCTGCACCTCCCAGGCGTCCGGGCGCTCGGTGGGCAGGACCCGCAGCGACACGTTGCCGATGAGTTCCTTGTCCAGCCGGTCCTTGACCATGCGGGCGGTGACCTTGGCGCCCTTGACCCGGCCGACCAGCGGCGAGGTGTTGGTGCCGATGGTCATCGAGATGGCCGGCTCGTCGACGGTGATCAGCGGCAGCGGCTGCGGGTTCTCCGCGTCGGCGAGCGTCTCGCCGATCATGATCTCCGGGATGCCGGCGACGGCGATGATGTCGCCCGGGCCGGCCGACTCGGCGGGCTTGCGCTCCAGGCCCTCGGTCATCAGCAGCTCGGAGATGCGGACCCGCTGGGTGCTGCCGTCGGTGCGGCACCAGGCCACGCTCTGGCCCTTGGCGATGGTGCCCTGCCGGACCCGGCACAGCGCGAGGCGGCCGAGGAACGGGGAGGCGTCGAGGTTGGTGACGTGGGCCTGCAGCGGGGCCTGCTCGTCGTACGCGGGCGGCGGGATGGTGTCCAGCAGGGTGCGGAACAGCGGCTCCAGGCTCTGGCTGTCCTGGGGTACGGAGCCGTCGGCGGGCTGGGTCAGCGAGGCGATGCCGTCGCGGGCGCAGGCGTAGACGATCGGGAAGTCGATCTGCTCCTCATCGGCGTCGAGGTCGAGGAAGAGCTCGTAGGTGTCGTCGACGACCTCTTTGATCCGGGCGTCGGGACGGTCCACCTTGTTGATCACGAGGATGATCGGCATCCGGGCCTTGAGGGCCTTGCGGAGCACGAACCGGGTCTGCGGCAGCGGGCCCTCGCTGGCGTCGACCAGCAGCACCACGCCGTCGACCATGGTCAGGCCGCGCTCGACCTCGCCGCCGAAGTCGGCGTGGCCGGGGGTGTCGATGATGTTGATGGTGACCGGGTCCGAGCCGTCCGCCGGCAGGTAGCGCACGCCGGTGTTCTTGGCGAGGATGGTGATGCCCTTCTCGCGTTCGAGGTCCATCGAGTCCATCACCCGCTCGGTCACCTCGCCCCGGGCGCCATAGGCGCCGGCCTGCCGCAACATGGCATCGACCAGGGTGGTCTTGCCGTGGTCGACGTGAGCGATGATGGCGACGTTGCGAAGGTCGGTGCGCAGCTGCATGAGCTCCATCCTCCCGCCTGGGCGGTAGCCGCGTGGCGTCGGGGTCACCGGAGAGTGGGGCCGCGCGGTGACGGAGAGCACTGTCACACTTGCAGGGCAGTCCTGCCGAGGTGATCCGGGGGCGCCGTGCACGACCTGCTGAACTCGGTGCAGAGCCTGCCACCGGGTCTGATCTACGTGGTGGCGGCCCTGGTGGTCGCGGCCGAGACGGCGTTGCTCGTCGGGTTGGTCGCGCCGGGTGAGGCCACGCTGCTGTTGGTGGGCTTCCTCACGTACACGGGGACGTTGCGGCTCGGTCCGGCGCTGGCGGTGATGGTCGTCGCGGCGGCGGCGGGGGACGCGGTGGCGTTCCGCGCCGGGCGGCGCTACGGGCCCCGGTTGCGGGCGAGCCGGTGGGGTGCGCGGGTGGGGCCGCAGCGGTGGGCGCGGGCGGACGCGATGCTCGGCCGGATGGGCGGCCGGGGTGTGCTGACCGCTCGTTGGGTGGCGTTCGCCCGGACGCTGGTGCCCCGGCTGGCGGGTGCGGCGGGCATGCCGTACCGCCGGTTCGCGCCGTGGAACCTGGCCGGGGTGGCGACCTGGGTGGGCGGGTCGGTGCTGGTCGGGCACCTGGCGGGCGAGTCGTACGAGACGGTGTCCCGGCTGCTCGGGCGGGCCACCGGCGCGGTGCTGGTGCTGATCGCGGCCCTGCTCGCGGTGGTGCTGGTGGGGCGGTGGCTGGGGCGTAACCCGGACCCGGCGCGGGCGTTGTTGACCCGGGCCGCGCGGCTGCCGCCGCTGCGGTGGTTGTCGGCCCGGTACGGGTTGCTGTTCTTCCTGCTCAGTCTGCGGCTCGGTCCGGCGTGGGCGTTGCTGGCGAACCTGGCGGCCGGGGTGGTGCTGCTGTTCGTGGTCGGTCTGGTCATCGCCTGGACGTTGCGGGCGGTGGTCCGGCACAGCGGTCTCGCGCTGGTTGACGGGGCGATCGCGGGGTGGTTCGCGGCCCGGCGCACGCCGGACGCGGTGGAGGCGACGCAGGCGGCGGTGTCGGTGCTGCGCGGCTCGTCGTTGATCGTGGTGGTCGCGGTGGTGGCGCTGGTGCAGGCGTGGCGGCACCGGCCGTGGCAGGCGGACCTGCTCAGTGTGGTCGGCACGGTCGGCGCGTTCGTGCCGTTGGTGGTGCTGGCGGTGGTGGCCGACCTGGCCGCCGGAGGTCGGACGGTGCTGTTCTCCACGCAGAACGTGGTGGTCACCGCCAGTCTGTGCACGCTGGCCTGGTTGCTGTCGCGGGGGGCGCGGTGGCCGTTGGCGGTGGCGGCCTGGACGGTCGCGGCGGTCGGGGTGGTCGCCATCGGCGGGGCGCGGCTCTATCTGGGGATGAGCACGGCCAGCGGGACGGTGGGCGCGGTGTTGCTGGGCGCGGCGTGGCCGGCGGTGTTCATGGTGGCGTGGGCCACTCGGGACCGGGCGGTGACTGCCGGGTCGCGGGGCGATCCGGGCTACGGCTCGACGGTGTAGCCGAGAGGGGGGTTGACCTGGGCGGGGTGGATGTGCGGGCCCCGAATCGCGACCTGCGGCTGTTAGGGTGCGGCGGGCTCGTCACTGCCGAAGGGGGTCGACATGGGACGGAGCGTCACCAGGCTGGGCGCTGTGCTGCTCGCCGGAGTGTTGTTGGCGACCGGGGGAGGTTGCGCCAGAGTGGACGCTCCCGCGACGGAGGTGCCCGCGCCGGTCGCGTTGCCGACCGAGGCGGCGGAGCCGACGCAGGCCACCGAGTCGGAGGAGCCGGACGAGGCCAGTCCCACGCCGAAGGCGGTCCAGTCGATGGGGGCCGCGCCCCGGTCCGCTGCCGCGCCGTCGCCGACGGCGAGCGTGCGGCCGACGCCGCGACGGAGCGCCCCGGCACCCCGGGCGGTGCCGAAGCCGCCGACGGAGACCAACGTGCCGCCGAAGCCGCCGAAGCCCGCGCCCAGTGGCTGCCGGCCCACGTACAAGGGCGAGCAGGCCAGCCGGGCGCAGGCCAAGGCGGCGCTGACCGACGCGGCAGGCCGGACCTACTGGCCGACCTCCGCGCCGGACATCCGCGTCCCGCTGAACCTGATCAAGGCGACCGCCTGGCAGGAGAGCGGGTGGCAGTCCAACATCGTCGCCTGCGACGAGGGCATCGGCCTGATGCAGGTGATGCCGGACACCGCGACCTGGATGAACCAGCGGTTCGGGCAGAGCTACGACGTGTGGGACTACCGGGACAACGCCTACCTCGGCGGCACCTATCTGGCGTGGCTCACCAAGTACATCGGTGACATGTACTTCGACGCCGACTACCGGCTGGACGCGAGCCTGTGCACCTCGGGCGTACTGGACTCCTGTCTGCTCAACGCGGTGATCGCCGCGTACAACTTCGGTCACGGGGCGGTGGCCCGGCCGGGAGAGCCGTTGGCCATCCCCAATCCGGGTTACGTGCGCAACGTGCGGGCGCTCATGTCGGAGTGCGTCTGCCTGGGGTTCTGATCGCGGGTGATCCGGCCGGGCCACCAGAACTTCTCGCCGAGCAGGAACGCCAGCGCCGGCACGACGACCGTGCGGACGAGCAGGGTGTCCAGCAGGACGCCGAGGCAGACGATGATGCCGATCTGGGTCAGCGTGATCAGTGGCAGCACGCCGAGCAGCGCGAAGACGGCGGCGAGCAGGATGCCGGCGCTGGTGATGACGCCGCCGGTGGCGCGGAGCGCGGAGAGCATGCCCTCGCGGGTGCCGGTGGCGCGGGCGTCCTCCCGGGCCCGGGTGACCAGGAAGATGTTGTAGTCCACGCCGAGCGCGACGAGGAAGACGAAGGCCAGCAGCGGGACCGTGGTGTCCAGTGCCGGGAAGCCCAGGACGTGATCGAAGAGCAGCCACGCGCCGCCGAGGCTGGCGAAGTACGAGGCGACCACGGTGACCACCAGCAGCACCGGCGCGATGATGCCGCGCAGCAGCAGGACGAGCACCGCGCCGACCAGCAGCAGGATCAGCGGCAGGATCACCCGTAGGTCCCGGTTGTCGGCGGCGGCGGAGTCGTAGTCGCCGGCGAGGCTGCCGCCCACCAGGGCGCCGGAGACGTCGTCGACGCCGGCCGGGGCCGGGGGCGCCGAGTCGGGTACCGCGGCGACGGCGTCGCGCAGCGCGGCCAGGGTGCGGTTCGCAGCGGCGGTGCCGGGTTCGGCGTCGAGGACGACGTCGATCTGGGCGACGGCGTCTCCGGCGAGGCCGGGTCGGGCGGAGGCGACCCCGTCGACGGCGGTGGCGGCCTCGGTGACGGCCGGTACGGCGCCCGGGTTGGTCATCACGGCGACGGGTTGGGTGGTGCCGGCGGGGAAGGCGCGGCCGAGAGTCTGCGCACCGGCCACCGCCTCCGGCTCGACCCGGAACTGCTCGGTCTCGGACAGGCCGGTGCGCAGGCCCAGCCCGCCCAGGGCGAGCGCGGCCAGCAGCAGGGTGGCCAGCGCCGCGACGGGCACCGGGCGGCGGATCACGGCGGCGCCGAGACGGCCCCAGATCCGGCCCTCGCGGCCGACGCTGCCGACCTCGGGCACCAGCGGCCAGAACAGGCGGCGGCCGCCGAGCACCAGGGCGGCGGGCAGCACCAGCAGTGCCGATGCCATCGCGAGCAGGATGCCGGTGGCGCAGGCCACGGCGAGGGCACGGTTGAGTTCCCGTTCGCTGAGCAGCAGCGTGAGTACGCCGAGCATGACGGTGCCGCCGCTGGCCAGGATCGGCTCGGCGGTGCGGCGCAGGGCCTTGCGCATCGCGACGAAGCGGTCCTCCTCGCGGCGCAGTTCCTCGCGGTAGCGGGCGATGAGCAGCAGGGCGTAGTTGGTGGCGGCACCGAAGACGAGGACGCTGGCGATGCCGGTGACGGCGCCACCGGCGAAGTTGATGCCGACCGCCGGGATGATGGTGTCCAGGGCGCGCAGGGTGATCTGTTCGGTGGCCGCCACGATGGTCAGCGGGACCAGCCAGAGCAGCGGGCTGCGGTAGGTGACCAGCAGCAGGACCGCGACGACGGCGGCGGTGAAGGCCAGCAGGGTGAGGTCGGCGCCCTCGAAGACCTTGGTGAGGTCGGCGGTGAAGGCGGGCCCGCCGGTGACCTCGACGGTCAGTTCCCCGGGCAGGGCGGTGAGTGCCTCGCGCAGCTCGGCCACCTCTGCGCTGACCGCGTCCTGGCCGCCGGCGGTGGACATCGGCACGACGACCAGGGCGACCGTGCCGTCGGGGGAGACCTGGGGCGGGACGACCTGGCCGCCGACGGCGAACTCGCTGAGCCCGCTGGTGCCGTTGGTGATCGCGGCCCGGTCGGCGTCGGTCAGCGGGGCGTCGTCGTCGCGGCTGACCACGACCACGGCGGCGGCGACGTCGCTCTGGGGTAGTTCGTCCTGGAGTAGCTCGACCTGGGTCGACTCCCAGCTCTCGGACAGCCCGGTGGCGGAGACCGGCGCCGGGTTGTCGGGGGTGGGCAGGGCGAAGACGATCGCGCCGAAGACGACCGTCAGCAGGACGGTGAGCCAGGCTGCGCGGCGGCTGCGCGCGACGCGGGTTAACACGGACATCCGTAAGGGCCCCTCGAAACAGGTCTCTCGACAGCCAGATATCTAGACAGTCGAGAGTTTTACCCATCAAGATAGATGTGGCAACTACTGACGGGGTGAGAATCTCGACAACGGTGTGCAACGTCCGGCTGGGTATGCTCCGACGCGGGCGTTCGGGAGGGGAAGCGGCGCGACGTGGCGGCTCAGGGGATGTACCGGCGGCGGGATACCCGCCGGGACCTGCTGATCGCCGAGATCACCGCGGAGCTGCGCCGCTACGGCGTGGACGCCCAGCACGTGGGGCACGCCTTCGCCGGGCAGCACGGCCTCAACGTCACCGACCTGCAGGCGCTGATCGCGGTGATGGACGCCGAGCTGGCCGATGCGCCGATCACTCCCGGGCGGCTCGGCGAACACCTCGGCATCTCCTCCGGGTCGGTCACCGCCCTGATCGACCGGCTGGAACGGGGCGGGCACATCCGGCGGGACCGCGATCCCACCGACCGGCGCAAGATCCTGTTGCGCTACGCCGACCGTGGTGCCGCGCTGGCGATGGACTTCTTCCGGCCGCTGGGCGAGCGCACCGACCGGGTGATGGGCGGCTTCCGCGACGACGAGCTGGAGGTGGTGTACCGCTTCATCTCGGCCATGGGCGCGTCGCTGCGGGAACACCGGGACACGGTCCGCGGCGCCCGACCCGAGTCGCCCCGACGCCGGACGGACTGACCCGATGTGGGATCGGCTGACGTCGGCGCTCGCCGGGGCCGCGCTGCGACTGCCGCCGGCGCGTACCCGTCGGGTCACCGTCACCCGGGACATCCCGGTGCGGGCCCGCGACGGGGTGATCCTGCGTACCGACCACTACCGCCCCGACCTGGTGGACGCGCCCACCGTGCTGATCCGCACCCCGTACGGGCGGGGCGGGCCGATGCGGCTGCTCTGCCGGCTCGCCGCCGAGCGTGGATTCCACGTGGTCATCCAGTCCTGCCGGGGCACCTTCGGCTCGGGCGGGTCGTTCGACCCGTTCGTCTTCGAGCGCGACGACGGGCTGGACACCCTCGACTGGCTGCGCCGGCAGCCCTGGTGGCGGGGCGCGTTCGGCATGTTCGGCGCGAGCTATCAGGGTTTCGTGCAGTGGGCGCTGGCCGCCGACGCGGGTCCGGAGCTGCGGGCGATGGTCGCCGTGGCCACCGCCTCGACCACCCGCGACTCCACCTACGCGGGTGAGTCGTTCGCCCTGGACACGGTGCTGACCTGGGTGGAACTGCTCCAGGCGCAGACCGTGCCGTGGCTGGCCCGGCAGTGGGAGCTCAAGCGGGGCCAACCCCGGCTGGCCGCTGCCCTGGCACACCTGCCGCTGGTCGAGGCGGACCGGATCGCCACCGGGGTCACCGTGCCGTTCTTCCAGGAGTGGCTGGAACACCACACCCCGCAGGCCGACTACTGGCGTACCCGGGTCTTCGACGACCGGCTCGATCAGGTGCGGGCCCCGGTGGCGATGGTCAGCGGGTGGCACGACATCTTCCTGCCCGCCCAGTTGCGCGACTACGCGGCTCTGCGCGCCACCGGCGCCCGGCCGAGGCTGGTGGTGGGGCCGTGGACCCACGGCAGTCCCGGCCTGTTCGTGGCCGCGCTGCGCGAGGGATTGGGCTGGCTCGACGAGCACCTGAACGACCGCACCGCCGCGCCGGTCGGCGCGTCCTCGGCTGGCGGCGACGGGGATGCGGGTGCCGGTGAGCCGGCGACCGGCGACGATCGGGGCACCGGTGCCGGCGCGCCGGTGCGGGTGCACCTGGGCGGTGCTGGTGGCGGCTGGCGTGACCTGCCCGACTGGCCACCACCGGCCCGGACAGTCCGGTGGCACCTGCACCCGGGCTTCGCGCTGCGCACCTCGGCGCCGGTGCCGTCACCGCCGGACGGCTTCTGGTACGACCCGGCCGACCCGACCCCCTCGCTGGGCGGCCCGCTGCTGGTGGCCCAGCGCGCCGGGCCGTTCGACAACCGTCCGGTCGAGGCCCGTCCCGACGTGCTGACCTGGACCACCGACCCGCTGGCGCACGCGGTCGAGGTGATCGGTCCGGTGCGGGCGGAGATCCACCTGCGCAGCGAGCTGGCCCACCTGGACGTCTTCGTGCGACTGTGCGACGTGGACCGGCGGGGCCGTTCCTGGAACGTGTGCGACGGGCTGGTCCGCGTCGACCCGCAACGGTTCCGGCCGGACGCCACCGGTGCGGTCGCGGTGCCGGTGGAGATGTGGCCGGCCGCCCACCGCTTCGCCCCCGGGCACCGGTTGCGGTTGCAGGTCTCCGGCGGGGCCCACCCCCGGTACGCGCGCAACCCGGGCACCGGCGAACCACTCGGCGCCGCCGTCACTCTCCGTGGTGGACATCGGGAGATCATCCATGACCCGGGGCATCCGTCCGCAGTGGTCCTGTCGGTTGTCCACTCTGCCTCACAGCCTTCTCCAAGCTGAATTAAAGCGGCTCTGAGCTGGGCATTCGTCCAGAAGTGGGGCTATGGTGGGAGTACGCCCGGCGCTGTGCAACCACTGGCCGGGCGCCGTTGTGTAACCTTCCTAGCGCGCACGCGGTGTCACGAACGTGCCCGGCCCCCGACGAATCCGCAGAGGGGGGAGAACCATGACGCGGGCACCGGCGAACCTGATGGCCGTCCGCAGTTTGCTGCTCAAACACCTCAACCGCGACCCGAATCGGGTACGCGACGAGGACCTGGAACCCAACGAGGTGGGCATCGTCGGCGACGCCAACCACCGCGGGGGCTACCACACCGGTTCGGACCGGGTCGTCGCCAACGACTACTCGGTGGTCGAGTCGCCTCGGGACCGCAACGGTCTGACCCTGGACGCGGCCGCGCTGGACGTGGGCATGTTCCGGGTCAGCAGCGGCGGTCGCCAGCATGACCTGTTCACGTTCTCGACCTGGTGTGTGACCCAGTGCGCCGCCAACACGGCGGACACCCGGGACATCCGCGAGATCATCTACTCACCCGACGGCAAGGTGGTGCGACGGTGGGACCGACTGGGGCGGCGCAGCACCGGCGACAGTTCCCACCTGTGGCACACCCACTTCAGTTTCTTCCGCGACTCGATCAAGGCGGGGCGCGACCAGACGCCGCTGTTCCGCCGCTACCTGAGCACCATCGGACTCATCACGCCCGAGCAGGAGGAGAGGGACATGACCCCCGAGGAGCACAACTGGCTCAAGACCGTTCACCGCAACCTCACCGTCCTGGACGGGCGCAACCCGATCGGGCAGACGTACACCCGCACGACCATGGGTGAGGACCACACCGACCCGAAGTTCAAGGTCGGGCACCCGACACTGCGGAGCCTGGGCGCGCAGTTGACCGCGTTGCAGGCGGCGGTGGATGCGCTGGCCAACCGCGACTTCACCGACGAGCAGGCGATCATCGCCGGTGTGCTGGCCGGGCTCACTCCCGAGGAGATCGCGGCGGCGATCCCGCCGACCGTGGCCGAGCAGGTCGTGCAGGAACTCGGCCGGCGGCTGGCCGCCTGAGGCGAGGCGCCGGTGGACGTGCGGCGGCGGCCGGTCGTGCCGGCCGCCGCCACCCCGGCACGGGTCACATCGGTCGGACGTTGTCCGCCTGCGGCCCCTTCTGCCCCTGGGTCACGTCGAACTCGACCTTCTGTCCCTCGGTCAGCTCGCGGTAGCCACTGCTCGCGATGGCCGAGTAGTGGACGAAGACGTCCGGGCCTCCACCATCCTGTTCGATGAAGCCGAAGCCCTTTTCCGAGTTGAACCACTTCACGGTGCCGGTTGCCATGCGTCTCTCTCCCTGTTCCAGGCGGGCGACCGCCGGCTCCACGCCGGTGGCCGCCCGATACCTTCCCGACAGTAACCGGTGAATAGCGGATTTGCGGGGCGAAGCGCCTCAGGGAGTCGCCGGCGGGGCGATCCGGGCGGTGGAGAGACGGATCAGGGATGACCCGGAGCACACCAGCCGCAGTGTGGGGAGGAATCCTGATGTTCACCACCAGGGTCAGGCAATAGCGTACGGGGCATGGCGAACCAGCTGGCCCAGGTCGGAGAACTTCCCGTCGCCCTGTTGATGGCGGTGCTCGGGGTGGTCATGCTCTTCGACGCGGTCCCGCTGTTCGGTGTCCTCGTCCCCGGCGACGTGGCGATCCTCGCCGCCGTGGCGGTCGGCAGCCCGACCACGGGGCTGGCGACCTTCGTCGCCGTGGTCACCGGATGCCTCGCCGGATGGTCGCTGACCTTCCTCGTCGGCCGGCGGTGGGGCTCCGACCTGCGCCGCAGCCGCTTCGGTGGCTGGGTCGGGGAGACCCGCTGGGCCACCGCAGAGGTCATCCTGCGTCGCAACGGCGGCCGGCTGGTGCTGGTCGCCCCGTTCCTGCCGGTGTTCAACGCGCTGCTGCCGCTCGCGGCCGGCGGCCTGAACATGTCGTATCCGCGCTTCCTCGGCTTCGCCTCGCTCGGGGCGGGCGCGTGGGCCGGGCTCTATCTGGCGGTGGGCACCGCGTCGCGCTCGCTGGTCGGGCTGCTGCCCGGTGGCGCCAGCCCGATGCTGGTCACCATGGTCGGCGGCCTGCTGCTGGCCGCCCTGGTGCTGCTCGGCGTGCGTCGCCGGCTGCGCGAGGTCACACCCTGAGCTACGGACGCCGGTCCGGATTCGACGGCTGCGCATCGCACCCGGACCGGCGTCGGCCGACTCACCAGCCCCGGGCGCGCCACTCGGCCAGGTGCGGGCGTTCCGCGCCGAGCGTCGAGTCCCGGCCGTGGCCCGGATAGAACCAGGTCTCGTCGGGCAGCCGGTCGAACAGCTTGTGTTCCACGTCGTCGATGAGCGCGGCGAAACGCTCCGGGTCCTGGTCCGTGTTGCCGATCCCACCTGGGAAGAGGCTGTCGCCGGTCCACAGGTGCGGGGTGCCGGCCGGGTCGCGGTAGAGCAACGCCACCGAACCCGGCGTGTGCCCCTTGATGTGGATGACCTCCAGGGTGCAGTCACCCACCGGCACCGTGTCCCCGTCGGCCAGGGTCTGCGCCGCGATCGGCAGCCCCTGGGCGTCGTCGGCGTGCACCAGCGCGCGGGCCCCGGTCTTGGCGACGACCTCCTCCAGCCCCACCCAGTGGTCCATGTGCTGGTGGGTGGTGACCACGGTGCGCAGCCCGCCGTCACCGATCAGTTCCAGCAGCCGGGGCGCCTCGTTGGCGGCGTCGATCAGCACCTGCTCACCGGTGTGTCGACAGCGCAGCAGGTACGCGTTGTTGTCCATCGGACCGACCGACACCTTGGTGATGGTCAGCGCGTCGAGTTCGCGTACGGCCGGCGGGCCGCCGGGGGTGACATCTCCGCTGTAGGTCATCGTCTTCCTAGATCCATTCCGGTGGGCGGGGCAGGTCACCGTCGGGGACGACGGTCAGGGCGGTGCCGGTGCTGCGGCCGGTCAACCAGGCGGCGAGTTCCGCCGCCGGACCGGTGACGACGGGCGCACCCGCGCGCTCGCCCACCACCAGTTCGTGGCCGGCGCCGTCGAAGCGCAGCACCATCGGCGGTGCGTCGTCGCGGCCGGCGAAGCCGGTGGCCACCTCGTGCAGCAGCCGATGGCCGAAGGTCGGCGACCAGTCCGCCGGCCGGTAACCGGCGGCCAGGTCGACGTGGTGGATCTCCAACTCCCGGAGTCGTCCCCAGACCAGCAGGGCGGCCGGCCAGGGGCCCCGCCGGGTCTCGACGGTGGCCGCCCAGGCCGGCACCGGCATCGCGGCGACCGCCTCGGTGAAGCGGTCCGCGCTGCGGCGCAGGTCGTCCAGGTGCTCCTCGGGCGGGCGGGACGCGCCGGCCTCGATGTCGGCGTCGCGGGTTTCGAGGCTGGCGTACATCGGGATCGGCTCGCCGGTGCGCGCCGAGGTGAGCAGGTTGACGAATCCGTCGGCGTTGCGACAGAGGTGGGCCAGGACGTGGCCGCGGGTCCAGCCGGGCAGCAGCGACGGTGCGGCCAGCTCGTCGGTGTCGAAAGCGGCCGCCGTACGCAGCAGCCGGGCGGTGGCGTCGGTCACGTCACCGGTCAGTAAAAGGGGATCCGTCGTCACGTTCCGACCCTAGCCGTCCGGGCGTGCCGCGTCGCCGGGGAATTCACTTCCGGCGCGGCGTCGCCGGGCCTACCGTCTGCGGTGACTGACGACGCCGGAGTGGAAGAGGTGGCGGTCGAGCATGAGTATCACGTTGACCGCCCTGGGCTGGGACGCCGAGCGGGCGGCGCACCTACGACGGATCCGTACCGATCATCGTCCGGGCCGGGTGGCCCGGGTCGACCGTGGGGTCTGCACCGTCCTGACCGAGGCGGGGCCGGTGCGCGCCACCTCGGGTGGGGCGGTGCTGGTCGCCGCCGCCGGTGACCCCACCCGGCTGCCGGGCGTGGGTGACTGGGTGCTGCTCGGGCGCTGGCCCGACGCCCGGATCACGGTGGAGGCGGTGCTGCCCCGGCGTACCGCGTTGGTGCGGCGCACCGCCGGCAAGGACGCCGCCGGTCACCTGCTGGCCGCCAACCTGGACGTGGCCGCCGTGGTGGAGGCGGTGCACCCGGAGCCGGACGCCGCCCGCGTCGAGCGGCTGCTGGCGCTGGCCCACGAGTCCGGCGCCCGTCCCCTGGTGGTGCTGACCAAGACCGACCTGGCGGCCGACCCGGCGGCGGTGGCGCGGCAGCTCGCGGCGCTCGCCCCCGGCGTGCCGGTGCTGCCGGTCAGCGCCGAGCGCGGGACCGGTCTGGACCCGTTGCGCGCCGAGGTCGGCGTCGGTCGCACCCTCGGCCTGCTGGGGCCCTCCGGTGCGGGCAAGTCGAGCCTGGTCAACGCGTTGGCCGGGGCGACGGTCATGCCGACCCAGGCGATCCGGCGGGTGGACGGCAAGGGCCGGCACACCACCACCTGGCGGGCGCTGGTGCCGCTGCCGGGCGGTGGGGCGGTGGTGGACACCCCGGGGGTCCGGGCGGTCGGTCTGCTCGACGGCGCGGCCGGGCTCGACCGGGCCTTCGGCGACATCGCCGCACTGGCCGCCGAGTGCCGGTACGGCGACTGCGGGCACGAGGCCGAGCCGGGCTGCGCCGTGCAGGACGCGCTGCGGGTCGGCGAGCTGACCGCCCGGCGCTGGGAGAGCTGGCGGCGGTTGCACCGCGAGATCGCTCACGAATCCCGGCGGCGCGCCGCCCGGCGGCCCCGCCGTCGGGGCAGATTGTCGTAGGGCGGGTCTACAGTTGCCGAGGCGCTTTCTGGGCGCCGGCACAACCGCAGGGACACCCCCCATAACCTCGGGTTCGACCCGAAAGCGGACAGATCTTCCTTCGTCATTCTCACCCGGGAGTACACGGACCGTGGCCGACCGTTTGATCATTCGTGGCGCACGTGAGCACAACCTGCGTGACGTCAGCCTCGACCTGCCCCGGGACGCCCTGATCGTGTTCACCGGGCTGTCCGGGTCGGGCAAGTCGAGCCTGGCCTTCGACACGATCTTCGCCGAGGGGCAGCGCCGCTACGTCGAGTCGCTGTCGTCGTACGCGCGGCAGTTCCTCGGCCAGATGGACAAGCCGGACGTCGACTTCATCGAGGGGCTGAGCCCGGCGGTCTCGATCGACCAGAAGTCGACCTCCCGCAACCCGCGCTCGACCGTCGGCACCATCACCGAGGTCTACGACTACCTGCGGCTGCTGTTCGCCCGGGTCGGCGTACCGCACTGCCCGGTCTGCGGCGAGCGGATCTCCAAGCAGAGCCCGCAGCAGATCGTCGACCGGGTCCTGGCGATGGCCGAGGGCACCCGCTTCATGGTGCTCGCCCCGGTGGTGCGCGGCCGCAAGGGCGAGTACGTCGACCTCTTCGCCGAGCTGCAGTCCAAGGGGTACGCCCGGGCCCGGGTCGACGGGGTGGTGCACCAGCTCACCGACCCGCCGAAGCTCAAGAAGCAGGAGAAGCACACCATCGAGGTGGTGATCGACCGGCTCAGCGTCAAGGCTGGCGCCAAGCAGCGGCTGACCGACTCGGTCGAGGCGGCGCTCGGGCTCTCCGGCGGGCTGGTGCTGCTGGACTTCGTCGACCTGGCCGAGGACGACCCGGACCGGGAGCGTCGCTACTCCGAGCACCTGGCCTGCCCGAACGACCACCCGCTGGCGATCGAGGACCTGGAGCCCCGGGTCTTCTCCTTCAACGCGCCCTACGGCGCCTGCCCGGAGTGCACCGGCCTGGGCACCAAGAAGGAGGTCGACCCGGAGCTGGTCGTCCCGGACCCGGAGCGCAGCCTGCGCGAGGGCGCGATCCAGCCCTGGGCGACCGGGCACAACCTGGAGTACTTCCTGCGGCTGCTGGAGGCGCTCGGCGAGGCCGAGCACTTCACCGTCGACACCCCGTGGCGGGCGCTGCCGTCGCGGGCTCAGAAGACCATCCTGCACGGCTCCGACGACCAGGTGCACGTGCGCTACCGCAACAAGTACGGCCGGGAGCGCTCGTACTACACCGGTTTCGAGGGCGTGGTGCAGTGGATCGAGCGCCGGCACTCCGACACCGAGTCGGAGTGGTCCCGGGACAAGTACGAGGGGTACATGCGTGACGTGCCCTGTGCGGCCTGCGGCGGTGCCCGGCTCAAGCCGGAGGTGCTCGCCGTCACGCTGGCCGGGCGCAGCATCGCCGAGGTGTGCAACCTGTCCGTCGGCGAGTGCGCCGACCTGCTGGCCGGCATCGAGCTGACCGACCGGCAGAAGCTGATCGCCGAGCGGGTGCTCAAGGAGATCAACGCCCGGCTGCGGTTCCTGCTCGACGTCGGTCTGGACTACCTCTCCCTGGACCGGGCCGCCGGCACGCTCTCCGGTGGTGAGGCGCAGCGCATCCGGCTCGCCACCCAGATCGGTTCCGGCCTGGTCGGCGTGCTCTACGTGCTGGACGAGCCGTCGATCGGGCTGCACCAGCGCGACAACCACCGGCTGATCGAGACCCTGGTCCGGCTGCGCGGCCTGGGCAACACGCTGATCGTGGTCGAGCACGACGAGGACACCATCCGCACCGCCGACTGGATCGTGGACATCGGTCCCGGCGCGGGGGAGCACGGCGGGCAGATCGTGCACAGCGGCTCGGTGCCGGAGCTGCTGAGCAACCCGGAGTCGATGACCGGGGCGTACCTGTCGGGTCGCCGGGAGATCCCGATCCCGGCGGGGCGCCGCCCGCAGACGCCGGGCCGGGAGCTGGTGGTGCAGGGCGCCCGCGAGCACAACCTGCGCAACCTGACGGTGAGCTTCCCGCTGGGCCAGTTGATCGCCGTCACCGGGGTCAGCGGGTCGGGCAAGTCGACGCTGGTCAACGACATCCTCTACGCGGTGCTGGCCAACCAGATCAACGGTGCCCGGCTGGTGCCCGGCCGGCACACCCGGGTCGGCGGGCTGGAGCACGTGGACAAGGTCGTCGGGGTCGACCAGTCACCGATCGGCCGGACGCCGCGCTCGAACCCGGCCACCTACACCGGCGTCTGGGACCACGTGCGCAAGCTGTTCGCCGAGACCACCGAGGCCAAGGTCCGCGGGTACGGGCCGGGGCGGTTCTCGTTCAACGTCAAGGGCGGGCGCTGCGAGGCGTGTTCCGGCGACGGCACCATCAAGATCGAGATGAACTTCCTGCCCGACGTGTACGTGCCGTGCGAGGTCTGCAAGGGCGCCCGGTACAACCGGGAGACCCTGGAGGTGCACTACAAGGGCAAGACCGTCTCCGACGTGCTGGAGATGCCGATCGAGGAGGCGGCCGAGTTCTTCTCCGCCATCCCGGCCATCCACCGGCACCTCAAGACGCTTGTCGACGTGGGTCTGGGCTACGTCCGTCTGGGCCAGCCGGCGCCGACGCTCTCCGGCGGTGAGGCGCAGCGCGTCAAGCTCGCCTCCGAGTTGCAGAAGCGGTCCACCGGACGGACGGTGTACGTGCTCGACGAGCCGACCACCGGCCTGCACTTCGAGGACATCCGCAAGCTGCTGCTGGTGCTGGAGGGGCTGGTCGACAAGGGCAACACGGTGATCACCATCGAGCACAACCTCGACGTGATCAAGAGTGCCGACTGGCTGATCGACATGGGCCCGGAGGGCGGCCACCGGGGCGGCACGGTGCTCGCCACCGGCACCCCGGAGGAGGTCGCCGAGGTCACCGAGAGCCACACCGGGCAGTTCCTGCGTACCGTGCTCAAGCTCGACGGCACGGCCAAGGGCGCGAAGGCGGCCACCGCCCGGGCCGCCAAGGCCAACGGTGCCAAAGCCGGCGGTGCCAAGACCAACGGTGCCAAGGCCGACGGTGCCAAGACGCGTGGTCGCAAGGCGGCCGCCGCCCGCTGATCGGCAGGCCCGGCCGTCGCCCGTGGCGGCGGTCGGGTCCACCCGTTGGGGTACGCCCGAGTGGCCGATCGGGTGAACCACCGGGCAGAGTGGTGCGTGTCGTGAGATGTAGCCACGGATCATGCACGGTGGTAGCCGAACAGAGAAGCGAGGCAGCATGAGTGACGAACAGGTGCTGGCCGGGCCGGACACGCGTACCCGACGGAGCCTGCTGACCGGCGTGGGCGCGGTCGGCGCGGCGGTGGTGCTGGCCGGGTGCGGTGGCGGTGACGATTCCGGCGACGGCGCGGCCCCGACCAGCGGCGGCCCGGAGGTCACCGACACCGGTGACCCCGGCGGCGGGGACCGCGAGGGGGCGCAGTCGCTGGCCCGGACCGCCGACATCCCGGTCGGCGGGGGAGCGGTCTTCGCCGCGCAGGGCGTGGTGATCACCCAACCCAGCGCCGGTGAGTTCAAGGGGTTCGACCCGATCTGCACGCACCAGGGCTGCCCGGTGTCGAACGTCGACGGCGGGACGATCAACTGCACCTGTCACGGCAGCAAGTTCTCCATCGAGGACGGCTCGGTCAAGGCCGGGCCGGCGACCACCGGCCTGCCGGCCAAGGAGGTCAAGGTCGACGGGGACCAGATCTCGCTGGCCTGACCGGGGCACGTGGGTACGGGCGCGGCCGGGGCGATCTCGCCCCGGCCGCGCCCGTCTGTGTCACTGCGCGTACGCGGACAGCTCCCACAGCGAGAAGCCGTACGTGGTGGCCCGGGTGAGCCCGTACACCCGCACATAGCGGGCCTGTTGGGGGGCGAAGGTGAGCACGTCCGTGCCGCCGTCGCCGGCCGTGGTCGACCAGACCGTCCGCCAGGTGCCGCCGTCGTCGGAGACCTCGACGCGGTACGACCGGGCGTACGCGGACTCCCAGGCCAGGACCACCCGGCCGACCTGCCGCACCGAGCCCAGGTCCACCCGCAGCCACTGGTTGTCCGACCAGGAGCTGGCCCAGCGGGTGTTCAGGTCACCATCGACGGCGCGGGCGGCGCCGTTGCCGAGTTGGCTGCTGGAGGCGGTCACCGGCCGCCCGGTGGCCAGGTTGGTCACCGTGTCGCCGCGCCGGGCCGGGAACGACACCACCTGCTGGTAGGTGGGGCGGTTCTGCCAGGCGATGGTGGCGTGCTTGATCCCGCCCAGCGGCGACTGGACGATCGCGTCCGCGCACCACTGGTCACCGGCGGCGCAGGTGGCGTCGCCCGGGTACGTCTGGGCGGCCGGGGTCGTCGACGCGGTGCGCAGCGTGTCCAGCAGCACCTGACGGCACGTACCCAGGTTGCCGGCGCCGCAGAAGGTCCGCCCGGGGCCTCCGGCGACCGGGTCACCCAGCACCGCCCGCAGGTCCTTGTCGACGTAGCCCCACCAGCCGTACTGGAACGCCGAACCCTTGTGGGTCTGCGCGCTGTTCGCCGACGACGGCAGGTTCGACACGTCGCCCTGTTGCAGACCGGACGGCGACTCGTTGATCTGCATCGCGTTGATCACCGACTGGTAGAGGTCCGTGCCGAGCTGGTCGCGGAACATGCCCCGCACCAGCAGCGGCCACCAGGCGTCGAAGGTACGGATCGCCTCGGCGTGCTGGTACACCTTGGAGCCCTTGGCGGTCTCCACCCGCAGCGCACCCGCCTGCCGCCAGGCCTTGAGCCGGTTGATCTCGGTGGTCAGCGCGCTGTCGGTGACCGGTTGGCTCTCCAGCACCCGGATCAGCTCGCCGAGCACCTCGGCACCGCGCAGGTCGGTCAGCCCGGCCTTCTGCACCAGCTCGGTCAGTGAGGCCCGGTCGAACTTGCGGCCCGCCGAGATGGCCGCCTTCATCGGCTTGTCCAGCAGGTCACCCCGGTGTACGGCGCCGAAGCTGAAGTTGCCGTCGGCGGCACCGAAGTCCTTGGCCTGCTTGTTGTTCCAACTGATGTAGTAGTCCTGGTTGATCGACTGCGGGTGGGCCGCACGCGGCGCGTACCGGGCGGTGCCGGTCGCCGGGTCGAAGTCCTGCCACTCGTAGGCGCGCTCGGCCTTCATCGGCAGGTTCGGGTTGCTGCCGGCCGCCCGCACCGGGTTGAGCCCGGAGTTGAAGTACGCCGACTGGGTGGAGTTGACGTAGAACCAGTTGAAGGCGTACTCGACGTTGTTGGCGGAGGTGAGGAACGCCTCGGCGGAACCCATCTGGGTCGGGTCGTTGAACATCTGGAAGCCGATGGCCGAGTCGGCCTCACGACCGTAGGTGGAGCGCAGTTGGGTAAACGCGTGCGGCACGCCGCCCACCGTGCCGCGCCAGCCCACCAGGCCCAGCTTGGTACGCCAGGCGACCAGCTTGTACGACCCGGCCGCGGTGCCGTCGGCGACGGTCGGGGTCCACCGGTTGACCCGGGACAGCTCCTCCATCGCCAGGCACTGACCCCGGAACAGGTAATGGTTGCTGGCCAGCGTCGGCGAACCGCCGCCGGGGACGCAGAGCGGCACCGCGTACGTGTCGGTGATGTCGTGGATCGAGGAGGTGGCGCTCCACGCGTAGTCCTGGCCCCGGCCGAGCAGGACATAGAGGTTGAGTCCGGCGAAGGCGGCGCCCCGGGCGCTGATGCCCGGTCCCTGCAACTCCTGCACCATCAGCAGTTGCGGGGAGAAGTAGCCGGTCTGCGGCCCGAAGACGGCGATCGGGTGCCCGGTGGCGGAGTGGGCGGCGGAGACCACGGCCGCGTTGGACATGCCCCGGTGCGCCGGGTCGATGGTCAGCCCGGAGAGCGCGGCGGCCAGCTCGGAGCTGCGGTTCGAGGTGGTGGCGGCGGTGGCGGAGCCGGTCGGGTCGGTGAAGATCGGCTCGACCCGGGCCGACCCGGCGTCCGGCAGCACCACGCTGGGCGCGTTCGGCGAGGCGTCACCGTACGGGAAGCTCTGCCCGTCGTGCAGGGTCAACACGGTCTCCGGGTCGTTCTGCCCCCGGAAGGCGTTCCACACCCGGTCGCCCTCGGTCGGCCCGAACTTGGCCCGGGAAGCGATGCGCACCAGCGCCGACTGCATCTCGGTGCCGCCACCACCGCCGAACAGGCCGCCGACGACCCCGGCGATGGCGATCAGGTCGGTCATCACGAACGGCTTCGGCCCACCGGCGTTGGTGATCGCGTCGAGGTGACCGGTCAGCACGTACTCGCCGGGGCAGTTGCGGTTGGCCATGCAGGTCTGGATGTAGGCGTTGACCCCGGCGACGTACTCCTGCACGTCGGCGTAGAGCTGCTCGCCGCGCGCCCCGCCCTTGCCGCGCAACGCGTTCACCTGGGCCTGCAGGTCGGCCTCCGTGTAGGGGGAGGTACGCCACACGCTCTGCTCCAGCGCCCGGTTGCCCGGTGCGCCACCGGCGAACGGGGTCAGCGTGCCCCGACCCACGTGCCGCAGCAGGTCCATCGTGAAGAGTCGGTCCTCGGCTCCGGCGTAGCCGGCGCCGTACATGGTGCCGCCCCGGGTGGTGCCGGTGATGTGCGGGACACCGTTGGTGCGGTCGCGCACGATGCGTACGTCGGAGCGCGGGGAGTAGTCGCGTTCGACCTGGCTGGGCGCGACGCCGAAGGAGGCGTCCCGGAAGAACGTGCTGACCTGGTCCTCGCGCAGCCCGGCGTAGCCGTAGACCAGGTTGGCGTACGTGTCGAGCTGGTCGGCGGAGTGCCGGGGCAGCGTGCCGAACGCCTGGTTGCCCAGGACCTCGACGAGGGTGGCGTTGCCGTTCTGGCCGGGCGGCAGGATCTCGGAGCACTCGCCGAGGCAGTAGTCGTTGCCGGCGAAGGCGCTGGCGACGTTCACGGCGAGGGTGCCGGCGTCGGGGGCGGCGGTGGCGGTGGCGGTGGCGGTGGCGGGGGACGACACGCCGACGAGTGCGGTGGCGACCGCGAGGGCTGCGGTCGCACCGGCGAGCAGCCGGCGGGTGGCGGTGTGACCAGGCATGGCGATCCTCTGTGGACGGGGGACCATCGGGCGGGATCATTACGTGAAGAACATTCGGTTACTGGATGGTAGGCGTCGGCACCCGAGATTGGAAGGCGTCAATCACGACTCCCGGTACGACGGACCCACGCGGGCGCAGAAGAGGCCAAGTGGGGATGATCAGGGCTGTCGGGGGTGGCGACTAGTCTCGGAGTGTGGCTGATCCGTCGACCTACCGTCCCGCGCCGGGCACCATCCCCGAGGCGCCGGGGGTCTACCGCTTCTACGACGGCACCGGCCGGGTGATCTACGTCGGCAAGGCGCGGAACCTGCGCAGCCGGCTCAACTCGTACTTCGGCGACCTGTGGGGCCTGCACCAGCGCACCCAGCAGATGGTCACCACCGCCGAGTCGGTCGACTGGGTCACCGTCGGCACCGAGGTCGAGGCGCTCCAGCTCGAATACCTCTGGATCAAGCAGTACGACCCGAGGTTCAACGTCCGTTACCGCGACGACAAGTCGTACCCGTACCTGGCGGTCACCCTCGACGAGGAGTACCCACGGTTGCAGGTGATGCGGGGCACCAAGCGTAAGGGCGTGCGCTACTTCGGGCCGTACTCGCACGCCTGGGCGATCCGCGAGACGCTCGACCTGCTGCTGCGGGTCTTCCCGGCGCGGACCTGCTCCGCCGGGGTGTTCAAACGGGCCGGGCAGGTGGGCCGTCCGTGCCTGCTCGGCTACATCGGCAAGTGCTCGGCGCCCTGCGTCGGCACCGTCACCGCCGAACGGCACCGCGAGATCGTCGACGACTTCTGCGACTTCATGGCCGGACGCACCGACTCCATGGTGCGCAAGCTGGAACGCGAGATGGCCGAGGCCAGCGAGGCGCTGGAGTTCGAGCGGGCGGCCCGGCTGCGCGACGACGTCGCCGCGTTGCGCCGGGCGATGGAGAAGCAGACAGTGGTGCTCGGCGACGGCACCGACGCCGACGTGGTCGCGTTCGCCGACGACCCGCTGGAAGCCGCGGTGCAGGTCTTCCACGTACGCGGCGGCCGGGTACGCGGCCAGCGCGGCTGGGTGGTGGAGAAGACCGAGGACCTCAGCACCGGCGACCTGGTGCACCACTTCTGCACCCAGGTCTACGGCGGCGAGCAGGGCGAGACCGACGTCCCGCGCGAGCTGCTGGTGCCGGAGCTGCCCGCCGACGCCGACGCCCTCGCCGACTGGCTCTCCCAGCACCGGGGCAGCCGGGTGACGCTGCGGGTGCCGCAGCGCGGCGACAAGCGCACCCTGATGGAGACGGTCGAGCGCAACGCGAAGGACGCGCTGGCCCGACACAAGCTCAAGCGGGCCGGCGACCTCACCACGCGCGGCAAGGCGCTCGACGAGATCAGCGACGCGCTCGACATGCGTACCGCGCCGTTGCGCATCGAGTGCTTCGACATCTCGCAGATCCAGGGCACCGACGTGGTGGCCAGCATGGTCGTCTTCGAGGACGGCCTGCCCCGCAAGAGCGAGTACCGCCGGTTCATCATCCGGGGCGCCACCGACGACCTCTCCGCGATGTCCGAGGTGCTGCGCCGCCGCTTCGCCCGCTACCTCGACGCCCGCGCCGAGACCGGCGAGGCGGGCGTGGAGTCCGCCGGTGACGAGCCGGAGGTGGGTGTGCTGGTCGACCCGACCACCGGACGGCCGCGCAAGTTCGCGTACCCGCCGCAGTTGGTCGTGGTCGACGGCGGCGCACCGCAGGTGGCCGCCGCCGCCCAGACGCTGGCCGAGCTGGGCATCGACGACGTGGCGCTGTGCGGTCTGGCCAAGCGACTGGAGGAGGTCTGGCTGCCCGACGACGACTTCCCGGTCATCCTGCCGCGCACCTCGGAGGGGCTCTACCTGCTCCAACGGGTACGCGACGAGGCCCACCGCTTCGCCATCACCTTCCACCGGCAGCGCCGCTCGAAGCGGATGACCACCTCCGCGCTGGACAGCGTCCCCGGCCTCGGCGAGGTACGCCGCACGGCGCTGCTGCGCCACTTCGGCTCCCTCAAGCGCCTCTCGGCCGCCACCGTGGACGAGATCACCGAGGTCCCCGGCGTCGGCCGCCGCACCGCCGAGGCGATCCTCACCGCACTCGGCGCCCCCGACAACCAGGCCGCCGCCGATCACCTGGCCCCCGACAATCAGGCCAGCGGCGACAATCAGGCCGCCGCCGACAGTCCGGCCGCCGCCGAGTGATCCGCACGGTCGGCTCCGACTCGACCGCCTCATCGACCCGCGCGGCAGCCTCCATGGGCTTCGACGCCGCCTCGTCGGCTTCCGTGCGGTCTCGGTCGTGGTCAGGTTCAGCCCGACCTGGTCGAGCACCAGGCTTGTCGGCGTGAGCGTGACCTAGTCGGCGGTGTCGATGTCGATGCGCGTCGCCCAGGGGCCTGCCAGGTCAGGTGACGCGACTGTCGAGCTGACTGCACCGACGGATCGCCTCTCCCGAGAGCACGGACGGTTCAGCGCGAAAGGCGCTGACCTGGAAGGTGACTGCATCGACTGACAACCCTTCCGAGAGCACGGACGGTTCAGCTCGAAAGGCGTTGACCTGGTTGGGGGAGGGGCATCGCCCGCCGGACACGCCGACATCGCCGCTCCGGCCGAGCGCCGAGTGGCACAGCCGCCGAGCAGCAAGCGGTGAGCAGCGCCCGGCCGACCAGCGCCCGGCCGACCAGCGCCCGGCCGACCAGCGCCCGGCCGACCAGCGCCCGGCCGACCAGCGGGCGGGGGAGCGTCGGGTCAGGCCGGGTCGGCGAGCACCCCGAGGATCTGCTCGCCGTACTTGGCCAGCTTGTTCTCGCCAACACCGCTGATCCGCGACAACTCGGCCAGCGAGGACGGAGCATCGGCGGCGATCTGCCGCAGCGTGGCGTCGTGGAAGATGACGTAGGCGGGTACGCCCTGCTCCTTGGCGGAGGCCGCGCGCCAGGCGCGCAGGCGCTCGAACGTACCGGCTGCCTCGGCCGGCAGCTCCGCGACCACGGTGGCCGCGCCCCGGGGCTTGGCCACCTTCGCCGGGCGGGCCGGCTCCCGGCGCATCATCACGGTGCGCCGCCGGCCGAGCACCTCGGCGCTGGCGTCGGTGAGCGCCAGGGTGCCGTAGTCGCCCTCCACGGCGAGCAGGCCCTCGGCGAGCAACTGGCGCACCACGCCCCGCCACTCCGCCTCGCTCAGGTCGTCGCCGATGCCGAAGACGGTGAGCGAGTCGTGCCGGTGCTGGACGATCTTGTCGGTGCTCTTACCCAGCAGGATGTCGACGCAGTGCCCGGCGCCGAACCGCTGGTTGCGTTCCCGGTCCAGCCGGAACACCGTGGAGAGCAGCTTCTGCGCGGCGACCGTGCCGTCCCAGGACTCCGGCGGGGCCAGGCAGGTGTCGCAGTTGCCGCAGGTGCCGTCCAGGCGCTGCCCGAAGTAGTCGAGCAACTGCACCCGTCGGCAGCGGACCGTCTCGCAGAGCGCCAGCATCGCGTCGAGGTGCGCGGCGAGGTTGCGTCGGTGGGCCAGGTCGCCCTCGGAGGTGTCGATCATCTTGCGTTGCTGGACGACGTCCTGGAGCCCGTACGCCAACCAGGCGGTCGACGGTAGCCCGTCCCGGCCGGCGCGACCGGTCTCCTGGTAGTAACCCTCGACCGACTTGGGCAGGTCGAGGTGGGCGACGAAGCGGACGTCCGGCTTGTCGATGCCCATGCCGAAGGCGATCGTCGCCACCATCACCACACCGTCGGCGCGCAGGAACCGCTGCTGGTTCGCGGCGCGGGTGGCCGCGTCCAGACCGGCGTGGTACGGCAGCGCGTCGATGCCGTTGGCCACCAGGAACTCGGCGGTCTTCTCCACCGAGGCGCGCGACAGGCAGTAGACGATGCCGGCCTCGCCCGGGTGCTCGTCGCGCAGCAGGGCGAGCAGTTGCTTGCGCGCCTCCCGCTTCGGCACGATCCGGTACTGGATGTTGGGCCGGTCGAAGCTGGCCACGAAGTGCCGCGCCTCGGTCAGGTTGAGTCGGGTGGCGATCTCCGTACGGGTGGCGCTGGTCGCGGTGGCGGTCAGCGCGATCCGGGGTACGCCCGGCCACCGCTCGTGCAGCATCGACAGGTTGAGGTAGTCCGGCCGGAAGTCGTGGCCCCACTGCGACACGCAGTGCGCCTCGTCGATGGCGAACAGGCTGATCCGCCCCCGGTCCAGCAGGCTCAGCGTGGCACGACTGGCCAGCGCCTCCGGGGCGAGATAGAGCAGGTCGATCTCCCCGGCGACGAACTCCGCCTCGACCAGCCGACGGGTGTCCAGATCCAGCGTGGAGTTCAGGAAACCGGCGCGCACCCCGACGGCGGTCAAGGCGTCGACCTGGTCCTGCATCAACGCGATCAACGGCGAGATCACCACCGCGACACCGTCACGGACCAGCGCCGGGATCTGGTAGCACAGCGACTTGCCGCCACCGGTCGGCATCAGCACCAGCGCGTCACCACCGGCCGCCACGTGCTCGATGACCTCCTGCTGAAAGCCACGGAACGCGTCGTACCCGAAGACCCGCCGCAGCACGTCGAGCGCCGCTGTCACCTTCTCGGCGACAGGCGCGTCGGAGGTGGCCAGGTCGGTGACGCTCACGTCGGCGGGAGAGACCATCCGAGGATTCTACGAGCCACACCACCGGCGGTACGGCCCGCCGTTCCCGACCGAGACCAACACTGCGCGCAGGTTTCGTCCTGCCAGTTGAGGGCGTCAGACGACCGGCTAGGCGATCGGCGTTAGTGACCACGCTGCGCGACTGATCGGGCGGCACTCGGATCGTGGCAGTGCAGCTGGTCTCGCCCCGGCGTGTCGGCTAGCTGCGGTGCCACGTTAAAGGCTCGGTCGCTGGTCCGGCCACGGCATGACGGGGCTGGGCGGGGCGAGGCGGGGCGGGGCGAGGCGGGGCGGGGTTGGGCGGGGGTTCAGTAGGTCGGTGGGACCGGGATGCGCTTGGCCCAGCGCACCTCGCCGTCGGCGTCGACGTAGCAGAAGGCCACCACCAGGCGGGTCGGGTCCTCCAGGGGCAGGGCATCGGGATCGAGGCGGAACAGCCCGATCAGGCTGCCGTCGCCGATGGAACGGGTGCCGATGGCGCCGACGTGCGGTGGGCTGTTCTGCGTACCGTCCGGCTCCTCGCGGGCGGCGGTGTCGGCCAGCCAGTCGTAGCGGGCGGCCAGCACCTCGTACGCGTCGGACCAGTTGAATCCGGCGTCGCCGGCGGCGTCGGAGCCGCCCTCGGGGCGCAGCACCCGGGGCGGTGAGTTCCGGTCGTCCAGCAGCATGACCTGGTAGTGGCCCTTGCGCGGTGGGCCGGACCAGCGCAGTCGCAGCACCACCGACTGCCGGTCGGGATCGCCGTGTATCCGGTCGGTCGCGTGCGGCCAGCCGAGCGCGGCGGCGGTGCGCCCCACCCGGTCCGGCTCCGGCAGACGGGCCTCGACGGTCACCGCGACCTGGTCGCCGCCGTGTGCCCACTCACGTTCGCGTTCGACGAGTCGATCCACCGTGGCCAGCACCGCGATCGTGACCGAGACAAGGGCCACCACCCAGCGCAGCCGCGCCCCGTGCCTCCCCATTTCCGGAGGATAACGGCCTCGGGCGTCACGTGCCGTCAGTCAGCCGACACGAGCCGTGTTAGGAAGGGGCCCTTTCTAACGCCTGGTGCATAGCAGGGGTCCCCTCCTTACACCCGCAGCCCAGCGAGAGTGTGGGTGCGGCGGTGCGCTCCGTCGGGCCGGGAGCGGCGAGCTAGAGTCGGCGCTTGACCATGCCCGGTCGGCTCCGACCGCGGCGCCACGGCTTGGGGGTTGATGGGTGGGCGAGGCGCACACGACCGGTCACCACGGCGGCGTACCCGGTGAGTCCGGGATGGTGGCCGGCGAGACGGACACCACCCTGGTCGTGGTCACCGGCCTCTCCGGTGGCGGGCGCAGCACCGTGGCCCGGGCCCTGGAGAACGTCGGCTTCTACGTGGTGGACAACCTGCCGCAGGCGCTGTTGCTGGACATGGCCGAGCTGGCGGTGAAGGCCGGTGGGGCGGCCCGGCGTACCGCCATGGTGCTGGACGTGCGCTCGCGTGCCTTCTCCACCGACCTGGCCGAGGCGATCCGGGAGTTGAAGGAGCGTGGCTACGCCCCCCGGGTGGTCTTCGTCGACGCCGACGACGAGGTGCTGATCCGGCGCTTCGAGAGCGTGCGGCGCTCGCATCCGTTGCAGGGCGACGGGCGGCTCGCCGACGGCATCGCCGTCGAGCGGGGACTGCTGGAGGAGGCCCGCGACCAGGCTGACGTGATCATCGACACCAGCCACCTCAACGTCAACCAGCTCCGCCGTCGCGTCGAGGAGTTGTTCGGCGCGGAGGACGCGCGGCGGCTGCGACTGACCGTGATCTCGTTCGGCTTCAAGTACGGCCTGCCGCCGGACGCCGACTTCGTGATGGACGCCCGGTTCCTGCCCAACCCGTACTGGGTGCCGGAACTGCGTGAGCACACCGGTCGGGAGGAAGCGGTCAGCGCGTACGTGCTGAGCCAGGCCGGCGCCGACGCGTTCGTCGACGGGTACGCGGACCTGGTCGGCGCCACCACCTCGGGGTTCGAGCGGGAGGGCAAGCGGTACCTGACCGTGGCCGTCGGCTGCACCGGCGGCAAGCACCGCAGTGTGGCGATCGCCGAGGAACTGGCGGCCCGGCTGCGTCGTGCCGGGCTGGCAGCCAACGCACAGCACCGGGATCTGGGGCGGGAATGACGGTCCGGGTGGTGGCCTTCGGGGGCGGGCACGGCCTGTCCGTGTCGTTACGGGCGTTACGTCGCTGCGCCCCCGGACTCGATCTCGACATCACGGCGGTGGTGACCGTCGGCGACGACGGCGGCTCCAGTGGGCGGCTGCGCGCCGAGCGGGGCGGGCTGCCCCCCGGTGATCTTCGGCAGGCGCTGGTCGCGCTGGCCGGCGACCATCCGGCGACGCGGCGCAGCGCCGGGCTGTTCCAGCACCGGTTCGGCCCGGCGACGCGCGGCCTGCCCGGTAAAGGCGACGGGCTGGGTGGGCACGCGGTGGGCAACCTGGTGATCGCCGGGTTGATGGAGCAGCTCGGCGACCCGGTGGCGGCCCTGGAGCACGCCGGGGCGATGCTCGGCACGGTCGGGCGGGTGCTGCCGATGTCCTGCGAGCCGGTCGACATCGAGGCCCGGGTCCGCGCCGCGGACCCCGGCCGTCCGGACCAGGTGTGCACGGTACGCGGCCAGCACCAGGTGGCGGTCACCACCGGCCGGGTCGAGTCGGTGCGACTGACCCCGCAGGCGCCGGCGGCGTGCCCGCAGGCGGTCGCCGCGATCGGTGCCGCCGACTGGCTGATCTTCGGTCCGGGAAGCTGGTACACGAGTGTCCTGCCGCACCTGCTGGTGCCGCAGTTGGCCGCGGCGATCCTGGCCAGCCCGGCCCGCCGCCTGGTCACCCTCAACCTGGCCGCCGAGAAGGAGACCCTCGGCCTCTCCGTCGCCGATCACCTGGCGGCGCTGCGCTGGTATCTGCCGGAGTTGACGGTCGACGTGGTGCTCGCCGACGCCAAGGCGGTCGGTGCCCCCGAACCGGTCGACCGTGCGGCAGAATCCCTGGGAGCCCGACTGGTCCTCGCTCCCGTCGCGGTCGATGACGGCACTCCCCGGCATGATCCGGCCGCCCTGGGCGCCGCCCTGGTGCCCGTACTGGGCGCCGATCGTTAGACACGTACGTAATCTCCGGCGACACGCCGGAACGGGTCCGTGAGGGGACGCACAATGGCGATGACGGCTGCGGTCAAGGACGAGCTGAGTCGGGTCGACGTGCCCAAGCCCTGCTGCCGGCGGGCGGAGATGGCCGCGCTGCTGCGGTTCGCCGGTGGGCTGCACATCGTCTCCGGGCGGGTGGTGGTGGAGGCCGAACTCGACACCGGCGCGGTGGCCCGTCGGTTGCGGCGGGAGATCGCCGAGGTCTACGGCTACTCGAGCGAGATCCACGTACTGGCCTCCGGCGGGCTGCGCAAGGGCAGCCACTTCATCGTCCGGGTGGTCAAGGACGGCGAGGCCCTGGCCCGACAGACCGGCCTGCTGGACGTGCGGGGTCGGCCGGTGCGGGGGCTGCCGCCGCACGTGGTGGCCGCCAACGTCTGCTGCGCGGTGTCCGCGTGGCGGGGGGCGTTCATGGCGCACGGCTCGCTGACCGAGCCGGGCCGTTCCAGTGCGTTGGAGATCACCTGCCCGGGCCCGGAGTCGGCGCTGGCGCTGGTCGGTGCCGCCCGCCGGATCGGCATCACCGCCAAGCAGCGGGAGGTGCGCGGTGTCGACCGGGTGGTGGTCAAGGACGGTGACGCGATCGCCGCGCTGTTGACCCGGGTCGGTGCCCATTCCAGCGTGCTGGCCTGGGAGGAGCGGCGAGTCCGCCGGGAGGTGCGGGCCACGGCGAACCGGCTGGCCAACTTCGACGACGCCAACCTGCGGCGTTCGGCGCGGGCGGCGGTGGCCGCCGCCGCGCGGGTGACCCGGGCCCTGGAGATCCTCGCCGACGACGCGCCCGAGCACCTGACCTCGGCCGGCCGGCTGCGGCTGGAGCACCGGCAGGCGTCGCTGGAGGAGCTGGGCGCGCTGGCCGACCCGCCGTTGACCAAGGACGCCATCGCCGGGCGGATCCGCCGGCTGCTGGCGTTGGCCGACAAGCGGGCCCGCGACCTGGGCATCCCGGATACCGAAGCGGCCGTCACGCCCGACATGCTCGTGGTCTGATAGGACGGTGGGTCGTCCCGGCGCGGGCGGGCCGGCGAGGCGTGCCCTCGTCGCCGCGCGTCGTCGAGGCGGTGCGGCGTCCGGCGGCGCGGGTGAGGGCAACCACCCGGCGCGGCACGGCTCGCCGCGCTCGGATATGGTCGCTGCGTACGGCAAGGGGGCCGGCACCGGCGCTCCCCGCCGAATCCACCGCCTCGGGGCGGTCAGGTCCCTCGGACCGCGGCGGGGTGGCCGAGATGAACCGTCAACGGCCGGCTCCAACGGTCGGCGCACATCACTTCGCCGGCCGAGGGTCTCCACGCCGGCGAACCAGAACGCGAGGAGATGGGACCTGTGACCATCCGGGTTGGCATCAACGGCTTCGGCCGGATCGGCCGTAACTTCTTCCGGGCAGTGCTGGCGTCCGGCGCTGACGTCGAGGTCGTGGCCGTCAACGACCTGACCGACAACGCGACGCTCGCTCACCTGCTCAAGTACGACAGCATTCTGGGTCGCCTCCCGCACGAGGTCAAGGCCACCGCCGACGAGATCACCGTCGGTGGCAAGACCATCAAGGCGTACGCCGAGCGTGACCCGGCCGCCCTGCCGTGGGGTGACCTGAACGTCGACGTCGTCATCGAGTCCACCGGGTTCTTCACCGACGCCACCAAGGCCAAGGCGCACGTCGACGGCGGGGCCAAGAAGGTCATCATCTCGGCGCCGGCCAAGAACGAAGACGTCACCGTGGTGATGGGTGTCAACCAGGACCAGTACGACCCGGCCAAGCACACCATCATCTCGAACGCCTCCTGCACCACCAACTGCCTCGCGCCGATGGCGAAGGTGCTGCACGACACGTTCGGCATCGAGCAGGGTCTGATGACCACGATCCACGCGTACACGCAGGACCAGAACCTGCAGGACGCGCCGCACTCGGACCTGCGTCGGGCCCGGGCCGCCGCGCTGAACATCGTGCCGACCTCGACCGGTGCCGCGAAGGCGATCGGCCTGGTGCTGCCGGAGCTCAAGGGCAAGCTGGACGGGTACGCGCTGCGGGTGCCGATCCCCACCGGCTCGGCCACCGACCTCACCGTGACCGTCGGTCGGGAGACCACGGTGGACGAGGTCAACGCCGCGCTGAAGGCTGCCGCCGACGGTCCGCTCAAGGGCATCCTGGTCTACAACGAGGACCCGATCGTGTCGGCCGACATCGTCACCGACCCGGCGTCCTGCATCTTCGACGCGCCGCTGACCAAGGTGATCGGCAACCAGGTCAAGGTCGTCGGCTGGTACGACAACGAGTGGGGCTACTCGAACCGTCTGGTCGACCTGGTCAAGCTGGTGGGTAAGTCCCTGTGAGTGCGAGGAGTGAGCTTGCGAGCCCGCAGTCACGAACGGAGGGGTAGCTCTGTGACCATCCGCAACCTCGACGACCTGCTCGCCGAGGGGGTGTCGGGTCGGCGCGTGCTGGTGCGCGCCGACCTGAACGTCCCGCTCGACAAGCAGACCGGGGCGATCACGGACGACGGTCGCATCCGCGCGGTGCTGCCGACGCTGGGCGCGCTGGTCTCGGCCGGCGCGAAGGTGGTCGTCTGCTCCCACCTCGGTCGCCCGAAGGGCGCGCCGGACCCGCAGTTCAGCCTCACCCCGGTCGCCGGCCGGCTCGGTGAGCTGCTCGGCGCGCCGGTGCACTTCGCCACCGACACGGTCGGCGAGTCGGCCCAGGCCACCGTGGCGGCGCTCGCCGACGGCGAGGTCGCGCTGCTGGAGAACCTGCGCTTCAACAAGGGCGAGACCAGCAAGGACGACGCCGAGCGCGGTGCCTTCGCCGACCAGCTCGCCGCGCTGGGCGACGCGTACGTCGACGACGCGTTCGGTGCGGTGCACCGCAAGCACGCCAGCGTGTACGACGTACCGGCGCGGCTGCCGCACGTCGCGGGTCGCCTGGTGCTGCGCGAGGTGGAGGTGCTCTCCACGCTCACCGGGTCGCCGGAGCGGCCGTACGTGGTGGTGCTGGGCGGTTCCAAGGTCTCCGACAAGCTCGCCGTGATCGAGGCGCTGCTGCCGACCGTGGACCGGCTGCTCATCGGTGGCGGCATGTGCTTCACGTTCCTCAAGGCGCAGGGCCACGAGGTGGGTACCTCGCTGCTCGAGAAGGACATGGTCGAGACCTGCCGCAACCTGCTGGAGCGCGGCGCGGGCAAGATCATGCTCCCGGTCGACGTGGTGGCCGCGGACGCCTTCGCCCCGGACGCCGCGCACGACGTGGTGCCGGCCGACGGCATCCCCAGCCACCGGGTCGGGCTCGACATCGGTCCGGAGACCGTGGCCGGCTTCGCCGCGGCGCTGCGTACCGGTGCCCGGACGATCTTCTGGAACGGCCCGATGGGCGTGTTCGAGATGGCCGCGTTCGCGGGCGGCACCCGGGGGGTGGCCGAGGCGATCGCCGAGTCCGAGGCGTTCAGCGTGGTCGGTGGCGGTGACTCGGCGGCGGCGGTGCGGTCGCTCGGCCTGGACGAGAAGTCCTTCGGCCACATCTCCACCGGCGGCGGCGCCTCCCTGGAGTACCTGGAGGGCAAGACCCTCCCCGGCATCGCGGCCCTGGAGAACTGACTGATGGCAAGTGCTCCCCGCCGGCCGCTGATGGCCGGCAACTGGAAGATGAACCTCAACCACCTCGAGGCGAACCTGCTGGTGCAGAAGCTGGCGGCCAGCCTCACCGAGAAGCAGCTGACCGACGTGGAGACGGTGGTCCTGCCGCCCTTCACCGACCTGCGCACGGTGCAGACCGTGGTGGAGGGCGACAAGCTGCTCATCGGCTACGGCGGTCAGGACCTCTCGGCGCACGCCTCCGGCGCGTACACCGGTGAGATCGCCGGGTCGATGCTGGCGAAGCTGGGCTGCACCTACGTGGTGATCGGGCACTCCGAGCGGCGTGCCTACCACGACGAGGACGACGCGTTGGTCAACGCCAAGGTGCAGGCCGCGCTGGCCAACGGGCTCACCCCGATCCTCTGCGTGGGGGAGGGGCTGGACGTCCGCGAGCAGGGCGGGCACGTGGCGCACTGCGCCGACCAGCTCGACGCGGCCCTCAAGGGGCTCACCGCCGAGCAGGTCACCAAGGTCGTGGTCGCGTACGAGCCGGTCTGGGCGATCGGCACCGGCAAGACGGCGACCCCGGACGATGCCCAGGAGGTGTGCGGCGCGGTGCGGTCCCGGCTCGCCAAGACCTTCGACCAGGCCACCGCGGACCAGGTCAGGGTGCTCTACGGCGGTTCGGTGAAGTCGTCGAACGTGGCCGCGATCATGGCGCAGCCGGACGTGGACGGTGCCCTGGTGGGCGGCGCCAGCCTGGACGCCGAGGAGTTCGCGAAGATCTGCCGGTTCCCGGAGCACATCACCGGCTGATCGCTCGCTATCCTTGACTCCGCCCGTCCGCCGGTCGGTGCCGCCGTGCCCGACCTGTCCGGGCGAGGATCGTAACGAGAGGACTGACCCCCGCCATGCCGATCTGGTTCGCCTACACGTTGATCGTGTTGCTGGTCATCACGAGCGTTCTGCTCGTCCTGCTGATTCTGCTGCACCGGGGCAAGGGCGGTGGGATGTCCAGCATGTTCGGCGGTGGGGTCAGTTCCAGCCTGGCCGGGTCGTCGGTCGCCGAGAAGAACCTCGACCGCTACACCGTCCTGGTGGGCATCGTATGGTTCGCCTGCATCGTCGGGCTCGGGCTCTGGCTCCGGCTCGAAGTCGGCACGGGAGTCTGAGCGCCCTCTCCAGTCGTACAATCTGCGCGCGGTCCGTCACTCGACGGGCCGCGCGCAGTCCGTTTCACCCGCTGCACCGCGTCGCCCGCCGTCCACCCCTCGACGGCGGTCCCCTCCGACGACAGGAGCGAGCGCCGTGTCGAACGGCCAATTCATCCGGGGCGCCCGGGTCGGGTCCGCGCCCCCACGCCACCCCGAACGCCATCAGCCGGTCCCGTGCCGGTCGGTGAGCTACTGGTGCCGTAACGGGCACCGTACCGACATCCGGCTGGCGGCCGAGGTGCAGGCCCCGCCCACCTGGGACTGCCCGCGTTGCGGTCTGCCGGCCGGTCCGGACGCCCACGACCCGCCCGGCCGGGTGCGGGCCGAGCCCTACAAGAGCCACCTGGCGTACGTGAAGGAGCGGCGTACCGAGGCGGAGGGGGAGGCGATCCTCGCCGAGGCCCTCGCGGCGCTGCGTCGCCGACGCGGCGCCCGCTGAATCCCGGCCCGGCCGAGCACGCCGTCGGATGTTAGGAAGGGTCCCCTGCTATACACGAGGCGTTAGCAGGAAACCCTTCCTTACATCGGGTCAGCGCAGGCTGCGGAAGCGGGCGGGGAGGTCGGCGGCAGCGGCGCGGTCCAGCAGCCAGAGAGTGCGGCTGGTGCCCTGGACACCGGCCGCCGGCACCTGCACCGGCCCGGCACCGGCCAACGCCATGCCGACCGCCTGGGCCTTGTCGGAGCCACCGGCCACCAACCACACCTCTTCGGCGGTGTTGATGGTCGGCAGGGTCAGGGTGATCCGCACCGGCGGCGGCTTGGGGCTGCCCCGCACCGCGCTGACCGGACGGCTCTCGTAGTGCACCGGGTGCTCGGGGAAGACCGAGGCGACGTGCCCGTCCTCGCCCACACCGAGCATCAGCACGTCGAAGTGGGGCAGAACGGCGGTGCCGGGCCGGGCGGCCCGGGCCAGCTCGGCCGCGTAGAGGGCAGCGGCCTCCTCCGGGTCGGCGCCCGCGTCCGACGGCGGCATCGGGTGGATCCGGTCCGGGTCGACCGGCAGCGCGTCGAGCAGCGCGGCGCGGGCCTGCGTCTCGTTGCGGTCCGGGTCGCCGGCCGGCAGGAACCGTTCGTCGCCCCACCAGAAGTCCACCCGTGACCAGTCCACCGCGTCCTTGGCCGGCAGGGCACCGACCGCCCGGTAGACCGCCGCCGCGATCCGCCCGCCGGTGAGCACCACCGCCGCCTGGCCCCGTTCGGCCTGGGCGTCGAGCAGCTTCACCACCAACCGCGCCGCGACCGCCTGCGCCAGCAGATCCGCGTCGGCGTGTACGGCGACACTCGCCTCAGTCATGCTGTCCTTCCGCGACCGCGCGGCGGTCGGTGTCGTGGGGTTCCCGGGCCGGACGGTCAGGAACCGGTGCTGGTGGAGCTGTGCGCGGTGACGCCCGCCTCGGCGCGCTGCGCGGTGCTCGGGTCCTTCCAGACGTGCACCCGCTGGCCGGAGCGCCGGTCCAGGTTGGTCAGCCCGGCGAAGGCGCCGAGCGCCTCGGCGTACACCTGGTCGGAGCCGAGCCGGCGCAACTCCTCGGCCAACTCGTCGCCGAGCGGCCGACGCACCAGCGGCAGCACCCGGTCCTCCTGGCCGGTCCGCCGGAAGACGGCCATGCTGTCGTCCCGGGTCAGCGTCAACTCGTCGCCGTTGGCGCAGCGCAGTTGCACCTCGCGCATCCGGGGGAACTCCTTGGTCCGCTCCCAGCGCGGCTTGATGCCCAGCCGACTGCGTAGCCAGCCACGCATCAGCGCGGCCGTCGGGTCGGTCGGCGGTGCGACCACCGCGGCCTCGGTGAGCTGCGCCTCGGTGGTGTCGAACGCCCCCGCGACCAGGGTGCGCCACGGGGTGATCCGGGTCCAGGCGAGGTCGGTGTCGCCGGGGGCGTAGTCGCGGGCACGCAGCCGCAGCGCCTCGATCGGGTCGGCGGCCTGGGCGGAGTCGGTGATCCGCCGGTCGGCGACCACACCGAGGAAGTCGGTGGCGATCTCGTCCGGCGGCTCCCCGTGCCACCAGGTGACCACCGGTACGTCCGGCACCAGCAGCGGCATCACGACCGACTCGGCGTGCAGCGCCAGCCGGCCGTACATCCGCATCACCACGGCCTCGCACGGGCCCAGCCGACCACCGACGACGATCTCGGCGTCGAGGCGGTTGCGGTCGCGGTCGACGTCGGAGCGGACCACCACCAGCAGCCGGCACGGGTGCGCGGCGGCGGCGATGGTGGCCGCCGCCTCCGCGTCGCGGACCCGCTTCTCGTCCACCACCACGATCAGGGTCAGGGCCATGCCGCTGGCCACACCACCGGCACTACGTCGTTCGGCGGCGAGCGCCTTCACCACCTCGTTCCCGGTGGTGTCCCACAATCCGATCAACGGAGCCTCCTGGTTCGCTCGCGGTGCCCGGTCACGCCCGCCGCCAGGCGCGGCCTTCGCGGGCCAGCATCTCGTCGGCGGCCCGGGGACCCCACTCACCGGACCGGTAGGGCTCGGGCTTGCTGCCCTCCCATGCCTCGACCAGTGGGTCCACCACCGCCCAGCTCTGTTCCACCTCGGCGGCGTCGGGGAACAGCGTGCGGTCGCCGATCAGCACGTCCAGGACCAGGCGCTCGTACGCCTCGGGGCTGGACTCGGTGAACGCCTCGCCGTACTGGAAGTCCATCGCGATGTCGCGGACCTCCATCGTGGTCCCCGGCACCTTGGAACCGAACTTGAGCACCACGCCCTCGTCCGGCTGGACCCGGATGACGAGCTGGTTGTTGCCGAGCATCTCCATGTCGGCCGGGTTGAACGGCAGGTGCGGGGCCCGCTTGAACATCACCGCGACCTCGGTGACCCGTCGGGGCAGCCGCTTGCCGGCCCGGATGTAGAACGGCACCTCGGCCCAGCGGCGGTTCTGGATGCCCAGCCGCACCGCGACGTACGTCTCGGTGGTCGAGGTCTGCGGAACGCCGTCCTCCTCCAGGTATCCCTTGGCCCGCTGGCCGCCGACCCAGCCGGGCAGGTACTGCCCGCGTACGGTGCCGTCGGCGACGTCGTGCGGCAGGGTGATCGCCTTGAGCACCTTCAGCTTCTCGGCCCGGATCTCGTCGGCGTCGAAGCTGGTCGGCTCCTCCATCGCGACCAGCGCGAGCAGTTGCAGCAGGTGGTTCTGGAGCACGTCCCGGGCGGTGCCGACGGAGTCGTAGAAGCCGGCCCGCGAGCCGATGCCGACGTCCTCGGCCATCGTGATCTGCACCGAGTCGACGTACTGCGAGTTCCACAGTGGCTCGAAGAGGCTGTTCGCGAACCGCAGGGCGAGGATGTTCTGGACCGTCTCCTTGCCCAGGTAGTGGTCGATGCGGAAGACATCCTGCCGGGTGAACACGTCGTCGACCAGGTCGTTGAGGGCCTTGGCCGAGGGCAGGTCGTGCCCGAACGGCTTCTCCACCACGACCCGCCGCCAACCGCCGCACTTCTCGTTGTCGGCCATGCCGGTGCGGGCGAGTTGCTTGAGCACCACCGGGAAGGCCGCCGGGGGGATGGAGAAGTAGAACGCCGCGTTGCCGTGGATGCCGTGGCTGTCGCGCAGCCCCTCCAGGCAGGAGGCGAGGTTGTCGAACGCGGTGTCGTCGTCGAACGAGCCGCCGACGAACTTGATGTTGTGCTCCAGCCGCGACCAGACCTCCTCCCGCCACGGGGTGCGGGCGTGTGTCTTGGCCGCCTCGCGGGCCAACGACGCGAAGTCGCCGTCGCGCCAATCCCGCCGGGCGAAGCCGACGACCACGAAACCGGGCGGCAGCAACCCCCGGTTGGCGAGGTCGTAGACCGCGGGCAGCAGCTTCTTCTGGGCCAGGTCACCGGTGACTCCGAAGATCACCAGAGCGCAGGGCTCCGGGATCCGCGGCAGCCGCCGGTCCTGCGGGTCGCGCAGCGGGTTCACGCCGCCTCCTCGCTCCGCTCGTCCACGTCGTCCATCGTCATGCCCGCAGCGACCCGACCGCGTCGATCAACCGGGTCAGGCCCGCCGACCGCTCGGTCAGGTGCAGGTGCAGCAGCGGGCGTCCACGACCGGCCAGGGCGCGCCGGTCGCCGGCGGCTTGCGCCGCCTGTCGTTCCCCGAAGGTGTACGGCTTGCCGGGCACCGGCAGATCAACTTTGACCGTACCGGTTATCTGAAGAAAGCTACCCGCCTGCGGACCGCCCTTGTGGTACTGACCGGTGGAGTGCAGGTAGCGGGGTCCCCAACCGAAGGTGACCGGTCGTCGGGTCAGCGCGGCCAGCAGCGGGCGTAGCCGTGCGGCGGCGGCCTCGGCGTGCGGGTCGAGATAGGCGACGACCGCCAGGTAGCCGTCATCGTCGAGGCCGGCCAGCAGGTGGCGCAGGGCGTCGGGCAGGTCGTCCGGGGTGCCGGGCGGGGCGTACACCTCGATCGCGCCGGTGGTGGACGACGGTGTCGGCACCGGTGGCGGGTCGGCCAGGATCGCCTCGGTGTGCCGGGCGGACTCGGCGGCGTCGGGCCGGTCGAACGGGTCGACGCCGAGCACGGTGGCGGCGACGGCAGCGGCGTACTCCCAGGCCAGGAAGTGGGCGCCGAGCGGGCCATTGACCGCCACGTCGGGCGTGGCGCCACCGGCGGGCACCGCCGGAGCGGCGAGCGCGCCGCCGTAGCTGACGGTGAGGACGTCCGGCCCGGTCAGGCCGGGATCGTCCGGTGACCCGAGCACCACCGGCAGGATGCCCTGACCCTCCTTGCCGGTGGCGGCGGCGAGCATGTGCTCCACCCAGTCGCCCAGTCCCTCGACGCCGGTGCCGTCGCCGACCAGCGCGACCGTGTCCCGCCCCGTCGTCGCGGCGGCGGCCAGCGCGGCGCCGAGCGCCAGGGCGGGATTGTCCTGCGGGCGTGGCAGCGAGGCCGCGAACGCGTCGGCCTGGTCGAGCAGGTCGGCCACCGGGACGCCGGCCAGCGCACAGGGCACCAGCCCGTACGCGCTCAGCGCCGAGGAGCGTCCGGTCACCGGCGGGTCGGCCGGCACGGTGATCGCCTCCCACTCGGCGGCGGCGGTGGCCAGCGGCGAACCCGGCTCGGTGACCACCACGAAGTGCCGACCCGCTTCGGCCTCGCTCAGCCCCGCGTCGAGGAACGCCTGCCGGTAGGCGCGTCGCTGATCGTCCACCTCTGGCGTGGCCTCGATGGCGCCGGTCAGGACCACGACGGTGCGTGCCAGCCGGTCGTCCAGGGTGGCCCGGACCCGGCCGGGGTCGGTGGTGTCGAGCACGGTCAGCGGATGACCGGTGGTGCGGGCGACGGCCTGTGCCGCGAGCGGGGTGCCGCCCGCGCCGAGCAGCACCACGTGGTCGAGGTCGGCCAACTCCGCCGCCAGTTCGGCGAGGCGGGGGAGCAGGTCGGCCCCGCCGCCGGGCCGGTCGGCCGCCGCCGGGAGGTCCCACAGGGGTGGGTCCTGGGCGGCCAGCCGGGCCGGCACGTCGGCGTCGACCAGGGCCTGCCGGGTGGAGGTCGGCGTGCTGCTGTCCACGGCCCGTGCGCCGTGCACGGTGAGACCTCCCGCCGACTCGGCGGGTGCGGCCAACAGGTCACCCACGCCGCCACCCGGATGGGGCGGCGGCGTGGGAGACACCTGGTCGCAGGGTCACGCATTGCCTCCGGCGCGCGCCGCGGCGTCGGCGTTGTCGCGGGCGGCGTCGCTCGGGTGGCCGCTGCCCTGTCCGGCGGCGGCGAGCGACTTGCGGACGCCGTCGAGCAGTTCGCCCCAGCTCGCCTCGAACTTCTCGACGCCCTCGCGCTCCAGCGTGTCGATCACGTCGGCCAGGTCCACCCCGACCGCAAGGAGGTCGGCGAAGACCTGCCGGGCGTCGTCGTACGCGCCGGTGACGGTGTCCGGCCGGGTCTCCCCGTGCTCGGCGTACGCGTGGATGACCGACTCGGGCATGGTGTTGACCGTGCCCGGTGCGATCAGCTCCTCGACGTAGATGACGTCCCGGTAGTCCGGGTTCTTCGTCGAGGTGGAGGCCCACAGCGGGCGCTGCGGGTGCGCCCCGGCGGCGGCCAGCGCCTGCCACCGGTCACTGGAGAAGACCTCGGCGTACCGCTCGTAGGCCAGCCGGGCGTTGGCCACGGCCGCGCGTCCCCGCAGGCCCAGCGCGCGCTCCTTGCCCGAGCCGTCGGCGGCCTCGCCGGCGAGCCGGTCCAGGCGCTTGTCGACCTCGCTGTCGACCCGGGAGACGAAGAACGAGGCCACCGACGTGATCGTGGACAGGTCGTGCCCGTTCGCCTTGGCCTGCTCCAGGCCGGCGAGGAACGCCTCCATCACCTGCGAGTAGCGGTCCAGCCCGAAGATCAGCGTCACGTTGACGCTGATCCCCTCGGCGAGCGCGGCGGTGATCGCCGGCAGGCCGGCCTCGGTCGCCGGGATCTTGATGAACAGGTTGGGCCGGTCGACCAGCCACCACAGCGCCTTGGCCTCGGCGACCGTCTTCGCGCTCTCGTGGGCCAGACGCGGGTCCACCTCGATGGAGACCCGGCCGTCGACGCCACCGCTGGCGTCGTACGACGGGCGCATCACGTCGCAGGCCCAGCGCACGTCGTACGTGGTGAGCATGCGGACGGCCTCTTCCACCTCGACGCCCCGGGTGGCCAGGTCACGAAGCTGCCAGTCGTACTCGTCGGCGTCGCTCAACGCCTTCGCGAAGATCGTCGGGTTGGTGGTCACCCCGACCACGTGCTTCTCCCGGCGGAGCTGGTCGAGCCCGCCGGAGCTCAGTCGTACCCGGGAAAGGTCGTCGAGCCACACCGCCACCTGCGCGGCGGAGAGCTCACCCAGCCTGTCGGTCGTCATGTACGCGCTCCCCTCAGTTGCCGGTCGTGAAACCGGTGATGTCACCGACCCGGGTCAGCGCCGCGTGCGCGGCGGCGACGATCCGGTCGGGGGTGAAGCCGAACTGTTCGAAGAGCACGGAGTGCGGGGCGCTCGCGCCGTAGTGCTCCAGGCTGACGCTCTCGCCGCAGTCGCCGACGATGGCGCGCCAGGACATCCCGATGCCCGCCTCCACGCTCACCCGGGCCTTTACCCCGCGCGGCAGCACCGACTCGCGGTACGCCTCGTCCTGCGCGTAGAACCACTCCTGGCAGGGCATCGAGACGACCCGGGTGGGGGTGCCGTCGGCCTCCAGCCGCTCCCGCGCGGTCAGGCAGAGCTGCACCTCGGAACCGGTGCCGACGATGATCACCTGCGGCTTGCCGTTGGACGCCTCGGCCAGCACGTAACCGCCCTTGGCGACCCCCTCGGCCCCGCCGAGCTGCGTACGGTCCAGCGTGGGCAACGCCTGCCGGCTCAGCGCCAGCGCGGTCGGCCGGTCGGTGTGCTCCAGCGCCTGCCGCCACGCCCACGCCGTCTCGTTGGCGTCGGCCGGCCGGACCACGTCCAGGCCGGGGATGGCCCGCAGCGCGGTCAGGTGCTCCACCGGCTGGTGGGTCGGACCGTCCTCGCCGAGACCGATCGAGTCGTGCGTCCAAACGTAGACCACCGGCAGCTTCATCAGCGCGGCCAGCCGGACGGCGGGGCGCATGTAGTCGCTGAACACCAGGAACGTGCCGCCGTACGGGCGGGTGCCGCCGTGCAGGGCGATGCCGTTGAGGATGGCGCCCATGGCGTGCTCGCGGATGCCGAAGTGCAGCGTCCGGCCGTACTCGTGCCCGGGGAACGCCTTGGTCGCGTACTGGCTGGGCACGAAGGAGGGCTCACCCGTCATCGTGGTGTTGTTGCTCTCCGCCAGGTCGGCGGAGCCGCCCCAGAGCTCGGGCAGCACCGGCGCGAGCGCGGCCAGCACCTTGCCGGAGGCGGCGCGGGTGGCGACGCCCTTGGCGTCGGCGGGGAACTCCGGCAGCGCCTCGGTCCAGCCGTCGGGCAGGATCCGCCCGGCCACCCGGTCGTACAGCGCGCGGCGCTCCGGGTTGGCCTCGGACCAGGTGCCGAAGGCGGTGTTCCACTCCTGCTCGGCGGCGTCGCCGCGGCCGAGCGTCTGGCGGGTGTGGGCGAGCACCTCCTCGGTGACCTCGAACGACGCGGTCGGGTCGAAGCCGAGGATGTCCTTGGTGGCGGCCACCTCGTCGGCGCCCAGCGCCGAGCCGTGGATCTTGCCGGTGTTCTGCTTGTTCGGCGCGGGCCAGCCGATGATGGTGCGCAGCGCGATGAACGACGGTCGGCCGGTCTCGGCCTTGGCGGCCAGCAGCGCCTGGTACAGCTCCTCGACGTTCTCGTGGTAGTCGCCCTGCTCGGCGCCGCCGGTCCGCCAGTCGACCGTCTGCACGTGCCAGCCGTACGCCTCGTAGCGGGCCGCGACGTCCTCGCTCAACGCGATCCGGGTGTCGTCCTCGATCGAGATCTCGTTGTCGTCGTAGATCACGCAGAGGTTGCCGAGCTGCTGGTGCCCGGCCAGGGCGCTGGCCTCGTGGGTGATGCCCTCCTCGATGTCACCGTCCGAGGCGATGCACCAGATGTGGTGGTCGAAGACGGACTCGCCCGCCTCGGCCTCCGGGTCGAACAGGCCACGCTCCCGACGCGCCGCCATCGCCATGCCGACGGCGTTGCCCAGGCCCTGCCCGAGCGGGCCGGTGGTGGTCTCGACGCCCGGGGTGTGCCCGTGCTCGGGGTGACCCGGAGTGAGCGAGCCCCACTGCCGCAGCGACTTGAGGTCCTCCAGGCTCAGCGGGTAGCCGGCGAGGAAGAGCTGGATGTAGAGCGTCAGGCTGGAGTGGCCCGCGGAGAGTACGAAGCGGTCCCGGCCGGGCCAGTTCGGGTCGGCGGGGTTGTGTCGCATCACCCGGTTGAACAGCAGGTACGCCGCGGGGGCGAGGCTCATCGCGGTGCCCGGGTGGCCATTGCCGGATTTCTCCACGGCATCCATGGCCAGGACGCGGACGGTGTCCACGGCACGGCGGTCGAGGTCGGACCAGTCAAGTGCGGGGTGCGCAGGTCGGTTGGCAGCCACGGTGGTTTTGTGCTCCTCGGCGAGATGGGCGGAACCCTCACAGGTGACCCTATCGAGCGCGGCTAAACGTGCGCCCGAGGATCTCAGCATGCTGGTCTGTACGTTTCCGTTCCGCCCGGCGGTTCAGTCGCGGGTGTGACGGCCCGCACCGTTACCGGGTCGCCCGGGCAGCCAAAACGACAACGCGTAGTGTGTGGGGCGGTGTGCGGACCCGAGACGGGTCCCCGCCGCCGTGACCTCCCCTGCCGAAGCCGGAAGGTGGCAATCCGTGAGCATGATCACCGAGCGCCCCGTCAGCAACCCTGCCGGGCAGACGCCGGTGCGCGCGACGGAGGAGGTGCCGGTCCGCTCGCGTGACCTGCGGGCGGTGGTGGCGGCGTACGTGACGCTGACCAAGCCGCGGATCGTGGAGCTGCTGCTGGTCACCACGGTGCCGGCGATGATGCTCGCGCACGGCGGGATGCCGTCGCTGTGGCTGGTCGCGGTGGTGCTGGTCGGCGGGTCGCTCGCCGCCGGTGCGGCCAGCGTCCTGAACTGCTACATCGACCGGGACATCGACCAGGTGATGCGGCGCACCAAGCGTCGGCCGCTGCCGGCACACACGGTGACGCCGCGTAACGCACTGGTCTTCGGTCTGGTGCTGGCGGTGGTCTCGGTCGCGCTGATGGCGGCGTTCACCAACCTGCTCGCCGCCGGGCTGACGCTGGCCGCCATCGTCTACTACGACGTGATCTACACGCTCTGGCTGAAGCGGACCACGGCGGCGAACACCTTCTGGGGCGGCGCGTGCGGGGCGGCTCCGGTGCTGATCGGTTGGGCGGCGGTGACCGGGACGCTGTCGCCGATCGCCTGGGCGCTGTTCGCGGTGGTCTTCTTCTGGCAGATGCCGCACTTCTACCCGCTGGCCATGAAGTACAAGGACGACTACGCCCGGGCGGGCATCCCGATGCTGCCGGTGGTGGCGTCGGTGCGGCGGGTCAACACCGAGATCATCCTGTTCGCCTGGCTCACGGTGCTCACCTCGCTGGCCGTCTGGGCGCTGGGGCTGAGCCCGATCTACGGCGTGCCCACGCTGGTGGTGGGCGCGATCTTCCTGGTCGAGGCGCACAAGCTGGCCGGCCGGGCCAGCCGGGGCGAGCCGGTCAAGCCGATGCGGCTGTTCCACTGGTCCACCACGTACCTGACCATCGTCTTCGCCGCCGCCGCGCTCGACGCCCTGATCTGACGCAAGGAAGGGCCCCTTCTTAACGCCTGGTGCATAGGAAGGGTCCCTTCCTAACAATCGGGTCAGGCGAACGAATGCGATTTGTCTGCTTTGTCGCACTATTGACACCCACTGCGGGATCGTTCTCATCCGACCGCACCTGATGGCATTGATGGCGTTCTGTGGTGCCGATTAGGGTGATTCGCCTGGATAAAACCGGGCAAAACTCCTGGTCGCTGTCTTAAACCAGCAGGTAATCGGTATCACAAAAGCTTCCCTGTTCTCGCCCTTTCGCTTGCATCTCTGCTTAGGCTTCGCGTTATGGCAGATGGTTCCGATACGACGCTGACGGCTGATCAGACCGCCTCCGGCGTGGCCCCGAGCGGGCTGGTCGCGGGTATCAAGTCGTTCGCCGCCGGACACGGCGGGGCGAAGGCGGTCATCGAGTACGTCGGCAAGCGCGGGGCGCGGATCGTCCTGGTGGGTTCGGACGGTGCGTGGGGCGACCAGTTCGCGGAGGACACCGGGGTTGCCCGGGATGCCTGCGCGGCGGCCGGTGTCGCCGTGGAGAATGCCTGGGAGCGGGAGTTGATGGACCAGATGCGGCCCAGCAACGACCTCTGGCGTTCGATGGCCCGCCGCACCATGGCCCGCTAGATAAATTCGCACCACGGATAGATAGAGATAGATTGACTAACCACCACCAGTCGACCCGGGGGAAACCCCGGGTCGCTCTCGTCACCTGCACCGAGCTGGCCGATCTGGAGCCGGACGACCGCCTCGTGATCGGCCCACTCGCCCACCGCGGGGTCACCGCCGAGCCGGTCGTCTGGGACGACCCGGCTGTCGACTGGTCCGACTACGGCCTGGCGATGCTCCGTTCGCCCTGGGACTACATGTCCCGCCGCGACGAGTTCGTCGCCTGGGCGGCGCGGGTGCCCCGGCTGGCCAACCCGGCCGACGTGGTGCGCTGGAACACCGACAAGCGCTACCTCGACGAGCTGTCCGCCGCCGGTGTGCCGACGGTGCCCACCGCCTGGGTGGCTCCCGGCGAGCAGTGGCGACCACCGGCCGACACCGGCGAGTACGTCGTCAAGCCCTCGGTCAGCGCGGGCAGCCAGGACACCGGGCGCTACGACCTGGCCGACCCGGAGCACCGGGACCTCGCCGTGGCCCACGTACGTCGACTGGGCACCGCCGGCCGGGTCGCGATGATCCAGCCGTACCTGAGCGCGGTGGACTCGGCCGGCGAGACCGCGCTGCTCTACTTCGCCGGTCCGGGCGGGCCGACGTTCAGCCACGCCATCCGCAAGGGCCCGATGCTCGCCGGGCCCGACCTCGGGGTGGGTGGCCTGTACAAGGCCGAGGAGATCAGCCCGCGCACCGCCGGTGCCGACGAGCTCGCGGTGGCGCAGCGGACCCTCGCGGCCGTGCCCGGCGGGCCGGAGCGCCTGCTCTACGCCCGGGTGGACCTGATCCCCGGCCCGGACGGGGCGCCGGTGCTGGTGGAGCTGGAGTTGACCGAGCCGTCGCTGTTCCTGGGGCACGCCGAGGGTGCCGCCGATCGCCTCGCGGACGCGATTGTCGCCCGGATGGGCTGATCGTCGGAGTTCCGGCCAGGTGCCGTGCCGGCCGGAACCGCCCGGGCGCGCCTCAGGCGTGTGCGGGCACCGGCTGCTCGGCCGTGACGGCGCTCTCGTCCGGCGTCGGCTGCACCGGGCGACGTTCCCGGATCGACCAGAGCACCGCCAGTGTCGACAGCCAGACCAGGCAGGAACCGAGCATGTGCGCGCCGACCAGCAGCACCGGCAGGTTGGTCAGGTACTGCACGAAGCCGATCACACCCTGGGACAGTTCGACCGCGAGCAGCACCCCGGCGGCGCGCACGGCGCGGGCCGGCGCGCCGACCGCGCGCAGCGCCAGCCAGAGGCCGACGGTCAGGCCGATCAGCAGGAAGACCAGGTCGGCGTGCACCTGGGAGATGGTCTGCGGATCGAGGCCGTTGCGGACGGCGTTCGCATCGCCCGCGTGCGGGCCGCTGCCGGTGACCGCCACGCCGACCACGATCACCGCGGCACTGACCACCACGGTCAGCCAGGTCAACGTCCGCAGCGCGGAGGGCACCACCGGCACCTTCGGCCCGTCCGGCTCGCGCACCCGACGCCAGAGGGCGTACGCGACGAGCAGCAGCACCATCGAGACCACGAAGTGGATGCCGACGACCGAGGGGTGCAACTGGGTGCGGACGGTGATCCCGCCGATCACCGCCTGCGCCACGATGCCGAGCACCACGCCCAGGGCCAGCGGCACCGTGCCCCGGCGACGCGGCCGGTGCGCCAGCGCGGCCAGCAGCGTGGCGCCCGCGATCAGCACCAGCGCGAAGGTGAGCAGCCGGTTGCCGAACTCGATCACCCCGTGCACGCCCATCTCGGCGGTGGTGGTGTACGAGTCGTCGGTGCACCGGGGCCAGGTGGGGCAGCCGAGCCCCGAGGCGGTGAGCCGGACCGCCCCGCCGGTGACGACGATCACCGTGTTCGCGACGATGTTGGCGTACGCGAGTCGGCGCAGCAGGGTGGTGGAGACCGAGAACCGGGCGGGTCGCTTCACGGTGGGAATCCTACGCACCGTAGTTGACGCCGATCGGGTGACTCCGCCCGCTCGGTGGTTCGGATCACCGGACCCCGCGTTTGCAGGCGCCCGACGAATTACGTAACGTGGGCGTTGTGAAAAAGGCGGCAGGGTTCCCCGGGCACCCGCCGGCAGCCGGTTCGGCCGCCGGTGGCCCGGTGCCGCCCACCTCGGAGGCGGCGCCCGCCGCCGACCTGTCGACCCGGGACCGGGTGACCCAGTTGCTGCTGGAGCGTCGCGCCGCCACCGCCGCCCAGCTCGGCGACGCGCTGGGGCTCAGCCCGGCGGCGATCCGCCGACACCTGGACGCGATGCTCGCCGACGGCGACGTGGTGGCCCGCGAGCAGACCGTACGCGGTCACCGCGGGCGGGGCCGCCCGGCCAAGGTGTTCCTGCTGACCGACGCCGCCCGTAGCCGCTGCGGCACCCACCACTACGACAACATGGCCACCGCGGCGCTGCGGTGGATCGCCCGTACCGGCGGCTCCCGCGCGGTGGAGGACTTCGCCGCCGAGCAGGTGGCCGCGCTGGAGGCCCGCTGTCGGGCCGCCCTGAGCGACGCCGGGGACGATCCGATGGCTCGTGCCGAGGCACTCGCCGCGGCGTTGACCGCCGAGGGATACGCTGCCAGTGCGTCCACGATCGCTTCCGGCGGCCAGCTCTGCCAGCACCACTGCCCGGTGGCACACGTGGCCGCCGAGTTCCCTGCGTTGTGCGAGGCCGAGACCACGGTGATCTCTCGCCTGGTCGGCACCCACGTGCAGCGCCTGGCCACCATCGCGCACGGCGACGGGGTGTGCACCACGCACATTCCGGGTTCGTCGCCTGCCCAGTCCGGTAAGACCGTCACCACTGTGAGGACAGATAGATGACCGAGCAGATCGTCCAGCCCCTGACCCAGGAGGAGCAGCTCGCCGCCCTGGGCAACTACGAGTACGGCTGGGCCGACCCGGACGTCGCCGGGGCGGTCGCCCAGCGTGGCCTCAGCGAGGCGGTGGTGCGGGACATCTCGGCCAAGAAGAATGAGCCCGCGTGGATGCTCGACCTGCGGCTCAAGGGCCTGCGGCTGTTCGGCCGTAAGCCGATGCCGGCCTGGGGCGCCGACCTCACCGGGATCGACTTCGACAACATCAAGTACTTCGTGCGCTCCACCGAGAAGCAGGCCGCGAGCTGGGAGGACCTGCCGGAGGACATCAAGAACACCTACGACAAGCTGGGCATCCCGGAGGCGGAGAAGCAGCGCCTCGTCGCCGGTGTGGCCGCCCAGTACGAGTCCGAGGTGGTCTACCACAAGATCCGTGAGGACCTGGAGGAGCAGGGTGTCCTCTTCCTGGACACCGACACCGCCCTCAAGGAGCACGAGGACGTCTTCAAGGAGTACTTCGGCACGGTGATCCCGGTCGGCGACAACAAGTTCGCCGCCCTGAACACCTCCGTCTGGTCCGGCGGCTCGTTCATCTACGTGCCGAAGGGCGTGCACGTGGAGATCCCGCTGCAGGCGTACTTCCGGATCAACACCGAGAACATGGGCCAGTTCGAGCGGACGCTGATCATCGTCGACGAGGGCGCGTACGTGCACTACGTCGAGGGCTGCACCGCGCCGATCTACTCCTCGGACTCGCTGCACAGCGCCGTGGTGGAGATCATCGTCAAGAAGAACGCCCGGTGCCGCTACACCACCATCCAGAACTGGTCGAACAACGTCTACAACCTGGTCACCAAGCGCGCGGTGTGCCACGAGGGCGCGACCATGGAGTGGATCGACGGCAACATCGGCTCCAAGGTGACCATGAAGTACCCGGCGGTCTACATGACCGGCGAGCACGCCAAGGGCGAGGTGCTCTCGGTGGCGATGGCCGGCGAGGGCCAGCACCAGGACGCCGGCGCCAAGATGGTGCACGCCGCACCGCACACCAGCAGCACGATCGTGTCGAAGTCGATCGCCCGGGGTGGCGGCCGGACCTCGTACCGGGGTCTGGTGCAGGTGCTGGAGGGTTCGCACAGCAGCGCCAGCACGGTCAAGTGCGACGCCCTGCTGGTGGACACCATCTCCCGCTCGGACACCTACCCGTACGTCGACATCCGCGAGGACGACGTGTCGATGGGGCACGAGGCGACCGTCTCCAAGGTCAGCGAGGACCAGCTCTTCTACCTGATGAGCCGGGGCCTGAGCGAGGACGAGGCGATGGCGATGATCGTGCGCGGCTTCATCGAGCCGATCGCCAAGGAACTGCCGATGGAGTACGCCCTGGAGCTCAACCGCCTGATCGAGCTGCAGATGGAGGGCGCGGTCGGCTGACCTCGCCCACCGGCGGGCCGGCTCGCGTCGGCCCGCCACCTTCGCACCACAGACCGTCGTCGTGAGAACAGACCAAGGACGAGATGACTACCCAGGCTTCCGCGCCGCCGCCGAGCACCAAGTCGCAGGCGCTGCGCTCGTACGACGTCGCCGACTTCCCGGCCCTGACCGGCCTGGAGGAGGAGTGGCGCTTCACCCCGCTCAAGCGGTTGCGCGGGCTGGTCGGTGACGACCGCACCGCGACCGGCACGGTCCGGCACGAGTACGCCGACCTGCCCGAGGGCGTGACGGTGGAGCGCGTCGACCGGGACGACGAGCGGGTCGGCAGCGTGCTGACCCCGTTCGACCGGGTCAGCGCGCTGGCGTACGGCGGTGCCGGGCAGGCGCTGCTGGTGCGGGTCGCCCGGGAGGCGGTGCCGGCCGAGCCGGTGACCGTGCGGGTGGTCGGCGAGAGCGCCGAGGGCGTGGCCTTCGGGCACACCGTCGTGCAGGTGGAGCGCTTCGCCGAGGCGACCCTGGTGCTGGAGCACGTCGGCTCGGCGACCCTGGCCGACAACGTCGAGGTGACCGTGGCCGACGGCGCGAAGCTGACCCTGGTCACCGTCGCCGACTGGGCCGACGACGCGGTGCAGGCGCAGCACCTCAAGGTGAAGCTGGGCCGGGACGCGCGCGTGGTGCACGTCCAGGCCACGCTCGGTGGTGACCTGGTGCGCCAGTTCACCACCGTCGAGTACACCGACCGGGGCGGCGAGGCCGAGCTGTACGGCGTCTACTTCGCCGACTCGGGCCAGCACCTGGAGCACCGCCAGCTCGTCGACCACACCGTGCCGGACTGCCGCAGCTACGTCGGCTACCGGGGCGCGTTGCAGGGCGAGAGCGCCCGGACGGTCTGGGTCGGCGACGTGCTGATCCGCGCCGAGGCGACCGGCACCGACACGTACGAGATCAACCGGAACCTGCTGCTCAGCGACGGCGCCCGGGCCGACTCCGTGCCGAACCTGGAGATCGAGACCGGCGAGATCGCCGGGGCCGGGCACGCCAGCGCCACCGGCCGCTTCGACGACGAGCAGTTGTTCTACCTGATGGCCCGGGGCATCCCGGAGGCCGAGGCCCGCCGCCTGGTGGTGCGCGGCTTCTTCGCCGAGCTGCTCAACAAGATCCCGGTCGAGGAGCTGCGCGAGCGGCTCGGGGAGACGATCGAGGCCCGCCTGACCAAGGCCGGCGCCTGATGATCCGCATCTGCGCCGTCGAGGACGTGCCGAAGGGCACCGCGATCAGCGCCGACGTCGACGGCACCGCGATCGCGCTCGTGCACGCCGAGGACGAGGTGTTCTACGCCGTGCACGACGAGTGCTCACACGCCGCCGTGGCCCTCTCCGAGGGGGAGGTGTCCGGCTGCACCCTGGAGTGCTGGCTGCACGGCTCCCGCTTCGACCTGCGTACCGGCGAGCCGAGCGGGCTGCCGGCGACCGAACCCGTACCCGTCTATCCCGTCGAAGTCCGCGACGGCGACATCTACGTCAGCCTGACGCCGAGTAATGGAGTGACCCGATAATGAGCACCCTGGAGATCCGTGACCTGCAGGTGTCGGTCAAGCTGCCCGAGGGTGAGCTCAAGCCGATCCTGGCCGGTGTCGACCTGACCGTGCGCTCCGGTGAGACGCACGCGATCATGGGCCCGAACGGCTCCGGCAAGTCGACCCTGGCGTACTCGATCGCCGGTCACCCGAAGTACGAGATCACCGGCGGGTCGGTCACCCTCGACGGCGTCGACGTGCTGGAACTCTCGGTCGACGAGCGGGCCCGCGCCGGTCTGTTCCTCGCCATGCAGTACCCGGTCGAGGTGCCCGGCGTGTCGGTGGCGAACTTCCTGCGGACCGCCAAGACCGCGCTGGACGGCGAGGCGCCGAAGCTGCGGACCTGGGGCGGCGAGCTGCGTGGCGCCATGGAGCGCCTGCACATGGACCCGGCCTTCGCCCAGCGCAACGTCAACGAGGGCTTCTCCGGCGGTGAGAAGAAGCGGCACGAGATCGTGCAGCTCGAACTGCTCAAGCCGAAGATCGCCATCCTGGACGAGACCGACTCCGGTCTCGACGTGGACGCGCTGCGCGTGGTCAGCGAGGGCGTCAACCGGGTCCGCGACACCGGTGACACCGGCCTGCTGCTGATCACCCACTACACCCGCATCCTGCGCTACATCAAGCCTGACTACGTGCACGTCTTCGTGGCCGGCCGGATCGTCGAGGAGGGCGGCCCGGAGCTGGCCGACAAGCTCGAGGAAGAGGGCTACGAGCGGTACGTCGCCGGGGCCGGGTCGGCGCGGGCCTGAGCCGAGGGAAGGGCCGGTCACGACGATGACCACCATCGCGATCCCGTCCGGGATGCCGCAGTACGACGACGTGCCCGGCTACGACGTGGCGGCGGTACGCGCCGACTTCCCGATCCTCGATCGGGAGGTCAACGGGCATCCGCTGGTCTACCTGGACAGCGCCAACACCTCGCACAAGCCGCGCCAGGTGCTCGCCGTGCTGGACGAGCACTACCGCCGGCACAACGCCAACGTGTCCCGGTCGGTGCACACCCTGGGCACCGAGGCCACCGAGGCGTACGAGGGGGCCCGGGCGAGGATCGCCGCGTTCGTCAACGCGCCGAGCGCGGACGAGGTGGTGTTCACCAAGAACTCCACCGAGGCGATCAACATCGTCGCGTACGCCTTCTCCAACGCCTCGCTGCGCGCCGACGCCGACCCGCGGTTCCGGCTCGGGCCCGGTGACGAGGTGGTGATCTCCGAGATGGAGCACCACTCGAACATCGTGCCGTGGCAGTTGCTCTGCGAACGGACCGGTGCGACGCTGCGCTGGTTCCCGGTCACCGACAACGGCCGGTTGGACGAGTCGGGGCTGACGGACCTGGTCAACGAGCGGACGAAGATCGTCTCGCTGGTGCACATGTCCAACATCCTCGGCACGGTCAACGCCACCTCGCGGATCACCGCGCGGGTGCGCGAGGTGGGTGCGCTGCTGATGCTGGACTGCTCGCAGTCGGTGCCGCACATGCCGATCGACGTGGTCGAGCTGGACGCCGACTTCATCGTGTTCACCGGGCACAAGATGTGCGGCCCGACCGGCATCGGGGTGCTGTGGGGGCGGGCCGAGCTGCTGGCGGCGATGCCGCCGGTCTTCGGCGGTGGTTCGATGATCGAGACGGTGTCGATGGACGGCTCGACGTACGCGCCGCCACCGGCCCGGTTCGAGGCGGGTACCCCGCCGATCGCCGAGGCGGTCGCGCTCGGTGCCGCCGTGGACTACCTGACCGGCCTCGGCATGCGGGCGATCCAGTGGCACGAGAAGCAGCTCACCGCCTACGCGTTGGATGCCCTGGCCACCGTGCCGGGCCTGCGGATCTTCGGTCCGGAGGTGCCGGTGGGCCGGGGTGGCACGATCTCGTTCGACCTGGCCGACGTGCACCCGCACGACGTGGGGCAGGTGCTCGACTCGCTCGGCGTGCAGGTGCGGGTGGGCCACCACTGCGCCCGTCCGGTCTGCCGGCGCTTCGGGGTCCCGGCGACGACGCGGGCCTCGTTCTACCTCTACACCACCACCGAGGAGATCGACGCCCTGGTGGCGGGTCTGGAACAGGTGCGGAAGGTGTTCCGATGAACCGGGCGACGCCCGGCGAGTCGACGGGAGGTCGGCCCGATGCAGCTTGAGTCGCTCTACCAGGAGATCATCCTGGATCACTACAAGCACCCGCACGGCCGTGGCCTGCGGGACGCCGCCGACCCGGCGGCGCAGGTCGGCGAGGCGCACCACGTCAACCCGACCTGCGGCGACGAGGTGACCATCCGGGTGGCCACCGACGGCACCGTGCTGCACGACGTGTCGTACGACGGCATGGGCTGCTCGATCAGCCAGGCGTCGGCGAGCGTCCTGCACGAGCTGCTGACCGGCCGGGACGCGGCGGCGGCGTTCGAGGTGCACGAGGCGTTCGTGGCGCTGGTGTCCGGCCGTGGCCAGGTCACGGCGGACGAGGAGGTGCTCGGCGACGGGGTGGCGTTCGAGGGTGTCGCCCGCTATCCCGCCCGGGTCAAGTGCGCGCTGTTGCCGTGGATGGCGTTCAAGGACGCCGCGGCACGCGCCGGTGTGGGCGCGAGCCCGACGGAGGTGAAGGCATGACCGAGGAAACCAGCACGCCGGAGAACGGGGCCGTGGCCACCGAGGCTGCCGCGCCGGTCGCGGCGACCGGCGGCAAGGCCGCCGTAGCCGACATCGAGGAGGCGATGAAGGACGTCGTCGACCCGGAGTTGGGCATCAACGTGGTCGACCTGGGTCTGGTGTACGGCGTGCACGTCGACGACGACAACGTCGCGACCCTGGACATGACGTTGACCTCGGCGGCCTGCCCGCTGACCGACGTGATCGAGGATCAGACCCGTCAGGCGCTGACCACCGGTCCGGGTGGCGGCCTGGTCGGCGACATCCGGATCAACTGGGTCTGGCTGCCCCCGTGGGGGCCCGACAAGATCACCGACGAGGGGCGCGACCAGCTCCGCTCGCTCGGCTTCAACGTCTGAGCTGACGCAACGGCGCCCGGAGCCCGGCCGATGGCCGGGAACTCCGGGCGCTGTCGTGTGTGCTGGACGGTGCACCCTTCCCCGGCCGCTGCGGCGGCGGACGGTGTGACCCGCCCGCCGTCGCGTCAGGTCACAGGGTCAGCGTCCAACTGTCCAGGTAGCCGGTGTCGGCGCTGGCGGAGTCCTGGACCCGCAGCTTCCAGGCGCCGTCGGCGGCCTTGCCGGACAGGTCGCGGGTGTAGGTCTGGAAGATGTTGTCGGCGCTGCTGCCGGTGCGGTTGTGCAGCACGTAGGCGGTGCCGTCCGGGGCGATCAGCGAGACGGTCAGGTCACCGATCCAGGTGTGGAAGATGCGTACCTCGACGGTGCTGGTGGCACTGGCGGCGCGCCCGCATCCGTGGATGACGATGGTGCTCTCGACGGTGCTGTTGTCGTTGATCGGGTAGTCGGTGGCGTTGCCCTGGGCGCAGCCGGGCGGGCCGTTCACGGTGAGCGTGAAGGTGGCGCCCTGGGTGGTCTCCGGCCCGGTGCCGAGCACGGTCACCGAGTAGAGACCGGGCACGGTGCCGGCGTCGGCGCTCAGGGTCAGCGTGGCGGTGTCGCCGGAGGTGACGGTGGTCGGGCTGAAGCTCGCGGTCACCCCGGCCGGCAGGCCGCTGACGCTGAGCGCGACGCTGTGCGGCGTACCGACCGTGGTGGTGGTGCCGACCGTGGTCGTGGTCGAGCTGCCCGGGTCGACGGTGCCGCTGCCCGGGGCGAGGGTGAGGGCGAAGTCCTGGGTGGGCGGCACGATGTTGCCGGTGTAGAGCAGCTTGTTCGGCGATCCGACGCCCGGGTTGGTGACCACGTTGTTGGTGGCGTCGGCGACCAGCAGGTCGCGGATCTGCTGCGGGCTGTAGCCGGGGTTGGCGGCCACGGCCAGGGCGGCGGCGCCGGCCACGTGCGGGGCGGCCATCGAGGTGCCGTTGATGGTGTTGGTGGCGGTGTCGCTGCCGATCCAGGCCGAGGTGATCGCGCTGCCCGGGGCGAAGACGTCCAGGCAGGCGCCGAAGTTGGAGTAGCTGGCGCGGGCGTCGGTGCTGGTGGTCGCGCCGACGGTGATCGCCTCCGGGGTGCTGGCCGGCGTGTAGTTGCAGGCGTTGGCGCTGCTGTTGCCGGCGGCGACCGCGTACACCACGCCGTCGGCGATGGACCGGGCGACCGCGTCGTTGGTGGCCTGGTCGCGGCCACCGCCGAGGCTCATGTTCGCCACCGCCGGCTCGCCCGGCTGGTGATCCGCGGTGACCCAGTCGATGCCCGCGATGACCTGCGCGTAGGTGCCGCCGCCGCTGTTGTCCAGTACCCGTACGCCGACCAGGGTCACGCCCTTGGCCACGCCGTACGCGGTGCCGCCGACCGTGCCGGCGACGTGCGTGCCGTGACCGTTGCCGTCGTCGGCGCTGCCGCCGTCGATGGCGTCGAAGCCGGAGACGGCCCGACCGCCGAAGTCGGTGTGGGAGAAGCGGATGCCGGTGTCGATGATGTACGCGGTGACGCCGGTGCCGTCGTTGGGGTAGGCGTAGCTGTTGTTCAGCGGCAGCGCCCGCTGGTCGATGCGGTCCAGGCCCCAGGACGGGGTGGGGGACTGGGTGTCGGCGATGCTGACGGTGCGGTTCTGCTGGACGTACTCGACGGAGGGGTGGGCCGCCAGCCGCTTGGCCGCTCGCTCGGTCAGTCGGGCCTCGAAGCCGCGCAGGGCGTCCTGGTAGGTGCGGGCGATGCTGCCGCCGTGCCGCCCGGCGAGGGTCTTGGCGGTGGCCCCGACCTGCGCCCGGCTCACCGCCGAGTCCTTGAGCACGACGATGTACGAGTCGGCGACGGCGGCGGCGTCGCCGGCGTGCACGATCGGACCCTGCGCGGGGGCCGCCTGGGCGGGTGCGGCGACCGCCACCAGGGTGAGTGTCGCCGCGGCGGTGAGGGCGAGGCGCCAGGGACGCCGGGACGGCTGGGAGAGGAGCATCTCCCGCCTCCTTTCGATGCGCAGCCGGCCCGTTTGTGACGGGCCGACCGGTGACCGAGGAACGGACTGACACAGATGGTAGGACCTGATTGCATCGAAGTTGAGAGATATGATTCGCCTCCCGAATCCCGTAGCATGGTGGTTTTTGCCATCCACGATCATGAATAATTTCGTGGAAACGAAGCGGAAACACAGGTCGTCGGCGGGAAGTGGCCGCTGTCCGTTGTGGATGCTCGGCCGAACCTCTGGTCAGCGGGGATGCAGGGTGGCCGGATGGGTGTGTCCGTGAACGATCCGCATGATTCGGCCGGGAACGATTGCCGTCCGGCAATTCGCTCCGGGTGTGTTCGCAATTCGGTCCCATTGACGAGACGCCTGGATGGACAGCCCGCGATCCGTCAGCCGAGGCTCCGGTGGGAGCCGCGGTAAATGCGTGGCAGCGGCCGGGCGTGGGGCGCAGGATGGCGCCGTGCGGACGTACCCGATGATGCCCTGCCCGGTTGCCGTGCCCGTCGCCACGGGCCGACAGCCGGTCGCGCCCGGGTTCCCGCCGCCCCGCCCGCACTCGTGACCGGCGCCTTCCTGGCCGGCGCGGTCGCGGCACTCGCCGTCGCCCTGCTGCTCGACTGAGGCTCCAGAACGGACCGTCGACTGTGTGACGATCTTATGAAAGTCGCGTTGCGCTGAGCGTGGACGGCCCTCTCCCAGAGGATCTTCCTCTGTTCGGCTGATGTTCGTCCTCCGCCGTCCGTTTAGGGTCTGGCCCATCCATCGATCATCCGTGCTGCCCGTCGACCCGGACGGCGCGGTGGGTCGCACCCCTCATCACCAGGGAGACGAGTTGAGGAGCTTCCTCACCCCTCGACCGGGCGGACGGTCCGGACACACCCGGTCACACCGACCCCGCCTGGCCGCCACGCTGGCCGTGGCATTGGTGGCGACGATGTCACCGGTCCTGCTCACCTCCGCCCCGGCCGCTGCCGCCCCCTCGGCCGACGGCCCGTGGCGCAAGGTGGACGGCACGCCCGCCGCCACCAAGTCGGGCCGTCCGGCGGCCATCGAGGCGGCGCACCTGTCCGCCTACACACTGGACCGTTCCGGCATGCAGCGCCTGCTGGAGAGGGCACCGGCGGAGCAGCGCCGCGCGGCGAGCCAGCCGCAGCAGGTGGTGTCCCTGCCCGCCCCCGACGGCACCTTCCAGCGGTTCGCGCTGGTGGAGTCGCCGGTGATGGAGCCGGAGCTGGCCGCCGCCCACCCGGAGATCAGCACGTACGCCGGCACGGGCCTGGACGACCCGACCGCGACGATCCGGGCCGACCTCACCCCGCTGGGCTTCCACGCCTCGGTCCGATCCGCCGACGGGGCGTGGTACATCGACCCCTACTACCACCGTGACCAGAGCCTGTACGCCAGCTACTTCGCCCGCGACCTGACGAACCAGAACGGTGAGTTCGTCGAGCGCGAGGACGTCGAGTCGGCGGCGCACCACCTGCACGACGAGATCGAGGAGGCGCACGACGAGCCGGTCGCCGGCCCGCTGGTGACGCTGCGTACCTACCGTCTCGCGTTCGTGACCGACCCGTCGTACGCCACCTTCTTCGGCGTGGAGAACGTGACCGCCGCGAAGGTCACACTGATCAACCGGGTGAACCAGATCTACGAGGACGAGACCGCGATCCGGCTGGTCCTGGTCAACGACACCGAGAAGACGAACCTGAACACCCCGGCGCTGGCCACCGAGCCGAACGGCCCCTGCGGCAGCGCCGGCTGCTACACCCCGGCACAGCTCACCGGGTGCAGCAGCGGCCTGCTCAACCGCAACCGGATCGTGCTCGGCCAACTCGTCGGCGCGGGCAACTACGACGTCGGCCACATCGGTCTCGGGCTCAGCGGCGGCGGTATCGCCGGCCTCGGCGTGGTCGGCGGCGACGGCAAGGCGCGCGGCTGCACCGGCCTGCCCAACCCGATCGGCGACTACTTCGCGGTCGACTACGTGGCACACGAGATCGGGCACCAGTTCGCCGGCAACCACACCTTCAACGGCAACCAGTGGAACTGCTCGGGCGGCAACCGCAGCGCGGCCAACTCGTACGAGCCGGGCAGCGGCTCGTCGATCATGGCGTACGCGGGCATCTGCCAGCAGGACAACCTCCAGCCGCACACCGACCCGTACTGGTCGCACCGGACCTACACCGAGATCACGAACTTCGTCACGTCGAGCCGGCCGGCGATCAACGAGGTGCAGACCGTCTCGTTGCGTGACTTCGACACCGCCGGCGACTCGTTCACCCTCGGCTACGGGGACGCGACCTCGGCGCCGATCGTGCGTGGGGTCAACTACACCACCGCCGGGATCAAGGCCGCCATCGAGTCGATCGCGGGCTGGCCGGCGGGTGCGACGGTCACCGTGGTCGCCTTCGGGGGCAGCGGCACGCTCAACGACACCGGCTTCCAGGTCACCTTCGGTGGCACCCTGGCCGCGACCAACGTGGCCCCGCTGACCCTGGGCGACCTCACCGGCGTCACCGGTTTCGTCGGCGAGACCGCCAAGGGCGGAGCCGTGGACAACGGCGGCCACCTGGTCGAGCAGACCACCAACCACGCCCCGGTGGTCACCGTGCCGGACGGTCTCACCATCCCGGTGCGTACGCCGTTCGCGCTCACCGGCAGCGCCACCGACGTCGACGGCGACACGCTCACCTACCTGTGGGAGCAGAACGACCGGGGCGGCAGCGCCGGCACCGCACTGATGAACAACACCAAGACCAACGGGCCGCTGTTCCGGGTCTTCGGCGAGCCGGCGTGGGTGTCGCCCGAGGACGCCCTGAAGTACCACTCGCCGGGCCAGAACGCGGTCACCACCAACTCGACCCGGGTCTTCCCGGACCTCGCGCAGGTGCTGGTCGGCAACACCAACGCCCGTACGGGCGCCTGCCCGACCCCGCCGGCACCGCCGGCCAGCGGCAGCGCCTCCAACGTCCCGCCGGAACTCCTGGACTGCTACTCGGAGTTCCTGCCCACCCGGGACTGGGTCGGTGTGAACAACGACCGGACGCTGAACTTCAAGCTCACCGCCCGGGACGGTCGGCCGGGTGGCGGCGGCATCGGCAGCGCCAACGTCGCCCTGACGCTGGCCCCGGACGCCGGACCGTTCCTGGTCACCTCGCAGGCCGGCACCGCCGTGCTCGACGGTGGTACGGCCCAGACCGTCACCTGGGACGTCGCCGGCACCGACGTGGCGCCGGTGAACGTCGGCCAGGTGAAGATCACGCTCTCCGTCAACGGCGGCGAGACCTTCCCGTACGTGCTGGCCGAGAGCACGCCGAACACCGGTGACGCCACGGTGACCCTGCCGAACGTGGCGACCGACGAGGCGCGGATCAAGATCGAGGCGGTCGGCAACGTCTTCTTCGCCGTCAACGACGCCGAGTTCGGCATCCGCTCCGCCCCCGAGGTGTCCACCGACGCCCCGGCCGGCGGGGTCGGCGTGCAGTACAGCGACGCGCTCTCACCGACGGTGACGGTCCGGGCGACCGACGCCGACGGTGCCGGGTCGGCGCTGACCGCGACCGCCACCGGCCTGCCGACCGGTCTGGCGCTCACCGTGGCCGGCACCTCCGGGCCGGACACCCGCCCCGGCACCCGGAGCTGGACCGTCACCGGCACCACCTCGGCGGCCCCGGGCACGTACCCGGTCACCGTCACGGTGACCGACGGCACCGGGCTGGTCGGCAGCACCACGTTCACCGTCACCGTCACCCCGGAGAACGCGGCCGTGACCTGGGCCGGGGACACCCTGGTCAGCACCGCGACCGCCGGTGCCGCCGGTCGCGTCCTGCTGCGGGCCGTGCTGCGGGACAGCTCCGTGCTGCCGTCGTCGGCCGACATCACCGGCGGTGACCTGCGTACCGCCACGGTGACCTTCACCGCGGGTGGGGCCACGCTCTGCGCCGCCCGCGTGGACCTGGTCGCCACCGCCACCACCACCGGCACGGCGGCCTGCACGGCGACCCTGCCGGCGGGGGCGCACACGGTGACCGCCACGGTCGGCGGCAACTACACCGGGGCCACCACCGCCACGGTGACGGTCGCCCGTTCCGACGGCGGATTCCTCACCGGTGGCGGTCACCTCACCGTCACCCGGTCGGCCGGCACCCACCCGGCGGACCGGGCGTCGAAGGTGTCGGTGAACCTGAACGCCAAGCCGGCCACCGCGAAGAAGGCGGCGTCGGGCCACGCGGAGATCACGTACCGGTCCGGCGGCACCGACTACAAGGTCAGGACCACCGCGGTCGACGGTCTCGGCATCACCTCGGCCGGTAGGTCGGCGTCGGTGCGATACCAGGCCGCGCTCTACGACGGCCGGGGCAAGCTGGTGGCCGCCGGCCTGACGCTCGCGGTGACGGTGACCGACCGGGGTGCCCCCGGGCGGCACGACACCGTGGGGATCACCCTCTGGCAGGGCGGCACCCTGGTCTTCTCGTCCGACTGGACGGGAGCCGGGACCGGCGAGGTGTCGCTGACCGGCGGCAACCTCACCGTGCACTGATCGGCGGGCAGGCCGGAGAGGCATGTCCTCTCCGGCCTGCCGTCCGTCGATGAACGCCATCCGAGCGATGGGTGAGCTCCACCACTCGTCGGAATATCCGCAGGTAGGGGCCGTATTGTCGCGAAGGTAATCCCGATTGCCTAGATAGGAAATCCGGCGACAGGAGGACTCATGGCACGCACCCTCGACCTGCCCACCCCGCTCGTGTCCACCGAGTGGCTCGCCCAGCACCTCGACCACCCGGACCTGCGGATTCTCGACGCGACCGTGCACCTGGCCCCGCCGAGCGAGGCCGGCCAGGACTGGTCCCAGACCTCCGGTCGTCCCGAATACCTGACCGCGCACATCCCGTCGGCGGCGTTCGCCGACATCATCGACGACCTCTCCGAACCGGACGGCGGCTGGTTCACCAGGCCCTCGCCGGAGCGCTTCGCCGAGGCGGCGGGTCGCCTGGGCATCGGCCCGGAGACGGCGGTCGTGGTCTACGCGGCCAACGTCTTCTGGGCCACCCGGGTGTGGTGGCTGCTGCTCGCCAACGGCTTCGACAACGTGGCCGTCCTGGACGGCGGATTCGGCAAGTGGACCGCCGAGGGTCACCCGACCCGCTCCGGCGAGGAGAGCTACCCGCCCGCCCAGTTCGTCGGTACGCCCCGTCCGGAGCTGTTCGCCGATCTGGACGAGGTCAAGCAGGTGGTGGAGAACGGCAGCGGGGCCTGCCTGATCAACTCGCTGTCGCCGGAGGACCACCACGCCACCGAGACGATCAACTACGCCCGCCCCGGCCGGATCCCCGGCAGCCGCAACGTCTTCGTCGCCGCGCTGCTCGACCCGACTGACGGCACCTTCCGGTCGGTGCCGGAACTGCGGGAGATCTTCCAGGAGGTGCAGGCCCAGCCGGGCCGGAAGGTCACCTACTGCGGCGGAGGGATCGCCGCCACCGGCGACGCCCTGGCACTGCGCCTGATCGGGGAGACCGACGTGGCGGTGTACGACGGCTCGCTGCGCGAGTGGACCAGCGACCCGTCGCTGCCCGTCGAGGTCGGCTGAGCGCGCCTCGTCCCCGGTCGCCCATACGCCTCCCGGCCCGCCACGCTTTCGCGCTGGCGGGCCGGGAGGCTGTGCGGCGCCGACAGGTCCCGACTCAGCGGGACGGTGCCGCCACGATCTGCCGGAGGGCGGCCCGGACGCCGTCGGCCCGGATCAGTCGCAGTGCCTCGACGTAGGCCTCGACGAACCGGGGGGAGTCGGCGAGGACGCCGAAGAGCGAGCGGTCCGCGATGAAGGCGGTCGGGGTGTCCCCGTTGCGCCGCGCGGCGGCCATCAGGCTGTCCCGACGCGGATCCACCACGTCGATCGGCCGGTCCTGCTCGTCGGTGCCCTCGGCGTACCGAGCCCAGGCCGCCACGACGGCTGCGCAGATGCCCACCGGCCCGCCGTCGTCGAGCTGTGCCGTCACCACCGGCAGCAGGAACTTCGGGATCCGGTCCGAGGTGTCGGCGCAGATCCGGGTCAACGGGTCCTGGATCTCCGGGTTGGCGAAGCGCTCGACGACGGTGCGGCCGTACGCCCGGAAGTCGACCCCGGCGATGGGCTTGAGCGTCGGTACGGCCTCCTCGTCGATGTAGCGCAGCAGCAGCGCCTGGACGTCCGGGTCGGTGATGGCCTCGTGCACGTACCGGTGCCCCAGCAGGAAACCGAAGTAGCAGAGCGCCTGGTGGGTGCCGTTCGCCAGCCGCAGCTTCATCAGCTCGTACGGCTCGACGTCCCCGACGATGTCCACACCGACGTCCTCCAGCGGCGGGCGGCCGGCGACGAACGTGTCCTCCAGCACCCACTGGTGGAACGGCTCGGCGGTGACCGGCCACCGGTCCCGGTAGCCGAAGGTCCGCTCCAGGTAGGCCCGGTCGGCGTCCACCGTCGCCGGTGTCACCCGGTCGACCATGGAGTTCGGGAAGGACACCTGCTGCTCCATCCACCGCGCCAGCTCGGGGTCCTTCATCGCGGCGAAGCCGAGGAACGCGGCGCGCGACACCTTGCCGTTCTCCTGGATGTTGTCGCAGGACATGACGGTCAGCCCAGCCAGGCCACGGTCACGTCGCAGGCGCATCGCCTGGAGCACCAACCCGAACGGCGTCGCGTTCGGCACGGCGGCGTCCAGGTCCGCCCGGATCGGGGCGGAGTCGCCGGTGAACTCGCCGGTCACCTGGTCGATCCCGTACCCGCCCTCGGTGATGGTCAGCGAGACCACGCGGGTGGCCGGGTCGGCGATGCGCTCCACGACGCCGGTCGGGTCCTGCGGGGCGTACCCGGTGCTGAGCAGCGAGCCGATCACCCGGTTGCGCCGGCTGCCGTCCGGCTCCTTCACCGTCAGCGTGTAGAGGTGGTCCTGCGCGGCGAGCCGGTTGCGGGTGCCCTCGTCGGCGGGCCGTACGCCCACGCCGTGCACCGCCCAATCCATGCCCTGCCCCCGGCGCATGAGTTCGTCGAGGTACATCGCCTGGTGCGAGCGGTGGAAGTGCCCGACACCGAAGTGCACGATCCCGCCGCGCAGTGCCGTCCGGTCGTACCGGGGTGCCTCGACCTCGCTGGGCAGCGAAGTCAGGCTCGCGTTGCTCAGTTCCTTCATCGCTCTTTCCGTTCTGTGGGCCGCAGCGCGGCCAGGTTGCCGCCGGAGATCCGGCAGATGTCGGCCGCGAGGTCCATCGCCTCGCGAGCCAGGTCGCGCCACCGTGTCGCGTCCAGGTCGACGCCGTCCTCGGCGAACCCGCACACCAGGCGGGCGAGGGTCGCGTCTCCCGCGCCCATCGTGTCGACGACCGGTCCGGGTCGGGCCGGTACGGGTGCGGTCGCCACGACCCCGTCAGCCGTGTGCACCGACATGCCGTCGGCGGCCCTGGTCAGCACGACCACCCGTACCCCCGAACGCAGCAGCTCGGCCACGAACTGCCCGGGGTCCTCGACGCGCAGGTCGGCGATGTCCTGCAGGCTCAGCTTCACCACGTCGGCGACGGCGGCGAGCCGCCGGAGTCCCGACCGGTAGGCCGAGACGTCCCGCACCAGCGTGGGCCGCACGTTGGGGTCGACCACGAAGGTCCGCCCGGTCCGGCGGACGACGTCGACGAGCGCCTCCACCTGGTCGAGGTCGTCCATCGGGTACGAGTTGACCACCAGGACTGCGCCGTCGCCCATGGTCGCCACGTCCGCCGCCGGGTACGCGTACCGCCGATTGTGGATCGCCTCGGAGAACTCGTAGACCGGCTCTCCCGCCACCCGCCGGGACGTCGCCGTCCCGGTCGGCAGCGCGCAGGCCAGCGGCACCAGGCCGACATCCTCGGCGATGATCGCGGCCCGCAACCACTCGCCGAGGCCGTCGGCGGAGACCGGTGACACCAGTGCCGCCGGTGTCCCGAGCCGCCGGACGCCGACGGCGAGGTTGAGCCCGGCGCCGCCGGGAACGCGGGTACGGGTCCCGTCCTCGTTCTCGATGATGTCGACCAGGAGGTCGCCCACCACGACCACGCCGGACGGTGCTGTCCCGGCTCCGGTCGACGTGGTCACTGGAGGTTGGTGTGGTTGTGGCTCATCGTGCCGGCCGGGTCCGGCAGCCCCCGCATCAGCTCCAGCACGACCGAGTCGAGCAGGATCAGCGCCGACTGCTCGAAGAGCGTCCCGCCGAACTGTCGGCTGGCGTCCGCCGGCAGGACGATGGAACCGTCCGCGAGGTCCCGCAGTGGGCTCTCCCGTTGGTGGGTCACCAGCAGCACCTTCGCGCCCTCCGAGCGGGCGATCCGCGCGAAGCCGACGCTGACCGGGGTCCGCCCGCTGCCCGACACGATCACCAGGGTGTCGCCCGACCGCACCGACGGTGCGGTGGCCTCGCCGACGAAGTGTGCCGTCAGGCCGAGGTGCATGAACCGCATCGCGGCCATCTGCGCGGCGAGCCCGGAGCGGCCCTGACCGGAGAGGAACAGGCGGCCGTCGGCCACGTCGTCGAAGCAGGAGACGAACCGGTCGTACTCGTCCACGGGCAGCGCGGCGAGGACGGACCTCAGCTCGGTTCCGCTCAGGTGCCAGGAGTCGACAGGTCGACCTGTGCTCTGATCCATGCCGCTTCTCCTTCCGGGTCGGTGGCCTCGGTGACTCCCGAGCCGATCACGACGATGTCGGGGGTGACCGCCAGGGCGCGGGCCAGGTTGGCGCGCCCGATGCCGCCGGCCAGGGAGACGCGGAATCCGCGCGCCCGGCGCTGGGCCACCCGGTCGATGTGGTCCTCGTTGCCGAGGCCGGCCCGCCGGGCGTCGGACGGGGCGTGCAGGGCCAGCCAGATGTCCTGCGGTGCACGGCCGTCCAGCAGCGGTTCCACGTCCAGCTCACCGTCGAGGATGGTGTCGAGCACGACTTCCCGCCCGTACCGCCGGGCGACCTCGTCGGTGTCGCGTCGGGTGGCGGGGGAGGCATGCGCGAGCACGGTCATCATCGCGGCCCCGGCGGCGAAGACCATCTCGGCCTCCAGGCTCCCGCCGTCGACCGTCTTGGTGTCGGCGAGCACCGGCGTGTCCGCGCCGAGTTCCCGGGCGGTGCTGATGGCGGCGAGCCCGAAGCGTTTGAGTACGGGCGTGCCGACCTCGATGATGTCGAAGTACCGGCCGACTCGCGGGATGAGCGCGAAGTGCTCCGGCGCGTCGATGGCGAGTTGCAGTCGGATCGCCACGGCCTAGCCCTTCGGCCCGGGAGCGTGCAGGCCGGTGATCACCTTCAGCAGCGAGTCCGGGGTGAACGACGACGTCGGCTCGTCGGCCACCACCCGGCCGAGGCGCAGCACGACGATGCGGTCGGTCACCTGGAGCACGTGCGGCAGCGTGTGCGAGATGAAGATGACGCCCAGGCCACGTTCCCGCGCTCCCTCGATCACCTTCAGCACCTCGCCCGACTGCCGGGCGCCGAGGTGGTTGGTGGGCTCGTCCAGGATGATCACCTTGCGGGCCCAGGCGACGGCGCGGCCGATGGCCACGGCCTGCCGCTGCCCACCGGAGAGCTGGTTGACATTGCGCCGTACGCCGGTCGTCAGGCCGATCCCGGCCCGCTCCAACTCCTCGTGCGCGACGCGGGCCATGGCCTTGTTGTCGAGGAATCCGAGCTTGCCGAGCAGCCCCGGCCGTCGGCGTTCCCGGCCGAGAAAGACGTTGCCGCTGATGGTGAGGTCGGGGCAGAGGCCGGAGTCCTGGTAGAGCGTCTCGATGCCCGCCTGGAGCGCGTCGTGCGGCGACTTCCACTCCTGCGCCACGCCGTCGAGGTAGACGCTGCCGGTGTCCGGCCGGTGCGCGCCGGAGAGCACCTTCACCAGGGTCGACTTGCCGGCCCCGTTGTCGCCGACCAACCCGATGATCTCACCGGCCCGCAGGGACAGGTTGACGTCGGTCAGCGCCCGGACGCTGCCGTAGGACTTGGTGACCTCGCGGGCCTCGTAGATGGGTGCGTCAGCCACGGCCGGCTCCCCTCCTGGTACGGACGTTGATCTGTTGGACGCCGACCGCCACGGCGATCAGGACGCCGATGACCACCTGCTGCCAGTTCGGTGCGACGCCGATCAGGATCAGGCCGCTCAGCACCGCCGTCGTGATGAGCGCGCCGAGCACGGTGCCGGACATCCGCCCGATGCCGCCGGCCAGGCTGGTGCCGCCGATGACCGCCGCAGCGATGGCCGCCAGTTCCTGGCCCTGGCCCGAGGTGGGCGAGCCCGAACCGAGCCGGAAGTAGACGAACAGCCCGGCCAGCCCGGCCATCAACCCGGCCAGCATGTACACCTTCAACAGGTGCCGTTCGACGTTGATCCCGGCGCCCCGGGCGGCGAAGCCGTTCGAGCCCACCGCGTACGTCCAGCGGCCGAACCGGGTGAAGCTGAGCGTCAGCCAGGCGACCGCCAGCACGGCGATTACGACGATCAGTGGGATGGTCAGCAGGTTCAGGTACTGCGTGTTGCCGAGCCGGATCACCTCGGCGGGGCCGCCGGCGATCTGGACGCCGCCGGTCAGCACCAGGGTCAGACCGGCGGCGGCGCCCATGGTGGCCAGCGTGGCGATGAAGGGTGCCAGTTTTGCCCGGGTGATGAGCAGCCCGTTGACCAGGCCGACCGCGAGACCGGTGGCGAGGGCCACCACCACGCCGACGGCGATCGTCGTGGCGGTGGCCGTACCACCCTCGTTCAGGGACCTCATCGTCATCGCGCAGGCGACGCCGCTCAGCCCGAGCGTGGACCCGACCGACAGGTCGATGCCGCCGGTGATGATGACGTACGTCTGCCCGATCGCCAGCAGGATGACCGGAGCCCAGTCCTGAAGGATGTTGGCGAAGGCGAACCGGCTGAAGAACAGCGGGTTCATCGCCGTGAAGAAGAGCACCATGGCGACGAGGACGCCGAGCAGGATCACGTCCTGCCGCAGCAGTGTCGCCATCAGGCGGCTGGCGCGCGTCTCGCTCGCCGCCTGTGTGGTGTCGGCCGTCATGGTGCTCCTCCTCCTGAGATCCGTATCCCCTGGTCGCCGGCTACTGGGTCGGGTACTGGTACTGCTCGGTCTCGGCCAGGTTCTCGTTGGTCATCACCACGTTCGTCATCACGACGTCCTTCTCGATGCCGTCGACGTTCTGGTCGCGGATCGTGTCCACCAGGTTCTGCAGGGCGAGCGCGGCCTGGTCGCCGGGCTTCTGGGCGACGAGGGCGCTGTAGATGCCCGCCTTGAGGTCGGCCACCTGGTTCTCGTAGGCGTCGTAGCCGATGAGCTTGACCTGCTCGGCCTTGCCCGCGTTGCGCAGCGCGGCCACGGTGCCGGAGCCGGAGGTGCCGTCCACGGCGAAGATGCCCTTGAGGTTCGGGTGCTTCAACAGGATCGTGTTGACCGCGGAGGTCGCCCTGGCCGGCTGGCTGTTGGCGTACTCCTTGCCGACGAGCGTGATGCCCGGGTACTTCTTCAGCTCCTCGGTGAAGCCCTCTTCGCGGAGCTGGTTGGTGGTCGCCGTCGGCGAGCCGGACATCAGGAAGACCTCACCGGACTCCCCGATCTGCTCGGCCAGGGTCTGGGCCGCCTGCCGGCCGCCCTCGCGGTTGTCACCGGTGATCGCCGAGGTGAGGTAGCTCTGGTCGGTGACCGTGGTGTCGACGGTGACGACCGGGATGTTCGCCGACTGCGCCTTGGTGACGCTGGGCTGCAGCGCGTCCGGGTCGGTGGGGACGAGGACGAGCCCATCCACCTGCTGGGTGAGCATCGAGTCGACGAACGGGATCTGCGACTGCGGCGAGTACTCGTCCGGCGCGCCCTGCCACAGCAGCCTGATGCCCAACTCCTGGGCCTTCGCCTCGGCACCGACCTGCATGGCCTTGAAGAACGGGTCGGAAGCGATGCCCGGGACGAACCCGATGGTGAGCTGCTCCTCGCCGCCGTCGGCGGCGGAGTCGTTGCCACAGGCGGCCACCGAGAAGGCGAGCGTGCCGGCCATGGCTACACCGATAACTGTCCGGAATGTCCTCTTCATGCCACCAGATCCTTGTCGACTAGTCAGACCAACCTCAGGGGAGTTCCGCCTCCCGTCGTCCTGCCGGGCCGTGTTGCGTCGTCGGGCATCCCCACCAGCACTTCGATGGATGCGCAACCGCTTGCGCACCTTGAAGATGGCGGAACTTTACCCCCGCGCAACCGCTTGCGCAAGGGCTTGCTTTTGGTTAGATTGAGCTCCTTCTCGCCGTGGTCCCGGCAGTCGCAGGACCGGTTGCGAGCCGGGGGAAAGGGTGCAAAACGAGTGGCGACGATGGCCGAGGTAGCACGGATCGCCGGGGTGTCGACGACGACCGTGTCCCATGTGCTCAACAAGACGCGCAAGGTGGCCCCGGAGACCGAGGAACTCGTCCGCAAGGCGCTGGAGTCGACCGGGTACCGGCACAATCTCGCCGCCCGGGCCCTGGCCACCCAGTCCACGGACACCATCGGGTTGGCGATGTCGGTGGTCACCAACCCGTACTTCGCCGCGCTCATCCGGGACATCGAGCGGCACCTGCGCCGGGCCGGGTACACCCTGATCCTGGCCGACACCAACGACGACCCCGAGGTCGAGTTGGACGTGATCAACCACCTGCTGGCACGGCGGGTGAGCGGCCTCATCGTGAACCCGCTCGAAGGCAACACCGCGCTCAACCAGTGCCTGCAGAAGCTGCTCGACGAGCAGTTGCCGACCATCTTCCTCGACCGCCGGTCCACGCTGCCGGGCGACCAGGTCTACTCCGAGTGCCTGGACTCGATCCACCACCTGACGGCCCACCTGGCGGCCCAGGGGCACCACCGGATCGCCTACGTCCGGGGCGCCGTGCGGGAGATGTCGGCCCAGGACCGGCTCGCCGGATACCACCGGGCGGTCGCGGAGCTGGGGCTGGCGAACGACCCGGGTCTGGTCATCGCCGGTGAGTCCGACGAACGCATCACGGAGCAGCGTCTCGCCGAACATCTCGCCTCGGCCGAACCGGCCACCGCCCTGGTCGTCTCGAACAACCAGATGACCCTCGGCGCGCTCCGCGCCATCCGGCGCGCCGGGCTGAAGGTGCCGCACGACATCGCCCTGGTCTGCTACGACGACTTCGAATGGGCCGACCTGTTCGACCCGCAGATCTCGGCGATGGCGCAGGACGCCGCACGGCTCGCCTCGACCGCCGTGGAACTCCTGCTCGCCCGGATCCGGCGACCGGACCGGGCGCCGCAGTCCGTGGTGGTGCCGGCCACCTTCCGGCACCGGGACTCGTGCGGCTGCGGACGCGACACCCACCAGGCCGAGGGGAGCGTGGACAGTGTCCTGGCCGCCGGCTGACACCCTCACGATCGCCGGACTCGCCGACCGCGCCCGGGCGATGTCGGCGGGAGCCGACCGTACGCTCATCGGCATCGTCGGACCGCCCGGCGCCGGCAAGAGCACTGTCGCGGAGGCCCTCGTCCGTCAGCTCGGCCCGGCCGCCGTCCTGGTGCCGATGGACGGTTTCCACCTGAGCAACGAGGTCCTCGACTCACTCGGCCGCACCGACCGCAAGGGCGCTGCGGACACCTTCGACGCGGACGGCTACCTCGCCCTGCTCCGCCGACTACGCGACCAGACCGACGAGGTCGTCTACGCGCCGACGTTCCGGCGCGACATCGAGGAGCCGATCGGTTCCAGCATCCCGGTGCCCCGCACCACCCCGATCGTCGTCACCGAGGGCAACTACCTGCTGCTCGACTCGCATCCGTGGAAGTTCGTCCGCGACCTGCTCGACACCACCTGGTATCTGGAGGTGGCCGAAGAGGTCCGTCTCGACCGGCTCGTCGCCCGCCACGTCGCCTTCGGCAAGACGCCCGACGCGGCCCGCGCCTGGGCGCAGGGCAGCGACCAGGCCAACGCGGCCGTGATCGCCGAATCCAGCCGCTCCGCCGACCTGCTGGTCCACCTCGCGCCGAGCGACTGAGGATCCTCGCCCGCCGACCTGCTCCCGCCCGGCGGTGCCGTCTCGTCCGCCTGCCGTAAGGTCGGGTGATGAGCAGCCGACCCGCCGCCGGGGGAGGCCGGTGGGTCGAGATCGACCCGGGCCGGACCGAACGCTGGGTGGCCGGCTTCGCCGACCGGCACGGCCCGTTCGCCGCCACCGCACAGGAGTACGGACTCCTGCTCGCCGCCCCGGACGGCGCCACCGCCGAACTGCACACCCCGCCGGGCGCGCCGGTCACCGCAGACCTGGACACCTTCGTGGCGGAGGCCGTCGTACCCCGCCGGATCGGGCTGCTGCTGGCGCGCAAGGGCGCGGTGGCGGTCGGGGTCGCCGAGGGGGAGCGGCTGCCGGTGCACAAGGTCGACACGCGGTACGTGCAGGGGCGTACCGCCGCCGGTGGCTGGTCGCAGCAGCGGTTCGCCCGGCGGCGCGACAACCAGGCCAAGGCCGCGCTCGCCGACGCCGTCGACCTGGCGGTCCGACTGCTGTTGCCCGAAGCCGGTCGGTTGGACGCGATCGTCGCCGGTGGGGACCGTCGGGCCGTGGACACCGTGCTGGCCGAGCGTCGGCTCGCCCCACTGGCCGCGCTGCGCGCCGACCGGCTGCTCGACGTACCCGAGCCCCGGTACGCGGTGCTGCTGGCCGCGATCGCCGCTGCCCGCGCGGTGCACATCCTGATCCGCGAAACGGACCGCGACCCGGCCACCTGAGCATCGCCACGTCGGACACGGACGAGCCCCGGTCGATGCCCTTCCCCGAAAGCGTCGACCGGAGCCCGTCCGCACCGCGTCAGATCGCGCCGCTGAAGGTGTCGCAGGAGGCCGGGTTTCCGGTCTCGTAGCCGCGGCTGAACCAGCGCTTGCGGTCGGCCGAGGAGCCGTGCGTGAACTCCTCCGGGTTCACCGGCCGGTCGGCGCGCCGGGAGATGGCGTCGTCGCCGATGGCCTCGGCGGTGTCGATGGCCTCGGCGATGTCCTGCTCGGTGATGCTGGTGAAGATCTTCTGGCCGCGATCGTCGGCGGTGCCGGTGGCGTTCTTGGCCCAGGCGCCGGCAAAGCAGTCGGCCTGCAACTCCAGGCGGACCGACAGGTCGTTGGCGTTGCCCGGGTCCCGCTGCTGCTGGCGGCGGACCTGCTCGTTCGTGCCGAGCAGGTTCTGCACATGGTGGCCGTACTCGTGGGCCAGCACGTACGGCTGGGCGAACTCGCCGGTGGCGCCGAGCTGCCGGGCGAGCACCTCGTAGAAGGAGAGGTCGATATAGACCAGCGAGTCGGCCGGGCAGTAGAACGGGCCGACGCCCGAGTCGGCCTGGCCGCACGCGGTGTTGACGGCCTGGTCGAAGAAGACGGTACGGGTCGGCCGATACTGCTCGCCGAACGCCTCCGGCAGGGCGGTACGCCAGTACGCCTGGATCGAGTTGACGTAGAGGCTGTTGCGGCAGTCGAGCTGCTCCAACGCGTCCGGCGCCTCGCAGCGCTGCTCCAGCGCGGTGTTGTCGCCCTGCTCTCCGCCGCCGGTCATGGCATTCAGCCCGAAGCCGCCACCCACCAGCGCCACCAGCACGGCGATGACGAGCCCGACGATGCCGCCGCGGCCACCGCCGATCGGGATGGGGATGCCCAGCCCACCGCCGCCTCCACCGCCGCCTCGCCGGTCCTCCACCTGGCTGGTGTCGATCCGCGCGTTCTCGTTCAGCTCCATGATGACCCCGATCAGTCAGTGGCTCGCGGGCCGGAACCGGTCCGGACGGCGAATCGGTACCCGACGATCTTGGTCGGTAATCCGCGTTCGCCGTTCACCGGGGCCCGGTACAATCGACCCGTGCTGCTCTGCGAAGGCTGAACGCCCCGCGCCGACGGGTCACCATGATCCGCCGGCGCTTTCGTGTGCCCTGAGTCAGCCCTGCGGATCCCCGAGAGCGAGTACCCCGACATGATCAATGCCAGCGGCCTGGAACTGCGCGCCGGCGCCCGGATCCTGCTGTCCGACACCACGCTGCGAGTGCAGCCGGGGGACCGGATCGGCCTGGTCGGCCGCAACGGCGCCGGCAAGACCACCACCCTGAAGGTGCTCGCCGGTGAGGGACAGCCGTACGCCGGACAGATCGACCGGCGCAGCGCCGTCGGCTACCTGCCGCAGGACCCGCGTACCGGCGACCTGGAGGTCACTGGCCGGGACCGGGTGCTCTCCGCCCGTGGCCTGGACGCGCTGATGTCGCAGATGAAGGACCTGGAGAACCAGCTCGCCGACGGCGGCGACGAGCGCCTGGTCCGCCGGTACGGCGCGCTGGAGGACCAGTTCGCCGCGCTCGGCGGGTACGCGGCCGAGGCCGAGGCGGCCCGGATCTGCGCCAACCTGGGGCTGCCCGACCGGGCCCTCGCGCAGACCATCGGCACCCTCTCCGGTGGTCAGCGCCGCCGCATCGAGCTGGCCCGGATCCTGTTCCGCGACGCGGCCGACAACGGTGGCGGGATCCTGCTGCTCGACGAGCCCACCAACCACCTCGACGCCGATTCGATCACCTGGCTGCGCGGCTTCCTCGCCAACCACAAGGGCGGGCTGGTGGTGATCTCGCACGACGGTTCGCTGCTGGAGTCGGTGGTCAACAAGGTCTGGTTCCTCGATGCCACCCGTTCCGTGGTCGACGTCTACAACCTGGGCTGGAAGGCGTACCTGGAGGCGCGGGAGACCGACGAGCGGCGGCGGCGCCGGGAGCGGGCCAACGCCGAGAAGAAGGCCGGCGCCCTGATGGCCCAGGCGGACAAGATGCGGGCGAAGGCCACCAAGACGGTGGCCGCGCAGAACATGGCCCGGCGGGCCGAGCGCCTGATGTCGGGCCTGGAGGAGGTCCGCGTCGGCGACAAGGTGGCCAAGGTGCGTTTCCCCGCTCCGGCGCCGTGCGGCAAGACCCCGCTGACCGCGTCCGGCCTGTCCAAGTCGTACGGGTCGTTGGAGATCTTCACTGACGTGGACGTGGCGGTGGACCGGGGTTCCCGGGTGGCCATCCTGGGGCTCAACGGTGCCGGCAAGACCACGCTGCTGCGGATGCTCGGCGGGCTGCTGGAGCCGGACACCGGCGAGGTGCGGCCCGGGCACGGGCTGCGGCTGGGCTACTACGCGCAGGAGCACGAGACGCTGGACGTCGAGCGGACCGTGCTGGAGAACATGCGGGCCGCCTCGACCGAGCAGACCGACACCGAGTTGCGCAAGATCCTCGGTGCGTTCCTCTTCTCCGGCGAGGACGTGGACAAGCCCGCCGGGGTGCTCTCCGGTGGCGAGAAGACCCGGCTGGCGCTGTCGACCCTGGTCTGCTCCGGGGCGAACGTGCTGCTGCTGGACGAGCCGACCAACAACCTCGACCCGGTCAGTCGGGAGCAGGTGCTCGACGCGATCGCCAACTACCCGGGCGCGATCGTCCTGGTCACCCACGACCCGGGCGCGGTGCTGGCGCTCAAGCCCGACCGGGCCATCCTGCTGCCCGACGGTGACGAGGACGCCTGGAGTGACGACCTGCTGGAACTGGTCGAGCTGGCCTGACCCGGTGCACCGGCGGGTGTAAGGAAGGGCCCCCTACTAACGCCTGGTGTATAGGAAGGGACCCCTCCTTACACACGCGCCGGGGTCAGCGGGCGAGGTCGAGCAGGTGCCCGACGACGCCGGAGGTGGCCAGGATGACCACGCCGACGGCGATGAAGATCGTCGGCACCAGCCAGTGGCCGGCGCGTTCGACCAGCCGGGTCACCTTCGGGTGGCCGCCGAGCCAGGCGCCGGCCACGCACCACACGGCGACCAGGCCCGCGAATACCAGCCCGAAGACGGCGGCGTCGGCGACACCGAGGGTGCGCAGCACCGGCACGTAGACGGCCACGTTGTCGGCGCCGTTGGCGATGGTCACGGCGGCCACGCCGACCACACCGGCGACCACCGGGGGCGGCTCGTCGTCGTCGCGTCGCCGCAGCGCGCGGACGCCGAGGGCGATCGGCAGCAGCCCGAGCAGGCCCGTCCACTCGTCGGGTACCACCAGGAGCCCGGCCGCGACCACGGCACTGGCCAGTACCAGGGCGCCGATGCCCAGGTACTGACCGGTGACGATCTGCCCGACGCGTGGACGGCCGGTGGTGCGGGCGGCGACGAAGAACACCGTCAGGACGACGATGTCGTCGATGTTGGTGGCGGCGAAGACCACCGCGGCGACGGTCGCGGTGCCGAGCAGGTCGAGCATGGCCGGCAGCGTACGGGCAGCAGGCGCGGTCGGAGTGCGACCGAGGGCGAGGCGGCTCACCCCGCTTGGGGAGTCCGTGCCTCGGGGTGCCGGATGGTGACCACGGTCTATACCTTTGGTGAGGAGATGGTGGCGGACCGTGGTGTCGGCGGCACCGTGCGTGCGAGTGGTGGCCAGCTGCCGAAAGCCAGCTCCGGCCCGTTGACGCGCCCCGCCCCGCGGCCGTGTGCCGACGGTCGTCACCTATCGGGAAGCTGACATTGCATAGCGTGTCGGTTGGCGAATAGTTGATATCTGGCGCATGATCGTTCGAGGCGGTCTAATAGGTGGGACCGTATCCGAACCGCACAGTCTGGGACGTGAGGACACAGCATGGCAGCCACTGGCACAGCCACCAGCACTGAGAAGGGTCGCCGGATCGTCGGAGCCGAGCGTCAGACGCTCGCCAAGGACCTCGTCAAGCGGTACACCGGAGGAGAGAGCATCCGTGCTCTCGCGGCCTCGACCGGCCGATCCTACGGGTTCATTCACCGCGTGCTCACCGAGTCCGGGGTGCAGCTGCGGCAGCGCGGCGGCGCCCGGCGCCGCAAGAAGGCGTGACCCGCCCGTCAGCGTCGTACACCACCACCGCGACCCGGGCCGCCCGGTGACCACCGAGGCGACCGGGGTCCGGCTGGAGTGTGACGGGCCGATCGCCACGGTCACCCTGTGTCGGCCCGACGTGCTCAACGCGCAGACCCCGTCGATGTGGCGCGCGATGAGCGATTTCTCCCGGGACCTGCCCGGTGACGTACGTGTCGTGGTCGTTCGGAGTGAGGGGCGGGCGTTCTCCGCCGGCCTCGATCTGGCGGTCGCGGGCGCCACCGGGCCGGGCTCGTTCGCCGAGCTGGCCGCACTGCCGGAAGCGGAGTGCGCCGACCGGATCGCCGCCTTCCAGGGCGGCTTCACCTGGCTGCACCGGCCGGACGTCATCTCCGTCGCGGCCGTGCAGGGGCATGCCATCGGCGCCGGATTCCAGCTCGCCCTCGCCTGCGACCTGCGGGTGCTGGCGCAGGACGCGAAGCTGTCCATGGCCGAGGTCACGCTGGGCCTGGTCCCGGACCTGGCCGGCACGAAGCGCCTGGTGGAGTTGGTCGGCTACGCCCGTGCGCTGGAGATCTGCACCACCGGTCGGCGGATGGACGCCGCCGAGGCGGACCGGCTCGGCCTGGCCACCCTGGTGGTGCCGAACGCGGAGTTGGACGACGCGGTGCGCGACCTCACCGCCGGGCTGCTCGCGCACCAGCGTGACGCCGTGGTGGAGATCAAGGCACTTCTCGCCGGTGCGTCCGGACGGACGCACGCCGAGCAGCAGCGGGCCGAGCGGGAGGCACAGACCCGGCGGATCCGCGATCTTGCCGGGTACGCAGAATAGTAAGGACCGTTCGGGAAGATCCGGGTTACTCACGAGGTTGTCGTAGCTGTCGGGAGAATTGACCCGACGGCGTACTGAGGCCCTTCCCGGAGGTGTGTGTGTCCAACCCGATGGCCGCCGGCGGCATGGGCGGTTGGAGCATGCTGCGGTCGATGCGCAACGGTGACGAGATCTCCAGTCACCGGTTGCAGCGCGGGGTCGCTCGGCGGATCGTGGCGTTCGCCCGGCCGTACCGGCGCGACATCGTCGTGTTCCTGCTGACCGTGATCGTCGCGGCGGTGATCGGGGTGGCCACCCCGTTGCTCGCCGGTCAGGTCATCGACGCGATCACTCGGGGCGGCGACGAGGCCGGCGCGCTGGTCATCCGGCTGGCGTTCTTCATCGCCGGCCTGGCCGTCGCCGACGCGATGCTCTCCCTCGCGCAGCGCTGGTACTCGGCGCGCATCGGTGAGGGCATCATTCTCGACCTGCGGACCCGGGTCTACGACCACGTGCAGCGGATGCCGTTGCAGTTCTTCACCCGCACCCAGACCGGTGCGCTGGTCAGCCGGCTCAACAACGACGTGATGGGGGCCCAGCGGGCCTTCACCTCGACGCTCTCCGGCGTGGTCAGCAACGTGATCCAACTGCTGCTCACCGCCGCCGTGATGCTCACCCTCTCCTGGCAGATCACCGCGTTGTCGCTGGTGCTGCTGCCGGTGTTCATCATCCCGGCCCGTCGGGTCGGCCGGCGGCTGGCCGAGATCACCCGCGAGTCGTACAACCTCGACGCCAAGATGAACGCGACCATGACCGAGCGGTTCGGGGTCGCGGGCGCGCTGCTGGTGAAGCTCTTCGGTCGCCCCGACGCCGAGGCCGGGCGGTTCGCCGCCCGCGCCGAGCGGGTCCGCGACATCGGCATCACCTCCGCGATGTACTCGCGGACGTTCTTCGTGGCGATGCTGCTGGTCGCCTCGCTGGCCCAGGCGCTCACCTACGGGCTCGGCGGGTGGCTGGCGGTCACCGGCGAGGTCAGCGCCGGTACGGTGGTGACGCTCGCGTTGCTGCTCACCCGCCTCTACGGTCCGCTCACCGCGTTGAGTAACGTCCGGGTCGACGTGATGAGCGCGCTGGTCTCGTTCGACCGGGTCTTCGAGGTGCTCGACCTGGACCCGGCGATCAAGGAGCGGTCCGACGCCGTCCCGGTGCCCCGGGACGCCGGCCGGGTCGAGTTCCGTGACGTGCGCTTCCGCTACCCGAGCGCCGCCGAGATCTCCCTCGCGTCGCTGGAGGAGGTCGCCACGCTGGATCGTACGGTCAACGAGCCGGTGCTCAAGGGCGTCTCCTTCCGGGTCGAGCCCGGACAGATGGTCGCCCTGGTCGGGCCCTCCGGCGCGGGCAAGTCCACGCTGTCCATGCTGATCTCCCGGATCTACGATGTCACCGACGGCCAGGTGCTGGTCGGCGGCGTCGACGTGCGGGACGCCACCCTCGAATCGCTGCGGGACGAGATCGGCGTGGTGACCCAGGATTCGCACCTGTTCCACGAGACGATCGCCGAGAACCTGCGGTACGCCAAGCCGGACGCCACCGACGACGAGCTGTGGGCGGCGTTGGCCGGTGCACAGGTCGCCGACCTGGTCCGGGCGCTGCCCGACGGGCTGGACACCACCGTCGGCGAGCGCGGCTACCGCTTCTCCGGCGGCGAGAAGCAGCGCATCGCGATCGCCCGGCTGCTGCTCAAGGCACCCTCGATCGTGATCCTCGACGAGGCGACCGCGCACCTCGACTCGGAGAGCGAGGCGGCCGTGCAGCGGGCGCTGGCGGTGGCGCTGACCGGGCGTACCGCGTTGGTCATCGCGCACCGGCTCTCCACGGTCCGCGACGCCGACCAGATCCTCGTTCTCGACGAGGGCCGCATCGTCGAGCGCGGTCGGCACGACGAGCTGGTCGCGGTGGGTGGCCTCTACGCCGAGCTGTACCGCACCCAGTTCGCGGTGGCCGACTCGCCGACCCCGCACACCGACCAGGCCATGGTGGAGCCGGTGATCATCCCGTCGCGGGAGTACCTCGCCGACGAGGCGCTGCCGCCCGCCGCCGCCAACTGACGGCGGTCACTCCCGGGACGTCGCCTCGCGGAGTTCGGCGAAGGCGGCACCGAGCGTCTGCGGGGTGTAGTGCGCGTTCAGGCCGCTGGGGTTCGGCAGCACCCAGAGGTGGGCACCGGCCAGCGACTCCGGCTGCCGGCCGAAGGTGGCCTTCGGGCGGGCGAAGCCGATCCGGTACGCGGTCACCCCGACCACGGCCACCCAGCGCGGCCGGTACGCGGCGACCTTGCCGGTCAGCTCCCGTGCCCCGTCGACCAGTTCGGCGGCGGACAGTTCGTCGGCGCGGGCGCTGGCCCGGGCCACCACGTTGGTGATGCCCAGCCCGAGCCCGGGCAACTCGTCCTGCTCGCTGGGGTGCATCAGGCGCGGGGTGAACCCGCCCCGGTGCAGCGCCGGCCAGAACCGGTTGCCGGGGCGGGCGAAGTGCCAGCCGGTCGCGGCCGACCACAGCCCGGGGTTGATCCCGACGAACAGCACGTCCAACCCGGGCGCGATGACGTCCGGCAGCAGTCGGTCCACGGCCGCCGCCAACTCCTCCCGGGTCGGCCGGTACCCCCGATCCACGCCGTCGGTCCGCGCGGCGGGTCCGGGACCCGGCACCGTCGCGCCACGGGCGCTTCGCGCCGGGCCGCCCTCTGCTTGCCCGGTCACCGGCCGCGCAGCGCCGCCTTCCGGCTGCCCGGTCGCCGGACGGGCGGGGCTGCCTTCCGGTCGCCTGGTCGCAGGTCGGTCAGCGCCGCCCTTCGGTTGCCTGGTCACAGGCCGCGCAGCGCGCCGCCGTCGACCGGGATGGTGACCCCGGTCAGGTAGCTCGCGGCCGGGGAGAGCACGAACGCGGCCACCCTCCCGAACTCGTCGGGGTCGCCGATGCGGCGCAGCGGGATGCTGGCCTCGGCCTCGGCGCGGGCCTGTTCGGGGTCGCCGCTGGCGGCGAAGAGTTCCCGGTTCCGGTCGGTCATGATCCGCCCCGGCAGCAACCCGACCACCCGTACGCCACGGGGGCCGTACTCGTCGGCGACGTCCTTGGCGACCCCGGCCAGACCGGGGCGCAGCCCGTTGGAGATGCCCAGCCCGGTGACCGGCCCCCGCGCCGAGGTGGACAGCACGAGTGCGATGGCGCCTCCGTCGGGCAGCGCCCCGGCCACCGTCCGCACCGTCCGTACGCTGCCCAGGAAGATGGTCTCGAAGGCGTGTCGCCACTGCTCGTCGTCGACCGAGGCGGCGCTGCCGGGGGTCGGTCCGCCCACCGAGACCAGGGCGCCGTCGAGTCGGCCAAAGTGCTGGTGCGCGGCCTGTACCAGCCGTTCGGGCGTGTCCGGGTCGGTGAGGTCGGCGGTGATGCCGACGGCGTGTTCCGGCCCGCCGAGTTCGGCGGTGGCGGCGGCCACCGCGTCGGCGTGCCGGGCCGAGAGCACCACCCGGGCGCCGTCGGCGACCAGGCTCCGCGCCGTGGCGTGACCGAGGCCGCGCGAGGCGCCGGTGAGCACGTACACCCGGTCGGTGAGTCCTAGATCCATGCCACCGATCCTGCCGCAGCCGGTGCGCGTCCGGCACCTCCGGGTCCGTTCGCCCCGCCGACCCCTGATGTTAGGAGGGAACCCCTGCTATACCGCAGGCGTTAACAAGGGGCCCTTCCTTACACCCGGAGGAGGCGTACGCGGCCGGCGAGCTGAACCGCGACGGCGCCGTCGACGCGCGCGAGCGCGGGGAACCGGCGGGGGCGTGGCGCCCGACGGGCGTCGTACCGCAGGGTCGCTTCCCGGACGGCGAGTTCCTCGGCGCCCAGCGGCGGCAGTTCGGCGCGGTCGCGCAGCGCGCGGGCCAGGTCCCAGCCGTCGCGCAGGCCACCGCTGGTGGGCCGGTCGGCGGCCCAGGTGAGGAAGGCCGACGGCCAGCGCGGGCCGAGGGCGGCGGTGAGCAGCGGCCAGTGTCGGGCAACCTCGCCGGCCCGCTTGCGCAGCAGCGCCGCGCGGGCGGCGGCAAGCGGTGCGGGCGCGAACCCCGGGGGAGGTGGGCCGCCCGCCACCAACGCGGCCACCAGTCGCGCCTGTCGCTCGGCCAGCGTGTCGCCCGGCGCGGGCGGCTCGTCGGGGTCGGCGCTCACGTCACCACCGGGAACCCGCTGGCGGTGGCGATGGCGTCCAACTCGGCGCGCAGGTCGGCGGCGGGCGGGTAGTGCCCGTCGCGCTCCAGCATGACCGCCGGTGGCCGGTGCCGCGCGCACACCTCGGCGAGCAGGTCGAGGACGTCCTGGCCGACCGGGTCGGTGTGGGTGTCGTGGTAGAAGCCGCCGTGGTCGGCGCCGCCGGCGACGTGCACGTACGCGACGCGGTCCAACGGCAGCCGGTCCAGCAGGGCCAGCGGGTCGGTGCCCCGGTTACGGGCGTTGGCGTGCACGTTGGCGATGTCGAGCAGCAGCAGCGCGTCGGTGCGGTCCAGGATCTCGGTGAGGAACGTGGCCTCGTCGAGTTCGTCGTCCGGCCAGTCGAACAGCGCGGCGATCGGCTCCAGCGCGATCGGCACCGGCAGGTCGGCCCAGGCCCGGGCGACGTTGGCGCAGACCACGTCGACCGCCTCGCGGGTGCGGGGCAGCGGCAGCAGATGCCCGGCCTCCAGGCCACCGGCCCGGACGAAGGCGATGTGCTCGCTGACCAGTGGTGCCGCCACCAGTTCGGCGACCGCCGCCAGGTGGCCGACCCGGGCCGGATCGACCGGTTCGGTGCCGCCGAGGGAGAGCCGTACCCCGTGCGGCACCACGGTCACGCCGCGTCGACGCAGCTCGACCAGCCCGTCGGGTGGGTCGGCGGGGGACACGCCCTCGGCGACCACCTCGACGAAGCGCAGGCCGGGCAGGTCGGCGACGAATCCGGCGATCTCCGGTCGCCAGCCGATGCCCACCCCGTGCGGACCGGTCATCCGCCGCACCCTCCACCGCCGCCGCACCCGCCGCCGCCTCCACCACCGCAGCCACCGCCGCTGTCGCCCGCACCTGCGGTGCTGCCACCGCCGCAGGCGGCGGTGCCACCGGTGCCGGTGGCCGCCTGGCGCTGGAGCTCGGCCTGCTGGGCGAAGGTGGGGTCCATGGCCCAGATCGTGGCGCTGCCGTAGAGGGCCACCGCCATCGCCGTGCCGGCGGCGCCATAGGTGGCGTACGACGGGTTGCTGCGGGGTGCCAGGTGGTGGTTGCGCATGCGGAGCAGCCGCAGCGCCGCGTCGGCGGCCTTGGTGCGTCGGGGCACCAGGGCGAACAGCAGCGTGGTCACCACGATGAGTGCGAGTACGACGGCCACGAGATACCAGACCGGTCGCCCGTTGGCCACGCCGGCGAAGATGCGCGCGATGCCGACCGCGGACAGCACGGCCATCAGCAGTGGGCCGATCCGTAGGGTCGTCCGCTGCTCCGGGGTGACCAGCAGTCCGTGCCGGTCCAGGTCGTCCCGCAGCTCGGTGAGGGCCCGGCTCACCCACTCGGTCGTGATGACCTGGCGGGCGGGGCAGCGTTGGCTGGCGGCGTGGTGGACGGCGCGGTCGAGCGGGGTCGCGCCGGGAGGTAGGGGAGCGTCGACGGTCAGCCGGTGGTGCTTGTCGACCCCGATCACGCCCTGTCCCCGCAGCGCGCCGATGGCGGTCCAGACCGCCAGGTTCTCGCCGCCGTTGAGGAAGGCGAGCTGCTGCGGGCCGAGTTGGTCGGCGGGGGGCGCGGAGCGGCCGGACAGCACCGCCCGGCGGTGGATCAGGGTGCCGACGACGAGGACGAGCGCCGCCGCCAGGTAGAGAAACAGGAAGGTGCGGCTGGGAATGCCCCAGGTGTGGAAGTCCGCCGCGGGATCCGTCATGGCCTGCTCCTGTCGCGCGAAGGGAACGCAGACTCATTGTGGAGCGCGGACGCCACCGTGCCGAGGCCGGGACAGGCGGGTTATCGGGCCGTTACCGACTGTTCAGCGGCGACGGACGGCCTCCTCGACCAGATCGAGGACGGGGCCGAGGTCGCCGGCGGGTCGTCCCATGGCCAGGTGCAGGACCAGGCCGTCGTAGGCGAGTTCGAGGAAGCGGGCCAGCACGTCGATGGGTACGTCCTCGCGCAGCACTCCGGCCTCGCGTTGCCGGGACAGGCGGTCCCGGGTGGCCTCGGCGATGGCCGCCGAGCGCTCGGCCCACCGCTTGGCGAAGGCCGGGTCGGTCCGCAGCCGTCGGGAGACCTCCAGTTGGCTGCCGAGCCATCCGGTGGTGTCGGGGGAGACCGCGCGGGCGAGCAGGTCCCGCATGACCTGGACCAGGCCGTTGCGGGCGACGGTCTCCACCATCGTCGCGGCGTCGTCCTCGGCGACGGCCAGGAAGAGCGAGTCCTTGTCCCGGAAGTGGTGGAAGATGGCCCCTCGGGACAGCCCGGTCGCCTCTTCGAGCCGGCGCACGGTGGCGCCCTCGTAGCCGTGCCGGGCGAAGCAGGCGCGCGCGGCGGTGAGGATCTCGTGTCGACGGGCGTCGAGCTGGTCCTGACTTACTCTGGGCACGTCACGATCGTGTCAGCTCACCCGGGGTAACGCAAACCGTACGTACGGCTTGGAAATCGGGTTCTGGTCGGGGTCAGTGCCGGTACGACATCACCGCGTAACCTCCGGCCCTGTCGGGCGGGTACCGGATTCCCGTAAGGTGCCCGAGTGCCACTGCTCCTGCTGGATCTGGACAACACCCTGCTCGACCGGGCCGGGCCGTTCCGCACCTGGGCAGAGCGCTTCCTCGACGGCATCGGTGCGCCCGCGCACGACATCGAATGGCTGTTGTCGATAGACGCCGACGGGCTGACCGACCGATGGGACGTCGCGGACGCCATCCGGGACCGCTACCGCCTGCGGATCCCCTCCATCGATCTGGTCGAGGAGTTGCACGAGGGCATCGTCGAGTTCACCCGGCTCGATCCGCTGGTCGCCTGCGCGCTGCGGATCGCCGACGACGCCGGCTGGATGCCGGTGGTGGTCACCAACGGCACGGTCCGCCTACAGGACACCAAGATCCGGCGTACCGGCCTGGACCGGTACGTGGCCGACTGGGTGATCTCCGAGGAGGCCGGGGTCAGCAAGCCCAACCCCCGGATCTTCGCGCTGGCCGCGCAGCGGGCCCGGATGCCGTTGCGCGGCGCCTGGGTGATCGGCGACGGCCCGGAGGCCGACATCGGCGGCGCCACTGCGGTCGGGCTGCCCAGCGTCTGGCTGCACCGGGGTCGGCCCTGGACGGACGCCCGGTTCGCCCCGACGGTCACCGTCGACACGGTGATCGCCGCCATCGCCGCGATCATGGGCGCCACGGGTGGCGCGGCGGGGCGTACCCGCGCCTGAGGTCGAAAACCGGTTGCCCCGGCGCGCCGACGCGACGAGCATGGTCCGCGCATCGTGCTGCCGGGCGTGCGCCCGGTCGAGGAGAGGAGGTCGGTCATGGCCGTTCTCGCAGGTCAATTCCTGCCTCCATCCACCTCGAACAAGGGACGACCAGCGCAGTGCGCGATCACGACTCCTCGGTGCCGGAGCGCCGAGCCCGCGGCAAGCGCCGCTTCGACGACGACGAACCACACTTCCTGAAGCGCGGGCGGCCGTCCGGCCCCGCCCCGACCGACCCGGACGACGAGCCCGACCCGGAGACCGGCGAGGTCTGGTCCTCCTGGGACGACGCCGTGCACGGTCCGCAACCCCATCCGGCGTGGCTGGTCACCGAACTGGCGGCGAAGGACACCGAACTCGGGGTGCTCAAGACCGGCAAGGAGGCCGACGTCCACCTGGTCCGCCGGGCCGTGCCGGAGACCGATCGGGTCTGTCTGCTGGCGGCGAAGCGCTACCGCGATCCCCGACACCGGCTCTTCCACCGCGACGCCGGATATCTCGAAGGACGGCGGGTCCGCCGGTCCCGGGAGATGCGCGCGATGACCGGGCGGACCGCGTTCGGCCGGCAGATGGTCGCCGGGCAGTGGGCGGCGGCCGAGTTCGCCGCGCTGGCCCGGCTCTGGGAGATCGGCGAACGGTTCGGCACCGTCGCCGTGCCGTACCCGGTGCAGTTGCGCGGCACCGAGCTGATGCTGGAGTTCCTCGGCGACCCGGACCAGGGGCGGGCCGCGCCCCGGCTGGCCGAGCTGCGTCCCGACCCGGGCGAGCTGCGCAGGCTGTGGGAGCAGCTCGTCGACGCGCTGGTGGTGCTGGCCCGCGCCGGGTACGCGCACGGTGACCTGTCGCCGTACAACCTGCTGGTGCACGAGGGGCGGCTGGTCCTGATCGACCTGCCGCAGGTGGTCGACGTGGTGGCGAACCCGCAGGGGCGGGACTTCCTCGCCCGGGACGTGCGGGTCGTCGCCACCTGGTTCACCGCCCGGGGCCTGCCTCAGGAGCCGGACGCTCTGACCGATCTGCTGGCCCGCGAGGCCGGTCTGCGCTGACGGTCCGGGCTCGGCCGTCGGCCGGGCCGGACGACGGACTCCGGGTGGCGGTTTCGCCGCCGCCCGGAGCCCGACGGGTGCCTACTGCAGGTACCGCTCGACCTCGGGCACCGGGCGTGCGCCCTGGGCGTCGGGGTCGCCGTGTGCCTGCCGCGCGGCGCGTCGACGGCGGAGCAGGTCCCAGCACTGGTCGAGGGATTCCTCCAGCTCACGCAGCCGGGCACGGGCCTCGTCGTCGGTGCCTGCCTCGTGGGCCTGCGCCTCGGCGCGCAGCCGGTGCTCCTCGTCGACCAGATCGGAGATCCGGCTCAGGATGGTCGTGTCGTCCATGCCCTGAGCCTGGCACAGCGAGCCCGGCCGCGCCCGGGTTCTTCGCGGCGGGACCGCGACGAGGGGCTTGCCCGCCCGCCCGGTCGGTCGATTGCTGTCACGGGCGCCGTACCCCGATGTGAGCAGGGATGACGAAGATCACCTGAGAGAGCCGGCGGGGTCCGGGAGTGCCTCGCTCCGTCGTGGGCCGGCGCTCGGAGCGAGGCCGCGCGGACCGGTGTTGAGCAGGCGCGATGAGCGGTGGACGGGAGTACGGGAAGAGTGCGGTGCCCCTCGTGCACCTGACTCGTACGCCACGTCTCCGTTGTGGACGGCGGGAATGTCGACCACGAAGATTTCTCGGTGCGTGACTAGTGAGGAGTGCTACGGCAATGTCATGCTCATCGCAATCGTGGCATTTCGAAGAGTAACGCCCCTCACCCCCCGGGGCCCGCCCAACTGGGAGCCGACGACGTGAACTGCGCCCGAACCCGGAGACCGGCATCGATCCCGCTGCGGTACACGTTACCGAACCTGCTGCGTGATCCGGCCCGCGCCCTCGTCGAGTTCGGCGAACGCTCCGCAGGTGAGGTCGTCCGGCTCAACCTCGGCTCGCTGCGCCCGTACCTGGTCACCCACCCCGAGCACCTGCAACAGGTCCTGCGCGAGCGCTCCGGCAACTACGTGCGCGCCGGCGACGGTCTGCAGTGGCGCCCGCTGAAGCGGCTGTTCGGCGAGGGCATCCTCAGCGACGGCGAACACTGGGCCGACAGCCGGCAGATCCTCCAGCCGCTGTTCACCGCCCGCCGCATCGACGCGATGGTCGACCGCCTCGCCGTCGCCATCGAGGAGGCCGTCGACGAGTTGGCCGAGCCGGCGCGTACCGGCCAACCGGTCAACATGGGCACCGTGCAGGCCAGGATCGTCTGCTCGGCGATCATGCGGGTCTTCTTCGCGGACCGGATCTCGGTGCCCGACGCGATGCGGATCATGCAGGCGCAGGACGACATCGCCCGCTCGGTGATGCCCCGCATCCTGATGCCGTGGGCGCCGCTGGCCGCGCCCATGCCCGGTGACCGGACGTTCCGCCGGGCCGTACAGCTCATCGACGACCTGCTGCTGCCGACCGTGCGGGCCGCCCGCCACGAGACCGCCGGCGACGCCGACGACATCATCAGCACGCTGTGGCGGGGCCGCACCGAGGGCGGTGGCCGACTCGACGAGCAGCAGGTCCGCAACGACACGGTGGCGATGGTGGCCACCACCACCGAGACCACGATCAGCGTCCTCACCTGGCTGTGGCCGCACATCGAGCGCAACCCCGAGATCGCCGCCCGGCTCTACGCCGAGATCGACGAGGTGGTCGGCGGCCAGCCGGTACGCCAGGAACACCTGCGCGACCTGCGCTACACCCGGCAGGTGCTCGACGAGCTGCTCCGGCTCTATCCGATCGGCTGGCTCTTCCCCCGCAACGCGGTCGAGGAGGACGTCATCGGTGGGGTCCGGATCCCGGCCGGCTCCACTGTGGTGGTCAGCCCGCTGATCACCCACCGCATGTCGATGTTCTGGGAGCGACCCGAGGTCTTCGACCCGGACCGGTTCCGGCCCGAACAGGCCCGACAGCGGCACCGGTACACGCACTTCCCGTTCGGCGGCGGCCCGCACCAGTGCCTGGGCATGCACCTGTTCTATCTGGAGGCGACGCTGATCGTGGCCGGCCTGCTGAGCCGGTTCCGGTTCCGGCTGTGTCGTCCGGCCGTACCCGGCATCAAGGTGGCCGCCGCGTTGCGTCCCCTGGAACCGGTCGAGGTGGTCCTGCGGCCCGCGCGGGGTGTCGCGGCGTGAGCTCCCGGACCGAGGTGTCGCCGGTCGGCCCCGGCGACCAGATGACCGACGCCGCCGAACAGGGCCGGATCTGTGCCCTCGCCGCGAAGGGCCAGCGCGACCTGGCGGCGGTCGCCGCCGCGTACCCCGAGCTGTTCCCGACCCGGCCCTTCGACGCCACGCTGTTCGGCAACGTGGCGATGGCGATCGCCTTCGGCGCGCCCTGGTGCGACCTCGACCGGCTCCGGGTCACGAATCGGGCGGTGCTGTGGGGCTTCGCCGTGGACTGGCTGGTGGACCACGAGGCCCGCTCGCGCGACGAGATCGACCGGCTGACCGCCCGTTGCCTGGCGGTGGTCGACGGCGGGACGCCCGAGGAAGGCGACCAGCTCGGTGCCTTCCTCGCCGAGCTGCGCGACGAACTCGCCACGGTGCCCGCCTTCGCCGCGCACCGCGAGCGCTGGCGGGAGGAGACCCGCAAGGTGCTCGCCGCGATGGCCCGGGAGTGGGACTGGAAGCAGTCGCCGGACACCCGGCCCGGGTTCGCGGAGTACCTGGACAACGCCGCCAACCTGGCCTGCACCGTGGTCAACGTCGTGCACTGGATCCACACCGACGATCCGGCCACCCTGGCGCACCTCGACGCGCTGCTGGCCGCGAGCGACCAGGTGCAGCGGATCCTACGCCTGGTCAACGACCTCGGCACGTACGAGCGGGACCTGCGCTGGGGTGACCTCAACGCGCTGCTGCTGGTGTCCCGCGCCGAGGTGGAGAAGCGGATCGCGGAGCTGGTCGCCGAGGCCCGGGACCAGCTCGCGACGCTCCGTGTCGACTGCCCGGTGGCGGCCGACTACCTGGCCCGGCAGATCGGCTTCAGCAGCGGCTTCTACCGGTCCACCGACTTCTGGGGCACGCCGTGACGGCCGCAGGCGTCACCGGGCCACCGGAGACGGCGCAGCGCGTCACCGACGCGGCCGCCGACCTGGTCGCGGACCTGGACCGGGAACCGGCCGGGCAGGTGAGTGCCTCGGTCTACGAGACGGGTCGCCTGGTCGCCGACGCCCCGTGGCTCGGCGGCCACGGCCGGCGGTTGGCGTACCTGCTCGGTCAGCAGGGGCCGGACGGCGCCTGGGGCCTGCCCGGCGGGTACGGCCTGGTGCCGACGGCGAGCGCGGTGGAGGCCCTGGTCGCGGTCCTCGCCCGGGACGAGCCGGCCGACCGTTCCGACCCGGCGCGGTCCGACCTGGTGGACGCCGCCGCTCGTGGGCTGACCGCGCTGGCCCGGCGGCTGGGAGCCGGCGCGCCGCTGCCGGACACCCCGGCGGCCGACCTGATCGTGCCAGCGTTGACCGGTCGCATCGACACGCACCTGACCCGGCTGCGCGACCGGGGCGCCCCGGCACTGCCCGGCCTGCCTCCGTTGCCTCGGGTGGACCGGCGGCGCCTCGACGCGGTCTCCGCGTTGCTCGCCACCGACCGGCCGATGCCGCGCAAGCTGTGGCACGCCTACGAGGTGCTGGGACCGAACGCCGCGACCCGCGAGGAGGTCCGCCCGATCGACGGCGCGGTGGGCGCCTCACCAGCCGCCACGGCCGGGTGGCTCAACCACCGGCGTGCGCCGGAGCGGGCCGCGCGGGCGTACCTGGACGAGGTGGTGGCCCGGCACGACGGCCCGGTGCCGTGTTGCACCCCGATCAGCGTCTTCGAGCGGTCCTGGACGCTCGGCACGCTGATCCGGGCGGGCATACCGGTCCGACCGTCGCCGGCGGTGGTGGCCGGATTGGCCGCCGCGCTCGGACCGGACGGCGCGGCGACCGGGCCGGGGCTGCCGGCCGACGCGGACACCACCTCGGCCACCCTGTACGCCCTGGCCCGGCTGGGCCGGCCGGTCGACCCGACCAGTCTGTTCCGCTACGACCTCGGCAGTCACTTCTGCACCTGGCGCGGGGAGGACGGCGACTCGATCACCACCAACGCGCACGTGCTGGAGGCGCTGGGCTGGCACGCCCGGCACACCCGCGCGGGCGCGAACCGGTACGGCGCCCGGGTGGCCGCCCTCGGTGGCTGGTTGCGCGAGGTGCAGCAGCCGGACGGCCACTGGACGGACCGTTGGCACGCCTCGCCCTACTACGCCACCTCCTGCGCGGCCCTGGCGCTGGCCGCTCACGCACCGCCGGAGGCCGCCGGGGAGGCCGTCGACCGGGCCGTCGGCTGGGTGCTCGCCACCCAGCGCGACGACGGCGGCTGGGGACGCTGGTCGACCACCACGGAGGAGACGGCGTACGCGGTGCAGGTCCTGCTCGGGGCGGGCGACCGGCGGCCCGAGGCGGTGCAGGCCGCTGCCCGGGCGCTGGCACATCTGCAGGTCGACGCCGTCCACGACCCTCCACTATGGCATGACAAGGACCTCTACACCCCGGTCCTGGTGGTCCGCGCGGCGGTGCTCGCGGCACGGCGTCTGGCGCTCGAATCCGGCGCGGCAGGCGGTGACGGTGAGGGCTCCGCAGCCTCCCACCAGGGCATGATCACGAGCGCTTGAGTTGCTACGGTGACGCTGTTAGCGTGCGCCGGGGTCGGTGCGTGTGTGGCCCGCCTGACTGACCGATCAACTCGCTCCGGGCCAGGGACGGTGTAATGGGTTCCCGCAGTTCGAATCTGCGTACCAAGGTCGTGGCCCTGTTGGCCTCGCTGGTGGCACTCTGGAGCTTCACCGCCTGGGTGACCGTCCGCGAGGGCGTCAACCTGGTCGGCGTACAGGCGCTCGACGTGCGGGTGTTCGATCCCACCGAGCCACTGCTGTTGCAGTTGCAGCTGGAACGCCGGACCTCGCTGGCGTACCTCGGTCGGCCCGAGGACCGCAGGCGTGGTGAACTCGTGCAGGTGCGTCAGCGCACCGACGAGCTGGCCGCCGAGTTCAAGGAGTCGGCTGCGCACTGGCAGGTCGGCCTGCTCGGTAGCGACGGCCTGCACCAGCGGATCGGCGAGCTGAACCGTGGGCTCACCGCGTTGTCGGACACCCGGGCGGCCGTGGACGGCCGCAACATCGGCCGCAGCGAGGCCGGCGGGGCGTTCACCCAGGTGATCGAGTCGATCTATCAGGTCTACGACGAGCTGGGCAACCTCGATGACGACCAGGTCGCCGAGGACACCGTCCAACTGATCCAGCTCAACCGGGCCCGGGAACTGCTGTCCCAGGAGGACGCCCTGCTCGCCGGGGTGCTGGCCGCCGGTCGGATCACCTCGAGCGAGCGAGCGGAGTTCACCCGGGTCGTCGGCGCCCGCCAGTTCGTCGCGGACCAGGCGGTCGTCCGGCTGCCGCAGGCGGACCAGACGCGCTACCAGCAGATGTCCTCCGGTCCGAACTTCCGTCGGCTGGCCGACCTGGAGAACCAGGTCATGCTGGCCGGCAACAGCACCCGGGTGCCGTTCAGCGCCGAGGCGTGGACCGATGCCACGAGCCCGGCGTTGATCGAAATCGGCGACGTCGTGCTGGCCGGTGGTGACGACGTGGTCGAACGGGCGACCCCCGTCGCCGTCGGCGTCATCATCCGGTTGGTGCTCGCCGCCGGTCTCGGTCTGCTCGCCGTCATCGCCTCGGTGGTCGTCTCGGTCACCACCGCCCGTGCTTTGGTGCAGCAGTTGCAGCGCCTGCGGGACGCCGCGTTCCAGCTCGCCAACGAGCGGCTGCCCAACGTGGTGGATCGGCTCGGCCGTGGCGAGCAGGTGGACGTGGCCAAGGAGGCGCCGCCGCTGCAGTTCGGTGACGACGAGATCGGTCAGGTGGGCAAGGCGTTCAACGTGGTGCAGGAGACGGCCGTCCGGACCGCGGTGGAGCAGGCGGAACTGCGTCGCGCGGTGCGCGACGTCTTCCTCAGCCTGGCCCGGCGTACCCAGGCTCTGGTGCACCGCCAGCTCACCCTGCTCGACTCGATGGAGCGCCGGGAGCAGGACGCGGAGGAACTGGAGGACCTGTTCCGCGTCGACCACCTGGCCACCCGGATGCGGCGCAACGCGGAGAACCTGATCGTGCTCTCCGGCTCCACGCCCGGCCGGGCGTGGCGCCGCAACGTGCCGATGGTGGACGTGGTCCGTGGCGCAGTCGGTGAGGTCGAGGACTACACCCGGGTGCAGGTGCTCCCGATCAGCGGGGTGTCGCTGGCCGGACGGGCCGTCGGTGACGTCATCCACCTGCTCGCCGAACTGATCGAGAACGGGCTGTCGTTCTCGCCACCGCACACCACCGTCGAGGTGCGGGGACAACTGGTCGCCAACGGGTTCGCCATCGAGATCGAGGACCGTGGCCTCGGCATGACCGAGGAGGACCTGGCCGCCGCCAACCACCGCATCACCGACCGCTCCGAACTCAACCTCGCCGACGCGTCCCGATTGGGTCTCTACGTGGTGAGCCGGCTGACCGACCGGCACGGGGTGCGGGTACACCTCAAGGAGTCGCCGTACGGCGGGACGACCGCGGTGGTGCTGGTCCCGAGCGACCTGATCACCGTGGACGGCGCACAGCCGGCGGTCCCGCCGCCGGCCACGCGGAGCGAGGCTCCGGCGCTGCCCGCCGGGGCGGTCCCCGCCGGCGACGAGCGGTCACCCGCACCGGTGGCGGTGGCCTCGCCCACCGCAGCGCGGGAAGCCGCCGCCGGACCGGTCGCGCAGCCCTCGGTGGAGTCCGTCGAGGAGACCACCGTCCTGCCGACCAGGTCCCGCCGCCGGCCCGGTCAGTCCGCCCTGGACGGCCCGACCATCCCGATCGAGGTGCCGGTGACCTCCGCGCCGGGCGAGGGCCCGGCCCGGCCGCCGCGCCTGCCGGCCGACGCGGTGGTCGCACCCGGTGCGCCGACGGGCCCGCCCGTTCCGGCGGCGACCCCGCCCGAGCCGGGTACGCCGACGGTGGCCGAGTCCGACCTGGGGCGTACCGAGTCGGGCCTGCCGGTCCGGGTCCGACAGGCCAGTCTCGCCCCGGCGCTGCGCAACGAGCCCGAGGCGGCCGACGACGGCGAAGACGTGATCCGCGAACCAGAACAGGTTCGGCGCATGATGAGTTCGTACCAGACGGGCACCCGGCGCGGACGCTCCGACGCCGCTAGGTTGCTCGATGGCGGCCGGCGTGCCGAGGACGGTTCCGACGGCGCCGACCAACCGGCGACCTGATCCGCGTCGCTGGCCCGTTGGCCCGGGTCAGCGCTGGTCAGGCCCAGATGAGCACGGCGAAGAGCCGGGGAGAAGAGGACGACGAAGTGGCGCAGAAGACGGCTTCGAGTGCCGACCTGACGTGGTTGCTGGACGACCTCGTCGGCCGGGTCAAGCAGGCCGAACATGCGGTGGCACTGTCCGCCGACGGTCTGCTGATGGCCTCGTCGCAGGGGCTCAGCCGCGACGACGGCGAGCACCTGGCAGCGATGGCGGCCGGCATCCAGAGTCTGGCCCGCGGTGCGGGCAAGCGGTTCGGTGGCGGGCAGGTCCAGCAGACAATCATCGAGATGCAGTCCTCCTTCCTGTTCGTCACAGCCGCCGGCCGTAACGCCTGTCTCGCGGTGCTGGCCTCCGAGGACGCCGACGTGGGTCTGATCGCGTACGAGATGGCGATGCTGGTCACCAGGGTCGGCAAGTACGTCGCGTCGCCGTCCCGGTCCGCCGAGCAGACCGGCGGGGAGAAGTAGCCCGGATGACGGTGCAGGGAGAGTCCGCGGACCACCAGTGGGTGGACGACCATGCCGGTCCGGTTGTCCGTCCGTACGCGGTGACCGGCGGCCGGGCCCGTCCGGTCACCGGCACGTTCGACCTGATCTCCCTGGTGACGGCGACCCGCTCGGACGTCTCCCCGGAGATCGGTCTCGGCCCGGAGCACCTGGCGATCGTCGGCCTCTGTCAGCGGATTCAGTCCGTGGCCGAGATCGCGGCACACCTGGACCTGCCGGTGGGCACCGTGCGGGTCCTGCTCGGCGATCTGGTGGCACGCAGCCTGGTGCAGATCCGCGAGCCGCACACCACCGTCGGCATACCCGACCACAGCATTTTCGAGGCGGTTATCAATGGACTACGGGCACTCTGAGCGGCCGCCGGGAGCGGTCGCCCTGCCCACAGCGATCAAGATCCTGGTCGCCGGCGGCTTCGGGGTCGGCAAGACCACGCTGGTCGGGGCGGTCAGTGAAACACGCCCGCTGCGGACCGAGGAGGTGCTGACCGAGACGGGGGTCGGCATCGACGACCTCTCCGGCGTCGAGGCGAAGCAGACCACCACGGTGGCGATGGACTTCGGCCGGATCACGGTCAGCGAGGACCTGGTGCTGTACCTGTTCGGCACGCCGGGTCAGGACCGGTTCTGGTTCGTCTGGGACGAACTGGCGCTCGGTGCCATCGGCGCGGTGGTGCTGGCGGACACCCGTCGGCTCGCCGACTGTTTCCCCTCCATCGACTACTTCGAGGGGCGGGGTACGCCGTTCCTGGTCGCGGTGAACTGCTTCGAGGGAGCGCGCTCGTACCGTCTGGACGAGGTGCAGGCCGCGCTGAACCTCGACCCCGAGGTGCCGGTGTTGCTCTGCGACGCCCGCAACCGGGAGTCGGTCAAGGAGGTGCTGATCACCGTGGTGGAGCACGCGATGAAGGTCCGGGAGGCCCGTGGCCGCGCCGTCGAGTGACGGTGTGTCCAGCGCCCTCGGCCGGACGAACGAAGGGCTCCCTCCCCGACTGGGGAGGGAGCCCTTCGGCGTTCGTCGCCTCAGCCGGCGATCATGCGCCGCAGCACGTACTGCAGGATGCCGCCGTGCCGGTAGTAGTCCGCCTCACCCGGGGTGTCGATCCGCACCACCGCGTCGAACTCCACGCCGCTGTCCGTGCTGACCCGCACGGTACGCGGGGTCGAGCCGTCGTTGAGCGCGGTGACACCGGTGACGGTGAACGTCTCGGTGCCGGTCAGCCCCAGCGAGTCGGCGCTCTCGCCGGTCGGGAACTGCAACGGCAGCACACCCATGCCGATCAGGTTCGAGCGGTGGATCCGCTCGTACGACTCGGCGATGACCGCCCTGACGCCCAGCAGCATGGTGCCCTTGGCCGCCCAGTCCCGCGACGAGCCCGAGCCGTACTCCTTGCCGGCCAGGATGACCAGCGGGATGCCGGCCTCCTGGTAGGCCACCGAGGCGTCGTAGATCGAGGTCTGCTCGCCGGTCAGGTGGTTGACGGTGAAGCCGCCCTCCACCCCTGGGACGAGCTGGTTACGCAGCCGGATGTTGGCGAAGGTGCCCCGGATCATCACCTCGTGGTTGCCCCGGCGCGAGCCGTACGAGTTGAACTCGTGGCGCGGCACGCCGTGCCCGGCCAGGTACTCGCCGGCGGGGGAGTCGGCCTTGATGGAGCCGGCCGGGGAGATGTGGTCGGTGGTCACCGAGTCACCCAGCTTGGCCAGCACCCTTGCCGGACCGATGTCGAGAACAGGCGCCGGCAGGGGCCGCATACCCTCGAAGTACGGGGGCTTGCGCACGTAGGTGGACTCGCCGTCCCAGGCGAAGGTGTCCCCGGTCGGCGTCGGCAGCGACTGCCAGCGCTCGTCACCGGCGAAGACGTCGGCGTACGCGGAGCTGAACCCGCCGGCGCCGATCGCCGAGGCGATGACGTCCTGGATCTCGGCGCTGCTCGGCCAGATGTCGCGCAGGTAGACCGGCTGGCCCGCGCTGTCCTCGCCGATCGGCTCGTTGGCCAGGTCGATGTCCATCGTGCCGGCGAGGGCGTACGCCACCACCAGCGGCGGCGACGCCAGGTAGTTCATCTTGACGTCGGGGTTGATCCGGCCCTCGAAGTTGCGGTTGCCGGAGAGCACCGACACCACGGCGAGGTCGGCCTCGTTCACCGCGGCAGAGACCTCCTCCGGCAGCGGACCGGAGTTGCCGATGCAGGTGGTGCAGCCGTAGCCGACCAGGTGGAAGCCGAGCTTCTCCAGGTACGGCGTGAGGCCGGCCCGCTCGTAGTAGTCCATGACGACCTTCGAGCCCGGCGCGAGGGTGGTCTTCACCCACGGCTTGCGGTTCAGGCCCTTGTCCACGGCGTTGCGGGCGAGCAGCGCCGCGCCGATCATCACCTGCGGGTTGGAGGTGTTGGTGCAGGAGGTGATGGCGGCGATCACCACCGCACCGTGGTCCAGCTCGTACTCGTTGCCGTCGGCACCGGTGACCCGGATCGGGTTGCTGGCCCGCCCGCCGGAGCCGACGGCGGCGGTCACCAGGTCACGCGGGGCGTCGGCCGGGTCGTTGACCTCGTTGGCCGGGGCGTCGCTGGCCGGGAAGGACTCGGCGCTGGCCTCGTCGGCCGGGCCCGCCGTGCCGAACGGCTTGCCCTGCTGCGGCACGCCGGGGCGGCGGCCCGGGTCGCCACCGGTCTCGTCGGCCGCGACGTAGTCGGTGAGCGCGGCGCGGAACAGCGTCTTGGCGCTACCCAGCGGCACCCGGTCCTGGGGACGCTTGGGTCCGGCGAGCGAGGGCTCGATGGTGCCCAGGTCCAGTTCCAGGTGCTCGGAGTACTGCGGCTCGGCGGACGGGTCGTGCCAGAGGCCCTGCTCCTTGGCGTACGCCTCGACCAGCGCGACCTGCTGCGGGTCCCGGCCGGTCAGCTCCAGGTAGCGCACGGTCTCCGCATCGATCGGGAAGATCGCGACGGTGGAGCCGTACTCCGGGGACATGTTGCCGATGGTGGCCCGGTTGGCCAGCGGCACGGCGCTCACGCCGGGGCCGTAGAACTCGACGAACTTGCCGACCACGCCGTGCTTACGCAGCATCTCGGTGATGGTCAGCACCAGGTCGGTGGCGGTGGTGCCGGCCGGCATCTCGCCGGAGAGCTTGAAGCCCACCACGCGGGGGATCAGCATGCTGACCGGCTGGCCCAGCATGGCCGCCTCGGCCTCGATGCCGCCGACGCCCCAGCCGAGTACGCCCAGGCCGTTGACCATCGTGGTGTGCGAGTCGGTGCCGACCACGGTGTCCGGGTACGCCTGGCCGCCGCGCTCCATGATCGTGCGGGCCAGGTACTCGATGTTGACCTGGTGCACGATGCCGGTGCCGGGCGGCACCACCTTGAACTCGTTGAACGCGGTCTGCCCCCAGCGCAGGAACTGGTAGCGCTCCTTGTTGCGGGTGTACTCCAGCTCGACGTTGCGCTCGAAGGCGTCCTCACGGCCGAACAGGTCGGCGATCACCGAGTGGTCGATGACCAGCTCGGCGGGGGCGAGCGGGTTCACCTTGGTGGGGTCGCCGCCGAGGTCGCGGACGGCCTCACGCATGGTGGCCAGGTCGACCACGCACGGTACGCCGGTGAAGTCCTGCATCAGCACCCGGGCCGGGGTGAACTGGATCTCGACGTTGGGTTCCGCGGTCGGGTCCCACCCGCCGAGCTGGCGGATGTGTTCGGCGGTGATGTTCGCGCCGTCCTCGGTCCGCAGCAGGTTCTCCAGCAGGATCTTCAGGCTGTAGGGGAGCCGTTCGTGGCCCTCCACCTGGCTGATCTTGAAAATCTCGTAGCTCGCGTCTCCGACGCGTAGCTGGGTCTTCGCACCGAAGGTGTCGAGGCTCGCCACGTCGTACTCCTTCACACCAGCGACCGTGAGTAGTCCTGAGCAGTCTGTCGCACCGGCCGGAGGGTCGCCGTGGTTAGGCAACACTTACCGCCGATCCGCGCCGTCAACAAAACCGTACGTCCGTCTTGCTATGAGTGCAACCCTGCGTCACGGAGTGGACGTGGCGCGGGCGTCGGCGCGGGTGCTGGCGTGGGCGGGGTGTGGGTGTTAGGAGGGGTCCCCTGCTATGCACGAGGCGTTGGTAGGGGGCCCTTCCTTGCGCGCAACGGCCGGCCCCCGGAACGGGGGCCGGCCGTTGTGGTGTCAGGAGGTGGTGGCGTAGCCGCGGGTGGCGATCCAGTTGGCGAGGTCGTCGATGTGGAGGTCGTAGCGGGCTTGGTCGGGGTTGGCGGAGTCGGCGATGGTGACGGTGTTGCCGTTGTCGGTGTAGCCGGTGACACTGATGTAGTGGCCGCCTTCGAAGCTGTGGGTGGTGCCGGTGGTGTCGGTGGTGGTGCCGGCGATGTTGGCGACTACGGCGCGGCCGTCGTTGATGGTGCGGATGATGTCGTCGCGGAGCTTGTCGGTCTGGTGGGTGTCGGCGGTGGGGGTGCTGATTTCGACGGACTTGTAGGCGTTCTTGCCGGTTTCGCGGTTGAGGACGGGGGTGATGTCGTTGATGGAGTCGGTGCCGTTCTCGGTGGTGCCCATTTCCTTGGCCATGGTGTGGACGTCGATGTTCTTGCCCTGGACGCTGAGGGCGTTGCGGGCGGCGGCGGGGCCGCAGTAGTAGAAGTTGGGCTGGGCTTCGTAGCGGACGTCGAGCTGACGCTCGCTGTTGCCCTTGCGGTCGGCCTGCACGACGGCGGCGGCCTGGACGCCCGGGGTGGCCTGGGCGGCGATCGCGGGTGCGGCGATGCCTCCAGCGGTGGCGGCGGCAGCGGCGATGGTCAGAGCGGTCTTGCGCAGCATGGTGGTACGCATGATGATCTGAACCTTTCGTCGGGGGTGTGCGGCGATCTCCCGTGGGGGACGGGTGTGCCGCGGGGGATGTCCCGGGTTCGTCGGCGTCCGCGCGGTGGGGACTGCTACGACGTCCGGGCCAGGTGTAACGCCGGGGGGTGCGGGGTCATTCCGACCCGGTCCCGGGCTGCGGCGCCGGGGGAGGCGTCGCGGTCATGCCATGTACAACCCCCGGCCCGGGCCGATGATTCCGCGATCGGGGCGGCCATGGCCAGGTGACGGTCGGCGACGTGACCGGACAAACGGGCATGAACTTTCGGGGCGGACGCGTCGCCGTCGCCGTGCGCGGGCAGACCTCCGACATCGCACAGGCCGCGTTTCCGGGACATCGGAGTGGGAAAGCGCCCGGCTCGTGAGGAGGCCGTCGACTTCAGGGGAGCGCGTCGTGTGGCAGGAGAGCCGGTACATCGCCGCCCGGGAGCGACTGTCCCCGGTCGCCGGGGCGCCGCTCTGGTGCGACGCGCACGAATTCGGCCTCCGGGGTGACGGTGTCACCAACGACCAACCGGCGTTGTCCGCGCTGGTCGACCGGCTCGGTGAGGGGTACGCCGCCGACGGCCGGGCCCGGGTCATCTACTGCCCGCCGGGGATCTACTCGATCCGGGACGCCGGCACCGTCTGGCGCAGCGGTGTCTCCCTGATCGGCGCGGGGCCGGGCGCGACCCGGTTCCTGTTGAGCAACGAGGGCAACCGTGCCGACCCGACGCCGCTGGCCTTCTGGACCACCGTGCAGCACGGCGCGGACCGCGACCGGCACATCGCCGACTGCACCTTCGCCGACTTCGAGATCGACGGCTCGGGTGTGGCCATGGCCGAGTACAACTACCTCGCCAAGGGCCTCGGTCTCCAGTACGTGGTGCGGGGTGTGTTCCGCAACCTCTACATCCACCACACCGGCGCCACCGGGCTGGGGTGCGACTTCCTTCAGGACAGCCTGATCGACGGCGTCGTGGTGGTCGGCTGCGGCCGGCTGGACAACGGCGAGGAGATGGGCGGCGCGGGCATCGGCATCGGCATCGGTGGCTGGGGCGAGGTGGAACGCTGCACGATCGCCAACTGCACCACCCTCGGCAACGGCACCAACGGGATCTTCCTGGAGTTGCAGAAGTCGTACTGGACGCCCCCGCGCGGGTACCGCATCATCGGCTGCCACAGCCAGGCCAACCGGTTCGGCATCTCCGACTGGGGTGCCGACGGGCTGATCGTCTCGGCCTGCACCATCACCGGGAACCTGGAGGCCGGCTTCGACGTCTCCGCCAACGGCACGGCGGGCATCGCCGGTCGGGGCGGGATCCTCAGCGACTGCGTGATCGACCGCAACGTCCGCGACGGGATCAGCATGGGCAACACCCCCGGGCCGTACGCGATCCGGGGCAACCGGATCAGTGGCAACGGCTGGTACGGCTATCACCAGCACGATCTGGGCGCCGGCTACCAGGGCCCGTCGTCGGACGTGGTGATCAGCGACAACGAGTTCTACGAGAACGGTCTGGACGCGATCCGGATCGACCGGCCGATGGTCGACGCGGCCGTCGTGGACAACCGGATCCGCAACAACGGCCGGCAGTGCGCCCCGGCGTCGACCGGCTCCGGTGAGTCGGTGCGCTACGCCCGTCGGGCGGTGACCGACCGGTCGGCGAACTGGCCGACCAACGGGCACCGGGGCAAGGTGCTGCGGGTGGGCTCCCGGGTGGCGGTGGTGGTCGGCAACAGCGACACCGACCTGGACCTGGCCGACCTGCGACCGGACGCGGCGACCGCGTGGAACGAGGACGTTCCGGCGCCGGGCATGGCGTACGAGTTGCCGGCGGCGGCGCCGGTGCGGGCCGGCATCGTGGTCAACGCGCACTTCGACTCCGCGTCGGTGCGCGGCAACCGGATCTGGGACAGCAGCGAGGAGCCGACGCAGACGCACGGGCTGTGGATCACCGAGCGGGGCTCCTGCGTGTCCTGCCGGGTCGAGGAGAACGACCTCGCCGGCAACGCCGAGAGCGCGCTGCGGCTGGACAGTCCGCCGGTGGGCGGTCGCTGGGACCGCAACCACGTCGAGATCGACTGAGCGGGTCTCAGCCCGCGTCGTCGGGCGCGGCGGCCTCGGCGTGGCGGTCGCGCAGCCGGGCCCGGATCTCCTCCGGGGTGTACGCGCGTCGTCGCCGTTCCGCCCGGGCGATGACCACACCGGAGGCCGCGACCCCGGCCAGACCGGCCAACCCGAGGACCTTCCACCACCGCATCCGTTGCCGCATCCGCATAGGGTAGTCCTTCATGAGCATCAGCCTGGACGAGGCGGTGGAGCTGACGCGTACCGGTGACGTGTGGGTCTTCCGCGGCCGTAGCGTGCCCGACCGCGCCATCCAGTCGATCACCAACAGCCCGGTCAACCACGTGGGCATGGCGGTCGTGCTGGACGACATGCCGCCGCTGATGTGGCACGCCGAGTTGGGCCGGTCGCTGCCGGACATGTGGACCGGCGCCCATCAGCGCGGGGTGCAACTGCACGACCTGCGCGACGCGGTCTGCGTCTGGGCCAACCGGTACGGCCAGCGGGCCTGGCTGCGTCAGCTCGACCCACCGGTGGACGCCGAGATGGAGCGGTCGGTGCTGCGGACCATCGCCCGGCTGGACGGCACGCCGTTCCCGTCGACGGCGCAGCTCGCCTGGCGGTGGATGCGGGGACGGGTGCCGGCGGTGCGGTTGCCGGTGCCACGGCGGCAGCGGGCGACTACCGACCGCGAGCGGACCCTGGAGCGCGAACGGACCCTGGAGACGGCGTACTGCGCCGAGGTCGTCGCGGTCACCTACGAGGCGATGGGCCTGCTGCCGCCGGGCAAGCGGCCGAACTGGTACGACCCGGGCCGGTTCTGGAGCGGTGACGACCTCGGCCTGCAGGGCGGTGCCCGGCTGGGCAGCGAGATCGAGGTACGGATCCCGGAACGCTGAGGTTTCGCCGACCGGCGTCGCGGCAATTGCATGCGACGTGAATGCTTCCACCGATCTCGACACGCTCACCGAGTTCTTTGACCGGTACGGCGTGGCCCTGACCGTCGGCGACCTGCCCGCGATCGCCGGTTGCTACGCCCTGCCGGGGTTGGTGGTCGCCGACACCTACAGCTTCTCGTTCACCTCGCCGGCGGCGGTGGCGCTGTCCTTCGTGGGCGCCGCTCCCGACTACGCCGAGCGTGAGCTGGTCGCCGCGCACGCCGACATCGAGGAGGTGCAGCAGGTCTCCGCGCTGCTGACCGAGGTGGCGGTGCGGTGGGAGTTCCTGGACAGCCAGGGCCGGCAGGTGCCCGGCGAGCGGTACCGCTATCTGCTGCGGGCCGCCACGGAGGGTCCGGTCATCTGCACGGTCATCCGTACCGGCTGACCTCGCGGCGCGGGCCGTCGTGCCCGGCCGTCCCGGGGGCCTGGCCCGGCGGGTCGGACGACCCGCCCCCACCCGTTTCGTTCCCCGCTTCGCCGTGACTAGGCTGTCGCGTCGGTGCGACGAGGGGGGACCTCAATGGCAGTGCGGCCGTCGGGTGCCGAGACCACGGAGACGGCCCGTCGGCGGGCCCTTCCTCGGATGATCGCTTCGGCCCCCTGGGTGGTGGTCTCGGTCGGTGTCGGCGTGCTGGCGGTGCTGCTGGTGGTCGCGGCGCTGGCCTTCCGTGGCCCGGAGCAGCCGTCGTCGTGGAAGCCCGGGCCGGCGATGGCGCTGCCGACACCGTCCACATCGGACCAGGTCACGTCGGTCCCGTCCGGTCCGGAACGGCTCAGCCCGGCGCCGGGTGGCGCCGCCACGTCCGCCGCGCCAGGGTCGTCGGCGCTGCCGACCCCACCGTCGCGGACCGCCTCCCCGGCCGGGCGGTCGGAGGCCAGCCGGTCGCCGAGCGGACCGACGTCCGCCCCGCCGGCGTCTCCCGCCGCGCCGGGTGTGCTCACCGCCAGTTATCGGGTGAGCGGTGCGGTCGAACCGGACTCCTTCCGCGCGCAGATGGTGGTGCGCAACGGCACCGCCGAGTCGCGCGACTGGCAGGTCGAGTTGCGCTTCACCGGCGACGTCACCGGGATCCGCGCCTCCAGCGGGCCGGGCGTCTCGGTGAGCATCAAGGGTGGTGGATGGTACCTGCTCAGCGGGACGGTGCAGCTCGCTGCCGGAGCGCAGCAGACGGTGGATCTGCGGTTCAGCCGCACCGGCGGTGGCGAGTACCCCGCCCACTGTGTGGTCAACGGTTCCTCGTGCGCCCTGTGATGACCGTACTGTTAGGACGGTTCGGTGTTTCCCTGGGGACTTTTCCCTTTCGCTGAAGATCGTTACGCTTGCCCGGCTGCCCGCTGAGGAGATTCATGTCCGGTATGCGTCGCGCTCCGCGTCATCTCTCACCATCGCCCGGTCCCGCCGTCGCGTCCTCGCCCTGGATCCTGATGTCGATCGGCCTGCTCGCCATGGTGATGCTGTTCGTCATCGCGATCGGGGCGTACCGGGGACCGGGCCCGGAGTTCGATCCCGGGCCTCAGGGACCGGCCGCCGCCCCACCCATCCCCGAGCGCGCGTCCTCGGCCGGACGGGAGGCGGCGAGCCCGCCGGCGCCGGCGGTGCCCGGGCTCTCGCCGCGCAAGACCGACCCGCCGAGCGAGGCCGGCACCACCTCGCCGGAGCCGTCGCCGCCGGTTGTGCCGTCCCCGGAGCCGTCGCCGGTGGTGCCGTCGCCGCCGCGGAGCAGCGCCCCGCCGGTGGCCAAGCCCGCCCCGATCGAGGCGCAGTACCGGGTGATGGACACCTTCCAGGGCGGCTTCATCGCCGAGGTGTTGATCCGCAACACGTCGCGCAGCGACCTGGGGTGGGTGGCGCGGGTGGAGTACGCGGGCGGTCGGGTGGTGACCGCGTGGCTGGAAGGGGTCCCGCAGGGCACGTTCGACGGGCGCCGGGGCACGCTGACCTATCGCAGTGGTCCCCACCTGTCGGCGGGTGCCTCGGTGGCGCTGCGCTTCCACATCGAGTTCGCCGATCCGTCGCCGAGGAACTGCTCCGTCTCGGGGAGCGCCTGTAGCCGTCGGTGACTCCCGGTCCGTCGATCACGGGCGGCCACCGATTCTCCTCTTTGCGCAAGAGACTGCTCTGTTGCCGCCATGTTTGCAAGGTATTGCAGAATGTTTCGGCAAGGGCTAGCGTGCGGGCCAATCAGCAGCCAGAGGAAGGCCGTCGATGAAACCCCCGCCGCTGTCGCGTAAGGCCCTGCTCGCGTTCGTCTTCCTGCTCACCCTGACGCTGGCCGGCGCGCCGGTCGCGGTTCCCGAGAGCGCCACCGCCGCCGGTCGCTCGACCACCGGGGCGCCCAGCGCCACCGGCGCGGTCACCTGGCCCACCGAGCCGTCCGCGGCCGCCCTGCTGGCGGCGGGCACCGACGAGCGGGCGACGGCGGAGCAGTTCTACTTCGTGCTGCCGGACCGGTTCGCCAACGGCGACCCACGCAACGACCGGGGCGGCCTCACCGGTGACCGCCTCAGTACCGGCTACGACCCGACGGACAAGGGCTTCTATCAGGGCGGCGACCTCAAGGGACTGATCGAGCGGCTCGACTACATCGAGGGGCTGGGCACCACCGCCATCTGGCTCGCCCCGGTCTTCGCCAACCGTCCGGTGCAGGGTGAGGGCGACGACGCGTCGGCCGGCTACCACGGCTACTGGATCACCGACTTCACCCAGGTCGACCCGCACTTCGGCACCGCCGCCGACCTCAAGCGCCTGGTCCAGTCGGCGCACCGGCGCGGCATCAAGGTCTATCTCGACGTGATCGTCAACCACACTGCCGACGTCATCAGCTACGCCGAGAACCGGCAGACCTATGTGGACAAGGCCACCGCGCCGTACCGGGACGCGCAGGGGCGGCCCTTCGAGGACCGCAACTTCGCCGACGGATCGCGACCCTTCCCCGAGGTGAACACCCGGTCCTTCCCGTACACCCCGACCTTCCGGACCCCGGCGGACGCGACGGTGAAGGTGCCCTCCTGGCTCAACGACCCGACCATGTACCACAACCGGGGCGACTCCACCTTCGTCGGCGAGAACAGCGAGTACGGTGACTTCGTCGGGCTCGACGACCTGTGGACCGAGCGGCCCGAGGTGGTCCGGGGCATGACGAAGATCTACGCCGACTGGGTACGCTCCACCGGTGTGGACGGCTTCCGACTGGACACCGTCAAGCACGTCAACATGGACTTCTGGCCGCAGTTCAGCCAGGGCGTCAACCAGGCCGCGGCGCGCGCCGGCAAGCCGGACTTCTTCATGTTCGGCGAGGTGTACAGCGCCGACCCGGAGATCGCCTCCAGCTACGTCCGGCAGGGCGGACTGCCGGCCACCCTGGACTTCGGCTTCCAGGAGGCGGCGCGCGGCTTCACCGCCGCCGACGGCTCCGCCACCGTGCTGGCCGACCTGTACGCCCGCGACGACCTGTACGCCGCCCGGGACACCGACGCCGGGCGGCTGCCCACCTTCCTCGGTAACCACGACATGGGCCGGATCGGCTCGTTCATCGTCAACGGCGACACCGACCCGGCCACCCACCTGCGTCGCGATCAGCTCGCCCACGAGCTGATGTTCCTCACCCGTGGCCAGCCGGTCGTCTACTCCGGCGACGAACAGGGCTTCACCGGCGCGGGCGGGGACAAGGACGCCCGGCAGCCGATGTTCGCCTCCCGCACCGCCGACTACCTCGACGACGACCTGCTGGGCACCGACCGCACCCACGCCCAGGACCAGTTCGACCGGGCGCACCCGCTGTACCGGACCATCGCCGGGCTGGGCCAACTTCGCAAGGCGCATCCGGCGCTACGCGACGGTGTGCAGGTGACGCGGCACGCCGCCGACGGCGCGGGCGTCTTCGCCTTCTCCCGGTTCGACCCGCGCGACCGCACCGAGTACGTGGTGGCGGTGAACAACGCGCCGACCGCGCAGACTGTCACCGTGGACACCTGGTCGGCCGGCGCCACCTTCACCGCCGTCTACGGCGCCACTGGTCGGCGGGCGACCGCCGGTGACGGCACCCTGACCGTGACCGTGCCCCCGCTGTCGGCGGTGGTGCACCGGGCCGGTCGGCCCGTCGCGCTGCCCGCCGCCAAGCCGGGCCTGACCATCACCACCCCGACGGGTACGCCGGTGGCCACCCGGGCCGAGGTGACCGCACAGGTCAGCGGGGACCCGCTGGCCACCGTCACGATGGCGGCCCGGGTGGCGGGCGGCACGTGGACGCTGCTCGGCTCCGCGCACCGGGCGCCGTACACGGTGCACCACGATCTGACCGGGCTGGCCGCCGGCACGACGATCGAGTACAAGGCGGCGGTCCGGGACGCCCGGGGCCGTACCGCCACCGCTCGCTCCACCGCCACCGTGGGCACCCCACCGACCGGCTCGTCCCGCGACTGGCTGGTGGTGCACCACCACCGCCCGGACGGCGACTACGACGACTGGGGCCTGTACGCCTGGGGCGACATCGATCCGGCGTACGCGACCGAGTGGCCGCAGGGTCGCCCGTTCACCGGCACCGACTCGTACGGGCGGTTCGCCTGGGTGAAGCTCAAGCCGGGGGCGACGTCGGTCGGCTTCCTGGTGGTCGACGCGGACGGCAACAAGGACGTCGAGAACGACCGGACGGTGGACGTGACGCGCACCGGCGAGGTCTGGGTCAAACAGGGTGACCCGGCCACCTATCCGAGCCGGGAGGAGGCCGCCGGGACACCGGCACCGCCGGTCGAGGAGGGCGTGGCGGTGATCCACTACCACCGGCCGGACGGCGACTACGACGGCTGGGGACTGCACCTGTGGGACGGCGCGGCCACGCCCACCGACTGGGCCCGGCCGATGCCGCCGACCCGGATCGACTCGTACGGGGCCGAGTTCCGGGTGCCGCTGGCCGACGGCGCGACCGGGCTGAGCTACATCCTCCACTCCGGTGACACCAAGGACCTGCCGCAGGACCAGCGACTCGACTTCGCCGAAGCCGGCCGGGAGGTCTGGCTGCTCGCGGCGACACCGGGTCGGCTGCTGCCGCCGACGACCACCGGAGACAGCGGCGGCGACACCGACATCACCCGCCAGACGGCGCACTGGATCGACCGAGGCACCGTCGCCTGGCGGACCGGTCCCACCGACGGTCGGGCGTACGCGCTGGTGACCGCGCCCGCCGGTGGGGTACGCGTGGTCGACGGCGACCTGGTCGGCACGTACACCTCGGTGCCCTTGACCGCACGTCGCAACGGGCTCACCGAGGCGCAGCGCGACCGGTTCCCGCACCTGTGGGACCGGCGCGCCTTCACTCTGGACAAGCGGGACCTGGCCAAGGTACCGGCGGCACTGCGCGGGCAGGTGCTGGTGACCGAGCGGGCCGCCGACGGCACCCTGCTCGGTGCCACCGGCGTGCAGCTCCCCGGGGTGCTCGACGACGTCTACGCCCCGGCCACCACCGCCCGCCTGGGCGCCACCTTCACCGGCGGCGTGCCGTCCCTGGCGGTGTGGGCGCCGACCGCGCGGACGGTGTCGCTGGAGCTGTTCGACTCGCCCACCGCCACGCCGCGCGTGGTGGCGATGCGCCGCGACGACCGCACCGGTGTGTGGTCGGTGCGCGGGGCGCGGGACTGGACCGGCACGTACTACCGGTACCGGGTGCAGGCGTGGCAGCCGGCGGCCCAGCAGGTGGTGACCGCCTCGGTCACCGACCCGTACTCGGTGGCGCTGGCGGCGGACTCCACGCACAGCCTCATCGCCGACCTGACCGACCCGAAGCTGGCACCGGCGGGCTGGTCGACGCTGCGCAAGCCGACCGCGGTGCCGCCGGCCAAGGTGCAGATCTCCGAGCTGTCCGTGCGGGACTTCTCGATCGCCGACAGCACCGTGCCGGCCGAGCGTCGCGGCACCTTCCTCGCCTTCACCGACCCGGGCACCGCCGGGATGCGGCACCTGAGGTCGATCGGTGACGCCGGGGTGACCCACCTGCACCTGCTGCCCGTGTTCGACTTCGCCACCATCCCGGAGCGGCGTGCCGACCAGCGTCAGCCCGACTGCGACCTGGCCGCCGCCCCGCCGGACTCCGAACGCCAGCAGGAGTGCGTCGCGGCGGTGAAGGACACCGACGGCTACAACTGGGGGTACGACCCGCTGCACTACACCGTCCCCGAGGGCGGGTACGCCGTCGACCCGGACGGCACGCGCCGGACCGTGGAGTTCCGGCAGATGGTGGCCGGAGTCAACGGCGCGGGCCTGCGGGTGGTGCTGGACGTGGTCTACAACCACACCTCGGCCGCCGGCACCGACCCTCGTTCGGTGCTCGACCAGATCGTCCCGGGCTACTACCACCGGCTGCTCGACGACGGCGCGGTGGCCACCTCCACCTGTTGCGCCAACACCGCGCCCGAGCACGCCATGATGGGCAAGCTGGTGGTCGACTCGCTGGTCACCTGGGCCAGGGAGTACAAGGTCGACGGGTTCCGCTTCGACCTGATGGGCCACCACCCGAAGGCCAACATCCTGGCCGTCCGCGCCGCGCTGGACCGGCTGACCGTGGCCCGCGACGGTGTGGACGGGAAGAAGATCCTGCTCTACGGCGAGGGTTGGAACTTCGGCGAGGTGGCCGACGGCGCGCGGTTCGTGCAGGCGACCCAGGCCAACATGGCGGGCACCGGGATCGGCACGTTCAACGACCGGCTGCGCGACGCGGTGCGCGGTGGCGGCCCGTTCGACGAGAACCCGCGCCACCAGGGCTTCGCCTCCGGTCTGTTCACCGACCCCAACGGCGACCCGGTCAACGGCTCGGCGGCCGAGCAGCGTACCCGGCTGCTGCATCAGCACGACCTGGTCAAGGTGGGCCTGACCGGCAACCTGCGCGGCTACCGGTTCACCGACTCCGGCGGCCGGGAGGTGACCGGGGCGCAGGTGGACTACAACGGTTCGCCGGCCGGGTACACCGACGCGCCGGGCGAGGCGATCACCTACGTCGACGCGCACGACAACGAGATCCTGTACGACGCGTTGGCCTACAAGCTGCCGCAGGGCACCTCGGCCACGGACCGGGCCCGGATGCAGGTGCTGGCGCTGAGCACGGTGGTGATGGGTCAGGGCGCCGGGTTCGTGACCACCGGCACCGAGCGGCTGCGGTCGAAGTCGCTGGACCGCAACTCGTACAACTCGGGGGACTGGTTCAACCAGATCCGCTGGGACTGCACGCAGGGCAACGGGTTCGGCATCGGGCTTCCGCCGGCCGAGGACAACCGGGACAAGTGGTCGTACGCCCGACCGCTGCTGGCGGATCCGGCGTTGGTGCCGGACTGCGCGGCGATCGCGCTGACCGACGCCCGGTACGCCGAACTGCTGCGGATCCGGGCCTCCACGCCGGCCTTCGGGCTGTCCACCGCACGGGAGGTGCAACGGCGGGTCGCCTTCCCGCTCTCCGGTCCGGCGGAGACGCCCGGGGTGCTCACCATGACCCTGGACGCGCGTGGCCTGGGCGGGCCGTGGCGATCGGTGACGGTGGTCTTCAACGGCACCCCGCAGGCGGCGACGCAGCAGGTCGACGCGCTGCGTGGGGCGGACGTGTCGTTGCATCCGGTGCTGCGTTCCTCGGCCGACCCGGTGCTGCGTACCGCGTCGTTCGCGCGTTCCAGCGGCACGTTCGAGGTGCCGGCGCGCAGCGTGGCGGTCTTCGTGCAGCGGTAGCGACGCGGACCGGCCTCCCACCGTCAGTCGGTAGGAGGCCGGTCCCCGGCCAGGGCCGGTGTCACCACTGTCAGCCGAAGCAGCCGTCCGGAACCACCGGGCTGCCGAGGCAGTTGGTGGGGCGGTTGTCGGTGACGGTCGACTTGTCGTCCAACACCACGCCGTCGTTGGTGGTGAAGACACCACCCGGCTTCTTCGTGGCGAAGTTGTGGGCGACCTGGGTCTTGGTCAGGTAGACCCAGCCGTTCTTGTTGAAGATCCCCCCGCCGGTGGCGTGCGGGCCGACGGCACGGTTGCCGGTGACCTCGCTGTGCCGCAGCGTGGTCTTGCTCTCGTCGTTGAACAGGCCGGCGCCGAAGAAGCCGGCGACGTTCTCCTTGATGCTGCTGTCGTCGACCGTGGCGGTGCTCTTGTCCACCACCGCCAGGCCGCCGCCGACACCCGCGGTGCTGTTCTTGGCGACCGTGGTGTGGGCCAGGGTGAGCTGGCTCTTCTTGGCACCGAGGAGGCCGCCACCGGCGATCAGCGCGGTGTTGTCGGAGATCTTCGAGTGCTTGACGATGGCCTCACCGCCGATGTCGAGGATGCCGCCACCGAAGCCGGTGGTCTCGTTGCCCTCGATCTCCGACTTCTCGACGAACAACGTGCCGTTGTCGAAGCCGGCCGGGTGCAGCTTGTCCTTGTGCGGCTTCAGCTTGACCAGTCCGTTGGAGATGCCGGCGCCGCCGATCACCGCCTGGTTGTCCGCCACCGCCGACTTCTCGAGCTTGAGCACCCCGACGTTGAGGATGCCGCCGCCGAAGAGGAAGGCGGTGTTCTCGTCGACCAGGCTCTCGCTGATCGTGGTCTGGCCGTAGTTGGCCACCGCGCCACCGCTGGCACCGGACTGGTTGGCGACGAACTCGGTCCCGTGGACATCCGCCCGGCCGCCCGGCTGCACCAGCAGGCCCGCGCCGTCGAAGAAGCCCGGCTGCCACGTCCCCTTGGCCTCGACCTCGGCCAGCCCGTCGGACTCCCACTCCTCGCCGACGGTGGTGGCTTCTGCCGGTGCGGCTGCCGGTGCCTTCGGCGCCGCCTGCAGCGCGGTGGTCAGCGGCTTGCCGCCGTCCAGCGCCGCGGTGGCCTCACCGGAGCCCGAGAACTGCGACCACGCCTCGTGCGGCGCCGGTGCCGACAGCTTCTTGTGCGGCGCGGTCTGCCCGCCCTTGATGGTCAGTCCCTTGAGGGTCAGTTCCCCGCCGGGGCCGACGTTGAGGATACGGAACGAGTCGGCTGTGGCGTCCCGTTCGATCTTGGTCTTCTTGCCCTTGAGGGTGATCGGCTGCTTGATCTCCGGCAGACCGTTGCCCCACTTGTCGTGCCGGGTCAGCTTGTAGGTGCAGTGCTCGGCCAACTCGAGCGTCGCGCCGTTGCGGTTGTTGGCGAGCGTGATCGCCTCGATCAGCTTGTCGGTGTCGCAGGGCACCTCCTTCCCCCGCTCGTCGTGCCGGTCGCGGTCCTTCTTGCCGCCGCGGTCGTCGCTCTGGTGGCCGTCCTTGCTGACCTGCTGGGCGGTCGACCACTTCACGTTCTCACCAGTGACCGCCCCGGCCCCGGCGACGCCGACCGCGGCAATGCTGACCACGCCGGTCAGCCCGGCTACACCGCTGGCGACCCAGAGCTTGCGGCGACGCTTCGACGCAGTCGGCCGATCATCATCGTTCGGTAGGTAGTTGGACATCGGAGCTCTCTGCCCTCTCGTCGTACCAGAGGAGGCCGCTCCGCCACAGGCGGGCGTCCCCCGCTACAAAACGGTTGTAGCTCCCGAAACCCAAGGTATGAGAACCTTCCTCACTTCGAAGGCAAATGCGAAATGAACCCACATTAGGTTCGTTTGCCGCGCTCTGGGGCACGCTGGTGCTGATCCGGGTCGATCCACCTCGCGGGCCCCGTCACGGGCGAGGGCTCCTCCGGGCCACCGGGTGGTGGCCCGGAGGAGCCCCCGGTTATGTGGTGTCGCTCTACTCGTGGTCAGCCGAAGCAGCGGTCGGGGACGACCGGGCTGCCCAGGCAGTTCGTGGGCCGGTTGTCGACGACGGTCGACTTGCTGTCGATGTCGACGCGGTCGTTGGTGGTGTAGATACCGCCCGGCTTCTTGGTGGCGAAGTTGGCGGCCACCTTCGTCCGGATCAGGCTGACCTTGCCGCCGTCGTTGAAGATGCCGCCGGCCCGCGCGTGCTCGCCGACCGCCTGGTTGCCGAGGACCTCGGTGTCCCGCAGCACGGCGAGGCCGAAGGTGAACAGGCCGCCGCCGTCGGAGTCGGAGACGTTCTCCTTCACCAGGCTGTGCTCGATGACCGCCTTGGCTCCCTTGGCGACGCCGACCCCGCCGGCCCGGCCCTCGGTGGAGTTCCTCGCGACCAGGGTGTGCGTGAGGGTCAGTTGGCTGCCCGTGTCGGCGAGCACACCGCCCACGTCGGAACCTGCGGTGTTGCCGGTGATCTGGCTGTGGCTGACCGAGGTGGTTCCGCCGTTGTCGGCCAGGCCGCCGCCGTCGCCCGCGGTCCGGTTGTGGCTGACCTCGCTCTTCACGACGAAGACGGTGCCGGCCTCGAACCCGTTCTTGCTTGACGAGCCGTTGGCGAGTCCGCCACCGCCGTACTCGGCGCTGTTGCGCGACAGTTCGGAGTCCTCGATCTTGAGCACCCCGCCGTTGAAGACGCCACCGCCGAAGCCACCGGCGCTGTTGCGCTCGATCAGGGTTCCGGCGACGCGGGTGGTGCCGAAGTTGGCGATCGCGCCGCCGTCACCGGCCGCGTGGTTCTGCACGAAGACGCTGTGCTCGACGACGGCGCTACCGCCCTGGTGAACCAGGAGGCCGGCACCCTCGGTGGGCGTGTGCCCGTGGCCGTCGGTGGGCCACGGCGTCGGTGTCGCAGCGGCGCCGGGCTCGGCCGTCGTGGCCGCCGCCTCCGGCGCGGCGGCACGTGCGCCGTTCGCCGGCTCGGTCGATCCCCACCGCACGCGGTCCTTCGAGCGGTCCTTCTGCTGCTCGTCGGCGAGTTGGCCGCCCTTGATGGTCAGGCCCTTGAGGGTCAGCTCCCCGCCCGGTCCGACGTTGAGAATGCGGAACGGCTTGGCGGTGGAATCCCGCTCGATCCTGGTCTTGTCGCCCTTGAGCGTGATCGGCTGGTTGATCCTCGGCAGCCCGTTGCCCCACTGGTCGTGCCGGGTCAGCGTGTAGGTGCAGTGCTCGGCCAGCTTCAGCGTGGCGCCGTCGGTCCGATTGGCCTGCGTGATCGCGTCGATCAGCTTGTCGGTGTCGCAGGGCACCTCCTTGACGCGTTGCCGACCCTCGCCCTTGCCGCCGCGCTCCTCCTTGCCGTGCCGCTCGTCCTTGTCGTTCCGGTTGCCCTCGGCGGCCTTCTCACCGCCGATGTCCTCGGCCTTGCCCGTGTCGCTGACGTTCTGTTTGGGCGCGGACGCCTGCGTGTTCGACGTCTGCTCGGCTCCGCCGGACTTCTGGTCACGGGCGGCGAGGCCGCCCACCGCCGCCAGGCCGACGACCCCGGTCAGACCCGCCACACCGGCGGCCACCCAAAGTTTGCGTCGTCCTCGTCTCGGTGCGGCCATCGGGCCCTCACCGTAGGGAGTCGTTAGGTCATTGGACATCAGAGCTTTCCGCCCTTTCCTGCTACCAAACAGGCTCGCGCCGTCCCAATGCAGCGCGAGAAGCTACAAATCGGTTGCAGCCTCCGATGACCACCGTATGAGAAGGATCCTCGCGAGAAGGGCGTATCCGAAAAAACCCCGCATTACCCTCACTTCGGGCACACGACGGTCAAGTCAGCCCGGGTGGGAAGCGGGTGACCCGTACGAACACCGAAGGCCCGGCCCGGCGGGAACGCGACGTCGCGTCGCGGTCCGCCGGGCCGGGCCCTTCGGTGTGGTCGTGCCGGAGTCAGCCCGGCAGGCGGGGTCCCGCCTCGCGCTGCTCGGCAAGCCAGGTCTCCACCTCGTCGGCCCGACGCGGCAGGCCGGCCGACAGGTTCGCCGCACCGGCCGCGGTGACCAGGACGTCGTCCTCGATCCGGATGCCGACGCCCCGCAGCTCCTCCGGCACCAGCTCGTCCTCCGGCTGGAAGTACAGCCCCGGCTCGACGGTGAGCACGTAGCCCTCGCCCAGCGTGCCGTCCCGGTACATCTCCTTGCGGGCGTGGGAGCAGTCGTGCACGTCGATGCCGAGCATGTGCCCGAAGCCGTGCAGCGTCCACCGCCGGTACACGGTCGACTTCTCGTCCATCGCCTCGTCCACACTCACCGGCAGCAGCCCCAGCTCGGCCAGCCCCTCGGCGAGCACCCGCATGCAGGTCAGGTGGACATCCTTGAACGTCACGCCGGGCTTGATGAACTCGATGCCGGCCTGCTGCGAGGCGTACACGATGTCGTAGACCTGGCGTTGCAACGGGGTGAACCGGCCGTCAACCGGCAGCACCCGGGTCACGTCGGCGGTGTAGAGGTGGTGCCCCTCCACGCCCATGTCCATCAGCAGCAGCTCACCCGGACGGGTGACGCCGTGGTTGTGCACCCAGTGCAGGATCGTGGCGTGCTCGCCGGCCCCGACGATCGAGCCGTACCCGACGTCGTTGCCGTCGTGCCGGGCGCGCAGCGCGAAGACGCCCTCCAGCAGTCGCTCCGAGACGCCCCGGTCGGCCGGCAGCACCCGGGCCACGTCCTCGAAGCCGCGTACCGTCGCGTCGATCGCGTCCTGGAGCTGGGCGATCTCCCACTCGTCCTTGACCAGCTTCAACTCCGAGACGGCGATCGCGAGTTCCCGGTCGCGGGCCGGCTGGCCGTCGGCCCGGGGCCCGTCGTACGGGCGCACGGCCGAGTCCACCGAGGCGTCGAACCCGCGCAGCACCCGGGTACGCGCCGGGGCCAGGTCGCCCAGCGCCGCCTCCAGTTCGGTCAGGTCGGCGGTGGGCAGCCCCAGCTCGGTCGACTTCTCGGCCAGGGTGTGCCGGCGGCCCACCCACAGTTCACCGTGGCGGCTGCGGAAGAACTCGTCGGTCTCCCGTGAGGAGCGGGGGCGCATGAACAGCGTGGCGTCGTGCCCCGAGCCGTTGGGCCGCAGCACCAGGACCCCGTCCGGGTCGTAGTCCCCGGTCAGGTACGCGAAGTCGCTGCCCGGGCGGAACCGGTACTCGGTGTCGTTGGCGCGGACCTTCTCGCCGCCGGTGGGGATCACCAGCGTCTCGCCGGGGAAGGCCGCGGAGAGGGCCGCGCGGCGCTTGGCGTAGTTCGGTACCTCCGGCCGGGGGCCGACCGGCAGCCCGGTGTCCCGCCACCCCTGCCGCATGAACGACAGGAACGCCGGGGGGAAATCCGGGTCGTGCGACTCCGTGCCGTCGGCCGGCTTGCCGTCGGTGCGTTCCTCTGTCATTCCCCGCTCCCTTCGCCGCATCGCTGGTGCCGACGGTACCCCGAAACCCGTTCCGGTCCAGAGCCCGGCAGTGCTGCGACGCCCGAACCGGACGCGTGGAAAGATGACGGCCATGTGCGGACTCCTGGCCTTTTTCAGTGCCCGCGGCGACGCCGCCGCCCACCGCGACAACATCGCCGCAGCGCTGGAATGCCTGCACCACCGCGGCCCGGACGAGACCGGCGTCGAGGTGGTCGGGGACGCCTCCGGCCGGTACGCGGACGGGGTGTTCGCCCACAAGCGGCTCGCGATCATCGACGTGGCGCTCAGCCACGAGCCGCTGCCCTACGCCGACGGCCGTTACCTGCTCACCTTCAACGGCGAGATCTACAACTACATCGAGCTGCGCGAGGAGCTGATCCGCGACTACGGGGCCCGGTTCGCCACCAACGGTGACGGCGAGGTGATCGTCGCCGGTTACCACTACTGGGGCGAGCAGGTGCTCACCCGGCTGCGTGGCATGTTCGCCTTCGTCATCTGGGACCGGCAGGAGCGCCGGGCGTTCGGCGCCCGCGACTACTACGGCATCAAGCCGCTGCACTACCTGGAGACCGCCGACGGGCTCTACCTCGCCTCGGAGAAGAAGGCCCTGCTGCCGTTCGCGCAGTCCGCGTACGCCGGGGACGCCGGGGTGGACACCGCGAACCTGAGCCACTACCTGACCCTGCAGTACGTCCCCGAGCCGGGCACCCTGCACAAGGGGATCAGCCGGATCGGTTCGGGCGAGTACCTCACCTGGACCCCGGGCGGCCGGATCGACGTGCGGCGCTGGTACCGGCCGGTGTTCCGGCCCGGCCCGGTCGCCGACGAGCAGAAGCTCTACCACGAGATCCGTGAGACGCTGCGCGAGAGCGTCCGCATGCACATGCGCTCCGACGTGCCGGTCGGGTCGTTCCTGTCCAGCGGCATCGACTCCACCGCGGTGGTGGCGCTGGCCCGCGAGTTCAACCCGAACATCCTCACCTTCACCGTCGGCTACGACGTGCCCGGGTACTCGGAGATCGACGTCGCCCAGGAGTCGGCCCGCCACCTCGACGTGACCACGATCCCGACGAAGATCGGGCCGCAGGACATGATCGACGCGCTGCCGAAGATCGTCTGGCACCTGGACGACCCCGTGGCCGACCCGGCGCTGGTGCCGCTCTACTTCGTGGCCAAGAAGGCCGCCGAGCACGTCACCGTGGTGCTCTCCGGCGAGGGCGCGGACGAGTTCTTCGGCGGGTACACGATCTATCGCGAGCCGCTGTCGCTGAGCAGCGTCAACGGGCTGCCCGGCGGGGTCCAGAAGGGTCTGCGGGCGGTCTCCAAGGCCATCCCGCAGGGGGTCAAGGGCAAGAGCTTCCTGGAGCGCGGCACCACGCCGCTCGAGGAGCGCTACTACGGCAACGCGCGGATGTTCACCGAGGAGGAGAAGCGGCACCTGATGCGTCGTTACGACCCCTCGGTGCGCTACACCGACGTCACCGCGCCGATCTACGCCGAGTGCACCGAGCTGGACGACGTCACCAAGATGCAGTACGTCGACCTCTACACCTGGCTGCGCGGGGACATCCTGGTCAAGGCCGACCGGATCTCCATGGCGCACTCGCTGGAGGTGCGGGTGCCCTTCCTCGACCGCGACGTGTTCGAGGTCGCGGCGAAGATCCCGGTCGACCTGAAGCTGCCGCCCCGATCCGACGCCACCAAGTACGCCATGCGCCAGGCGTTGCAGGGCGTGGTACCTCCGGCCATCGTCAACCGCAAGAAGCTGGGCTTCCCGACCCCGACCCGGGTGTGGCTGCGCGGCGAGATGTACGAGTGGGCCCGGCACGTGCTGAGCACCTCCGGCGCCGGTGACCTGCTCGACCTGTCGTACGCGCTGCGCCTGCTGGACGAGCACAAGCGCGAGGAGGCCGACCACTCCCGCAAGGTGTGGACGGTCCTGATCTTCTGCGTCTGGCACGCCATCTTCGTGGCCAAGACGCTGGACCCGGGCATCCAGCGCAACCAGTCCGCGCTGCTCACCAAGCCCGTCGTCGGGTCCATGGTGCGCTGACCTCAGACACGGACGAGCCCCCCTGCGGAAGTCCGCAGGGGGGCCGTTTCGCGTTCGACCGCGTCAGCGGGCGGCGCAGGTGGCCGTCGGTAGTGAGGTGCTGCTACCGCTGGCCAGGAAGCCGAACGTCGTGCTGCTGTTGACGCCGAGGCTTCCGTTGTAGGCGACGTTCGTCGCGGACACCGTCGACCCGGACGAGGTCTGGGTCGCGTTCCAGACCTGGCTGATCTGCTGGCCGCTCGGCCAGGTCCAGCTCGCGGTCCAGCCGTTGAGCGCTGCGGTGCCGTTGTTCCTGACCTCGACCTCGCCCTGGAAACCACCGGACCAGGTGCTGGTCACCCGCAGGGTGGCAGCGCAGCCACCGGTGCCGGCCGGCGGGGTGGTGGGCGGAGGCGTGGTCGGCGGCGGGGTGGTCGGCGGAGGCGTGGTGGGCGGCGGGGTGGTGGGCGGCGGGGTCGTGCCGCCACCGATCCCGGTCACCTCACCGTTGCCGCCGTCGAAGGCCACGTCGGAGCAGCCGAAGAAGTTCTCCTGGCTGTCCGAGCGGACCCACCGCGAGTAGATGATGTGCCGGCCGGTCTTGTTGGCCGGCAGGGTCCCGGTGAAGTAGTAGTGGCCGTCGTTGGTGCCGACCGCGCCGCGCTGCGGCGGGTTGGTCACCGTCAGGAACGGCTGCTCCTCCAGGTCGCTCCAGGCCAGCGCCCGGGTCGGGCTCCAGCTGTTCTTGGTCACGTAGAAGTAGAACGTGCCCGGGTGGTGCGCCCAGTTGCTGTACCGGAACTCGATGGACCGGCCGGCGGTCAGGTGGGTGATCGGCCAGTCGTTGCGGGCCAGGTCGAAGCCGCGGAAGCCGGTGGCGCCGCCGCTGCACAGCTGGCCGTCGGGGATGAAGCCGGTGGTCCGCCCGTTGGCGTCCGAGCGCAGCACGCTGAACCAGTTGTACAGCGAGTTGGCACCGGACTGGGCGACCGCGGCGGAACAGGCCGGGTTCTGCGGCCGGATCTCACCGGTGGGGGAGAGGCCGTCGCGCCAGCACAGGAACGTACGGGCGCCCGGCGTCATCGCCGCGCCGTGCGCGGCGGCCGGATCGGGACTGGCCGTCACGGCGACGACCGCGCTCGCGGCGAGAGTGACGGCCGCGAAGAACATCGCGGCCAGACGAGGTCGGTGCACAGGTTCTCCTGACTCGCGGGGCACACCGTGCGGGGTGGCCCCGCCGAAGCGCGCGGGAGGGTGAGAGTTCGCTCCCGCAGCTAGGGGCGAATGCGACGATGCGGCGACGTGTGCACGGGGTCTATGCCCTCCCGGCACGATGCCGCCAGTGATGTGTCGACGCGTGTGTATGCCCTCGCGTGTCCATGACCCGGCACCGATGACGCGCAGCCCCCGCGCCATCCGGCACCACCATCCCAGCATGCCGACGCCGTCGATGCAATAGCTGTTCCTCGATGTGCGCGATGCCGGCTCGCGTCGGCCGGTGCCCGCCAATACCGTGGCGTGCACGCCCGGCGGCAGATCGCTGTGCCAGCCTGGGCGGCAGCGGACGGCCGACGGAAGGGACCGGGATGGGATACGCGGTGGTGCTCGGCGAGGCGCTCGTCGACCTGCTCGACACCGAGAGCGACGGCGGGCCCGTCTTCCGGCAGGCCGTCGGCGGCGGCCCGCTGAACGTGGCCGTCGGCATCGCCCGGCTCGGCGGCGCGGTGCAGTTCGTCGGCTCGCTCGGCGACGACGTGCTGGCCGGACGGATCCGTGCCCTGCTGGCCGCCGAGCGGGTCGGGACGGTCGGGACGCGCACCGCCCCGGTGCCGACCACGTTGGCCGTCACCACCTTCGCCGGCCCCGAGCCGGACTTCCGTTTCTACGGCGACCCGCCCTCCTACGCGCTGCTCACCGCCGACGACGTCGACGCGACGCTGGTCGAGGGCGCCGACGTGCTCTACTGCGGGTCGATCGTGCTGCTGGAGCCGGCCACCCTGGCCGCCGCCCGTCGGGCCTGGTCGCTGGCGTCCGGGCTGCGGGTGTTCGATCCCAACGTCCGTCCCCGGCTGCTGGACGGTCCGCAGGCGCTGACCGAGCTGCGCGGGGTGGTCGCCGAGTTCGCCGCCGGTGCGCACCTGGTCAAGCTGAGCGCCGCCGACGCGGAGCTGCTCTACCCGGGCGAGCCGGTGGAGTCGGTGGCGGCGTACCTGCGCGAGGTGGGGGCGGGCACCGTCGTGGTAACCCTGGGCCCCGAGGGCGCGGTGGTCGCCGCCGCCGGCGCCGATCCGGTACGCGTACCCGCGCCGAGGGTGGACGCGGTCGACGCCACCGGCGCGGGCGACTCGGTGATGGCCGCGCTCGTCGCGGACCTGCTCGTCGACGGCGAGCCCACCGAGCCGGGCGGCTGGACCGGGCGGGTGGCCTTCGCGCTACGGGTCGCCGGGCTCGTCTGCGAACGGCCGGGCGGGGCCGTGGCCATGCCGACCCGGACGCAGGTGCGCGAGCGCTTCGCCGACTGAGGGCGCCGGATCAGGCGGTGCCGTCCAGCTCGGCGTAGCCACGGCGGGCCGCGATCAGCGCCGGACGGGCCGGGAAGGGTGCCTCGGCGGCGACCCGCTCCGGCGGCGCGCTGCCGGTGTGCCCGGCCCGGATCAGCCAGGCCAGCTCGGCCAACTGGGCGTGCTGTGCCCGGACGAACTCGGCGTCGACCGGCTCACCGTGCCCGGGCACCACCACCGTCGCCGGGGTGCTCCACCGCAACAGCTCGGCCACCGCGTCGGGCCACTGCAACGGGAAGGAGTCCTCGAACGCCGGTGGGCCGGACTGCTCCACCAGGTCACCGGCGACCAGCACGTCGGCGTCGGGCACCTGCACCACCAGGTCGGCGTCGGTGTGGCCGCGCCCGGGGTGCCGCAGCACCACCTGCCGGCCGCCGACGTCGAGGGCGGCCTCGGTCCGGACCGTGCGGGTGGGGGCCAGCAGCGGCGTGTCGGCCAGTTCGGCGGCCAGCTCCGGATGCTCGTCGCGCAGTTCCGCGTACGCCTGGCGGCGCAGCCCGTCCGGGTCGCCGCGCATCGCCTCGGCGGCGAGGTCGTGTGCCCAGACCGGGCGGGGCGGGTCGGCGGCGAACGTGGCGTTGCCGAACCAGTGGTCGTAGTGGTGATGGGTGTTGACGACCGTCAGCGGATCACCGGTGACCGCCCGGACGGCGGCGGCCAGTTCGGCGGCCTGCCGCGCGCTGGAGAGCGTGTCGACCAGCAGCGCCTCGCCGGCACCGCAGACCAGCGTGACGTTGACCGCGAGCAGGGGCTCGCGCAGCACGTGCACCCGGTCGGCGACCTCGACGAAGCGGACGGTCATGACGGTCGGCCGGCGCGTTCGACGAACCGCTGCCGGTCGACCACCACCCGCTCCACCCGGCCCTCGGCCACCCGCTGTCCGCCCTCGGTCACCTCGACGTCGAAGACCAGCCGGCGCCGGTCGACCGTGGCCAGGCTGGCCTGCGCCACCACCGTACGGCCCACCGGCGTGGCGGCCAGGTGCGTCAACTCGACCCGGGTGCCCACGCTGGTCGAGCCGGCGGGCAGGTGGGGCGCGCTCGCCGCCACCGTCGCCGCCTCGGCCAGCGCCAACACCCGAGGGGTGCCGAGCACCGGCACGTCACCGGAGCCGACCGCCTCGGCGGTGTCGGCGTCGGTGACGGTCAACTCGACCCGGGCGGACAGACCCGGAGTCAGGGCGAGATCCGACTGCGCCTGCATGGCCACAGCGTAGGGGCTCGCCGCGTCCTCGGCGACGCGTGCCGCCGGATGGCCCCCGTCCGGCTCCGCTTCGCCGCGCCGACGTCGGTGCCGACACGGCGGCGCGGCACGCAGGTGGTCCTGCGTGGGACGCCACAGGGTGCGCCGTTAACCTTGTCCGCGATGTCTGCCGTGACCGACCCCCAGCCCCCGGCCCCGACCGAGCCGTCCGCCTCGCCCGACGGCGGTCGCCGCCGCGTGATCGCGATGTCGGTGTGGAGCGTCGCCTTCGTGGCGGGCTGGCTCGTCATCGGCCTGCCCACCGACCCGCTGTACGCGTTCTTCTGGATCTGGGCGGGGACCATCGCCTGGAACTCCGCCCGCCCGTGGCGCAGTCACCTGCGCTTCGCCCGGGACTGGGTGCCGGTGGTGCTGCTGCTGGTCGCCTACAACCTGTCCCGGGGCTTCGCCTATCACGACGGGACGGTCCCGCACGCGTACGAGCTGATCCTGGCGGACCGGCTGATGTTCGGCTGGGCCATGGACGGTCAGGTGCCCACCGTCTGGTTGCAGCAGCATCTCTACCACCCCGAGGTGCGGTGGTGGGACGTACTGGTCAGCTGGGTGTACTTCTCGCACTTCGTGGCGGCGCTGGCCGCCGCCACCGTGCTCTGGATGCGGGAGCGCAGCCGCTGGGCGGCCTTCATGCGGCGCTGGTTCTTCCTCTGCGCCACCGGCCTGGTCACCTACTTCCTGTACCCGGCCGCGCCGCCGTGGTGGGCGGCGCAGAACGGGCTGATCGAGGAGGTCGCCCGGATCTCCACCCGTGGCTGGCGGGCGTTCGGCATGCACGGCGCCGGCAACCTGCTCAACGCCGGCCAGCTCGCCTCGAACCCGGTGGCCGCGATGCCGTCGCTGCACACCGCCTTCGCGCTGTTCGTGGTGCTGTTCTTCCTGAACAGCGTCCGACGCCGGTGGTGGCCGCTGCTGCTGGCGTACCCGCTGGCGATGACCTTCACCCTGGTCTACAGCGGCGAGCACTACGTGATCGACGTGCTGGTCGGTTGGGCGTACGTCGGAATGACCTTCCTGGCGGTCGGCGCGGCCGAGCGGTGGTGGGCCCGACGCAAGGCCCGCCGGGCCGCCACCGACCCACCCCCGGACGACCGGGACGCACCGGCCGAACCACCGGTGGTCCCGGCCACCCGCTGACCGGCGGCCGTCAGCCGCGACGGGCGGCCTCGCCCCGGGCGGTCAGCTCGGCCGCCAGCGCCCAGGCGTCGGCGACGTCGCGGTCGACGGCCGCCGCGCCGGCCCCACCGGCGGTGTCCACGTGCACGGTCGCCAGACCGAGCAGCCGCTGGATCGGGCCCTGCACCACCCGGACGCTCTGGAACCGGGCGTACGGCACCATGGTCAGTTGACGGGTGAGCAGCCCGGACCGGACGGCGAAGACCTCGTCGGTCAGTCCGGCGCCGAGCACCTGACGGCTCAGCGGGTTCACCCAGCGGGCCCGGCTCGGCGGCGGGACCAGCGGCAACGACGCCAGGGTGACCCCGGGCAGCACCTCGGCGAGGATCGTCTCCCCGGTCGCCAGGTCCCCGACCGGCAGCAGCCGGTCCGGCCGGTTGCGCTGGTCGGGCTCGCCCGCCGCGTAGCCCGCCACCTCAAGGCGCATCCGCAGCCAGCCCTTCATCCGCCAGAGCAGCGGCCAGGTCATCCCCACCGTCTGCACCCGGTGCAGCGGCACCGTCTGCACCCGCGTCTCCAGCAGGCCGTTGCGGATGCGCAGCCGGTCGGCGTCCCGCGCGAGCTGGAACCGCCAGTCATCGAGCACCCGACGAACGGGTTGCAGCAGGATGCCCGCCATCGCGGTCAGCGTGCTCGCCACCGCGATGAACGACCACGATCCCTCCGACAGGAACTGCACGGTGACGAAGGCCACGCCGAGCGGCAGCAGGAACGCCTGCGGCGTCAGCAACTGGCTGATCAGCAGGTCCCGGTTCTCGACCGCGTGCAACGGCCGTCCCGGCGGCGGGCCGGCTTCCTCGCCGGCCGTCGTCTCCGGCTGCTGATCCGCTGGCCCGCCCGCCACCGCTGCTCCCGTCCGGGCCTGGGCGACGGCCGGCCCGCCCGCGAGCGCCAGCAGCCGCTGGCGCAACGCCGACGCCTCGGCCACGCTGAGGTACGCCAGCGGTGCCTCCGTCTTGCCGCCCCCGACCACCTCCAGCCGTAGTTCGGCAAGGCCGGTGAGCTGGGCCAACAGCGGGCGGACCACCTCGACGGCCTGGAGCCGTTCCAGCGGGATGGCCCGGGTCCGCCGCCAGAGCAGCCCCTCGTGGATGCGCAGTTCCCGGCCCACCACCTGGTAGCCGGTGTAGTACCAACTGATCACGGCCAGCACGGTGGCGCCGAGCGCGAGCACGATCACCATGGCCACGAACCACCCGAACCCGACCCGGGACAGCGTCGACCAGGACAGTCCGGCGATGACCACGGCCAACGACTTCGCGCCGTGCAGCGCCGGGCTCAGCGGATGCAGCCGCTGCCGCTCCTGCGCCGCGTCCGGCGACCCGCCGGGCGGGTACCCCGGCCCGACGGGATACGGCGGGTACGGCGCGCCGTGCGGGTAGGGCGCTCCCGGCGGGTACAGGATCCCGGGCGGGTACGGCGCGCCCGGTTGGTGGGGTCCGCCGTGCGGGTACGGCGCGCCCGGCTGGTGTGGCCCGCCCTGTGGATGCGACATCCCGTGCGGATACGGCGTGCCCGGTTGGTGGGGCGTCGCCTGCGGGAACGGCGTGCCGGGGGTGACGGGCGGGGCGGATGGCGCGGGCCCAGCCGGTGGTCCGCCCTGGGTCTGCTCCGGTGGCGGTACCGCCGAGGTGTCCGTGTCGGGTGGTCCCGGATCGGTGACCGGTGGCGCCAGGTCGCCCGTGCGGGGCTCGGGTCGGTCCGGTGCCGCCCCGACCGGGCCCGTCACAGCCCTTCCGCCCGGTCCTCGCCCAGCGCGGTGAGCCGATCCCGCAGCCGGGACGCCTCGGCCGGACGCAGGCCCGGCACCCGCGCGTCGCTGGCCGCCGCCGCGGTGTGCAACTGCACGGTCGCCAGGTCGAACGCCCGCTCCAACGGGCCGGCGCTGACGTCGACGAACTGCATCCGGGAGTACGGGACGATGGAGAGGCGGCGCACCAACAGCCCGTGCCGGACCAGGAGATCGTCCTCACGTTCGGCGTAGCCCCAGGCGCGTACCGCGCGGACGATGGTCACCGCCCGCCAGACCGCGAACAGCAGCACGGCACCGAGCGCCGCGCCGAACGGCCAGGTGCCGCTGAGCGCCCAGCCGATGCCGATGCCCATCGAGACGACGACCACCACGGCCGACAGGCGCAGCAGTTCCACCCAGATCAGGTCGGACGAGATCGACTGCCACCGTACGGTGTCCGGCCAGGGCTCCAGCGGACCGGACGACACCGAGGCGTTCGGGGCGTCATCGTTCACCGAGCTGATCTTTCGTTCGCGGCTGCGGGGCTCGCAAGCTCACTCCTCGCGCTCACCGAGCTGGCCCCGTTCGCGGCTGCGGGGCTCGCAAGCTCACTCCTCGCGCTCACCATGAAAGTCCGTTGTACGCGTTCACTCTTCGAGCGTAGGCGATCCCGGGAGCGGGGTGACCTCACGCAGGAAGCCCCGCGCGGTGAGGAAGTCACCGAGAGACGGGCGGTGGAGTTCGCAGGCGAGCCAGGTCTTGCGCCGTTCCGGCGTGTGCAGGCGGGGATTGTTCCAGCGCAGTGCCCACCCGGCGGGGGTGCGACACCCTCGGGCCGAACAGATCAGAGCCTCGACGGGAGTGTCGGAATCGTCCATCGCACCCAGTCTAGGGCGAGGGGAAAGAGTGAGCGCCGGGCGGCCACGGGGGAAGCCGCCCGGCGACGGAAGAATGGTACACACGCGGGGGCGGCATCTGTCCACTGGCGATCGGCGATTCGCCTGGCGGGCAACGGCGTGGCGGAAATCGGTCGCTCCCCCAGTCGGTACTCAGTCGGGCATGCGAGGCTTGGTGACGCACACGCCGCTACGACCGAGCACGCTGTGGAGGACCGGTGGCCCAGCCGACCACGCCCGACGCTCCGACGCCGAACGGGGCAACGCCCTCGGCGGTCTCTTTGCCGACCACTCCGGCGCAGGACGCCACGCTGCTGGAGCGGGCGCTGTTCGAGATCAAGCGGGTGATCGTCGGGCAGGACCGGATGGTCGAACGGATGTTCGTGGCGCTGCTCGCCCGAGGGCACTGCCTGCTGGAGGGCGTACCCGGGGTGGCCAAGACGCTCGCGGTGGAGACGCTCGCCCGGGTGGTCGGCGGGTCGTTCGCCCGGGTGCAGTTCACCCCGGACCTGGTGCCGGCCGACATCATGGGTACCCGGATCTATCGGCAGTCCAGCGAGAAGTTCGACGTCGAGCTGGGTCCGGTGTTCGTCAACTTCCTGCTCGCCGACGAGATCAACCGGGCGCCGGCCAAGGTGCAGTCGGCGCTGCTGGAGGTGATGAGCGAGCGTCAGGTCTCGATTGGCGGCGAGACGCACCGGGTGCCCAACCCGTTCCTGGTGATGGCGACGCAGAACCCGATCGAGCAGGAGGGCGTCTACCCGCTGCCGGAGGCGCAGCGGGACCGGTTCCTCATGAAGATCGTCGTGGGCTATCCCACCGACGCCGAGGAGCGGGAGATCGTCTATCGGATGGGGGTGGCCCCACCCGAACCCACCGCGGTCTTCGACACTGCCGACCTGATCGCCCTGCAGCAGAAGGCGGACCAGGTCTTCGTGCACAACGCGTTGGTCGACTACGCGGTCCGGCTGGTGCTGGCCACCCGTACGCCAGCGGAGCACGGCATGCCCGACGTGGCGCAACTGATCCAGTACGGTGCCAGCCCACGGGCCTCGCTCGGGCTGGTCCGGGCGACCCGGGCGCTGGCGCTGCTGCGTGGCCGGGACTACGCCCTGCCGCAGGACGTGCAGGACATTGCGCCGGACATCCTGCGTCACCGACTGGTCCTCAGCTATGACGCGCTCGCCGACGACGTGCCGGCCGACCACGTGGTGCACCGGGTGATGTCGACCATCCCGCTGCCGTCGGTGGCGCCCCGACAGCAGGCCACGCCACCGGGTGCGGTGGCGCCGACCTCAGGGTGGCCCGGGCAGCGGCCGTGACCCCGAGCACCCCTTCACCCCAGCAGTCACCGAACGCGGCGGACAACCGCTCCGGCGCGGTGCTGTCCCGGTTGCAGCTGATGGTCACCCGGAAGCTGGACGGGCTGTTGCAGGGCGACTACGCCGGTCTGCTGCCCGGCCCGGGCAGCGAGGCGGGTGAGTCCCGGGAGTACCGACCCGGCGATGACGTCCGGCGGATGGACTGGCCGGTGACCGCGCGGACCACCACCGCGCACGTGCGGCGTACGGTGGCCGACCGGGAGTTGGAGACGTGGCTCGCGGTGGACCTGTCGGCCAGCCTGGACTTCGGCACCGGCCGGTGGCTCAAGCGGGACGTGGTGGTGGCCGCAGCGGCGGCGATCACACACCTGACCGTGCGCGGCGGCAACCGGATCGGGGCGGTGGTGGGTAGCGGTGGTGAGCGTCCCGCCGCCCGGCGGGGCTGGCGGGCGACGCCCGAGCCGCCCGGGCCGGGGCGTCTGGTCCGGCTGCCCGCCCGGTCCGGGCGCAAGGAGGCGCAGGGCATGTTGCGGGCCATCGCCGCAACCCCGATCGAGCCGGGTCGGGGCGACCTCGGTGCGTTGATCGACATGCTCAACCGCCCGCCCCGGCGGCGCGGGGTCGCGGTGGTCGTCTCCGACTTCCTCGCCCCGCCGGCCCAGTGGGCCCGGCCGCTGCGCAAGCTACGGGTACGCCACGACGTGCTGGCGATCGAGGTGGTCGACCCGCGTGAGCTGGAACTGCCGGACGTGGGGGTGCTGCCGGTGGTCGACCCGGAGACCGGGGAGCTGCACGAGGTGCAGACCGCCGACCCGAGCCTGCGGCACCGCTACGCGGCGGCGGCTGCCGCCCAGCGGGCTGAGATCTCCGCCGCGATGCGCGCGGCCGGCGCCGCGCACCTGCGCCTTCGTACGGACCGAGACTGGCTGCTGGACATGGTGCGTTTCGTGGCCGCCCAGCGGCACGCCCGCACCCGGGGGACGACACGATGATTCGACTGCTCCAACCGTGGTGGCTGCTGGCGGTGCTGCCGGTGCTGGCCCTCGCCGCGCTGTACGTGTGGCGGCAGTTGCGTCGCCGCGAGTACGCGATGCGGTTCACCAACGTCGACCTGCTGCGGACCGTGGCGCCGAAGGGGCTGGGCTGGCGACGGCACGTACCAGCGACCGCGTTCCTGCTCGCCCTGCTGGTGCTGGCCGGTGCGCTGGCCCGTCCGGCGGTGGACACCCGGGAGCCGCTGGAACGGGCCACCATCATGCTGGCCATCGACGTGTCGCTGTCGATGCAGGCGGACGACGTGGCGCCCAGTCGGCTGGAGGCCGCGCAGGAGGCGGCCAAGCAGTTCGTGGGGGAGTTGCCCGAGACCTACAACGTCGGGTTGGTGTCGTTCGCCAAGTCGGCCAACGTGCTGGTGCCGCCGACGAAGGACCGCCCGGCGGTGACCAGCGCCATCGACGGGCTGGTGCTGGCCGAGGCGACCGCGACCGGTGAGGCGGTCTTCACCTGCCTGGAGGCGATCCGTTCGGTGCCGGCCGACGGTGCGGCGGGTATCCCGCCGGCCCGGATCGTGCTGCTCTCCGACGGCTTCCGGACGGCCGGTCGTTCGGTGGAGGAGGCGGCTGCGGCGGCGCAGGCGGCGAACGTGCCGGTCTCCACCATCGCCTTCGGCACCGACACCGGGCACGTGGACATCGGTGGGCAGTTGCAGCGGGTGCCGGTGGACCGGATGGCGTTGGCCGAGTTGGCCGAGACGACCGAGGGCTACTTCTACGAGGCGGCCACGGTCAATGAGCTCAAGCAGGTGTACCAGGACATGGGCAGCTCGATCGGTTTCCGGACCGAGGCGCGGGAGATCACCCAGTGGTATGCCGGCATCGCCCTGCTGCTGGCGCTCTGTGCCGGGGCGTTCAGTCTGCTCTGGTCGTCCCGGATGCTCTGACCGGTGCGGCCGTGCGCGTGGTCAGTGGGTGCTGCTGGCCAGCACGAAGAGCACGGCCACCCAGACGGCGGCGAGGGTGAAGCCCAGCGGGGCGACGTAACGGCTCATGGAACGCTCCGGGTGGCGACGGCGGTCCGGGCGGGGTGGACCGCGTGGGGGTGGATCGAGGAGGCGCACACGAAGTCGTGACCGAACGGCTTCCGGTCGCACCCGCGCGTTCCGTCGCCCCGGCGGGTGGGCCGGGCGGTGGCGCAGGGGGTGCGTGGGGAGCGGTGCCAGCTCAGGCGGAGCGGTGCTCAGCGTGACTGGCGGTCGGCCCGGCCACGACTGGGAGGATCGCTATCTCGCACAGCGATCACCTCCTGCGGTCGGGGTCCGGACGAGCGGTGCCGTCGGGCGGCCCGCAAACGCGATGATCGTACACCCGTGGTGGCGTACGGGCCCACTCGGCCGACCGGCCCTGCCGGCCCGGCCGTTCATCGGCGCGGATGGTGCCGGTGCCGGGCGGGGCGGGTTAGTGATTACCGTGCGGTAGCGCCTAGTCTCCAACCCGCAGCGATCTTCCGGAGAGGACCCCACCGTGTCTCGAACTGTGCTGGTTACCGGCGGCAACCGCGGAATCGGTCTGGCCATCGCCCAGGCGTTCGCCAAGCAGGGCGACCGGGTGGCGATCACCCACCGGGGCAGTGGGGCGCCGGAGGGGCTGTTCGGTGTGCGGTGCGACATCACCGACGCCGAGTCGGTCGACGCCGCGTTCAGCGCGGTCGAGGCGGAGCTGGGGCCGGTGGAGGTGCTGGTCGCCAACGCCGGGATCACCGACGACACGCTGCTGCTGCGGATGTCCGAGGAGCAGTTCACCCGGGTGCTGGACACCAACCTGACCGGTGCGTACCGCTGCGCCAAGCGCGCCTCGGGGAAGATGCTGCGGGCCAAGTGGGGGCGCATGATCTTTGTGTCCTCGGTGGTCGGCCTCTCCGGCGGCGCCGGTCAGGTCAACTACGCGGCCAGCAAGGCCGGCCTGGTCGGGGTGGCCCGCTCGATCACCCGGGAGTTGGGCACCCGGAGCATCACCGCCAACGTCGTCGCGCCCGGCTTCATCGAGACCGACATGACCGCAGTGCTGACCGCGGAGCGCAAGGCGGAGATCCTCAAGTCGATCCCGGCCGGTCGGATGGCCGCGCCGGACGAGGTCGCCGCGGTGGTCACCTGGCTGGCCGGCGACGGCGCCGGGTACGTCTCCGGCGCGGTCATCCCGGTCGACGGCGGCCTCGGCATGGGCCACTGATCCTGAGCACGGAGGAATGAGCGTAATGTCCGGACTGCTGGCCGGTAAGCGGCTGCTCGTCACCGGCGTCATCACCGACGCCTCCATCGCCTTCTCGGTGGCGAAGCTCGCCCAGGAGAACGGCGCGCAGGTCGTGCTCACCGGGTACGGCCGGCTCTCGCTGGTGGAGCGGATCGCCAGGCGACTGCCCGAGCCGGCACCCGTCATCGAGCTGGACGTGACCAACCCCGAGCACCTGGCCGGGCTGGCCGACAAGGTCCGGGAGCACGTCGACGGGCTCGACGGAGTGGTGCACTCGATCGGGTTCGCCCCGCAGAGCTGCCTCGGCGGCGGCTTCCTCGACGCCTCCTGGGAGGACGTGGCGACCGCGCTGCACGTCTCCACGTACTCGTACAAGTCGCTCGCGACGGCGGCGCTGCCGCTGATGTCGCCGGGCGGCGCGGTGGTCGGCCTGACCTTCGACGCCACCCAGGCGTGGCCGGTCTACGACTGGATGGGCGTGGCCAAGGCCGGGCTGGAGTCCGCCTCCCGCTACCTCGCCCTGCATCTGGGCAAGCAGGGCATCCGCAGCAACCTGGTCTCCGCCGGGCCGCTGCGCACCATGGCCGCCAAGTCGATCCCCGGCTTCGAGCAGTTCGAGGACGCCTGGTCCGAGCGGGCTCCGCTGGGCTGGAACCTGGCCGACCAGGAACCGGCCGCGCGCGCCTGCCTGGCGCTGCTGTCGGACTGGTTCCCGGCCACCACCGGCGAGATCGTGCACGTCGACGGCGGCTACCACGCCATCGGCGCCTAGGCATGTAAGGAGGGGTCCCCTGCTAACGCCTGCGGTATAGCAGGGGACCCTTCCTAACATCCGGGACCCGGGGGCGTTACCGCCGGCGACCCGGGGGCGTTGCCGGGGCGCCGCCGGCCACCGGCAAGAATGGGCCCATGGCGTACGACGCGGTGGTCCTGCTCTCCTTCGGCGGCCCGGAGGGGCCGGACGACGTGCTGCCCTTCCTGCAGAACGTGACCCGGGGGCGGGGTGTGCCGCCGGAGCGGCTGGCCGAGGTGGCCGAGCACTACCAGCACTTCGGTGGGGTGTCCCCGATCAACCAGCAGTGCCGGGACCTGCTCGCCGCGATCCGCGCGGACTTCGCCGCCCACGATCTCGACCTGCCGGTCTACTGGGGCAACCGGAACTGGCACCCGATGCTCGCCGACACCGTGGCGCAGATGCGCGACGACGGCGTACGGCGGGCGTTGGCGTTCGTCACCAGCGCCTACGGCGGGTACTCCTCCTGCCGGCAGTACCAGGAGGACGTCACCGCCGCGCGGGCGGCGGTCGGCACCGACGCGCCGACGATCGAGAAGCTGCGGCAGTTCTGGGACCATCCCGGTTTCGTCGAGCCGCACGTGGACGCGGTACGCGAGGCGCTGACCCGGCTCGACCCGGCCCGGCGGGAGAGCACCCGACTGGTCTTCACCGCCCACTCCGTGCCGATCTCGGCCGCCGACAGCGCCGGCCCGCACGGCGGCCGGTACACCGCCCAGCTCGCCGAGACGGCGCGGCTGGTGCACGCCGCCGCAGCTCCGGACCTGCCGTACGACCTGGTCTGGCAGAGCCGCTCCGGCCCGCCGCACGTGCCGTGGCTGGAGCCGGACGTCAACGACCACCTGGCCGCCCTCGCCGAGCAGGGTGTGACCGGGGTGGTGGTCAGCCCGATCGGGTTCGTCTCCGACCACCTGGAGGTGGTGTGGGATCTGGACACCGAGGCGCTGGACACCGCCAAGCAGCTCGGTCTGGACTTCGTCCGGGCCGCCACCCCCGGCGTCGACCCGCGCTACGTGGCCATGGTGCGGGAACTGGTGCGGGAGCGGATCGACCCGGACGGCGCGCAGCTGCGTCGTCGCCTCGGCGAGCTGCCGATGTGGGACACCTGCCCCACGGTCTGCTGCGTCCCGCCGCGCCGTCCGTCCTGACCGCACCGACGGCCCGACACCCCAGGGATGACGATCATGCATGACCGCAAGCCCGTGCAGAGCTGGCTCACCGACATGGACGGTGTGCTGGTACACGAGGGGCAGCCCGTGCCGGGCGCGCCGGAGTTCGTCAACCGGCTGCGTGCCTCCGGCAAGCCGTTCCTGGTGCTGACCAACAACTCGATCTACACCCCGCGCGACCTCCAGGCCCGGCTCGCCCGGATGGGGCTGGACGTGCCGGAGCAGGCGATCTGGTCGTCCGCCCTGGCCACCGCCCAGTTCCTGGCCGATCAGCGGCCCGGTGGCACCGCGTACGTGATCGGGGAGGCCGGGCTGACCACGGCCCTGCACGCGGTGGGCTACGTGCTCAGCGACTTCGCGCCCGACTACGTGGTGCTGGGGGAGACCCGCACCTACAGCTTCGAGGCGATCACCAAGGCGATCCGGCTGATCGACGACGGGGCGCGGTTCATCTGCACCAACCCGGACGCCACCGGCCCGTCGGTGGAGGGCGCGCTGCCGGCCGCCGGGTCGGTGGCGGCGATGATCTCCAAGGCGACCGGCGTGGAGCCGTACTTCGTCGGCAAGCCGAACCCGATGATGATGCGCTCGGCGTTGAACACGATCGACGCACACTCGGAGAGCACCGCGATGATCGGCGACCGGATGGACACCGACATCCTCTGTGGCCTGGAGGCCGGCTTGGAGACGATCCTGGTGCTGACCGGGATCAGCACCCGCACCGAGGCGGAACGCTACCCGTACCGGCCGTCCCGGATCGTCGACTCGGTGGCCGACCTGATCGACGAGATCTGAGCGGGCGGAGGCGGTCTCAGGGCCGCAGGGGCGCGTTGCAGGCGGCGACCAGGGCTTGTCGGCAGGCCGTGGTGAGCGGACGCAGTGCGGCGTCGCGCTGCTGGGCCTCGTGGTTGTTCACCGCGCCGCCCGGTGCCGCGTGCCCGGCCAGCGCGAGCACCCGGTCGAGCACGGCGGCGCGGGCGAACAGCCGGCGGGAGCGCGGGTCGAATCCGGGCGGCAGGTCGGTGGTGCCGTCGGGGCGGCGTAGCGCCTCCAGGGCACCGGCCAACTCGGGGCGCCACTGGGCCACGTCGAGCCGGGTGAGCGCGGCGGTGGTGTCGGCCAGGGCGGCGGCCAGTTCCGCCTCCGCCTCGGCGGCGCCGGGCAGGGTGAGGGACGCCGCCGGGGCGTTGGGCGGCAGCGGGTAGACCCGCCAGAGCACCGTCTCGAAGGTGTCCCCGGAGCCGGAGGTGTGCACCCGCACCTCGGGGATCAGGCCGAGCGCACCGGCGATCACCGCCTCGCCGGTCACCAGCGCGGCACCGGCGAAGTCACCGGGGCCGGGCAGCCCGCGCGGGTCGCCGGGGGCCGGCAGCACCAGTCGGATCTCGTCCGGCGAGAGCTTGGCCAGGGTGGGCAGGGCGTCCCGCAGCGGCACGTCGGTCCAGGTGCCGGGCGCGTCGGCGACGAGGTGCTCCTCGTCACCGGCGACTTCGTCAGCGACCTCGTCGAAGGGCACGAGCCCGGCGCGCCATGCGCGCACCCAGGCAACGAACCGGCTCGACCGGCGCGGCGCGAGGATGGCCGCACCCGCAGCGGGGGTGGACATGCGGAAAGAGTACGTGCTGACGCCCACCCCTGTCTCGGCTGCCGCGCGCCCGCCTCCCCGGCGCGTCGATCATGCGACTCTGCCACGTGATTTGTTCGTGGACGCGGCTTTTGCAGTGCATCGCACCCGGTGGGCCGGGCGAGGCGGCGGCGAGTCGGCGGCGGCGCGTGCGGGACCGGCGGTTAGCGTGATCGGATGGGGCGGCGGTATGGCGACGACGTGTTGGCGGGGGACTGGCGGCGGCGGAAGGTGACCCCGGAGGTCGACGCCGAACCGGATCTGGTGGTCGAGGACGCCGACTCGGGCTTCTGCGGAGCGGTGGTCGGCTTCGACTCCGGCGCGGTCGTGCTGGAGGACCGGCACGGCAAGCGGCGCAACTTCCCGTTGCTGCCGGCCGCGTTCCTGCTCGACGGTCGTCCGGTGACGCTGCGTCGACCGGCCCGCGCCCCGGTGCCGGCGGCGCGTCGGCGTACCGCGTCCGGCTCGGTGGCGGTGGACGGTGTCCGCGCCCGGGTCGCCCGGGCCAGCCGGATCTGGGTCGAGGGCGTCCACGACGCCGCGCTGGTGGAGCGGATCTGGGGTGACGACCTGCGGATCGAGGGCGTGGTGGTGGAGCCGCTGGAGGGCGTCGACGCGCTCGACGAGCGGGTGCGGGAGTTCGGTCCCGGACCCGACCGCCGGCTCGGTGTCCTCGTCGACCACCTGGTGCCAGGCTCGAAGGAGAGCCGGATCGTGGCCCGGGTGAACTCCCCGCACGTGCTGGTCACCGGGCACCCCTACGTCGACGTGTGGCAGGCGGTGAAGCCGTCGGCGCTGGGTATCGCGGCGTGGCCGGTGGTGCCGCCGGGACGCCCGTGGAAGGAGGGCGTCTGCGCCGCGCTCGGCGTCGCCGAACCGGCCGACATGTGGCGGCACATCCTGTCCCGGGTGAACACCTTCGCCGACGTGGAGACCCCACTGATCAACTCCATGGAACGCCTGATCGACTTCGTCACCGAGCCTGCGTGAGTGGTTGCGGTCGGGGCGGGGGCTGCCGTGCCCGGCTCCGGGCGGTCAGGCTTGATCCCTCCGCCGGGCACGGCAGCCCCCGCCCACGGTCGTCCGGGCCACCGATCCGCGCAGCTCGTCCGGGACGTGTGCCGTCTTCTGCGAGCGGGGGTTACGGGGCGTCGTCGGGGGTGCGGGTGAAGAGGAAGGTGGCGATGTCCAGGGCGACCGGGCGGCCGGCGGGGTCGCGGTGGACCCGGAGGATCTCGCCGATCTCCGTGCCGCTGTGCCCGCGCCAGCGGTCCGGGCCGTCCGGGCGGTAGCGGCTGACCCGGTCGCCGCGCAGGGTGCCCACCAGGTCGCCGGTGCTGTGGTCCCAGGTCACGTCGAGCGCGGTGCCCATCCACCACCAGCGGCCGGTCAGCGCCGCCACGTCGGCCGGGGGCGGGGCGTCGGCGGGTCGCCACGGCCGGACCGGTGCCGGCTCGGTGTCGAGCACCCGGTTCAGCACCTGGAGGCCGAGCGGACTGATGCCGCCGGTGCGGAAGCCGTACGAGTTGGCGAAGCCGACCAGACCGGTACGGCTGGACCGGTGCACCAGCAGCACGGCGACGTGGCCGGGCATCGAGCCGCCGTGCCCGACGTAGACGCGTTCGCCCTGGCGGGTGAGTTGGATGCCCAGGCCGTAGCCGCCGCGCCAGGAGTCGAGATCGCTGAGGAAGACGGGGGCGCACATCTCGTCGAGGGTGTCCGGGGCGAGTACGGCGGGGTCGGGGTCGGCGAGGAACGCCGCCCAGCGGGCCAGGTCTTCCACGGTCGACCAGAGCTGCCCGGCGGGCGCCATCGCCCCGGTGTCGGTACGCGGCTCCTCGCGCAGGGTGTCGTGCCACGGGTGCACCACGTACCCGGGGGCGTACGGCGCGGTGGCGGCGTAGGTGGTGCGGTGCATGTCCAGCGGCGTCAGGATCCGCTCCTGCACCAACTGTGCCCATCCGCTGCCGGTGATCCGTTGCAGTGCGCCGCCGAGCAGGCCGAACGCCAGGTTCGAGTAGTGGTGGGTGCGGTACGCGGGCAGCGCGATCTTCGGGGCGCCGAAGTCGGCCAGAAGGGTGTGCAGGTCGACGCCCTCGCTCCGCTCCCACCAGGGACCGTCCGGCTCGCGTTGCAGTCCGCCCGCGTGCCCGAGCAACTGGCGTAGGGTGATCGGCCCGGCGGCCTCGGCCTCGGGCAGGTGCCGCCGCAGCGGATCGTCGAGCGCCAGCCGTCCGGCGTCGCGCTCCTGCATGATCAGCACGGCGGTCATGGTCTTGGTGATCGAGCCGATCCGGTACTGCAGGTCGGCGTGCGGCCGGGGATCTTCGCCGGCGGCGGCCAGGTGCGCCAGCGTGCCGTCCCGCACCACGCCGACGACGAGCGACGGCACGTGGCCGGCGGACTGCGCGTCGGCCACCAGGGCGTCGACGTGCCGTAATGTTTCCGGACGCAGGGACACGAAGGCTCCTTCGACGGCGGTAGTCGGGCGCCTCCGATCATGACAGTTCGATGACACGTGCATTGTCATGTCACGATCGTTACGTGGATGCCGTGCTGTGGATCGTGCTGGGTGTGGTACTAGCGGTCGCTGAGATCTTCACGGCGACCCTGTTCTTGGTCATGTTCGCGGTCGGTGCGTTCGCCGCCGCGGGCGCCGCCGCGCTCGGAGCGCCGGTGGCGATACAGGCGGTCGTCTTCGCCGTCGTGTCGGCGTTGACCGTGCTCGCGGCGCGGCCGGTCATTCAGCGGCACAAGCAGACCGCGATGGAGACCGGCGAGACCGCCTTCGGCGTGGAGGCGATCGAGGGGTCGTCGGCGCTGGTGCTGGAGCAGGTCGACGCTGCTGCGGGCATGGTGAAGATCGACGGCGAGGTGTGGAGCGCGCGGGCCTACGACGCCACGCAGGTTTTGGCACCCGGTGAACGGGTGCAGGTTATTCAGGTCAAGGGAGCGGTAGCCCTGGTCTGGCGGGACGTTTCGGCGCCCGGTGAGCTACCCGAAGCGGAAAGGTGAACGGATGGAACTTGTCGTACCCGTCCTGTTGATAGCATTTGCCCTGATCTCCGTGATCACCCTGGCGAAGTCGGTGCGGATCGTGCCGCAGCAGCGTCAGGACGTGGTCGAGCGGCTCGGCCGGTACAAGCGGACGCTCAACCCCGGGCTGAACATCCTGGTGCCCTTCGTCGACGCGGTGCGGACGAAGGTGGACATGCGCGAGCAGGTGGTCAGCTTCCCGCCGCAGCCCGTGATCACCTCGGACAACCTGGTCGTCTCGATCGACACCGTGCTCTACTTCAAGGTCGTCGACTCGGTCCGGGCCACCTACGAGATCTCCAACTTCCTCCAGGCGATCGAGCAGCTCACCGTCACCACGCTGCGGAACGTGATCGGTTCGCTCGACCTGGAGCGCGCGCTGACCAGCCGTGAGGAGATCAACCGGCACCTCTCCGGGGTGCTGGACGAGACCACCGGCCGGTGGGGCATCAAGGTGACCCGGGTGGAGATCAAGGCGATCGAGCCGCCGCCGAGCATCCGCGACTCCATGGAGAAGCAGATGCGCGCCGAGCGGGACCGCCGGGCCGCGATCCTGAACGCCGAGGGCCACAAGCAGTCGCAGATCCTCTCAGCCGAGGGTGAGAAGCAGGCGGCGGTGCTGCGCGCCGACGGTGACCGGCAGGCCCGCATCCTGCAGGCCGAGGGTCAGGCCAAGGCGGTCCGTACGGTGTTCGATGCCATCCACCAGGCCAACCCGAGCCAGAAGGTGCTGGCCTACCAGTACCTCCAGGCCCTGCCGCAGATCGCCAACGGCACGGCCAACAAGGTGTGGATCGTGCCGGCCGAACTGACCAAGGCCCTGGAGGGTATGGGCGGCGCGCTCGGCGGGTTGAGCCAGATGGTCGGCGACGCACCCACCCGGCAGGCGTCCGAGGACGCCAGCGCGGTGGAGCGGGAGGCGGCCGAGGCCGCGCAGGCCGCCGCCAAGGCGGCCCAGGAGATCCACAACGAGGTACGCGTCGCCGAGGCGCAGGCCACCGGCGGCAAGGAGCCGCAGGGGCTGCCCGCGCCGGAGCCGGTCTCCCCGGGAAGTCTGCTGAACGACCCGGCCGACCAGCGCGAGCGAGGCTGATCCGGGACGGGTCCGGGCCGGGGTGACCCGGTCCGGACCCGCGTCCGGACAAATACGAGAAACGCTCATGAGGCGCTCCGGTGCCTGCCACCATCGGTCCTAGGCGGGTGGTGACCAGGCATCGGGGCGCCTCGGCGTGTCCCGGCACCGCTCGGGGATGAGCGAGGTGACCGATGGATCCGCTGAAACGGCTGTGGTCCGCGCCGGAGGTACCCGGGGCACACGACCCTGCCGGGCCGCTCGGCACCCGACGGACCGGTGGGGGCTTCGGCGTCCTGCCCTTCGTCGACGATCCGGGACCACCCGGTCCGGCCACCAACGCGAGTTGGGCCTGGTCGCTGCGCCGCCTGGCCCGCGCCGCGGTCTGGCTGCTGCCCGCGTACGCGATCCTCTACGGCGCGGTGGCGATGGCCAGCGACGGCGGGGTGGGCAACGACCCGTACCCGGCCGACGGCCGTGCGGTGTACCTGATCGGTTGGGTCGCCGCCATCTGGCTCGGGCTGCTGGCCCTGCTCGGCCTGGCCGGCCTGCTCGCCGCCACCCGCAGTCGCCGCAGTGCCGTCGCCGGGCTGCTGGTCAGCATCGCCGGCACGGTGCTGATGCTGCCCTTCGCCGGGTTCGCCGAGGACACCCCGGTCTTCGGCGCCACCGCCCGGTCGCTGGTGCTGGTCGGTGCGACCTTCTACAGCGTCGGTTGGCTGCTCACCGGATGGGCGGTAGCGCGGTCGGGGATGTTCAGCATGGGCGACGGCACCATGCTGATGATCGCCAGTCCGCTGCTCGGTCTCGGTGGTGCACTGATCGGCTCCCTGCAGACCTTCGGGGCGATCTTCGTGCTGATCGCCGGCATCGGCATCGCCTACCGGTCCGGTCGGCTGCTGCCCCGGGAGATCCTGCGGGACGCCACCAGCGCCAGTGTCGCGACGGCAGGTCCGACCGGTCTGGGGCCGGCGGGCCCGGGCGGGCCCGGACCGCTGGGCACGGCCTGACGACCCGGCCGCTCGGACCTGCCGTGGTCGGGCTGGTCGACTGCGGAGAATCAGCGGCTCTCGTATCGCAGAACTGTCGGCTACCGGACCGCCTGCCGTACCACTCGACGGTGTGGGTGCCCACTTCGGCGGCCCGGGAGAAACACCCGATCGCCGTCGATGGGCGTGCCGGTGATCGCCGGCACTGTTCGGCCATTGTCGGGGCGGTCATTACGCCGAGGTGCACTCGATCGTCGCCGTGCCACCATGGGTGCTCATTTCCCAGGGCTGAGACATTCATGGAGCCGGTTTCGTGTCGACGTTTCCCCGATTGTCCGTGCTGTTGTGCGACACCGACGCGGGGAGGCTGTACCAGGAACTGACTCGAAGTCCCCTGGTGCGGCGTCTGGTGGTCGCCGGCAACCTGGACGCGGCGGCGCGGCACGCGACGGTCGACGACTTCGACGTGATCGTCCTCGATCCACTGTCGACGGGCTTGGTCGCCACCGGTGAGCTCGCCCTGGACCGGTCGGAGGACGGTGTCGCCATCGTCCTGCACGTCGACCTGGCCGAGGTCGAGGCCCAGGCGTCGGTCTTCTATCACGGTGAGCGGGCGCGCCTGAAGGGCATGTTCACCCTGGACCGCCGGACCTCGCCTGCGGGGTTGGCCGCCGAGGCCAACGAGGTGCTGATCAAGTGTCAGGCGTTCCGGCTGCTCGCCGGGGACCGCATGCGGGCCGATCGGCTGCTCGACGAGGTGCGGGAGAGCGCGGCCCGTCCTGACGGGCCGGGCCCGGCCGGCACCGTCTTCCTGTCCTGTTCGGACGACCGGGACGACGATTACGTACGCCTGCTGCATGACCTGCTGGCAAGGCGGGGGTTCGCCGTGCGGAGCGGGCGGGACTGCGACAACGGCCAGGACGCGGCGGTGCTCGACGGTATCCGGGGCGCGGGGTACGTCGTCTCGCTGATGACGCGGGAGCGGCCCATCGCCGGGACGGGTCGGCAGTACGCCACCCACGCCTGCCTCATCGAGGAGAAGGGTGCCGCGCTGGCCCTGGACAAGCCGCTGGTGCTGTTGGTGGAGCAGGGTGTCGACGACGTCGGCGGGCTGTCCGGCGGCTGGCAACGCGTGCACCGTTTCACGCCGACGACGTTCGGCGCCGTGGCCCATGCCGCCGTGGCCGAGTTGGCCGCGTACGGCGGCGGGACGGAGTGAGGTCCCATGAGAATCGCGGCCCGTGCCTCTCCATCCTCCGTTCGGCCTAATTCACGTCGGCTGATGGATTGATTCCCGGGTCCTGCTTCTGTGCTAATTGGATCGGCCGCTGAGTGGGCGTATTGCAGATTGCGAAATGGCAGCACTCCTAAAGGTGCGCGGAGTTGCGTCCGAACCCTATTGTTGAGCAATCGACGGTCGGCCCTGACCTCGTCGGAGGACGTTGTGGCAGAGGCGATACGCGCGTGGGGCGTGCTGGGTGGTCCGTTGCCCGTTCGATCCGTCTCGCCGCTGGTCGACTCCCGGTCGAATTCCGCTCCTCGCACCGAGCTCCCCCGTTTCGAGTGCGAGCAGCATCGGCTGACCGCGATGGAGGCGATCCGGGTCGGCCGGGTCCCGCTCAAGTTCGCCTACGCCGGTAGCGCCGCCTACACCCACGACGCGTACGCCCGCTCGGCCGGCTACCTGAGCATGCTGGCCTCCGCGCGGCACGAGGCCGACGCCCTGATCGCCGCCGGGGTGGTGGCCGCCGGGGCGCTGGCCGTGGCCGAGATCGGCCCGGGCAACGGCGGTCGCAGTCGCGCCTTCCTGTCCCGCCTGGCCAGCCGGGGTCGGACCTGCCGGCGGTACCTGGCCCTCGACTTCAGCGAGACACTGCTCGGGATCGCCTGCGACCGACTGACCCGCTTCGGCGGCGACCGGATGAGCGTTGACTCCCACGTGTGGGACATCGAGGCCGGCACCTCGCGCGGCGTGGAACGCTGGCGTCCCGAGGCGGAGCCCGTCGTCGGCTGCCTGCTCGGCCACACGCTGGGCAACGTCGAGCAGCCCGCGACCGCGCTGGCGAACATCACCGCCGCGCTGCGCCCCGGTGACGTGCTGCTGCTCAGCGTCGCGGCAGGCCCGGCCGACGAGTCGCCGCAGGACGTCCTCGCGCCCTACCGGTCGTCGCAGTTCCGCACCGCCGCGCTGCAACCACTGCTCGCCGCCGGTCTGACCGACGCCGAGCTGGAGTTCGTGCTGAGCTGGCAGGACGGTGTGGTGACCGGCGAGGCGGTGCTGCGCCGGTCAGTGGTGCTGGGCGACCACCCACTGCCCGCCGGGCACCGCATCCGTTGCTTCCAGTCCCGAAGGTTCCGCCCCTCTGACGTCATCGGCGCCGTCAGGGAAGCGGGTTGGCAGGTCCGCGATGTCGTGTCCGCGCCGGGTGGCAGTCACCTGGTCGTCACGGCGTCGCTGCGGTGAGGGGAGTCGCCGAGATGGCCGATCCGAACAGCGCGCCGGAGCGGGGGGTGACCCCGGCCGAGTTGATCGAACGGGCGCGCCGGGCGAACCTGTTCTTCCGGGCGTCGTACGAGGGCACCGACACCAAACGGGTGCGGCTGCCCGGCGCGGCGATCGACGAACTGATCCAGGGACTGGCCTCCGGGGTGCACCGGGAACTGTGCCAGATCGTGCCGTACTCCGCGGTGGGGCGGCCGGCCGACCTGTTCTCCCGGGCGGTGTTTCGTCAGTTGGCCCAGCGGGCCGTGGTCCGGCGGATGTACCTGGTGCCCGGCGAGGACGTGGGCAGCGGGGACGTGGACCGTCAGGTGGACGAGGACCGCGCCAACGAGCTGCATCCGGTGAAGGTGCCGGTGCGGATCAGTGGTGAGGACGCGCAGGTGCCGATGACCGACATGTGGCTCATCGACCGGCAGGTGGTCGTCCGGCAGGAGGTCGGCGGTGACGGCGTGGTGTCCTGGGTGGTCAGTCAGGACACCGAGGACGTGCAGCGGGCGTCGTTGCTCTGGGAGGAGCTGATGCGCCGGGTGCCTGCCGCCGACGAGGCCCCGCACCGCCCGCCCGGGCCGGAGCTGACCCGGTCGCTGTTGAAGACCGCCAACATGCTGTACGCGATGGCACCGATGTCGTGCGGCCCGTCGCACCAGGACAAGAAGAACTGCTCCTGGTATCACTCCGCCTGGCAGTACCTCCGCCTCTTCGACATGGTGAGCAGCCCGCAGTGGCACGCGGAGTTCTATCACCGGCGGCTCGTCGAGGCGGTGCGCGCCGGTGCCCGTCGCGTGCTGATCAGCGGCACCGCCGACTACACCACGCTGGCGTACGTGCTGCACGCCATCCGGTCGACGAACGGTCCTCGGCTGGCCGACTTCGAGGTGCACGTGGTGGACAAGTGCCAGACGCCGCTGCTGGCCTGCCACTGGTACGCCACCCAGGTGGGCGCCGACGTCCAGGTGCACAAGGCCGACATCACCCGGCAGGACGACGTACGCCGGCTGGTGGACGGCGGTAGGTTCGACCTGGTGGTGGCCGACGCGTTCCTGACCCGGTTCGCGCGCGACGCCGCGGCCACGGTGATCGGCAGTTGGTCGGAGCTGCTGCGGCCCGGCGGGTCGGTGGTAACCACCGTGCGTCTGCACCACGGCAACTCCTGGCCGGACTCGGACCAGGAGATGGACGACCGGCATCGAGTGTCCGATCTGGTCGACGACTTCGAGTTGCGGTTCCGGGAACGGGCCGCCAGTTGGCGTGGACTGCTGCCGGTGCATCTGGAGGAGTTGTCGGCGGCGGTGCGCCAGTATGCCACCCGGATGGAGAGCTACGACCTGGGTGACGCGGACGAGATCCGCACGGCGTTCGGGCGTGGTGGCTTCACGCTCTCCGACGCGGGAGTCGGCGATGTCTACGGCGAATTGGTCCGCACCAAGTACCTGCGGGTCTGCGCCGAGCTGTCCGGCGACAGTGGAGGGTCCGGCGGCTAGCATCGAAGTGTCCTGGTGATTGTCGGCTGACCCAGGGTGATCGGTCGGAGGGGGGCTGCGTCGTGACGGACGAACCGCCCGGTGAGTGGAAGACCGTCGAGGCACTCGGGCCGGCCCCGGACGCGTTCGAGCTGCTCGGAGCCGCCCGACTCGACCTGCTCGCGCAGGTGCCCGAGGGGCGGCGCGCGGCGTTGCAGGTCCAACCCGAGGTCACCATCGAGTTCGCCGCGGGCGCCGGTCACGCGCTCGTGGTCCAGATCGAGGCGCCCGAAGGGCCGACCAGGGTACGTCTTCCCGAGGCTGCCGTGCGCGCGGCGAGCAGTTCGGCGGCGGGGGTCGGCCCGCTGGTGCTGTTGAGCTACGCGCTGGTCGAGTGGGGTGAGCCGCTGGGGGCGTCGTGGCGGCCCAAGCGGGTCGGGCACGCGCAACTGCCCAGCCAGAGCACGCTGGACTACTACCTTCGGCTGCATCGCATCACCTCCAGCTCGATCCGGGTGGACGAGGCGCTCGACGTCGGTCACGACGTGGTGGTGATCGGCGACCACGGGTGCGGCAAGTCGGCGCTGGTGGCGAACGTCGCCGAGCAGCGCCTGGCCCGGGGCGACGGGGTGGTGTGGCTCAACCTGAGCGACCCGGCGGACGGCCCGGCATCGGTGGTGCTGGCGTTGTTGAAGCAACGGCGCAGCAGCACCGGCAACTACCTGGTGGTGTTGGAGAACCTGCACGCCAACCTGCCGGTCCGCAACGAGATGTTCGGTTGCCTGGAGCGGATGCGGTCGGATTTCGGACTCCGGCTGCAGGTGTTGGCGACGAGCTGGAAGTCGGCGGCGGCGATCCTGCGTCGGGGCGAGCCGACCAACGCGCTGCACCCGGTGCTGGCCGAGGGGCGGTTGCTGGTCAACCAGCTGCTGGTCGACAGCGACCTGAACGACACGGACCGGCAGACGGTGCGCCACCTGGCACAGGACGACGCGCACATCGCGTTGACCGCGATCGACCTGTACGACGCCACTCCCGGCGGCCGGGTGCCGACCGAGCAGGACCTGGAGGAGTACTACACCCGCAAGGTCACCGACCCGGGGCAGCAGGAGGCGCTCTACCGGCTGGCCTGCCTCGGCGTGCTGGAGTTGCAGATGGCGGTGCGCGAGGCGGGTCACCTGCGTGCGCCGTTGCAGCAGTTGCGCGACGCCGAGCTGATCTATCAGATCGACGGGGCGTACCAGATCGGGTCGCGGCGGCGGGCACGGCTGGTGATGAACCACGCCCGCAACCAGTGGAACGCCGACCGGAAGTGGCGCCGACCTGAGCGGATCGTCTGGACGCATCTGCAGCGCGGCGGTGACCGGTTGATGAAGGCGACGCTGGGGCGGCTGGACAGCCTCGTCTCACCGGACGAGGCCCGCCCGGACAGCCTGTACCTGCTGACCACCTGGGAGACGTTGATCCGGCTGGGCCGTTCGCTGAGCCGTCGTAGCGTCGACGACCCGACCTGGGGCGACAACCTGGGCGCGGCGGTCTTCGCGGCCAGCGCCCTGCACCAGCTCAACCACATCGACGCCTGGGAAGCGATTGCGGAGCGGATCCGCGACCGCTGGCGCTACGACGACCCGGAGCGTTCGCTGCCCGAGCCGGTGGACGGGCACACCGCCGACTACGCCGACTTCGTCGAGATCCAGCGGTCGATGGCCGAGGAGGACGCGCTGCTGGGGGCGATGCCGCACCTGGCCGGTCTGACCGCCGAGGGCCTTGATCACGGTCGGATGTACCGCAACTGGGTGCTGGGCCTGCTGCTGGGGTTCGAGGGGGCGGCGCCGTCCCAACACCAGGACCAGGATCGCATCGACCTGCTGGTGGAGATGGCCACCCGGGCGCAGGAGGCGGAGGGCAACTTCTATCCGGCCCGGGTGCCCTGGGTGACGGCGCGGGTGGTGCTCGGGCTGTGTCAGGCCGACCTGCGCGTGGACCATCCGGTGGTCCGGGACGCCTGCAACTGGCTGTTGCGCCAGGTGGACCAGGGTGGGCCGTTCGAGAACTGGTGGCGCAGCGGCACGGGCACCTGGAACCGCGAAGAGGCCACCACCGCGATGTGCCTGAGCGCCCTGGTCCGCGCCGGAGTGCCGATGCGCCCGGCGATGCAGGTCGCGCACACCTGGCTGATGGGGCGGGAAAGGGAGTGGACCGTGCCCGGCCGGGAGATCGACCTGTCGCAGGTGCTGGAGGCGACCCTGCTGTGCACCGAGACCGCCACCGGGACGCGGGAGCACCTGCAGACGCTGTTCCAGCGGATGCGTACCGCGATGACCGGGCCGACGCTGCTGCCGACGGCGCCGGAGGAGCGGCTGCGCATCCCGTTCGTGGCCGCCCAGCTCGCCGACACGGTCTGGCGCATCGTGCAGTTGGAGAGCCTGAAACTCTATGGCGAGGTGCTCAACCACCAGCGGACCGAACCGGCCGAACTCCGGGAGCCGGTCGTCGCGCCGGAACCGGTCACGCCGCCGGCCGGCCTGCTCCTGACCGAGCGCCACCTGCGTGCCTGGCGGCGGGGCGCCGACCAGATCGAGGGGACCATCCGGGATCGGATCGCCAAGCGGGACGGGCGGACACAGACCCCGACGATGAAGAAGGTGGTCGAACAGATGGTGGCGTACCGGACCGAACTCGGTGACCTCACCGCAGCCCTCGACGGGGTGGTGACCATGGAGGTGCTGCGGCGTCTCGACACGATGGGCCGGGAGGTCTGCGGTACGACCTGGCCGGACCTGCCCTGGCCCGACGGCTCGGCCAGGGGCTGACGATGAGCCTGCCGATACCGGCGCCGTCGACGCTGAACTTCCTGGCCGGGCTCTTCGCCGGTGCCGGCATCAACATGCTGACCTCGGTGTCGACCGGTCCGCCCGACCCGGCGATCTCCACCGCCAAGGTGGCCCTGGACTCGGCGCTCTGGGTGATCGCCGCCGGGCTCACCACCTGGGCCGCGCACCTGTTGCAGACCGCCGAACGGGAGGCCGAGCTGGAGATCGACCGGGACTTCAGCCCTGCGGAACGCAGCGAGGTACGCGAGGTGCACCTGCGCAAGGCGTTACGTGGTGCCCGGTTACCGCTGGGATTGACCCTGCTGTCCCTGGTGGGCGCGGTGCTCCTGTTGCCCGGTCTGATCAGCTGGCATCGGGTGTTCTCGGGCTGACCAGCGCAGAAACCGCTGGCAGCTGGCCGTGAATTGCCTGACAACTGGGCCGATTCGGTGGTCGGATCGTGGCATTCGCGGCAATCCTGGTGACCATGGCCACCCCTACGCCACTGTCGCGACTGTTCACCGTCCTGCTGGCCGGCGGGCTCGTCGGCCTCGTCGTGGCGGGCCTCATGCTGCCGGTGAACCTGGTGTTCGGGCTGACCGCCAAGGCGGCGCTGGGCAGCTACGCCGAACTACCGGACGTGCTGCGGACCCCGGCCACCCCGCAGCGTTCCTACCTCTACGCCAACGACGGCAAGACGCTGATCACCACGTTCTACGACGTCAACCGGGCCGATGTGACGCTGGACGAGATCACGCCGGTGATGCGGCAGGCGATCGTGGCCGCCGAGGACCGGCGCTTCTACGACCACAGCGGGGTGGACCTGCGGGGCATGGCGCGCGCTCTGGTCACCAACGTCACCGAGGGCGGCACCGAGCAGGGCGGCTCGACGTTGACCATGCAGTACGTGCGCAACGTGCTCAAGACCGACTCGACCCGGACGACCGAGGAGCGGGCCGCGGCCACCGAGCAGACCGTCGGGCGCAAGCTCCAGGAGATCCGGTACGCCAACGCGCTGGAGCAGCGCCTCGGCAAGGACGAGATCCTCAACCGCTACCTCAACATCGCGTACTTCGGTTCCGGGGCGTACGGGATCGCCGCCGCCAGTGAGCGCTACTTCTCCACGGTGCCGGCGGATCTGACCCTCGCCGAGGCGGCGCTGCTGGCCGGTCTGGTGCAGGCGCCGGAGGCGTACAGCCCGATCGACGGTGACGCCGACGCGGCGCTGGCCCGGCGCGCGTACGTGCTGGACTCCATGGTCGCGACCGGTGCGATCACCGCGGAGCAGGCCGCCGACGCCAAGGCCGAGGAGTTGCGCCTGAACCCCAGTGAGCAGGCCAACGGCTGCGCCGCCACCGCCGGTGGTCGGGACGGCTGGGGCTTCTTCTGCGACTACCTGCGCCGGTGGTGGATGGAGCAGCCGCAGTTCGGCGACACCCCCACCGAGCGTGAGCAGGCGTTGCGTCGGGGCGGCTACACGGTGGTCACCTCGCTCGACCCGGAGATCCAGGCCACCGCGCAGGAGCAGGCGACCAGCGTCTACGGGTACCGCAACCCGCGCGCCCTGCCGATCGCGGCGGTCGAGCCCGGCACCGGCCGGGTGCTCGCCATGGCGGTCAACCGTCACTACAGCCTCGCGGAGAACCCGGACGGGCAGGCCAACTACCCGAACACGGTGAACCCGCTGATCTCCGGTGGGCCCGGTGTGACCGGCTACCAGGCCGGCTCGACCTTCAAGCTGTTCACCATGCTCGCCGCGTTGGAGTCCGGCCGGACGCTGTCCACCGGGTACGACGCACCGAGCCGGCTGCCCACCCGGTACCCGGCGGAGGGGGACAGCAGCTGCGACGGCCGGTGGTGCCCGGCCAACGCCAACCCGGCTTGGATGGACGGGTACCGGATGATGTGGGACGGCTTCGGTCGCTCCGTGAACACGTACTTCGTCTGGCTGGCCGAGCAGGTCGGGCCGGACAAGGTGGTGGAGATGGCGCAGCGCCTGGGCATCACGTTCCGGGCCGAGGCGGACGCGACCTTCGCCGACCAGCGTGCCGCCGACTGGGGCGCGTTCACCCTCGGCGTGTCCGCCACCACCCCACTCGACGTGGCCAACGCGTACGCGACGGTGGCGGCGGAGGGGACGTACTGCGCGCCGCTGCCGGTGGTGTCGGTGACCGGCCCGGACGGTGCGCGGCTGCCGGTGGGTGACCCGTCCTGTCGGCAGGTGCTCGAAGCCGACGTGGCCCGGGCCGCCACCGACGCGGCCCGCTGCCCAGTGGGCCAGCAGTCCGCGTTCGGGCAGTGCAACGGCGGTACCGCCACGGCGGTGAACCGGATCCTGGAGGGGCGCCCGGTGGCCGGCAAGACCGGTAGCTCCGACGGCGCCGCCACGGAGAGCTTCGTCGCGTACACCCCGCAGGTCGCGGTCGCCGGCATCGCGGCGAACCCGGACGACCCGAACGACTCGGTCGGCGCCACCGTGCAGTCCCGGGTGATCGACGGGGTGGCCCGGATCATCGCCACTGCGGTCGACGGCGAGCCCGAGCAGGCGTTCACCGCGCCGAGCCGGGAGTTGGTGGGTACGCCGCGCCGACCGGTCGAGCGGGATCCGGTCGCCGACCGCCGCACCAGTGACGGTCCGCTGTCCGACCTGCGCCGCTGGTTCCAGGGCCGAGGCTGACCCGGATGTAAGGAAGGGTCCCCTGCTATCGCCTGGTGTATAGCAGGGGACCCTTCCTAACTAACAGCAGCTCAGCGCCGAGGGCGGTACGTGCTGACCACGCTCGGCAGGCCGCGGCGGATGATGCCCGCCCAGTCGGTGTCGCCGCGCAGCATGGCCGCGGCGGTCTTGCGGGCCTGCTCGGCGGTGAAGTGCGGCGGCATCATCAGCTCCGCCGGGTCCACCAGCGCGTTGATCACCGTCGGACGGTCGGCGCGCAACGCCCGGTCCCAGGCCTGCGGCACCTGGTCGGGGTGGTCGACGAGTTCGCCGCGCAATCCCAGCACCTCGCCCCACTGGTGGTAGGCGATGTCGGGCAGTTGCTGGCTGTCCGGGAACATCGGGGTGCCCTCGGTGGAGCGTTGCTCCCAGCTCACGAACGCCAGGTCCCGGTTGTTGAGCACCAGCACCACGAAGCGCGGGTCGGCCCAGCCGCGCCAGTACTTGGCCACGGTGATCAGTTCGTTGACGCCGTTCATCTGCATCGCGCCGTCGCCGATCAGGGCGATCAGCGGGCGGTCCGGGTGGGCGAACTTCGCCGCCAGGGCGTACGGCATCGCGCCGCCCATGGAGAGCAGGGTGCCGGAGAGGCTGGCCAGCATGCCGGGTCGGACCTGGAGGTGGCGGGCGTACCAGGCGGTGGCGGTGCCGCAGTCCACGGCGAGCATCACGTCGTCGGGCAGCCGGTCACTGAGGCTGGCGAAGAGCATCTGCGGGTTGACCGGGTCGGCCTGCTGCGCGGCCAGGTCCCGCTGGGCCTGCCGCCAGGCGGCGGTGGCACCGGCGATGGTCTGCCGCCAGCGGGTCGGTCCCGGTCCCGGCCCGAGTTCGCGCAGCAGGGCCCGCAGAGTGGGTGCGGCGTCGCCGGTCAGGTTCACCTCGGTGGGGTAGCGCAGGCCGAGCTGGGTGCCGTCACTGTCGATCTGCACCGCCCGCGCCTGCCCGGGTGCCGGATAGAACTCCGAGTACGGCATGTTGCTGCCGACGATGAGCAACCGGTCGCATTCCTTCATGAGCTGCCAGCTCGGGCGGGTGCCGAGCAGGCCGATGGCGCCGGTGACCCAGGGTTCCCGGTGGTCCACCGCGGTGAACCCGAGCAGCGCGGTGGCCACCCCGGCACCGAGCCGGTGGGCGATCTCGCGGACCTCGTTCTCGGCGCCGAGGGCGCCCTGCCCGACCAGCATGGCCACCCGCTCGCCGCTGCCCAGCACCTCGGCGGCGTGCCGGACGTCGGCCTCCGGCGGCACGGTCGGGCCGCTGCTCGGCACGCTACTGGTGTGGTAGTAACCGTGCGCGTGTGGCGGGTTCGGCACGGCGGCGAGGTCCTGCACGTCGAGCGGCAGGACCAGCGCGGTGACGGTACGCCGGGCCAGCGCGGTCCGACAGGCCCGGTCGACCAGATGCCGTACCTGGGACGGGTGGTCGAGTTGGGCGAGGAAGGCCGCCGCCACGTCCTTGTAGAGCGCGAGCAGGTCCACTTCCTGGTAGTAGCCACCGCCCTCGGCAGTGGTGGCGGTGTGTCCGACCAGCGCCACCACCGGCTGGTGGTCCAGCTTGGCGTCGTAGAGGCCGTTGAGGGCGTGGATGGCACCCGGTCCGCTGGTGACCAGCACGCAGCCGATCGGTCCGCCGCCGTACTTGACGTGGGCGGACGCGGCGAAACCGGCGGTCTCCTCGTGGCGTACCTGGACGAACTGTGCCTGCTCGTCGGTGCGTTGCAGGGCGGAGGTCATGCCGTTGATGCCGTCACCCGGGAAGCCGAAGTATCGCCGCACACCCCAGCAGGCGAGCCGCTGCACGATGTGGTCGGCGACGGTGGCGTCCCGGGGCAGTGGCCACGGGTCCGCCGGTACGAGGGTGTGGTCTGCGCTCACCTGGTCCGCCTTTCCGGTCGGGCTCACCCCTGCGAAGGGTGGGCCCGGCATTCCCCGGCTTCCCAGGACAAAACCACCGATTGCTCCGGTCAGTCGCCGGCCACGCCCGGAGGTGTGCAGCTCAGGCGTGCCTGCTCCTGCCAGTGGCTGCCCGAAAAGGCGAGCGGCTGTTCCTGCTCGCTGATCAATGCGGATTCGTCCTGCACGGCTAAGCGCACGTACAGCGGCTCCGGCCCCACGCCGAGGGCCGTGGCGCAGGGGACCAGGACTCGGACGTCGATGGCAGCGGTCCTCATCGGCCGTACTGTGCTGACCTGCGGGTTGCCACTGATGCGCAGGCCCGGCCGGTCGGAGTCGAGGACCCGTACCCGGAGCGGCACCGTTCCGGCGTTGACCACCATGAGCTGCGCGTCCAGCTCCACCCGGTCGCTGCCTCTGCTGACCACGCCGCGGCTCTGGCCCGGATGCGACACCAGCGCGGCGATCTGCGGCCTCTCCGGCTCGGGGTGGACGTCCCGCGCATCGCGTGCCCCGAGGCCGCCCACCGCCACCCCGACGGCGAAGGCCGCGAGGACGTACAGGGTCGTGCGGCGCCGGGACGGGCGACGGTCGCGGGAGACCCTGCGGGTGCCGGTCGCCGGGGGTGCCTCGTCCAGATCGATGACTCTGGAATCTCCCGTCATGCCGGCAGCCTACGGTCGTCCCCTCGCCGACGAGGACGCCGGGCGCGACGCGCGCGGCAGTGATTCAGCGTTGGCTGACGATGACCCGGGCGGGGCCGTGGTGGCCGAGGGCGACGCTCACCGCGTCGGCGGCCTCGATCACGGCGGTCGCCAGGGCCGCCTCCCGGGCGGCCAGGTTGATCGCGGACAGCGGGCCGGAGATGGACAGCGCGGCCACGATCTCGCCCGAGGCGTTGCGGATGGGCGCGGCGAGGCAGGCCCGACCGAGGGCGAGTTCCTCCTCCTCGGTCGAGTAGCCGCGTGCCCCGCTGGTGGCCAGTTCGGCGTCGAGGCGGTCGTGGTCGGTGATGGTGCGGTTGGTGAACCCGACCAGGTTCTCGCCCAGCAGGACCCGCCGCTGCGCCGGGTCGACGCCGAGCAGCAGTGCCTTGCCCAGGCCGGTGGCGTGCAACGGGATCGACTGGCCGATCAGCGAGAACGCCCGGGGTGCCGAGCGGCCCTCGAAGTTGCCCAGATAGAAGCCGTGGTCGTCGCGGCGGATCGCGAGGTTGACGCCGAGACCGTGCTCGGCGGCGAGGTTCTGGGCGGTCTGCCGGGCGGCACGATAGACGGGGGACTGGTTGAGCGCCACACCGCCGAGGGTCACCGTCTTCGGACCCAACCGGTAGAGGTTGGAGATCGGGTCGCGTTCCACTAGGCCGAGGGATTCCAGGGTGCTCAGCAGCCGGGACGCGGTGGAGACACCGAGCCCGGCCTGCCGCGCCACGTCGGTGACCCGCAACTCGGGGCGCCCGAGCAGGAAGGCGTCGAGGATCGCCACTGCTCGCAGGATGCTCTGATTCGATCCGTTGTCGGAAGTCACGTGCGTCCTCTGATATCGGGTTGCGGCATCGACACTGTAGCGGCCGGCCGGGCCAATCTCGGTTTCAGTCCTGGGTATTTCGGACCCTTATCCGGGCGGTCAGCGCCAGCGACACCGGGACGTCGAAGGGCAGCGAGGAGTGCCCCAGCGCCGACCGCGCGTGCCGCCCCCGCTCTCCGAAGACGTCCCGCAGCAGCTCCGAGGCGGTGTCGGCGACCGGGACGTGCTCGGTGAACCCGGGGGTGGCGTTGATCGCCACGGTGAGCGTCAGCAACTGCTCCACGTGGTCGAGGGAACCGGCGGCGGCGCGCAGCGTGGCGAGCAGGTTCAGCGTCGCCTGGCGTACCGCCGCCTGCCCGTCGGGCACGCTCAGTTCGGCGCCGAGCTTGCCGGTGGGCAGTGGGTGCCCCGGGCGGACCGGGCCGTGTCCGGAGAGCACGGCCAGGTCGCCGCTGACCACCACGGTGTCGTACGCCCCGGAGGCGGTCCGGGCCGGCGGGAGCGTGATGCCGAGGTCGGCGAGGCGACGCTCGGGGGAGGTGTCGCTCATCCGCGTACGCCCCAGTCCGCGCTGATCGCGGTGGCCCGCTCGGCACTGATCGCGCCTGCCGTCGGTGCCTCGGCGAGGTGCCGGATCAGCGTGACCGTGCGGTCCCGCACCGCCTCGAAGAGTTTGCGGCCCTTCTCCACGTCGTGCTTGGCCGGGTCGCCGAGTGCGCCGTTGGTGCTGAACTCGGCCAGTGACCGGGGCGTGAACCCGCCGACGGCCCGGTCCGGGATGGCCTGACCGCGCAGCAGCTCGTGCGCCGAGGGCAGCAGGGGAGCGGGACCGCCCAGTTCCTCGGTCACCACCACGTCCGGCACCAGGTGCAGCGCCAGGCTCGTCTCCACCTCGCAGGCGTGTCCGTACATCTCGGACTGGGCGATGTCCACCACCACGTCGCGGCCCATCATCGACCAGTGGACGACCGCCACGGTGTGCCCGGTGCGCTGCTTGTACTCGGTCAGGAAGGCGGGCAGGAAGGCCAGGTTCCCGCCGTGGCCGTTCATGATGACGAACCGTTCCAGGCCGTGCCGGGCCAGGCTGGCCAGGTAGTCCTCCAGCAGCGAGCAGAGGGTGCTCACCCGGGCGGTCAGCGTGCCGGGGAAGTCCATGTGGTGCGGGGAGAAGCCGACCGGGATCGGTGGTGTCATCAGGGCCGTACCGTCGGCGGCGGCGACCACCTCCTCGGCCAGCCGTTCCGCGATCCGGTAGTCGATGCCGGCCTTGAGCGCGGGGCCGTGCTGTTCGGTGGCGCCGAACGGGATGACTCCGACGGTGGCGGTGGTCAGCGCCGCGCGTACCTGGGGCCAGGTCATGTGGTGGAGTCGATAGTCGCTCATCGCGGTGCTCCTTCGTCGGTGTGCGGGACGTCGGACGGGAACGGATGCGGGGCGAAGACGTTGGGTGAGCCGCCGGTGTGCAGGAACAGCCACGAACCCGGTCGGTCGTCGGCGAGCAGTGCCGCCATCGCCTTGCTGTTGTAGGTGAGGTCGAGGAACGCGCCGCTGGCCCGCGCGGTGGCCCGTTGCGCGGCGACGGCCGCCTCGGTGGGCACCCCGTGGCCGCCCCCGAGTTGGCCGTCGGTGACCTCCAGGGACACCTCGTCGAGCAGGGCTGCGGGCAGCCCGACCCGGTCGAGCGCGGCGGCCGCCCGGTCGCGGACCAGTGCCCGGAGTTGGGCCGCCGGGGCGAGGGCGGAGGCGACCACCAGACCGACGGTGGCGCGGCGGGCGGCCAGCGCGGCCAGGACGCCGCCGGCGGTGTTGCCGGCACCGCCGGCGAGCATGATCCGGTCCGGTGGTCGGTCGGCGAGGGTGTCGGCGAGTTCGTCGACGGCGGTGGTGGTCGCCAGCGCGCAGAGGGTGCTTCCGGGTGCGGTGCGGACGTCGACGACGGCCGTCGTCGACCCGTTCGCCCGGGCCTCGTCGGCGATGGCGGTCATGGTCTCGGCCTGGACGGGATCGAACGCGTCGGTGGTCCGCACCCAGTGCAGCCGGGCGCCGGTGAGCTCGTAGAGCACCTGGTTGCGGCTGGGTTCGGCCGGTGGTTCGCCGCGCAGCACGAGATGGACGTCGAGGCCGGCGGCGCGGGCGGCGGCGGCCACCACCCGGCAGAGGTTGGAGTGTGGTCCGGCCGAGGTGACGACGGTGTCGGCGCCGGCCTCGCGGGCCTGGCCGAGCAGGACGTCGACCTGGCGGACCTTGTTGCCGCCGAAGGCGAACCCGCCGTGCTCCTCGGCGATGACGACGGGGTTGCCGGCCGGGTGCAGGGTGGGCGCCGGCCAGCAGGTGACCGGCCAGCGGTGGATCCCGACGCGGGGCAGGGCCCGCACGGTGTCGGTCAGCCGGGGGTCCGGGTGGCCCCAGGACGGTGCGCTGCCGCCCATGGTCAGAACCGTTCGTACTGCTGGTAGAGGGCGCCGACCGATTCGCCGGCGCGGACCCGCTGCCGGATCTCCGTCTCGGTGCGGACCGTCGCCTCGGCCTCGACGAGCACGTCCATCGCGATGGCGCGGGGCACGACGACCACTCCGTCGCTGTCGCCGACGATGATGTCGCCCGGGTGCACCGGGACGCCGCCGCAGACCACCGGGGACTGCATGTCGACGACGTTCCAGCGGCCCTTGGCGTCGCGGGCGCTGCGGAACCGGTTGAAGACCGGGAACTTCAGGGGCAGGATCGCGCCGGTGTCGCGGACACCGCCGTCGATGACGGCGCCGACCGCGCCGCGCGCCATGGCGCCGTTGGTGAGCAGCTCGCCCCAGTGGCCGACCGTTCGGTCACCGGCGCAGTCGAAGACCGCGACCTCGCCTGCGGAGAGCTCGTCGATCATTCGGGCGCCCAGGCGTACGGAACGGTCGGTGCTTCGTTCGGGGCGGCCCAGCGCGGTGAAGGCCACGCCCGCCACCGCCATGTCGGTGGTCAGCGGCAGCACATCGGTCATCACCTGGTGCCACAGGCCGGCATCGTCCAGCGCGTCGGCGATCGCCGCCACGTAGAGCTTGCCGAAACGGCGGCAGATCTCCTCGACCGGCGGGGTTTCCATCGAACTCCATTCATAGATTGGAACGTGGTTGCACGGACAGTACATGACGTTCCATTCTCAGAACATCCCTTGCAGCCTGTGGAATGGGCTGGTAGGAATCCCTGCAACAGGTTGCGCTGGCTGCATCCGAGTCGACCGAACCGTGTGCCGACACATCCGGTAGCCGCCGAGAACCGACCGTCGTCGGGCTGATCGGCCCGCCGGGACCGCGAGAAACGGAGAGACGATGCTGAGAGCGGCAGTCGTGGGGATGGGCTGGATGGGTCAGCTCCACGCCGGGATCTACCACCAGCACCCACGGGTCGACCTGGTCGGTCTGGTCGAGCCGGATCCCGCTGCGGAACAGCCGCTCCGCGACCGGTTCGGCGTACCGGTGCACCGCGACATCGCCGAACTGCTCGACCGGGTCGACGTGGTCAGCGTCTGCACCCCGGACCACCTGCACCCGCAGACCACCATCCCGTTCCTGCGGGCCGGGGTGCGGGTGCTGGTCGAGAAGCCGCTGGCCACCAGCTCCGCCGACGCGCAGCAGATCCTCGACGCCCGACCCGACCCGCACGCCCTCTCGGTCGGCCACATCCTGCGCTTCGACCCCCGGGTGATCCGCGCCCGCGAGCTGGTCCGCTCCGGCGAGCTCGGTCCCCTGTGGCACGTCGACGTCTGGCGCGACACCACCCGCGCGGTGGCCGTACGACCCTCCGAACGCACCAGCGTCGCGTGGTTCCTCGGCATCCACGACGCCGACCTGGTCCGCTTCGTCACCGGGCTGACCGCGGTCCGGGTCTCCGCCCTCGGCCGGGCCGTTCTCTCCGCCCACGCCGACGCCGTCTACGCCACCGTCCGCTACGAGGACGACGTGATCGGCTCGATGGAGAACAACTGGACCCTGCCCGACGGGCGACCCAACCGGGCGCTGGCCGGATTGCGGGTGGTCGGCGAACGCGGCTCCGTCGAGATCGACCTCGGGCACGTCGACCTGCTGCACGCCACCGCCGACGGCGCGGTCAACGGCGACACCCGCAACTGGCCCAGCCGCGCCGCCACCGGCGTGTCGAACATCCGGACCGAGGTGGAGGAGTTCGTCCGGGCCGCCGAGGAGGGCGCACCGGCGCCGGTGCCCGGCGAGGAGGGCCTCGCCGCCGTCCGGGTGGTCGAGATGATCCACGCCTCGCTGGCCGCCGACGGTGCACCGATCGGTGCCGGAGACACCTGGTGAGCGCCGACGTCCGATCCTGGCTCGGCGGCCGGTACACCGACCCGGCCGCCGCGCGCTACCAGGTGCGCAGCCCGGTCGACGGCGAGGTCGTGGCCGAGGTGCACCGCGCCGGACCGGACACGGTGGACGAGGCCGTCCGGGCCGCGTCGGCGGCGGTCGTCGCCGACCGGCGCAGCAGCCCGTACGCGCGGCGCGACCGCTGCCTGGCCGTGGCCGACCGGCTGACCGCCCGACGCGAGGAGATCGCCGCCCTGGTCACCGCCGAGACCGGGCGGACCTACCAGGGCACGCTGGCCGAGGTGGGCAAGGCCGCCGAGGGCTTCCGGCTGGCCGGCGAGGAGGCGGTCCGGCTGTCCGGGCGTACGCCACCGGTCGCCGCCACCGACAAGCTGGTGACCACCCGCTGGCGGCCGACCGGGGTGTGGGCCGTGGTCACCCCCTGGAACTTCCCGGTGAACATCCCGGTCGAGTACCTCGGCCCCCTGGTGGCCACCGGCAACGCCGCCGTCTGGAAACCGGCACCGACCACGGTGGCCTCGGCCGACCTGGTGCTGCGGTGCATGGTCGAGGCGGGCCTGCCCGAGGGGCAGGTGACCCTGGTCGCCACGGACGACACGACCGTGGCCGAGTACCTGGTGGGCCACCCGCAGGTGGTGGGGGTCGGGCTGACCGGCAGCACCGCCACCGGCACGGCGGTGGGCCGGCGGGCCGCCGGCAAGCGGCTCCTGCTCGAACTGGGCGGCAACGGCCCGATCATCGTCTTCGCCGACGCCGACCTGGCGCACGCCGCCGACGCCATCGCCGTCTCCTGCTTCACCGCATCGGGCCAGATCTGCAGTGCCGGCGGCCGGGTGCTGGCCGACGCGCGGATCGCCGGTCCGCTGGCCGAGGCGGTCGCCGCGCGCGCCGGGGACTACCCGACCGGCGACCCGTACCAACCCGCCACCGTGCTCGGACCGGTCCACCTGGCCGCGCTGGCCACCCGATTCGAGGAGCAGGTCGGCGCGGCCGCCGGCGACGGCGCCCGGGTGCTCACCGGCGGCCGGCACCTGTCCGGCTTCCCCACCGGGCAGTACCTGCCGGCCACCGTGGTCGGCGACGTCGCGGTGGACGCGGCACTGAGCCGCCAGGAGTCCTTCGCGCCGGTCGCCCCGATCGTCCCGCTGCCCGCGTCGGAACTGGTCACCGAGGCCAACCGGAGCGGGTACGGGTTGTCCACCGCCGTCTTCACCGCCGACCTGGGTCGGGCCCTGGACGCCCTCGACGACCTGGAGTTCGGCAGCGTCGTCGTCAACGACCGCTCCACCTACTGGGAGCTGCACCTGCCCTTCGGCGGCTGGGAGGGCAAGGACTCCGGGACCGGCCGGGTGGGTGTCCCGGCCGTCGTCCGCGCCGTCTGCCAGCAGCAGACCCTCTCCCTGTCCCGCCCGTGACCCCGCCCAGCGGCAGAACCGGAAGGTGGTGACCCTTTGATCAACTACACGATCCGGAGACTCCTGCTCGCCGTGGTCATCCTGTGGGGCGCGCTCACCCTGGTCTTCGCGGTGGTCCGGCTGGTGCCCGGTGACCCGGTCAGCGTCATCCTCGGCCCCGACGCCACCGCCGAGGAGGTCGCCGACGCCCGCCGGGAACTCGGCCTGGAACGCAACGTCGTGATCCAGTACGCCACCTTCCTCGGCCGGGTGACCCAACTCGACTTCGGACAGTCGTTCCGGCACAACCGGGACGCCTTCGAGATGGTCATCGAACGGCTGCCCGCCACCGTCACCCTGGCGCTGACCGCGATCTGCATCGCGCTGGTGGCCAGCTTCCTGCTCGGCATCGCCGCGGCGCTGCGTCCGCGCGGCCTCGCCGACCGGGCCATCTCGGTGCTGTCGCTGATCGGCCAGTCGCTGCCCAGCTTCTGGGTCGGCATCATCCTGCTGCTGATCTTCGCCCGGCAGCTCGGGTGGCTGCCCAGCGCCGGCAACAGCACGCCGCAACACCTGATCCTACCGGCGGTCACGCTGGCGCTTCCCTTCACCAGCATCCTGGTCCGGCTGATCCGCTCCGGGCTGCTGGAGGTCCTCGGCGAGGGCTACATCCAGACCGCCCGCTCCAAGGGCCTGCGCGAGAGCGTGGTGCTCTTCCGGCATGCCCTGCGCAACATGTTGATCCCGGTGGTCACCGTCGCCGGGCTGCAACTCGGGGCACTGCTCGGCGGCACGGTCGTGGTCGAGGAAGTGTTCTCCTGGCCCGGCCTGGGACGGCTGCTCGTGGACGCGATCGGCAACCGGGACTACACCGTGATCCAGGCCGCCATCGCCTTCGTCACCACCGCGTTCGTCCTGGTGAACCTGGTCGTGGACCTGCTCTACGCGTACATCGATCCTCGCGTGCGGGTGGTGAACTGATGGCTGACGCAACCTCGACCACGGCGCTGCGGACCCGGTCCCGGCGTCGCCCTGCGCCCCTGTTGTTCTGGTCCTGCCTGGGCATCATCGGCCTGGCCGTGCTGGCCGGCGTGATCGGCCCCTGGCTGGTGCCGTTCGACGTGACCGAGACCAACCTCGCCGACCGGCTGCAACCGCCGGGTGCCGTGCTCTCCGACGGCTCCCGTGCCTGGTTCGGCACCGACGACGTCGGACGCGGCATGCTCAGCCAGATCTTCATCGGCGCCCGGGTCTCGCTGCTGGTGGGGGTGGCGACCCTGCTGATCTCCGGCTTGTTCGGCACCGTGGTCGGCATCGTCGCCGGCTTCGTCGGCGGATGGGTGGACGGCCTGCTCATGCGGCTGGCCGACATCCAGCTCGCCTTCCCCTCCATCCTGTTGGCCATCCTGATCGCGGCCCTGCTCGGGCCCAGCCTGGTCAACGTCATCGCGGTGCTGGCGGTGACCATCTGGGTGATCTTCGCCCGGGTGGCCCGGGCGCAGACCATGGCCGTACGCAACCGCGAGTACGTCGACGCCAGCCGGGTGCTCGGCGCCCGGCCGCTCTTCCTGATCTGGCGGTGCATCCTGCCCGCCTGTGCCGCGCCGCTGCTGGTGGTCGCCACCGTGGAACTCGGGATGGTGATCATCACCGAGGCCGCTCTGAGCTTCCTCGGGCTCGGCACTCCGACCGCGACCCCGAGTTGGGGGCTGACCATCGCCAACGGCCGCGGCTACGTGGCCGACGCGTGGTGGATCTCCACTCTGCCCGGTGTCGCGCTCTCCCTGCTCGTCGTCGCCTGCGGGGTGGTCGGCGACGAACTCCGCGACCGGCTCGATCCACACCTGAAGCACCGGTGAGGTCGCGGCCGACCCTTCACGAGCGAACGATGGAGGAGACAATGACATGGATAAGCAGAGCACGTCGGCCCCTGGTGGCCGGCCTGCTCGCGATGACCCTCGTCGGTGTCGGCGCCGCCTGCGGCGGCGGTTCCGGTGACGGCGACCAGGACCAGACGCTGCGGGTCGGGGTGCCGATCCGGATGCTCTCGGTCGACCCGCACGGCACCGCCATCTCCGACCGCAGCACCCTGACCCTGGCCCTGCACCTGTTCGACCCGCTGGTCGCCAGCGACGGCGGCGAGATCACCGGCCGGCTCGCCGAGAGCTGGGAGAACGTCAACGACACCACCACCCGGTTCACCCTGCGTCAGGGCGTGACCTTCCACGACGGGTCGCCGCTGACCAGCGCCGACGTCAAGGCGTCGCTGGACCGGCTCTTCGCGGCGAGCACCGCCCTGGCACCACTGTTCGCCACCATCGAGGAGGTCAAGGCCCCCGACGAGCAGACCGTCGAGGTCATCACCAGCCGGGCCACCGGCTCGCTGCTGACCAACCTCTCGATGGCCTACATCGGCAGCAAGGCCCAGATCGAGTCGGGCGAGATCGAGAGCCGCCCGGTCGGCACCGGCGCGTTCAAGCTGGAGGACTTCCGCTCCGGCGAGCGGGCCCACATGGTCGCCAACGAGTCGTACTGGGACGGCGCGCCCAAGTACGAGCGGTTGGAGTTCCAGGAGATCTCCGAGGACGCCGCCCGGCTCACCGCGCTGCGCACCGGCGAGATCGACGTGACGTACTCGCTGCCGCCGGACCAGCTCAGCCAGGTACGCGGATTCGACGAGGTCACCGTGGAGAGCGGACCGAGCGCCACGTTCTATGTGATCTGGCTGAACAACGCCCGCAAGCCGTTGGACGACCCGAAGGTCCGGCAGGCGTTGTGGCACGCGGTCGACTTCTCCTCCATCCAGGAGAACCTGTTCGGCGAGAGCGCCGTGCTGGCCCAGGCGCCGGTGCCGCAGCCGGTGTTCGGCGCGGCGCAGCTGCCCGGCTACACCTACGACCCGCAGCGGGCCCGGCAACTGCTGGCGGAGGCGGGCTACCCGAACGGCTTCAGCACCAGCATCCAGTGGAGCGCGAACTGCTGCGCCAACATCCGCCCGCTGGTCCAGTCGATCCTCAGCGCCTGGAAGGAGGTCGGCGTGAACGTGGAGATGCAGGAGAAGGAAGCCGGGCAGTGGCTCGACGACCTGCTGGCCCTCGACTGGGACATGAACATCCAGGACGGCGTCGTGGTCACCCAGGACGCGGAGTTCGTCCTCGGCCGCCTCTACACCTGCGCCGCCAAGCGACTCGGCTACTGCAACGAGGAGTACGACCGGGTGATCGCCGACGCCTCGGAGGAACTCGACCCGCAGGAGCGGCAACGCAAGCTCCAGCGGGCCCAGGAGATCCTCTGGGCCGACGCTCCCGGCGCCTGGCCGTTCGAACTGACCGCCTCGGCCGCCTGGCGCGACCGGGTCAGCGGCTTCGGTCCGCCGCCGACCAACGTGCCCGACTTCCGTGGTGTCTCGCTGAACTGACCGCACCGGTCGGGTGCACCGGCCGACGAGGAGGACCTGATGTCCCTGCTGTCCCTGCATGACGTCGTCGTCGAGTTCGACTCCCGGGTGGGACCGGTGCGGGCTCTGGACGGGGTCAGCCTGGACGTCGCCGAGGGGGAGACCCTCGCCCTGCTGGGCGAGTCCGGCAGCGGCAAGAGCGTCACCGCGCAGGCCATCCTCGGCCTGCTGCCCCGGCCCGCCGGCCGGATCGCCGCAGGCCGGATCACCTTCGACGGTACGGAGCTGACCACGGCCTCGGCACGGCGGATGCGCGCCGTACGCGGTGGCGAGATCAGCATGGTCTTCCAGGATCCGCTCTCCTCGCTCAACCCGGTGCACCCGATCGGTCGGCAGATCGGCGAGACGCTGCGGGTGCACCGGGGCCTGTCCAAGGCCAAGGCCCGCGCGGAGGCGCTCGATCTGATGCGCCGGGTCGGCATCCCCGACCCGGCGCGCCGGATCGACGACTACCCGCACCAGCTCTCTGGCGGAATGCGCCAACGCATCATGATCGCCATCGCGATCGCCCTGCGCCCACGCCTGATCATCGCCGACGAGCCGACCACCGCGCTCGACGTCACCGTTCAGGCGCAGATCCTGCAACTGCTCGCCGACCTGCAACGCGACTACCGGATGGCACTCATCCTGATCAGCCACGACCTCGGCGTGGTGGCCGCGCACGCCAGCCGCATCGCGGTCATGTACGCCGGGCGCATCGTCGAGACCGGCGCGCTACGCGAGGTGTACGAGAACCCGGCCCACCCGTACACCCGCAGCCTGCTCCAGTCGGTGCCGACGCTCACCGCGCCCACCGCGCGGCTCACCCCGATCCCGGGTGCGCCGCCGTCGCCGGAGGCCCTGCCACCCGGCTGCCCGTTCCATCCCCGGTGCGCGTGGCGGGTCGACCTGTGCACGGAGCAGCGGCCCACGCTGGAGCTGCTGCCCACCGCCGTCGGCCCGGGACGCGCCGCGGCCTGCCACCGTTCCGAGGAGGTACGCGACGATGCCTGACCCCACCGAGCCGGCCCTGTTGGAGGTCGAGGACCTGCGGGTGCACTACCCGATCCGGTCCAGCGTGCTGCGTCGCACGGTCGGTCACGTCCGCGCCGTCGACGGCGTCTCCTTCCGGATCGGGGCCGGCGAGACGCTGGCGCTGGTCGGCGAGTCGGGCTGCGGCAAGACCTCCACGGCCCGCGCCCTGATCGGTCTGGAACGCGCCACCGGAGGCACCATCCGCTTCGACGGCCGGGACCTGACCCGCCTCAGCGCGGCCGAGCGTCGCCAACTCACCCGCCGGGTGCAGTACGTCTTCCAGGACCCGTACGCCTCGTTGAACCCACGGCTGACCGTCCGGGAGATCCTCCGCGAGGGCTGGTTGATCCACCGTGACCTGGTGCCGCGCCGCGACCAGGCCGACGAGGTGGTCCGGTTGCTCGAACAGGTGGGGCTGACCGCCGCACACGCCGACCGGTACCCGCACCAGTTCTCCGGCGGTCAGCGGCAACGCATCGGCATCGCCCGGGCGCTGTCGATGCGGCCCGCCTTGATCATCTGTGACGAGCCGGTCTCCGCGCTGGACGTGTCGATCCAGGCGCAGATCCTCAACCTGCTCGCCGACCTGCGTGCCGAGATGGGACTGTCCTACCTGTTCATCTCGCACGACCTGCACGTGGTACGCCACGTCAGCGACCAGGTCGCGGTGATGTACCTCGGCACCGTCGTCGAGCAGGGGCCGGCACGCGAGGTCTTCGAGTCGCCGACCCACCCGTACACCCAGGCGCTGCTCTCCGCAGCGCCCGACCCGTTCCCGTGGCGGCAGCAGGGCCCTGAGCCGATCGTGCTCGCCGGGGACCTGCCCTCCCCGGCGGACCCGCCGTCGGGCTGCCCGTTCCGCACCCGCTGTTGGCTGGCCCGACCGGAGTGCGCCGAGCACCGGCCGCCGCTGGTGGGGGAGCGACACCAGTGGGCCTGCCCGGTCGTGTCCGCCCCGGCGGTCTCCCGATGAGCAGACGGGTCCTGGTCACCGGTGCCGCCGGGGCGATCGGCGGCGAACTGGTCGCCGCTTTCCTGGCCCGAGGTTGGCGGGTCGCCGGGCTGGACCGGCGACCGCCCGAGCCCTCGACCACCGCCGGACCGGCCCGGCGGCGAACCGAGCATCCGGCCGCTGCGGCGCTGGACACCCCGCCCACCGCCGGGCTGACCTGGCTGTCCGCTGACGTGACCGACGCGGCGGCCGTCGAGGCCGCCGTCGAGCGGCTCCACGCCGACTGGGGTGGACTCGACGTGCTGGTCAACAACGCCGCCGTCGGTCCGCCCCGGGCGCCGGTGGGCCGGGAGACGGCCGCGCACCTGCGCACCGTGCTGGAGGTGAACCTCGTCGCCCCACTCGCCCTGGTCCAGGCCACGCTGCCGCTGCTCACCGCCGGGGACGCGCCCGCCGTCGTGCAGCTCTCCTCGATCGGCGGGTCCCGGGCGTTCCGGGGCAACGCCGCGTACGTGGCCAGCAAGGGCGGCCTCGAGGCGATGACCCGCGCCCTGGCGCTGGACCTGGCCGGACGCGGCATCCGGGTCAACGCGGTCGCCCCGGCGATGGTGCGTACCCCGGGTTGGGACGACGCCGGCCCGGAGGAGGTCGCCCGGCGTGCCGGCCTCGTCCCCCTCGGTCGCGCGGGCACCCTCGCGGAGGTCGCCGCCGCGGTGAGTTTCCTCGCCGGACCGGAGTCCGGCTACATCACCGGGGTGGTGCTGCCGGTCGACGGTGGCCTGGGCGTTCAGGCGTACAGCCCGGTGGAGGAACCCGGGGTCGCCGCCACGTTCGGACCGTCCGGCGGGGACGCCTGATGCGGATCGCCACGCTGGCCCGGATGCTGCCGCACCCGGAGACGGTCTGCGTCGGCGCGGACGGGCACCTCTACGCCGGACTCGCCCTCGGCAGCCCGCAGGAGTGCGGCCCGATCGTCCGGATCGACCCCGACGACGGCTCCGCGCAGTGGTTCGCCGACACCGGCGGACGGGTCCTCGGGCTCGCCCGCGCCGGGGACGGCCTCGTCGGATGCGACGTGACCCGGGCGGAACTGGTCCGGCTCTCCTCCGACGGCACGGTCACCGCCCGCATCGGCACCGCCGACGGCCGGCGGCTGCTCCGCCCGAACGGCTGCGTCGTCGACGCCGCCGGAGGCGTCTGGTTCACCGACTCCGGCACCGCCACGGCCGGCGAAGCGACCGGCTCGGTCTGCTACGCGGCACCGGGGCAGACCGACACCTGCCGGGTGGCCGCCGCCGACCTGGTCTATCCCAACGGCATCGGGATCAGCCCCGACGGCACGATCCTGTACGTCTCCCTGACCCGGGACAACACCCTGCTCGCCTTCGACGTGTCGGCTCCCGGTCGGCTCTCCGGCCGCCGGACGGTCGCCACCGGTGGCGCGCTGGCCGACGGGCCGGACGGGCTCACCGTCGCCCCCGACGGGACCTGCTACCTGGCCGTCACCCGGGGCTCCCGGGTCGTCCGGATCACTCCCGACGGCCAGGTCGACACGGTGATCGAGGCACCCGACCTGCTGCGGATGCCGTCCCACGCGGCGCTGCACGGTAACCGGCTGCTGGTGCCCTCGCTGTTCGGCGACACCGTCACCGCAGTCGACCTAGACGCATAACGAGTCACCGCAGCCGGGGTTGCATGGCGGGCTGGCGGTGGCTCAGTGGCGCTTGGCGGAGGCGACGAACGACCGCCAGGCGGTGGGGTCGAAGGCGAGTACCGGACCGGTGAGGTCCTTGCTGTCGCGCACGGCGACCACACCGGTCAGGTTGTCGGCGACCTCGATGCATTCGCCGCCGCTGGTGCCGCTGCGGGTGGACTTCCGCCAACGCGCGTTACTGAGGTCCATGCTGGCTCTCAACTTCCTTGATCAGGGCGACCGAGAGGGTAGAACTACGCCCGAGCGGTGCTGCGCTTCGGTCTGGAAGAGACCGGGAATCAGCGTCGGATTGAAATATCGCAGTTGCGTCGCCGCGCGTTCGGCCTTCAGCCAGGGCATGAACCACTCGGGCTGGGCGTCACGTTGGGCCGTGTGGAGCAGTGACTCGAAGAGGCCGCCGGTCTCCAGGATCTCGTCCGCGCGGCGGGCGTAGGGCAGGTCGACCGGGCGGGTGCCGGTCTCGACAGCGTCGCCGAGTACGACGACAACCTCGCCGGGCTCTCCATCTACCTGGCCGGCCTGATGTACGAGGCAATGCGCGACCGCTACCAACTCAACCCCCACGACGGCCCCGACCCCACCACCCTCTTCACCCGCTTCCTCTCCTGGGCCCGACCCCGCCGCCCCACCACCGCCCCACCCCCATGACCCGCCCGCCGCAACCTCCCGGCTGGTCGGCCGGGTGGCGGCAGTTTCGGGGATGTTGCTGCCTCCGGTCCACTCGGAGGCAGCAACATCCCCGAAGATGTGCGGATCTTGGAGACCCGGACCGGCGGGCCGGCGTTCACGGGGTCAGCTCAGCGGGTCCGGGGTCGGCGGGGTGAGCCGTCGGGCGAGTAGGGTCGGCGGGTGGTCGTGCATCGGCTGAGCAGGGGTGAGGCGCGTCGGGTCGCGGTGCACGCCCAGTTGTTGGCGGCGCCGCGTCCGACGGATCTTGTGGCGCTGGTCGAGCGTCTGACGTTCCTCCAGATCGACCCGACGGCGGCCATCGCGCCGAGTGCGGACCTGGTGCTGTGGAGCCGCATCGGCCCGCCCTACGATCCCGCCGACCTGATCCGGGCGGTCGAGACCGATCGGACCCTCGTGGAGACGGTCGCCTACATCCGGTCGCCCCGAGACCTGCCTGCCGTGATCGCCGAGACCCGCGGTGCCGAGATGCACCCGACCATTCGGGAGTGGCTGCACGGCAACGAGTCGTTCCGCCGCGACATCCTGGCGTTGCTGGCGGAGTCGGGCCCGCTGCTCTCCCGGGACATCCCCGACACCAGTGTCGTGCCGTGGCCGTCGTCGGGTTGGACCAACAACCGCAACGTGACGAAGATGCTCGAATCCCTGGCGCTGCACGGACACATCGCGATCTCCGGCCGCAGTGGCCGGCAGCGCTACTGGGATCTCCCCGCCCGGGTCTACGCCGCCGAGCTGCCCGAACTCGATCGCCACGTCGCGGTCCGGCTCCGCAACGAACGCCGACTCGCGGCCCTCGGCATCGCCCGGTCCACCGGCCCGCAGATCCCGGGTGAGTCGCCGTACGTCGGTGACGCGGGTGAGGAGGTCGTGGTGGAGGGCGTGCCGGGCACCTGGCGGGTCCACCCGGCGTACGTCGGGCTGCCGTTCGAGGGCCGCACGGCACTGCTCTCACCCTTCGACCGGCTGATCCACGACCGGGTACGCGCCGAGCAGCTCTTCGACTTCGAATACATCCTGGAGATGTACAAGCCCAGGGCGAAGCGCCGGTGGGGCTACTTCGCCCTGCCCGTCCTCCATCACGACCGGCTCGTCGGCAAGCTGGACGCGACCGCCGACCGCAAGAGCGGCCGACTCGTCGTCAACGCCGTCCACGAGGACGTCCCCTTCACCGCCGCGATGACCGCCGACGTGCACGCCGAGGTCGAGAGCCTCGCCGAGTGGCTGGGACTCACCGTCACCAGGCCCGGGTAGTGCTCTGTGCGGTCGGCGTGTCGGGGGTTGGTGGAGCGGCTCGGGGTGGATCGTCAGGGGTTGCAGCAGTTCGACCTCGACGTGAGACACCACGGCGGTGCGGATGCGGTTGGCCGCGCGGGCGGTTGAGGTGGTCGAGCTGGTGGCGTGGGTGGTCGACGACACGGGTTTCCCGAAGGACGGCAAGACCCACCGCGCGTGGCCAGGCAGTACTGCGGCACGTGGGGCGCGGTCGCGAACTGCCAGATCGGGGTGAGTGTCCACGCCGTCAGCGACACCGAGGTGGCCGCTCGTCGGGGCCGCTGCGGGCTCCCCGAGGACGGGCGTCATCGCCCGACGTGGTCGATGGTCGACGATCTGGCCGAGCTTGAGCAGGGCGAGGAAGCGGCGTGGTGCCGGATACGCGTTGTCCCGCGACCAGGCCAGGGCGACGTCCGCGGTGGGTGCCGAGGTGGTGAACCGGCGCAGGCGTACCTGGGGCGACCGGCTGGCAAGTTCATGATCAACGCGAGGGTCGGGGTGTGACATAACTCGAACATGGGCGTACGGTTTATCTCGAACACGAGCGTTCGAGATAGGGGATGGGATGGTGGCCAGACCCAGCGAAAAGCTCCTGCGACGTTGGCCCGCGGCCCTCGGTGTCCTGGTCGCGGTCGGTACGGTGCTCAGGCTCGACCATGGCGGTCAGGCCGCCTCTGTCGTGGCGGCGTCGGGGTTCGTCTACCTCGCTGCGGCGGCAATCGGACGCCCCGGCGCATCGTGGCCCGCGTTCGGTGTCACCTTCGTGCTCGTCGGGCTCGGCCTTGCGCCTATTGGCTTCGATCCCGTGCCGTGGATTTGCCTCGGGGCTCTCAGTCTCGTCGTCTTCGGGTCCGCCCGGACAGGCCTGCGGCCGGCGTGGTCCCTCCCGCTGCAGTCGGCGGCGATGCTCGCACTCGGGGCGGCAGCGCTGCTCGCCGTACGGGCCGACCATGTCGCCGGCGGCATCGTCGTCGGCGTCGCCCTGTTCGGGCACGCGGCATGGGATTGGTGGCATCACCGCACCGGGCGCGTTGTCGAGCAGTCACTCGCGGAGTTCTGTGGCGTACTGGACGTGCTGGTCGGGGCAGGCGTACTTGTCGTCACTCTCACGGCGTGACGGCAAGTACCGCAAGTACGGTGTCGCGGACGAGCCGCGTGGCATCGTCCGCCGTCACGTCACCGCGATGCACCGCGGCCGACGCCCCGTGCAGCACCGCCTGGATGGTCGCGAGCTGCCACAGCACCGGCATGTCGCGCCGAAACACTCCCTCGTCCCGGCCGCGTTCGACGAGAGCGCGCACCCGGCGGCTCGGCCCCTCGTGCACCCGCCGCATCTCCTCCGGGGTCAGCACGTCGCTCGCCGCGATCACGACCGCCCCGAAACGGCGTGTCAGCTGCCAGGTCGCCTCCAGCAGGCGGACCATCGCGTCCCGCGGATCGCCCGCGAGGTCGATCGCGCTCAGGGCCTGGTCGGTGCTCGCGATCACGCGGAGGCTGACCGCCTCGACCAGTGCGGCACGCGACGGGAAGTGGCCGTAGAGCGTAACCCGTCCCACGCCGGCCGCTTTCGCGATCTCGTTGACACTCACCCGAGGGTCGGTGGCGAGCAGGGTGATCGCGGCGTCGAGGACCGATTCGACGTTGCGGCGCGCGTCCGCACGCTTGGCCGCCACGCCGTCGGTCGCCATTCCGCTCATCCTCTTCTCGAACAATGGTGTACGCCTTAAGTCTAGGTCCCACCCACGGAAGGAGCGATCATGACCGGTACGTCGACAGCGCAAGACTTGTTCGCGGGCATCCCCGTCGCTGACTTCGATCATTCCCTGGCCTGGTACCGGCAGTTCTTCGGCGCCGAGCCGAGCTTCTACCCGAACGACATCGAGGCCGTGTGGACGTTGACCAAGCACAGCTACGTCTACATCGAACTCCTGCCCGACCGCGCGGGCCGCTCGATGCTGATGATCATGGCGGCGGATCTGGACACCACCGTCGCCGGGCTCACCCGACGCGGCCTCGAACCCCACCGGATCGAGAACTACGAGCAGGGCATGCGCAAGGTTGTCTACGCGGACCCGGACGGTAACGAGATCTCTTACGGCGGCGTGCCGACCGCCACATTCGGTCCATCGAGTGCGGCGAGCTGACCGGTCGACGCCGTCTACCCGTTGCACGAGCTGCAAGGCCCGGCCGTGCTCGCATAGTGATCCATCCCAAGCCGCCGGAGGCAGAGCATCCGATCCAACGAGAAATCACATACCGCGAGTCACGTGGTCGCGCCCCGCCACACCGACGACATGACCATTCCGACGATGGGCACCGGACGCGCCGACCTCACAGAGCACTACTAGGTGTCGTATTCGCCGAGATCCCACGGTGGGCTGAACGCCATGTAGTCGCCGGGCTCGACGATGACCCACCAGGTGTCGTCGTCGTCCTCCGGCGCGCGGGGGATCAGCCCGAAGGTGGTGCCGTACCGCTCGACCGAGAAGGGCTCGACCTCGATGCGGTCGAAGGTGACGCTGCCCAACTCGGCCAAGCGGGCCTCGTACGCCGTCCGCCGCGCCTCGCGGTCCATCAGTGCCCTCGGGCCGAAGGCGTCGATCCTCGCCTCCAGGAACCGTCCGTCGGCATCGAAGAGGTAGAGGGCGACGAGCTCCTGGCCGTCGTCGTTGCCGTGGGTGCCGGGCTCGAACGGGGTGGTGAGGAAGAACTGCCGGCCGTCGCCGGTGCGCCCCACGTGCTCGGCGTGGTAGTCGTCATGGTCGATGGCCAGGCGGCTCGGTGGTCCGGCGTCCATCCGGCAGGTCCTCTCGCGTCCACGGGTGAGCCGCAGCGGTCACCCCGGCCACATCATGGCGTCAGGGTGCGACACGGTCGGCCCCGTGCCTTGACGACGAGGTCGATGTCGGGCCCGGTGTGGCAGCGGATCCGGAGTTCTATGCTGCGGCTCATGCGCATCGTGTTCGTCGCCGCGCCACTGCAGGGCCACGTCCTGCCGCTGATCCCGCTCGCGGCGGCCTGCCGCGACGCCGGCCACGACGTGATCGTGGCGAGTGGGGGCTTCCCACCCGATCTCCGCGGCCTGCGCACGGCCGACATCGGAGCCTCCTTCAGCCTGCCGCGAAGCGCGATCCGGGTCGCGCTACGCCATCCGGGCATCGCTCGCGCCGAGCTGCGCGGCACGGCCGGCCACGCCATGGTCGGCGAACTCTTCGGTCGTGCCAACCTGGCCCTGGTCGGCCCGCTGCTGGCCCTGGCCGAGCGGGAACGCCCTGACCTGATCGTCTACGAGCCGCTGGGCGAGGCCGGTGCCATCGTGGCCGGACGACTCTCCATCCCGTCGGTGCTCCAGGAGAACACCCTCTGGTCGGCCACTGATCTGTTTCGGGCGGTGACCACCAGTACGGCGCTGGCCAAGCAGGAGATCCCCGGTCCCGAGCTGACCATCGCCGTCACGCCGCCGAGCCTCCGCGACTCCCCGACCGGGAAGGTGGTCATGATGCGGCCGGTTCCCTTCTCGGGCGGTGGGCCGGTCCCTGACTGGCTGCTCACCTCCGGCGACCGGCCCCGCATCCTGGTCAGCCGCAGCACCCTGAAGGGCCCGAACGACGGTGACCCGGGCCCTGCGATCGTCAGGGTGGCCGCACAGGTCGACGCCGAGTTCGTGCTCGTACGCCCGGTGAGCACGCGCCACCTGCCGCCCAATGTGCGGGCAGTCGACCGCGTACCCCTCGACCGGGTGCTGCCGACGGCGGCGGGGTTCGTCCACCACTCCGGCGCGGGCAGCGTGCTTGGTGGCCTGGCGGCGGGCGTACCCCAACTGACCACCCCGGGAGCGGGCGATCGCAGATACAACGCCGACCTGCTGGCCCGGCGAGGCGCCGGACTGGCCGTCGAGGCGAAGGCGATCAGCGCAGCCGACCTGACCCGGCTGCTGACCGACGAGGCACTGCGCGTCGCCGCGCAGCAGGTCGCGGCGGAGATCGCCGCGATGCCCGCGCCGACCGCAGTGGTCCCCGTGCTGGAAGAGGTCGCCGGTAGCTGACAGATCCCGGACCGTCTATGGATTCGGGTCCGCTGACGGCTCACAATCTGTTGTGGACTGTCACGTGGCCCTGACGTAGCCGGCTTGGGCGGCAGGGGAGACAGCGAGCGGGCCGCCGACCACCGTCCATCACACCGGCGACAACGGGAGGCCACCCGTGGCGTACCCCCGGCACCCCGGCGACGCGGGCGACCCGCCGTCGCATCCATCTCCCGCTCCGAGGGCGGCGGCAGCGTACCCCGGCATGCCACCGCCGACGCACCGCAAGAACCAGAACGTGGTGCTGTGGATCGTCGGGGCTGTCGTCTGCCTACTGCTCCTGTGCTGCGGGATCGGCGTGGGCGGCGTGCTGCTGTACACCTTCCGGTCGAACCAGGTCGCGGACAGCACCGCGAGCCCGCCGACGACGCCGCAGGCGTCCACCGCCGCGCCGACGACCACACCGCCCTCCTCGGCTGCCGAGCCCGCCCTGCCCGACACCTTCGAGACGGTCACCGAGCGGCAGTGGAAACGGATGGCCGAGCGGCCGGACGATCACACCGGCCGGACGTTGGTCGTGTACGGCCAGATCACCCAGTTCGACGATGCCACAGGTAAGGACATGTTCCTCGCGCTGGTGGGAGCGCGGAGAACGACCGACGAAGATGGCTACGACACGAACACGCTGCTGTACGGCGATCCGAAGGTGCTCGGCGACATCGCTGCGGACGACGAGTTCCAGGCGAAGGTGACGGTGGTGGGGGCGTACACGTACGAGTCGTTGGTCGGTCCTACCAAGGCGCCGTTGCTGCGGGTGTACTCGTTACGGGTGTTGTAGCCGACCGAGGGGCGCGTCGCCGGCGGTCACCTCGGTCCCGTCCTGGCGGTGCGCCCGCCGCAGTGACCGGATGACGAGGTGCTCGACGTCGGCCCAGCTGGGGGTGGCGTGCCCGTAGCCGGGGACCGGTCGGCGCTGCGGCCCGAAGAAGTACTGGTGGGCGACGGCGCCCCGGATGGCCGAGTGCACCTCGGGGTGGTCGTCGACGAAGTGGGTGAGACCGAGGTCGAGACAGTGCCCCCGCTTGTCCGCCCGGGCACGACAGAACCGGACCCGGTCTCGGTCGACCCCGGTACGCCGGTGGAAGTCGTGGGCGTCGAGCCAGCGCTGCGTACGGGCCTGGATGCGCGGGCCGCACTTGGAGACCAGCCAGACCTGCCCGTCGAAGTGGGGAACGAGACGGGCGATCGTGTCGAGGGCGCCGGGCACCTCCGGGGTGGCCAGCATGGTGGTCTCGTCGCCGGTGAAGAAGGCGGTGTCGCCTCCGCCGGGGTGGCGGGGGCCGTCGATGACGACTCGGCCGATGTCGATGCCGAGCCGGGGCACATGATCGTTCATGCCACCCAGGATGCGGGCCCGAGAGGCGGGGCAGAACTATCGATCGGTGAGCCTCCTATAGTCGTAGGTTATGAACGGGCGGGACCTGCTGGAAGCCGACGCACTGCGGTCGTTCGCGGTCTTCGCCGAGCACCGCAACTTCACCGCCGCCGCTGCGGCGCTGCACATCAGCCAGCCCTCGCTCCACGTGAAGATCCGCAAACTGGCCACCGCGCTCGGGGTGGACCTCTACGAGCGGGACGGCCGTCGGCTGACCCTCACCGTCGCCGGTGAACGCCTCGCCGCGTACGCGTCGGACACCCGCCGCCGCACCGACGAGTTCCTGCGGGAACTGCACCAGGACGCCACACCCACCATGACCATCGCCGCCGGCCGGGGCACGCTGCGCTGGGTGATCGCCGAGCCGATCCGGCAGATCGGCCGCCAGGGCCGCCGGGTGCACGTGATCACCGCCGACCGGGACGCCGCCCTCGCCGCGATCTCCGCCGGTCGTGCCGACCTCGCCGTGGTCGCGCACGATCCACCGGGACGGCAGTACGAGTCGACGCAGATCGCCGCGTACCGGCAGGTGCTCGTGATCGACGACGGGCACCCGCTGGCCGAGCGGCAGCAGGTCCGACTCCGTGACCTCGACGGGCTGGACCTTGTCGTCCCCCCGGCCGGGCGCGCACACCGGCGGGCGCTGGACCGTGCGCTGCTCGACGCGGGCGTCACCTGGCAGGTCGCCGCCGAGGTCGACGGCTGGGACCTGCTCGTGCACCTGTCGGCGCTCGGCGTCGGCGCCACCGTCGTCAACGGTTGCGTGGAACTCCCCGACGGCCTGCGCGCCGTCCCCGTGCACGGTCTGCCGATGATCCGCTACTGGGCGGCCTGGCGCCCACAACGCGAGCCGGTCGTGCGGGACCTGCTCGACCGGCTCGGGCCACGACCGTGACCGACCGAACCACCGCGACCAGCAAGTTCCTGGCGTACGTGCTGCGTCACCAGCCCGCCGCCGTCGGGATCACACTCGACTCCGCCGGATGGGTGGACGTGCAGGTGCTGCTCGCCGCGCTGGCCCGCCACGGTCGGCGCATCGACGGTGCGCTGCTGGCCCGGCTGACCGGCGACACCGACAAACAACGGTTCGAGGTCCGCGACGGGCGGATCCGGGCGGCCCAGGGCCACACCGTCCCGGTCGACCTGCGTCTGACGCCGGTGCCGCCTCCACCGCTGCTCTACCACGGCACCGTCGCCCGCTTCCTACCCGGCATCCGCGCCGACGGGCTCCGGCCGCGCGGTCGTACCCACGTGCACCTCTCCGGCGACCGGCCGACCGCCGTCACGGTTGGGGCCCGGCGCGGCGAGCCGGTGGTCCTCACCGTCGACGCCGCCGGCATGCGGGAGACCGGCCACCTGTTCTACCAGGCCGCCAGCGGCGTCTGGCTCACCGCCCACGTCCCGCCCGACCGGATCACGGCAGCGGAATGAACCCGGACGGACCAGGGGCGACCAAGGTTCGCGTCAGTGCGTCAGGCGCCGCTCGCGCCGGTGGACGCGGTCGGGTTGGCGGGTGGCGGATCGTGCATGGCACGTAGTTCGGTCCACCGTTGGCTCACGTCGCGCCAGATGCGTTGTTGTTCGGCGAAGAATCGGTCGAGCTCGGTTCGGGTCATCTCCTCCGATGGAGTGACCGTGAGGTAGTAGTCCATCTCATCTCGGAGCCGGTTCAAGCGGTACCGCGTCTCCTCCATCATCGCCAACCGTGACCGCCAGTTGAAGACGCCTTCCAACGCGCCGAGCACGGTCACGGTGGCGACCATGGGCAGGGCGAGATTCGCTCCCTGATCGAACCCGTCGATTCCGAGCGCCACCGTCGAGGATGCGGCCAGGACCAAGGATGCGATCCTGACCCGGTGCAATGCCTGCCGATAACGAGTTTTGCGGGAGTCGGCCCAATCGATGTCTGCCGACACCAGATCGCGGAAGTGCACGATCTGGTCACCGAGCGGCAGATCGGAACGGCGACCCACGAGTTCGTACAGACCGTTCTCTGACCGAGATACGCCCGATCCTCGGTGCCCGAACCATCGCATGTGTCCAGGATGGACATCGCCGATCACCACTTCCACACTCTGTCGCAGGCCGGACCGTGCGGCGGTCGATTCGGGCGACGGGCCTTCCTCCTCGGGCAGAGACCGTCGACGGTTCAGGCCAGTCAGCAATCGATGATCGCCATCGTCTCACCTCTTCATCGAGGGCATTCGGCCGGCCGTCGAGTCGACTCGGGCCGGACCACGGCGGAACCAGTCGAACCTGGTCCGGCAGAATCGGCGGGTGCCTGTCCACCTGATCACCGACCCGGACGACGAGCGGATCGGCGACTACCGTGCGCTGACCGACGTTGAGCTGCGGACCCGCTGGGAGCCACCACACGGCCTGTTCATCGCCGAGGGGGAGCTGGTGCTGCGCCGGGCGTTGCGGGCCGGGTACCCGGCCCGGTCGTACCTGGTCGACGCCAAGCGGGTCGACCAGCTCGCCGACCTGGACACCGGTGACGCCCCGGTCTACGCCGCCAGCCAGGACGTGTTGCGCGAGGCCACCGGATTCCACGTGCACCGGGGGGTCCTCGCGTCGTTCCGGCGCACGCCGCTGCCGAGCGCCGCCGAGGTGCTCGCCACCGCCCGCCGGGTGGTGATCCTGGAGGACGTCAACAACCACACCAACCTGGGCGCGATCTTCCGAGCGGTCGCCGCGCTCGGGGTGGACGCGGTGCTGCTCTCGCCGTCCTGCGCCGACCCGCTCTACCGGCGCAGCGTACGGGTCAGCATGGGCGAGGTCTTCGCCGTTCCGTACGCGAAACTGGAACCCTGGCCGGCGGCGCTGGACGAGGTACGGGCCGCCGGGTTCACCGTGCTGGCGATGACCCCGGCCCCGGACGCGGTGCCCATCCAGCGGCTCACGCCGCAGCAGCGGGCCCGCGCGGCGCTGCTGCTCGGTGCCGAGGGGGCCGGGTTGACGTCGGCGGCGATGACCGCCAGCGACGTACGCGTGGTGATCCCGATGCGGCGCGGCGTGGACTCGCTCAACGTGGCCGCCGCCACCGCCGTGGCCTGCTGGGAGTTGGGCCGCGACGACGCCTGACCGTCGAGGTTCGGGTCGACCTGCGGGTACCGTGTCGCCCGTGTTCCCTACCGTCCGTGAGGTCCTCGCGCTGGATCCGGTCCGCCACGGCGCGCCGCGCCTGGTCGCCGGGGAGGCGGGGCTGGACCGGCCGGTGCGCTGGGTGCACGTGGCCGAGGTGCCGGACATCGCCACCCTGCTGAGGGGCGGCGAGCTGGTGCTGACCACCGGCATCGGACTACCCGGCGAGGACGCCGGGCTGCGGGCCTTCATCGGGGACCTCGCCGGGGTCGGTGTCTCCGGGCTGGTGGTCGAGCTGGGCCGTCGGTATCACACCGGGGTGCCCCGGGTGATGGCCGCCGCCGCCGAACGGCACGGGCTGCCGCTGGTGGAGTTGCGCCGGGCCACCCCGTTCGTCCGGGTCACCGAGGCGGTGCACGGACTGATCGTGGACGCGCAGCTCACCGAGTTGCGGGCGGCGGAGGAGATCCACCAGCGGTTCACCGAGCTGTCGGTGGAGGGTGCCGACCCGGGCGAGGTGGTCCGGCAGGCCGCCGAGCTGTCCGGCTGCCCGGTGGTGCTGGAGAACCTGTCCCGGCAGGTGCTCGCGTACGACCCGGCGCGGGAGAACGCCGAGCTGCTGCTCGACGGGTGGGAGCAGCATTCGCGGCGGATCCGTCCGGTCGGCCGTACGGTCTACGACCCGGACAGCGGCTGGCTGGTGACCATGGTTGGCGCGCGGGGGGAGGACTGGGGGCGGCTGCTGCTGCGCTGGCCGGGCGGGGGCGAGTGGAACTCGGCGCAGGACGCGGTGACCGGCGGGCTCTCGCCGCCGACGCGGTTGACCATCCTGGTCGAGCGGGCCGCGTCGACGCTGGCGTTGGGCCGGCTGATCCGGCGGGACGCCGAAGGGTTGGAACGGCAGATCCACCGCACCCTGCTCACGGCGCTGCTGGACCGCTCCCGCCCGGTGGACGAGGTGGCCCTGCGGGCGCGGGGGCTCGGGCTGGTGCTGGAACGTCGGCACCTGGTCGGGGTGGTGGTCCGGCATCGGGTCGACGACCCGGAGAGCGGCTCGACCGGGGCCGGTGACGGGGACGATCCCGGTCCGGCCCGGCTGCGGGACCTGGCCGAGGCGGTGGGTCAGGCGGTGCGCGAGGCAAACCTGACCGGCCTGACCAGCGCCGTGGACGACCAGGCGGTGGGGGCGTTGCTGGCCCTGCCCGACCCGACGGCGGAGGAGCGGGCGCTGGCCTCGTTCGCCGCCGCGCTGCGTCGGCACCGCCCCGAGGCGAGATCGTCCGATCCGGCGGCGACCCGGGCTGCCCGGGGTGGGAGGGGTGCCGTTGGGCTGATCATCGCGGCCGGTTCCGGGGTCAGCAGCCTGCGGGAGGCGGGCCGGTCGCTGATCGAGGCCCGGCAGGTCGCCGAGGCCGCCCGCAACGACCGGCGGGACCTGCCGATCTTCCGGCTGCCGCACGTCGGGCTCGCCGGGCTGTTGCACCTGCTGCGCGACGAGCCGCGCCTGCAGACCTTCGTCGAGCGTGAGCTCGGGGCACTGCTGGCGTACGACGCCCGGCACCCACGTGAGCACCTGCTCGGCACCCTGCGGGCGTACCTGGAGCAGGGCCGCAACAAGTCGGCGGCGGCCAGCGCGGCACATTTGTCCCGGCCGGCGTTCTATGAGCGGCTGGCCCGCATCGGCCGCATCCTCGACGTCGACCTCGACTCCGTCGACGCCTGCCTCTCCCTCCACGTCGCCCTGCTGGCCCTGGACGCCATCCGCACCTCCTGACCCCCCACCCCCACCCTTCGCCGCCCGCCTCGCCGTGCCCCGCCCCCGTCCGCCGCGCCGATCATGGAGTCGTGGCGGGAACAAAAGCCGCCTACATGTCGATATCGACTACCGCAAGTCCATGATCGCCGGGGCGGACGCGGACCCGGGCATGACCACGGGCACGACCACGGGCGCGGGCGTGCGGCGGGGCTCCACCCTGATCTCCACCCTGTGGCGGTGCCGGTCCACCCGGTGCCGTTCGTAGCGTCCTGGGACATGACCGAGCGGAACCACGGCAGGACCACGTCCCGGACCGAGCGTCACGGCACCGTCGTACGGGCCGCGAACTATCTGCTGGCCGGCGACGGCAAGGGCAACCGGAGCACCCGGCTGGCCGGAGCCGTCATCGACCGGGTGATCGAGAAGGAGGGCGGCCGGATGACCGGTCGGGTGATCGTTGCGATTCTGGTGGTACTCGGCGTGGTGGGGCTCGCGTTCGTCGCCTACCGTCTGCTGGTGCTGGACCTGATCCTGACCCTGGTGCGGGAACGCGAGTGATCGTGGGCGGAGGACTGCGGCGGGCGACCCGCCGGGGCGTACGGCTGCTGCGGGCCGACGACCCGGAGACCGGTTGGTTGGTGCGGATCGTGCTCAGCGCGCTGCTGCTCTGGGCGTGGCTGTATCTGACGCCGCCGGGAGCCGAGGTGCGGCCGGTGCTCGCCGCCGCTCTCGCCTGCTGGGTGGTGTTCCTGCTGACCGACAGCCGGTGGCCCCGGCTCGCCCGGGGCGCGTTGGCCCTGGTCACGCTCTCGGCGGCGACCGTCGCGGGGGTGCCGGACGACGCCTCGGCGCTGATCTTCGTGTACGCGGGGCTGTTCACCTTCGTGTTGCTGCCCCGGATGCCGATGGCGGCCATCCTGGCTCTCACCGGCGCGGTGATCGCGGTGCTGACGATCGTCCTCTGGTTCTCCGGGCGGGGACCGACGGCGATGCTGACCCAGCCGGTGCTGATCGCCGTGTTGGTCCTGTTCAGTTTGCACCGGCGCGAGTACCGGCTGCGGGCCGAGCAGACCGCGTTGCTGCTGGAGCAGACCTCGCGCACCCAGCAGGCCCAGGCCCGGGCGGCGGCGCTGGACGAGCGGACCCGGATCGCCCGGGAGCTGCACGACGTGCTGGCACATTCGCTGGGTGCGCTGGGTGTGCAGTTGGCGGTCGCCGAGGCGCAACTGGGCGAGCAGGGCGACGTCGTGGGCGCGACCGAGCGGATCCGCCGGGCCCGGCGGCTGGCCAACGACGGCCTGGCCGAGGCCCGGGCGGCGGTGGCTGCGCTGCGTACCGACGTGCCGCCGCTGCCACGTGCCCTCGGTGACCTGGTGGCCGGGTTCCGTACCGACCATGCGGCGACCATCACGCTGCGGACCGAGGGCACTCCTCGGGACCTGCCGTCCGGGGCGGAGGTGTCGTTGCTGCGTACCGTCCGCGAGGCGCTGACCAACGCGGCCCGGCACGCCCCGGGTGCCCCGGTCAGCGTGGCTCTGGACTATCGCGGGCCGCGCACCCGGCTGATCGTGGAAAACCCGGCCCCGGACCCGGCCGGCACCCGACCCGGACCGGGCGGGCACGGGCTGACCGGGGCGCGGGAGAGGATCGCGCTGGTCGGTGGCACCCTGGAGGCGGGCGTCGTCGACGGCGCATGGCGTGTGACGGCGGAGGTGCCGTCATGAGCGAGCGTCAGCGAGCGCGGGGCGGCATGAGTGACGCGGCCCTGCGGGTGGTGGTCGTCGACGATCAGCAACTGGTCCGGGAGGGGCTGACCGCCCTGCTGGAACTCACCGACGGAGTGACGGTGGTCGAGGCGGCCGGCGACGGCGCGCGGGCTCTCGACCTCGTCGCCGAACACCGGCCGGACGTGGTCCTGATGGACCTGCGGATGCCGGTACTGGACGGCATCGCCGCGACCGCCCAGGTCCGGGAGCGGTTCCCGGAGGTGGCGGTGGTGGTGCTGACCACGTACGCCGACGACGAGTCGATCGCCGGGGCGCTCGCGGCCGGGGCGTGCGGCTATCTCACCAAGGACGCCGGGCGGGCCGAGATCGGGATGGCGTTGCGCGCGGCGGCCACCGGTCACGGGTTGTTCGACCCGGTGGTGTCCGCCCGACTGGTCGAGGCGATGGCCCGGCCGGCGCAGGTGGTGCCGGACCGGCTGCCGGACGGGTTGACCCAGCGGGAGGCCGAGGTGCTCGGCCATCTCGCGTCGGGGCGGACCAATGCCGAGATCGCGGCGGCCCCTGTTCGTCGCCGAGACGACGATCAAGACGCATACCAACAACGCGTTCGCCAAGATCGGTGCGCGGAACCGCACCGAGGCGGCGGCGTACGCCATCCGGCACCGGCTCGCCTGACGTCCGTCACTCGCTGAGCGAGTGCAGGGCCTTGGTGTAGGCGGGCGGGACGTAGCTGGGGCCGCCGCCGGGGGTGAAGACGTCGGAGGTGGCGGCCGTGGCCCACGCGCTGTCCGGCACGGCGGCGACCAGCGTGCGTACGACCGGGGCGTCCCGCCAGTCCGGCTGCTGGGCGAGCAGGCTCAGTGCCACCACCGACTCCTCCACCTCGCCGACGCACTCGAACGGCTTGTGCCCGTCCACGCCGAGCAGCTCCCGGTAGCCGGGGATCTGCGTTTCGTCGGCGAGCAGGTCACCGCCGAAGATGTGGGTGATCCGCTCGCGGGACATGAACGGGGCCAGAGCCAGGAAGACGAACCGGCACTTGGGGCAGTCGCGGCACCAGCGCTCGCTGGCGTCGCGCAGCTTGAACGCCGCGTTGCAACTGGTCACCACGTCGTCGTACCGGTCGATGGTGGCGAACAGTCGGGCGATGTGCAGCTCCGACAGCGGGCGCAGCAGGGAGAAGTACGGTTCGGTGAGCCCGGCGTGCTCGGCCAGCGCAGCCCGGAGCAGCCCCTCGGCCTCGACACCCTTGGACCACTGGTGGTTGACCTCGTGGCCGTTCCAGATCAGGTTCGGGTCGGAGGCGGAGCGCTCGTTGGACATGACCACCGGACCGAGCCCGTGCAGCACGGCGGTGGCGACCGCGATCAGCGAGTTGATCGCGGTGACCGGGATGTGCCCGTTGCGGGCGCCGGCCGCGTTCAGCTCGAACAGCACCGGGTCGAGGCGTCGCCGGGCGGCCAACGGGGTGAGCCCGGAGGCCGCGTTCACCGCGTTGATCACGTGGTTCGGGTTGACCGAGAACGGGACCGGGTCCAGACCGGCACGACGTATCGCCTCCAGGCTGACGATCGAGTCCTTGCCGCCGCCGACCGCGCTGAGCGGTCGACGGTCCGAGTTGTCGTACTCCGTGACGGGAGCGACCCGGCCCTCCGGGATCACCGGGGACAGTTCGAGCACGTACGGCAACTGGTTGCGGTAGGCGTACTCGGCCAGGCCCTTGGTGTAGACGGCGGTGACGAACTCGGCGGCGGCCGGGCCCAGCGGCGCCGGCAGCACCAACTGCCCCGGCGCGGCGGCCTTGTAGTAGCTGACGCCGGCCACGACGTGCAGCAGCTCCAGCACCCGGCCGAGCGCCGCCACGGCGGCGTCCGACGGTGACTCGTCCGGCACCGGGAGCGTGATCACCTCGGTGAATCGCTGCTCGCCGTCGGGCCCGGTCAGGGCGTAGTCGAACAACGCCTCCCCGGTCGAGAGATCGATCGAGTAGGACGGGAAGGTGAACGCGTCCATCCGCGCCAACTGCGTATTGGGCACAGGTCATACTAGTCCGGGCAAGCCCGGACGCGAGCAAGGAGATCACAGGTGCACTTGTCTGACCTGCGCGGACGCACTGTGGCCATCTGGGGCACTGGCCGTGAAGGGCTGGCTGCTGCCACTGCCGTCGCCGCTCACGGGCCTGCGTCGCTGGTCGCGGTGGACGACCGGGAGAACTTCCTCTCGCTGCCCTGGGACGGTGCGGTCGCCGAAGCGGCGCCGCTGGTCACCGGGAAGGCAGGACTGGAACGCCTGCTCGCCGCGGACGTGGTGGTCCGCTCGCCCGGGGTGCCGCAGACCCACCCGTGGATGGCGCAGTTGCGCGAGAGCGGCGTGCTGGTCACCCAGGGTACGGCGCTGTGGATGGCTGACCACGGCGATCGCACCATCGGCGTGACCGGAAGCAAGGGGAAGAGCACGACCTCCAGTCTGATCAGCCATCTGCTCACCGCAGTGGATCGACCGAACGTGTTCGGTGGCAACATCGGGGTGCCGACGCTGGAACTGCCCGACGCGGAGCTGTACGTGCTCGAACTGTCCAGCTACCAGTGCAGTGACCTGGCCGACTCGCCGCGGATCGCGGTCGTCACCGCGCTCTTCCCCGAGCACCTCGACGCCCACGGCAGCGAGGAACAGTACTACCGGGACAAGCTCAACCTGATCTCCTACGGCCCGCGTACGGTCGTGGTCAACGGCGCCGACCCCCGGCTCGCCGTGGAACTGGGTGACCGGGCGGCGGTCCGTGCCGGGACGGCGGGTTCGGTGAACGTGGCCGGCGGACCGGACGGCAGACCTTGGTTCCACCTGGTCGATCGGCCCCTGTTCCCCCGGGCGGTGCTCCCTCTGGTCGGTCGGCACAACGAGGGCAATCTCTGCGTGGCCCTCGCGGTGCTGGACGCGCTCGGCGTGGACCTGGTCGAGCGTAAGGACACCCTCGCGATCGCGGTCGCCGAGTTCCAGGGGCTGGCCCACCGGCTCACCGAGATCGCGGATTCGTCCGGCCTCACCTTCGTCGACGACACCCTGGCCACCAGCCCGTACGCGGCGATGCACGCCATCGACGCCTACGACGGCAGACCGTTGACTGTGATCGTCGGTGGCAGCGACCGAGGGGTGGACTACGGCCCGCTGCGCGAGCATCTCGCTGAACGCGAGATCACCGTCATCGGGATCCCGGACAGCGGTCCTCGGATCATCGCTGCGCTGGCCGACCTACCGGGTGTGCGCAGCGAGATCGCCGAGGACCTCACCGCGGCGGTCCGCCAGTCCCGGAAGCTCACTCCGGCCGGTGGAGTGGTGCTGCTGTCGCCGGCTGCCCCCAGCTACGGCCGGTACCGCAACTACAAGCACCGCTCCGAGGCGTTCCGTGAGGCGATCGAGGAAACCGGTGGCAACGCCTCGTAGAGGGCGCGCATCGACCGGACGGCCGACCGTACCTCCTGGAGCACGGCCGAGGTCGGGTACACGTGCCGCAGGTGCGGGTCGGCCAGGCCCTGCGGCTCCAGCCCGACGGTGTCGACGCCGCAACCGTGACGCAGGGTCAGCGTACGGAGCGCGTCGCAGTGCTGAAACGGCACGTGCAGGTCGGTGGTGACCAGCAGGACGTTGTCCCCGGGCTCCGGTCGTCCCACCTGCTCGGCCCAGAACTCCAACGTGTCGGCGGTGTTGGCCCGGCGGGTCGCCGGTTCGGTGGACGGTGCCGCCAGAGTCCGTATGTCCCGGGACCCGAACCGGTAGGTGCGTACCCGCCAGCCGCTGAACCCGCCGCCCACCATTAGTTCGTCGACCACCGGCCGGTCGAGCCGGAACGCCCGCTGTAGCCCCGCGTCCATTCCGTCGAACTCGGTCTCGATACCGGTGAGGCCCAGGTAACGGGCGTGGTCGCGTTCCTTGTCGGCGATCGGGCGGAGGCTACCCAGACCGGACACCTGATCGGCCACGACACCGCCGGAGATGAGGTCGGCGGCGAACAACGAACGCGCGACGCAGGTACGTACGCCACCGCCGGCGATCAGCACATGCTGGTAGTACCTGCGGCCCGGCCGGTGCCGACCGCGCAGCCCCAGCGACAAGGCCACGTGATCGACCAGCTCGCGGATGTCCTGTCCATGGTCGACCCGCCGTGACTCGTGTCGTTCGCCGCCGTTGCGGGTATCCCAGACGAGCGAGAAATCGTCGAGCCAGGCCAGCCGGTGACTGAGGTGACCGACCGGCAGTGTCCCGCCGAAGGCGGTGACGAGCGCGCGTAGGGCTGGTGATCTCGTCCAGTCGTCGATCGCCGCGCCCATCGCAGAATGGACGACCGGTGAGCGGCCCGCAGGCAGATCGACGACCGGAAAGCCGCTCATGCTGGGGCGGTCGTCGGGGCTTCTGCCTCCTGCACCGCCGCCACCAGCCAACGCATGGACCGGATGCCCGAGCGGATCTCCTGCAGATACTTGCCCGGGGTGACCGGCTGGTGGAGCGTCGGCTCGTGCGACCAGTCGGCCTCGACGCCCACCGTGTCCACCTCGACACCGAAGGGCACGCCGAGCGTCCGGATCGCGTCAGCGTGCTGGAACGGCACATAGATAGCCGAGGTCACCACGAGTACGCGGTCCTGCGGGGTGAGCCGCAGCCGCTCGGCCCAATAGCGTTGGGTGTCGGCAGTGTTGGCCCGTCGTGCCGGGTCGCCGGACGGGGCGGCGAGTACACGCACGGTCGGCGCGCCCTCACGCCGATAGGTGCGGATCCGCCAGGACAGGTGGGGGTTGGGGTCCAGCGAGGACTCCTCACTGTCCGGCTCACCGAGGCCCAGATAGCGCTGGACACCGGCGTCCATCGCGTCCATCTCCGTCTCGCCACCGGCCGTGCCGTGCTCGGTCAGCAGGTCCTGTTCCGGCTCGGTCAGGGGTCGGAAACTGCCCAGCGCGGCCACTTCGGGTCGACCGACGAAACCGCCGTTGAGCAGCGCGGCGGCGTAGGAGTTCCGTTGCAGGCAGGCACGGGCCAGGCCGCCCAGCACGATCAGGTGCGTGTACCGCTGGTGCAGCGGCTTGGCCACCTGGACCAGCCCGAGCGCGTCGGCGGCCGACAGCACCAGAGCCCGACCCTCGGGGGTCAGGTCGGGCTCCCGGGCTGCGGGCCGCTCGGCGCCACCACGGAAGTTCCAGCATCCGTCGGAGAAGTCGTCAAGCCAGGCCAGGAGGGAACTGGTGACGTTCTCGCCGGTGAGAACGGGAACGGTGCCGCCGAAGGCGTCGACCAGGTCGCGCATGGGTGCGGAGGATGCCCAGCGGTGTACGTCCGTGACGATCGCTTCCAGCGACGGGCGCGAGGGGCACCTCGGAAGCGGAACCGGCTCGTAGGCGACCACGACTCTCCTTTCCGCAGCCATCGCTGCGGCCCGACAGCGACCGGATCGATCCTAGGGGCGTGTCGCTTTGATCGACAGCCGACGCTCCGATATCACTTCGTCACCCAGACGGTCGGTACGATCCTTAGGCTGGCGGATGCCGACGGCCGAACGGATGCCTGTGTGGTCCACTCCGCCGAGATCGGGAAGTGAGACGTGGAAGTCCTTCTCGCCGGCGAGGCCGGTGCCGGGCGGACCAACGAGGACTATGCGATCGCGGCACCGGGCATCGCGATCGTGCTCGACGGGGTAACACAACTGTCCGGCCTGGAGACCGGTTGTGTCCACGATCCGGCCTGGTTGGTGCGGACACTTGGCGTCTGCCTCGTCGAGGCGCTGTCCGCCGACCAGACGAGTGCCCTCGACCGGGTCCTCGCCGCGGCGATTGGCCGGCTTCGGGAGTCCCATGGCGGCGGTTGTGACCTGACGAACCCGAACAGTCCGTCGGCCACGGTCGCGATGGTCCGTGAGCGTGGCGATCGCGTCGACTATCTGGTGCTCTGCGACTCGTCGGTGGTGATCGAGAACAGTGACGGCATCACCGTCGTCCGGGACGACCGGACGGATCGGCTGGAAGCCTACGACCGGCACACCGTCGCCCGGCTGCGTAACAGGGCCGGGGGTTTCTGGGTGGCGTCGACCGAACCGGCGGCGGCTGCTGAGGCGGTGACCGGCAGTGTGGCCCGTGCCGGTCTGCACCGGTTGGTGCTGTGTACCGACGGCGTCTCGCGGCTCACGGAGTTCTTCCAGTTCGGGTGGGCCGAGGTGCTCGAACTTGTCGAACGGTCCGGGCCCCGTGCCGTCATCGACGCGGTCCGCAGGTGCGAGCGGACTCGTCCCGACCTGCTCGCGCGCCCGGGCCGCCGCCCGCCCAAGCAGCACGACGACGCGACCCTCATCGTGTGGCGGTACTTATAGGGGGCGCTCGCCGAGTTTCGGGAACATCAAGTGAGGCGAGCCGGTGGCAAAGGTTAGGAATGGGGCCCGCTCATGAGGCTATTTGACGGAAGTCCGACAGTCGGGTTGCATGCGGACGCCTCCGGCGCTTCAATTCGCGACGAAACAAATCCCGCCTCCTCTGGGGAGGCTGCCGTCAGTCGGACCGGTTCGACAGGATGTGCCGTATTGTGATCGAGAAGACTGACAACCCGATCTCGGTGGACGACCGGTGCAGGTTGGCGTCCGTGGATGCCACGATGTTGCAGGACCGGATAGCAGCGGCCGTCGAGGCGGCAGCCGACAGTGACCCGGAAATCTTCGTGCTGGAGCTTTCGGTGGCGCTTCTTGCCGTCGTGCAGGATTACCTCGTGCAGACCTCGAACGACTATGATCTGGAGTTGTTCCTTGAGGTCAACGGCACGCCGCCGACGGATGTGTCGACCTGGCCGGTGAATATTCTTGCCGGTCTCCGGCTGCGGAGGACGCCCTCTGACGACTATCGCTCGATCTGCGAGAGTGCGGTCGACGCAGCGGTACGCCGAATTCGATCCTCGTCCTGACTCCTGGTCGCGTCACACCCACCGCCGGGGAGCGGACGGGACACCTCGGCCCCGAACAGTAGGCTGGCCCGGTGACCATTACGTTCGCCGACCTCACCACGATGCGGGTGGGCGGCCCGGTCGGCCGTCTCCGTGTCCCCGAGACCACGCCCCAGCTGGTCGAGATCCTGCGCGAGTCGCGGGGATCCGATGATCCGCTGCTGGTGATGGGCGGAGGATCCAACCTGGTGGTCGGCGACATCGGGTGGCACGGCACCGTCGTCAAGGTCGCATCGTCGGAGTTCGACATCCAGGGCGACCAGGTGACCGCCGCCGCCGGAGCCGTGTGGGACGACGTCGTCTCGGCGAGCCTCGACGAAGGGCTTGCCGGGTTGGAGGCGCTTTCCGGCATTCCCGGTTCGGCCGGCGGAACGCCGGTGCAGAACGTGGGTGCGTTCGGCACGGTGACGGCTGACGTGCTCGAGTCGCTCACGGTGTACGACAGGCAGACCGACTGCTTGGAGCGATGGTCCCCGGACCGGTGCGGGTTCGGCAGTCACCGACAGTCGGTCTTCAAGCGCAGTGGTCGGTGGGTGGTGGTCGACGTGACCTTCCGGCTGCGTCGCGCCAGCCAGTCACGCTCCATCGAGTACGTCGACCTCGCGAAGAAGCTGGACATCGAGGTTGGCGGAACTGCGCCGCCTTCCGACGTCCGCGATGCCGTCCTCGAGCTGCGCCGCAGTCGGGGCATGGTCCTCGACCCCGAGGACCACGACACCTGGAGCGTTGGTTCCTTCTTCGTGAATCCCGTGCTGACCCACGTGCCGGACAGCGCCGCTGGATGCCCCCGCTACTTCGATGTCAAGGGCACGAAACTACCGGCGGCGTGGCTGATCGAGCACGCCGGGTTCCCTCGGGGCTACGGTCGTGAGTGGGGTAACGGGACCGTGGCGCTGTCCAGTCGTCATGCGCTCGCCGTCACCAACCGGGGTGGTGCGACGGCCGCGGACGTCATGAAGTTCGCCGCCCACGTCCGGGATGGCGTCGAGGCCCACTTCGGTATCCGGCTCGGCCCCGAATGCGATCTGGTGAACTGCTCGTTCTGATCGGCGAGCCGGATCACTCAGCCGAGGTGTGCGGGTCGCGGATGGGCTGACCGCGGAATTGATCTCTTAGTCCGAACGTCCAGAATGGCTCTACCGAAAGCGGCGGATCATCTGCCGGTGCGGTGGCAAGGCCATTCGGACGGTGGAACGCCTTGTTGGCATCTGCATCTACCATGTGTGTCGATGGACGCCATAGACGATGCTGACGCCGCCGAGATACTCGACGAAGCAGCCGAGACGCTCAGGTACGTCCGTGCGTGCGAACTGTCGCCGGCCGAATGGAAACAGCTTGACGAGGCCGTGCGTCGGATGCAGGAGGCTCTCGATCGCGGAGACCTGGCAGCGGTGCGGTTCCTGCGCGGCGAAATGGACCGGAGGTCCTATCGACAATCCGCCAAGGCCGAACTGGCAGAGCCCAGCCCGTCGATACCTTCGCCCCGAATGGTGCGGACGGCGAGCGAGAACCTGGAAGAGCAGATGAAGGTGATCCGGCAGCGGTACCCGCGCGACCCGGACGAGCAGAGCAGATGAGCCTGCGGGGCCAGGCAATGCACGTGTACACCTACCTGGACAGTGCACCGCAGGGGAGGGCGTTGCGCCGATTGACGGACTCATGCCGGCTCCTCGGCATGAGTCGGACGCAGGCCACCTCGTTCGTTCGGCCCGGTGGCCCATGGCCACGACGGTTGTACGATTCGCCCGCCCCGGGGCACATCTATCAGGCCATTGAGTACGCCTCCCTCCGGCTTGCGGCGTTCCTGGTCTGCCTGGCGCCGCAGGACGACAGTCGAACCTGGCGGGAACTCGACCGGGACTGGCGAGAGGCGGTCGGTGTGGATCCAGACACCGGCCACGCCGGTCGGGTCAAGCTCTATTACGCGTTGTACGACGACGATCGTGAGGTCGAGCGGCTCGCCGACGCCGTCGTGGCAGCCCTGCCCGAAGGGCTCGGCCCGCTCGGCAGTGCGGCCGCCGAACTCTTCACCGGTTGCTACCTGTGGGAGGTCGGCGCGGACGACCAGCATCGACCGGATCGGGTGGCGGTGCTGCTCGCACCAGCCGATCGTGAGACGGACAGCGACGCGTGGGTGTGGCCGAACCGGCACGCGGCGATGCCGCCGCTGCCGGCGTACTTCTGGCAGTTGGCCAATGTGCGGCACCAGGCGCGGCGGTTCGTCGAACGCCGCACGCGGTATCGGCCCGATGCCTTGCTCGATCAGGCGAGGCGCTTCGAGCGCGCCGAGACGACGCGTCGCAGGAGGACGGCGGCGCAGGAGGCATCGTTGTCGGCGCTGCGGCGACAGGTGGCGCTGCTGTCCGCGCACGAGGCGGTGCTGCGGACGATGCACCGCACGGTCGAGGCAGCGGCCGATAACGCCGGTGTCTGGCTCGCCGAGGGTGGACGAGTCTCCGTTCGACTGGGCGACCGCGACCCTGCCTGGGGGAGAGATCCGGGTGACCCGATCAGCGAGGACCTCCAGTACACACAATGGCTGTTGGCCGAGATCGCGGACGAGGCCGACACCGTGCGGGACGCGGTCGCCTACGGCGAACCGATGGCACGAATCGGGTCGGCCGAGATCGAACAGCGCCTGCGCGAGCAGGGTGAGCGAGCCGAGTTTCTCACCGTCGTGCAGACCAGTGTCATCGCGGCAGTGGGGCTGCTGCTCGCCGCCTCACAGACCCTCGACTACCCCTGGCCGACGTATGCGTCGTTGAAGGTGCCCTTCCTCGTCTGCATCGCCTGCGCCGCGTTGTTCGTTCCGCTCGTCAGCACGATGCGCGCGAGGTCCGACTCACGGTGGAGTTGGATCTGGGCCGGAGTCACCGGAGTGGCGTTCGCCGCGTCGTCGGCCTGGTTCGCGGCGACCGCGTTCGCGAGGTGGGGCACCGGCGAACCGGCGCCCGTCGGGGCGAGCCTCATCGCCGCTTCGGCCGTCGCAGCCGTGGCGGGGATCGCAGTGGCCCGTTGGGCCGTGCGGTCCCGATCCGTACCGCTTTGATCGACCCTGACCTGGAGAACTGGAGCGACTATCGTCATGATGAGCGTCGACCGTCTGCGGGAGCTCTGTGTTGCGCTCCGTCGAGGCACAATCACCTGCGACGAGGATCTGGTCACCGACATAGAAGCCGATGTGGAGAGCTATCGGCGCGAGGCGGTCCGACAAACGCCACCGGATCACCTGGCTGCCCGGTTGCCGTTGATGGGATGGCTGCTCTACGAGGCCACCTGGAACACCCTGCGGCAGATCAATGACGGCCGCAGGGAGCACGACGAGAACGCTCTGGCCGAGATCGAACGCAGGTACGAGTTGATCGCGCGCGCCGTGAGCGCCGCCCGGAACCTCCCATGGCCGGAGTACGCCGCCAGGGCCCTCGGTGCCTTCCGGTCACAGGCCCTCGCCGCCTCCAAGCGGGACACTCAGGACGGGTATGACCGGGCGCGGATGCTCCATCAGGATGCACGTACCCGACACAGCGAGTTCCTCAGCTACCACCGGAGTCGCGACGCGGCGGCGGACGATCCGTACCTGCGGGCGCTGGACGAGGTCCTCGTGCAACTGGTGCTCGCCGAGACGGGTACCGCCTGCCGCATCGCGGAGCGGATCATCGGCCACTGGGTGGAGGATTTCCCCTCGGCCGACCAGGTCGAGTACACGCAGCGCATGTTCGACCAGCTGGCCGGCGGAGTGGAGATCGGTGAGCAGGCACTCGTGGCGGCGGACCGGGTGAAGAAACATCACGGTTTCGTGGACGAGGTGAACGAGTACGGCCTCGCGCTGCCCACGAGCTTCATAAACCCCGGCATCATGACCGCCCGCGCGGTCCTCCTGATGCTTGCGCTGGCGGCGGAGATGGAGACCATCGGTCGCCTGCCGCTCGGTGACGACGAGACGTGGCAGCAGAGCCGTGAGCGCCTTCGTGGCCGGTTCGAGCATGCCTACCAGTACATTGAGCGACCGATCGAGGACTCCAACGGCAGGCAGGTCGAGCCGCGGGACGATCTCAAGGTGCAGATCGTTCAGACCCGGCTCAGCGCGGCCCTGATCATGCCTGGGCACCGCCTGCCGAGCGCACTGACGTTCGCCGCATGTCTTGAGCACGAGACGCTCGACGACGAGGCGGTCGAGGCGATGTGTGTCTGGTTGAGCGAGCGGGTCACCGACAGCAGAGACCGCCAGAAACAACGCAGCGTACATCGGGGGATCGGCAGCGCCATCATGCCGCGCGTCATCGACAGCATCGAGGAATGCAGATCAGCCTTTGGTGGTGCCCCTGGTTATCGTGAGTGGCGAGCGCGGTGGTTCGTCCTCGACGCCTACGCCCACGAGAAAGAGCGGGCCGAGAGGGTCGAGAAGGTACTGGGTCTCCCGGTTCGCCGACAGCGGCCTATCTGACGTACGTGTTGAACAGGGCCCAGCTCACCACATGCTCCGTACGGGCGAGCTTGAGCTGGGCCCTGCGCAGCGCGTGGTCAAGACGGACGCTTCCACCCCGGACGAGCCGGACCAAATGTCCCGCCATACGGCCTGCGGGCAGGTTCGGCACCCTGTCGATCGCCGCCACGACGCACTGGCTGCCGCCCGTGAGTACCGCCATGACGAAGCCCAGCGGTTCGGCGTCCTCCACGTTGACCAGGCGACCGATATGGCAGGACGCCATCAACGCCGACTCGGGCCAGCGCAATGCGAGCGCGTACGCCGCGGTGAGTGACCCCGCCGTCGCGGTCTCCTCCGGCAGCCTCAGGTGCTGGTCCAGGCCGGTCCCCCCGCCGTGGGCGGCGACGTGGATGAAACGCCACTGCTCCTCGGGGTTGATCAGTTCCGCGCTCAGCCTCGATCGGGCCATGGTTCGAGGCGCTTCGCCCTGCAGCGGGCACCGGCTGAGCGGCACGCTACCGCCGGTTGCCGGCAAACCCCAGGCCCCGCGTTCCCGGTCGATCCAGACAGCACCCTCGGCGACCAGACGGACCAGCGCCGGGCCGGACACGAACGGCGGATGCGGCCTCGACAAGCAGGTCAGCACCGGAGTCTGGGTGATTACCGCATGGTGGAGGAGCAGGGTTCCGCCACTGTCGATCTCAAGGGCGGCCCACGGCAGCAGGCTGAGCTCTTGATGCGCCGACACCAGCAGTTCGATCGGCTCGTCCGTCGAGGCGGTGTCCCGCAGTCGTCGGATCAACTCGGCGGGCAGGATCTCAAGCGCCAACGCATGCCAGTCCGGCCGGTGATGCTCGCGGGCCTCGTCGAGTCGGTCCACCCATGCTCTCCGGCCGTCCAGCCCGTGGAAGTAGTCGGCGAAATGCGGCCCCGGCCTGAACCGTTCGAACTGGACATGCCCGTCCGGTGTCGTCAACGTACGGAACCAGTTCGTGCCGCCGCCGAGAGTGTCCGGCAACCCGGCGAAGTCCAACGCGTGCCGGTCGCCGACCACCCGGAGCAGATCGCTGACATCCGTCGGAGTCGGCAGAATCATGTCGGCGAGCATCGGGTTGACCCTCTTGAGGATCCGCTCGTGCAGCTCGGCGAGCATTCGCTCCTGCTTGCGCCGGTTGTCCCGCAGCGCCTCGTCGTCGCCGACCAGGTCGCTGGACTCCGCCTGTTCGACGGCGAGGACCTCGGCCATCAGTCCGCGGAGCCGCGGGGCGAGCAGCAGTTCGCCGGCCCGAAGGTGACCGGCGAATCCGGTCTGCTTGGCCGAGAGGCAGACCCGCAGGCCGAGTCGAGCCGCCGAGGCACCCGGCAGTCGTGCCGTCAACAGAGCCACGTCGCCGTACACCCGCCGGAAGGCCCGTGACAGCGGGGTGCGGGCACGCGCGATCACCCCCCACCGGCCCCGGATCCGCTCGGCTATGCCGAGCGCCAGTTCAGCGAGTTCGATCGCGCGATGGTGGTGCGCCTCCGAATCAGCGAGCATCTCGGCGTAGGTGAGAGTCAGCGACAACTCGTACACGTCGTGACGGGTGTCGGAGATCCGGTGCGTGGTCAGATGCCCCAGCGCCGCCTCCATCCGGTCGATCGCCGCGCCCTGCTCGGCGCGGCCCTGCTCGGCGAGGGCGAGGATGAAGTCGTGTCGGTGGCGGGTGGAGTAGGAACGAGCCGCAGACGTCTCCCAGTAGGTCTTCTCCAACTCGCCCAGCGCACTGAACACCTGGGCGGGGCGCCCCATCTCGAGTAGGCACGCACCGATCTCGAACTGAAGGTCCGCGAAACGGGGCTCGGCGCCGCTGGCGTAGAAGAAGTCGGGCCCCAGCCTCGTCGACAGACGCAGCGCCTCGTCGAGCTTCCCAGCGGTACGCAGACTGCGCACCAGCCGATGTGTGGCGGTGACCTCGGCCAGCCGGTCACGCGCTGGGTGAGCGTCGCCGCACGGTCGCAGTTCGGCGAGTGCGGCGCGGTAGAGGTCCTCGACGTCCCTCCCGCAGTCCAGGCGGACCCCCATGAAGGCGCAGAACCGCAAGATGCTCGCCGCCTGCACCATGCCCATGCTCCGGAAGGACCAGTCCTGGTCGACCCGGCTCTCTGCCGGGTTGCGGTCACCGTCGGCCTGAAGCAGATAGCGGTGTACCGCCAGACGGAACAACGCGTATTCGTCGCTGACCACCACTGCCGTGCGATCCCGGTCGCGAACGATCGTCATCGCCTCTTCGGCATCATGCGCCAGGGACAGCATGACGTCGCGAGCGAGAGAACGGCGCACGTCCATCACGATTTGGTGCTCCCTAGACTGAGTTGGCGATGGCGGGTGCAGCGCGTCCCGCACGGCGTACAGCCGACCAGACCGGCGAGCGATCGCAGGGCCGCAGCGTCGTGGGCAGCGGCAAGGTGGACGTATCGCCGGCTGTCGACCAGTGCCGGTGCCACCGGGGCAGAGCTCACCTTGTCGATGTCGGGGGTCGCCCAGATCACCCGGTGGGCCAGACGGGACAGCCGTGCGACCTGAGCCACCAGCGGAGCGGGATCGGCGAGTTCCCACCCGTCGGAGACGAGCACCACGTTCGCCGCTCGCACGACGCGGTGTCCGCCCCACCGTCGGACGAACGTGGTGACCGACGCTTCGAGGCGGGTACCGCCGTCCCAGTCGGAGTGCCGGTCGGCCAGCGCGTCCATGGCCGTCTGAGGATTCCGTACCCGCAGTTCGGGGGTGATCCGTTCGAGTCGGGTGCCGATCGTGAACACCTCGGTCGTCCCGGGAGCCACGGCGACTGCGGCGTACGCGAACCGCAGCAGGCGGTTCCGGTGCTCCCGCACCGAGTGACTGACATCGAGCAGCAGCACCAGGCGACGACGTACGCTGTTCCGTTGCTGATACCACAGCCGGACCGGTTCACAGCCGTGTTGCAGCATCGACCGTGCGGTGCGTGACACATCGAGCGACGAGCGACCGCCGGGGACACGAAGCATCGTCCGGCGTAGCGGCACCGACCGGGTCATCGCCTCGATGAACGTGGCCGTCTCGGTGAGGTCGGCAGCGCTGAGCAGCCGGCGCGAGCGGGTGCCCAACTGCTCGGCAAGGCCCGCCTGTACGACGACCTGTGCGCCGTCCGTTCCGGCGATGACGTCCGCCCCGTCCACTGCAGGTTCGTCGCCGAGTGCGGGCTGCGGCCGGGAGCGTACGACGGTGACCATCGGCGCCGGAGTGCCGAACCACTCCCGATACACCCGGTCGAACGTCCGTAGGTCGTCGTGCCGGGAGCACAGGGTCAGCCGAGTGGCCCAATAGACGTCGTCTGCCCCGCGTGGTCCGTACGCGCCGAGCGCGCGTAGCGCGTTTGCCACACGGGCGGGGTCGATCACCAGACCACCGGCGCGCAACCGATGTGCGAAGCCGATCAGATCCGTGACCGCGTCACTGCTGCGATTCATTGCGCCGCCGGCTTGAGGATCTTCCGCACGATGCTCTGGTCCTCGTGGTGTTTGACCAGGACGCCGAGGGCTTCGTCTGCCGCGTCGGCGACGGTGTGTCGTCCGAGTGCCACGGCAGCGCGAGCAAAACCGACCGACTCCGCGACACCTGGTGGCCGAATCAGCGACAGCCCACGCAACTGGGTCATCGTCGCCGCGATTTGCTCCGCGAGCGGGGTGTTCACCACCTCCGGCACGTTGAGCCGAATGATCTCGGCCTCACGCTGTTCGTCGGGGTGGCCGATCCAGTGGTAGACGCACCGCCGTTTGAGAGCGCCGTGTACCTCCCGTGTCCCGTTGGAGGTGAGTACGACAAACGGCGGTTCGTCCATGCGGATGGTCCCGTAATCGGGGATGCTCAGCGTCTTACCCTCGAGGACCTCGAGCAGGAACGCCTCGAACTCGTCGTCGGCTCGATCGATCTCGTCGATGAGCAGCACCGATGGTCGCTGTTCCACCGCCCGCAGAATCGGCCGCGCGAGCAGGAACTCCCGGCGGTAGATCGAATCTCCGTCGTTGCCGGCTCGCATGTGGAGCAACTGCCGTGCGAAGTCCCACTCGTACAGCGCCTGGGAGCGGTCGATGCCGGCGTAACACTGGAGTCGGATCAGGTCCACGCCGAGCGCGTCGCTGATCCTTTTCGCCAGCATCGTCTTGCCCACGCCCGGCTCGCCTTCGAGGAACAGTGGCATAGCGAGCTGGTCCGCAAGGAAAACCGCCGCCGCGAGGCCGTGTTCGGCCAGATAGTTCTGCGACGCCAATTCTTCCGCGACTCGCTCGGGGTTGGCGAATAAGCTGTTCGGCATCGTTGCAATATCTCGTGCATCCGTAAAGGCTGTCGATCAGATGAATGGCTGATAAGCCCATGATGATCGACAGCAATGAGTGCTACGAACAGTTCGGTGGGAGGTAGTCAATCCCTGTCTGTGGCCGGCTGCCAGGAGGAAGTCGGAAAGCTGACAACGCTTCGGTCGCTCGCGCGGTGTGCACCCCGCGTCGCTGCACAGTTCCCGGCGGCCACAATGCCTCGATGGGCGGGCTGCGCCCTGGCCGCGATGGTCAGCGCGCGCCGGTGCGCTGGCGGAGAACTGGCGGAAAACGCGGCCCGAGGCCCGAGGTCGCCACCGAAAACGTGGTCGAATCCGCTGCCGACGACGGAAAACGTTGACGTTCTGTCAACGGCTGCCGACCAGCAGGCGACACGTTGGCTCTTGTCCGGGCAGTGGCGGTGGTGACACCGTCGCGGTGACCGCGAACCGAAGGGTGCGACGATGACCGACGATCTGCTGGCCCGGCACCGGGCCGTGCTGCCGTCCTGGATGCCGCTCTACTACGCCGAGCCGATCGAACTGGTCTCCGGCGAGGGCCGCCGGGTCACCGACGCCCAGGGGCGCACCTACCTGGACTTCTTCGGCGGGGTGCTGACCAACATGATCGGCTACGACATCGCCGAGATCCGCGAGGCGGTGCAGCGGCAGTTGGCCACCGGGATCGTGCACACCTCGGCGCTCTACCTGATCCGGCAGCAGGTGGAGTTGGCCGAGAAGATCGCCCGGCTCTCCGGGATCCCGGACGCCCGGGTCTTCTTCACCAACTCCGGCAGCGAGGCCAACGAGGCGGCGCTGCTGATGGCCACCAACTACCGCCGCTCGCACCAGATCCTCGCGGTCCGCAACAGCTACCACGGCCGCACGTACGCGACGATGGGCGCCACCGGCAACCGGGGCTGGTCGGCCAGCGCGCTCAACCCGCTCCAGGTGGCCTGGCTGCACTCCGGTGAGCGGCTGCGCGGCCTGCTCGCCCGGCTGCCCGAGGGCGACCGGGTCGACGCGGCGGTGGAGGACCTGCGTGAGGTGCTCGCCACCCAGACCTCTGGCGACGTGGCCTGTCTGATCGCCGAGCCGATCCAGGGCGTCGGCGGGTTCGTGCACGGGCCGGACGGCCTGTTCGCCGGATGGAAGAAGGTCCTCGACGAGCACGGCATCCTGCTCATCTCCGACGAGGTGCAGACCGGCTGGGGGCGGACCGGCGAGCACTTCTGGGGCTACCAGGCCCACGGCGTCACCCCCGACCTGCTCACCTTCGCCAAGGGCGTCGGCAACGGGTTCGCCCTGGCCGGGGTGGTCGGTCGGGCGGAGGTGCTGGAGTCGGTGCCGGCGATCAGCTTCTCCACCTTCGGGGGCAACCCGCTCAGCACCGCCGCCGGCAACGCCGTCCTGGACTACCTGCTCGACCACGACCTGCAGGCCAACGCCGCCCGGGTCGGCGCGATCATCGCTGACGGCCTGCGTGCCGCGGTGGCCGGTCTCGACCAGGTCGCCGAGGTACGCGGCAAGGGCCTGATGCTGGCCGTGGAGTTCGTCCGGCCGGGCACCGACGAGCCGGACCCGGCACTGACCGGGCGGGTGTTCGAGGCGTGCCGCGAGGGTGGGCTGCTCGTCGGCAAGGGCGGCCTCTACGGCAACGTGCTGCGGATGGGGCCGCCGTTGACGCTCACCGAGGAGGAGGCCCGCGAGGGGCTGGCCATCCTGGTCGAGGCGATCCGGGCCGCCAGCAGCGGGGAGGCTGACCAGTGAGCGCGAGGAGTGAGCCGGTTTTGCGAGCCCCGCAGTCGCGACCGGAAGGTGGTTCGGTGAGCGCGAGGAGTGAGCCGGTTCTGCGAGCCCCGCAGTCGCGAACGGAAGGCGGTGCCCTGAACCTGATCGGGCACTTCGTGGACGGCAAGCGGGTCAGCGGCACCTCGACCCGGCGCGGTGACGTCTTCGACCCGGCCACCGGTCGGCGTACCGGCCAGGTGGAGCTGGCCTCCGTCGCGGACGTGGCGGTCGCCGTCGAGGCGGCCGAGCGCGCCGCGCGGACCTGGCGGGACGCGTCGCTGGCGAAGCGGACGGCGGTGCTGTTCGCCTTCCGGGAGCTGGTCAACGCCCGCCGGGACCGGCTCGCCGAGGTGATCACCGCCGAGCACGGCAAGGTGCTCGCCGACGCCGCCGGGGAGGTCCAGCGCGGGCTGGAGGTCATCGAGTACGCCTGCGGGATCCCGTCGGCGCTGCGCGGCGGTTTCAGCGAGAACGTCTCCACCGAGGTCGACTCGTACAGTCTGCGGCAGCCGCTCGGGGTGGTCTCGGTGATCAGCCCGTTCAACTTCCCGGTGATGGTGCCGCTGTGGTTCGTGCCGGTGGCGGTCGCCGCCGGTAACGCCGTGGTGCTCAAGCCGAGCGAGAAGGACCCGAGCGCGGCGCTGCTGCTGGCGGAGTGGTTTGCCGAGGCCGGCCTGCCCGACGGGGTGTTGAACGTGGTCAACGGCGACGCCGAGGCCGTCGACGCGCTGCTGGATCACCCGACGGTCAAGGCGGTGTCGTTCGTCGGCTCCACCCCGGTGGCCCGGCACGTCTACCAGCGCGGCACCACGGCCGGTAAGCGGGTGCAGGCGCTCGGCGGTGCGAAGAACCACATGGTGGTGCTGCCCGATGCGGATCTGGACCTGGCCGCCGATGCGGCGGTCAACGCCGGGTTCGGGTCGGCGGGGGAGCGGTGCATGGCGATCTCGGCGCTGGTCGCGGTGGAGCCGGTCGCCGACGACCTGGTGGCCCGGATCGCGGAGCGGATGGCCGGGCTGCGTACCGGCGACGGGCGGCGCGGCTGCGACATGGGTCCGCTGGTCACCGCCGCGCACGCGGACCGGGTCCGGTCCTACGTCGAGGCGGGGGTGGCGGCCGGTGCGGTGGCGGTGGTCGACGGCCGGGACGTGACGCCCGACGGCGACCCGGACGGCTTCTGGCTGGGCCCGACGCTGTTCGACCGGGTCACCCCGGACATGTCGATCTACACCGACGAGATCTTCGGCCCGGTCCTCTCGGTGGTGCGCGTGGGCTCGTACGACGAGGCGGTGGCCCTGGTCAACGCCAGCCCGTACGGCAACGGCACGGCGATCTTCACCAACGACGGCGGTGCGGCCCGTCGCTACCAGCACGAGGTGGAGGCGGGCATGGTCGGTGTCAACGTGCCGATCCCGGTGCCGATGGCGTACTACTCGTTCGGCGGCTGGAAGGCGTCCCTCTTCGGTGACCTGCACGCGCACGGTGCCGACGGGGTGGCGTTCTTCACCCGGGGCAAGGTGGTCACCAGCAGGTGGCTGGACCCCCGCCACGGCGGGGTCAACCTCGGCTTCCCCACCCAGACCTGAGCAGGCGCAGGACACCCGCCCCGGCCAGGTAGGCGACCAGGGCGGCGGCTGGCAGCCCGAGCGGCTCGGGCGCGGTCTTGGCGGTGGCGCTGTTGGTCACCAGGGCGTACCCGACGGCGGCGAAACCGGCGACGGCCAGCACGCCCCGCACGGCCGCCCACCGGCCGGGCGGCTGGCGGTCCTCCTGCGGGTGGTGCTGGATCTCCGGGCGGCCGGCGTCGGGTGAGCCCGGCGTGGGCTGCGGGGCGTCGGGACCGTCCCGACTCGCGGTGGAACGGCCGGTGCGGGCCTCGATCGGGCCGAAGACCGCGACCAGCGCGGCGAGCACCACGGTGAGCAGCAGTACCCAGGGCAGCCGCCAGGCCAGCCAGGCCGCCGACCCGGCCGGCGGGGTGGGCAGGACACCCAGCCGGTCCAGCGCGCCGACCAGCAGGATCACCGCGCTCAGGTGCCACAGGAAGACGGTGAGCACGACCGAGTTGACGGCGATCACGGCCTGCCAGGGTCGGCTGCGGTGCAGCCACCGTTCGGCCCGCTCGCGCAGCAGCAGGATCAGCCCGAGCTGGGCCGTGGCCACGGCCAGCAACGCCACGCTCGGCGGGGCCGCGTTGTCCAGTCGCTGTCCCGGCAGGTTGATCATGCTGACCGGGTACGGGCCGACGCTGGTGAGCAGCACCGCGACGCCCAGACCCGCGACGGCCAGGACCAGGGCGGCACGGCGGGACATCGGCAGGCAGCGGGTCCACCGGCCCGCGCCGGACCCGGCCGGGTCGCAGTGCCCCCGGCGGGCGTCGTACCAGGCGAAGCCGACCTGGTGCACGGCCAACCATCCGAGCAGGTAGTTGGGCAGGGCCGCTGTCTCGTGGCCGGTCGCTCGCCCGAGGTCCCCGGCGGCCACGAGCAGCGCCAACACGACCGGCACGGCCAGTCCGAAACGGCGGTGCAGCGCGTACATGAGCGGGGTCAGCGGCACCACCACGAGATAGGCGGCGAGGAACCACAGCGGGACGGTGGCGAACCAGACGACGGTACGGACCATGCTCGGCTCGGCACCGACGAGCCGGGCCACCAGCGCGCTTCCGGCCAACGCCAGCACCAGCGCGCTGGTCGGACGCAGCAGGCGGGCGCTGCGCCCGAGTAGCCACCCGGTCGCGTCGCCGCCACGGCTGCGGTGTGCGGTCAGCGAGGCGGCGTTGGCGTAGCCGCCGACCAGGAAGAACACCGGCATCACCTGGACCGCCCAGGTCAGCGGATAGGCCCATGGGATCGCGGGTAGGGCGGAGTGACCGTCGGGCTGCCCGTGCTCGTCGTAGCCGATCGTCGCGACCGCCCAGTGCCCGAGGACGACCATGATGATCGCCAAGGCCCGCAGCAGGTCCAGGTAGCGCTCGCGGTCTGCCGGCGTCCGTGCGGCGAGTCGGGCCAGGCGGCGCATGATCCGAGGGTATGCGCCCGTGACGCCCAGCGGGCGGCTGACCGCCGTCCGGGGCGGCTGACCGCAGTCCGGGCGGGAGCCGCCGAGAATGGCACGATGAGATCCGTGGACGGCACTCCGGTCACCCTCAGCCCGTACGACCCACACTGGGCGGTGTTGTTCGCGCAGGAGCGGGTCGCCCTCGAAACCGTTCTGAAACGGTGGCTGGTGGGGCCGGTCGAGCACATCGGCTCGACATCGATTCCCGGCCTGGCGGCGAAACCGATCATCGACATGATGGCGCCGGTACGCAGCCTGTCGGAGGCGGTGGCCGCCATCGAAGTGGTGACCGCGCTCGGCTACCGCAACGGCGTGCACCGCCCGGAGGAAGCGCACTATTTCTTCAAGCCGGCGACCGACAACTGGTGGGAGCGCACTCGTCAGCTCCACCTCACCGAGCCGACCTCGCTGCTGTGGCGACGACGGATCGCGTTCCGCGATGCGCTGCGGGGACGCGCGGACTACCGGTCCCGGTACGAGCATCTCAAGCGCGATCTCGCGCAGGCTCACGGCGCCGACCTCGCGGCCTACGCCCGCAACAAGGACGACTTCGTCAACGAGGTCCTCGGTGTACGCGACAGGACGCAACCACCGACCGCCAGTAACCCGGAACGGTGACCATCCGATCGGGCAGCCGGTCGGCTCTCCGCCGCATCTGCGGTGGTGGCCCTGATACCTGGCACTAAGGATGGCACCTGACTGCCCGCCTCATAGGTCTTCCCGGACCCCTTTGCTCTGCTTCACCCCACGCAACGAATACGCGCCGATCACGTTGCGCCGGTTGAAGCAGAGCAAAGGGGGTTGAGGGGTGGGGCCGGCTGCGTCCAAAGTGACCGACTGGCATCTTTCATAATGACGTAGGTCGATGCCAGACTCATCGCCCCGAGTGCGAGTGCGAGTGCGGGAGCTGGCGCGTGGCCGTCGGCAGCGACGCCGACCAGAGCCCCAGGGCGGTCGAGGTGGCCGGGGGCGGGTGGGTCAGGTGGGTGGCGGGACCAGGCGGGCGTGCAGGGCGGTCGGATCGGTCACCTCGGGCAGTTCGCGGGCGGCCAGCCAGGCCGCTGCGGCGGCGCCGTCCCCGGCCGGTCGTACCGGGGCGTACGGCCAGCGTCGCCGGGCCTCGGCGTGGACGGCGGCGGCCAGCGGTGTGTCGCCGGTCAGCAGCCCGCCGCCGAGCACCAGGACGTCGGTGTCGTCGGTCGGTCGGATCCGGCCGACCGTGTCGGCGAGGTGGGCGCCGGCCGCGTCCAGCAGCGCGACCCCGGTCGGCTCGCCGGAGGCGGCGGCATCGAGCACCAGCGGGGCGAGTCGGGACAGTTCCACCGGTGGGCGGCGGGTGACGACCTGCACGAGCGCGTCGACGGTGTCCCGGGTGCGCGCCGCGATCTCGGCGGAGCCGGTCAGCTCGGTGAGCACCCGCCGGCCGAGGTCGCCCGGGTCGGTGCCGCTGTCCAGGGCGGTGAGCAGTCGGCGTACCGCCGCTCGGCCGAGCCAGAAGCCGGAACCGGCGTCGCCGAGCAGCCAGCCGTGCCCGTCGGCGACGCGGTCCAGGCGCAGGTCGCGGACCTTGGCGGCGACGGCGCCGGTGCCGGCGACGAGAACGGTGCCCCGGGGTGCGGCGGTGCCGGAGGCGTACGCGATGAGGGCGTCGCCGTGCACCGCGTACGGGCAGTGAAGCCCGGCTGCCCGCCATGCGTCGGCGAAGGCGGCGCGTCCGGCCGGGTCGGCCCGGAGGCGGCCCGCTCCGGCGAGCCCGATGGCACCGGCGCGTACCCGGGTCGGGTCGATGTCGGCGAGTGCCGCGCGGAGGGCGGTCAGGAGTTCCCCGGCGGCGCGGGTGGCGCCGTGACTCGTGGGGTTGCCGCCGCCGGCTCGGCCGGTGCCGAGGCGGGCACCGTCGAGGGTCACGACGAGCGCCCGGGTGGACGTGCCGCCGATATCGAGGCCGATCACGACGGTGTCGGACATCGGCGCCCACCTCCTTGATCGATCTGCGTTCATGCTGGTCGCGGCGCCTCTCCGGAGCAAGACGGGGATCGGGCCTCGGACGGTGCGCCAGGTAACAGTTTGAAAACTTCGCCCACGGTCTTGACACAGAGGTGGCTTCAGTAAGAACTTTTACCACTATCAGTTAACAGTCTTTTCCGAAAGGCGTCCCATGGTTGATCACGAGGCGGACACCTCCGCGGGCACCGCGGTGGCCGACGCCGACCGGGTTGACCGGCGGGGCGCCCTCGGCGTCGCCTCGGGCGGGATACTCGCTCGAGTGCGCAGCGGGTCCGACGAGCTGACCGGCGCGCTGCGCCGGGTCGCCGAGCACGTCCTCAGCGACCCGGAGGCGGCGGCGCGGGCCACCATCGTCGAGTTGGCCGAGCGCAGCGGCACCTCACCGGCCACGGTCACCCGGTTCTGCCGGGCGATGGGCTTCGACGGCTACGCCGACCTGCGGCTGGGCATCGCCGCCGAGACCGGCCGGGCCCGGTCGGCCGGGTGGACCGTCGACATCGGACGCGAGATCCAGCCCAGCGACCCGCTGGACCGGGTCCTGGAACAGATCATGGCGGCCGACACCCGAGCCATGCACGACACCGCCGCGCTGCTCGACCTCGACGAGGTGGAACGGGCCGCGAACGCCATCGCCGGGGCCAGCCGGGTCAACATCTTCGGCGCCAGCGGCAGCGCCCTGGTCGGCGAGGAGATGCAGTTCAGCCTGCACCGCATCGGGGTGGCCGCCTGGGCGTGGAACGACGTGCACTCCGGGCTCGCCTCCGCCGCGCTGCTGCGCCCGGGCGACGTCGCGCTGGGCATCTCGCACAGTGGCCAGACCCGGGAGGCCATCGAGATGGTGGCCGAGGGCGGCAGCCGGGGCGCGACCACGATCGCGCTGACCGGGTTCCGTCGCTCGCCGCTGGCCGAACTGGCCGACATCGTGCTGCTGACCGCCAGTCACGCCACCACGTTCCGCCCGGACGCGCTGTCGGCCCGGCATCCGCAACTGGTCGTCCTCGACCTGCTCTACATCGCGGTCGCCCAGCGCACGCACGACCGCGCACACGCGGCCTTCCGGCGTACCGCCCAGGCCGTCGACGGACACAAGGCCGCGAGGGGAGCCAGCGCATGATCAGCGCCCAGGGGTACGCGGACGCCGTCCGCCCCGTCCTCGACCGTCTCGTCGACCGGGGGCACGAGCCGCTCGGCCGCGCCGCCGACCTGATCACCGCCAGTCTGCGCGACGGCGGGGTGCTCCAGGCGTTCGGCGCCGGGCACTCCGAGGCGTTCGCCGCCGAGCTGGTGGCCCGGGCCGGCGGGCTGGTGCCCACCAACCGGATCACCCTGCACGACCTGGTGCTGCACGGCGGCGCCCCGCGTGACGTGCTCGCCGACCCGAAGCTGGAGCGCGACCCGGCCATCGCCCACCAGCTCTACGAGATCGCCGCGCCGCAGCCGCAGGACGTGTTCGTGGTGGCGTCCCAGTCCGGCATCAACGGCTCGGTGGTCGAACTGGCCCTGTTGGTCACCGGTCGCGGTCACCCGTTGATCGCGGTCACCTCGGTCGAGCACACCGGACGGGTCGCCCCGCGCCACCCGTCCGGCCGGCGGCTCGTCGATCTCGCCGACGTCGTGCTGGACAACGGCGCGCCGTACGGCGACGCACTGCTGCCGCTCGAGGGCGGCGGCGCGGTCTGTGCGGTCTCCTCGGTCACCTCGGCGCTGCTGGCGCAGCTGCTGACCGCGGAGGTCGTACGGCGGTTCCACCAGGCCGGAGAGGCACCCCCTATCTACCTCTCCGCCAACGTCCCCGGTGGGGACGAGCACAACCTCGCCCTCGAGTCGCGGTACGCCGGACGTCTCCGGCGCACCGCCTGACCCGACACCACAAGGAGAGTCAGAGATGACCGTTTCCCCCGATCTGAACCGCCGGACCCTGCTGCGCCGCGCGGCGGCCGCGGGCCTCCTGGTGACCCCGGCCGCGGGTCTGCTCAGCGCCTGCGCGGGCAGCACGCCCAGCCAGAACACCGACAACGCCGGGGAGAAGAGCACCGACAACCCCTTCGGCGTGCAGGCCGACAGCGCCGTGAAGGTGGTCATCTTCAACGGTGGGCTGGGTGACGCCTGGGCGAAGGAAGACCAGGCGATCTTCAACGCCAAGCACCCGAACATCACCGTCAACATGAGCTCGACCCAGAAGATCAAGACCGAAGAGCAGCCCAAGATGGCGACGCAGCCCAGCGACGTCGTGATGAACTCGGGCGCGGACATGATGGACATCAGCACCCTGGTCAACGAGGGTGCCATCGAGCCGCTGGACGACCTGCTCGCCGCCCCGGCCTGGGAGGGTGGGGGCACCGTCGCCGACACCCTGCTGCCCGGCACCGTCGCCGACGGCACCTTCCAGGGCAAGTTCTACGTGGTGAACATCGCCTACACGGTCTGGGGTAACTGGTACAACTCGGCCGTGTTCGACCGGGAGGGCTGGGCCCCGCCGAAGACCTTCGACGAGTTCTTCGCCCTCGCCCCCAAGATCAAGGCCAAGGGCATGTCGCCGTACGTCTACGACGCCGTGCACGGCTACTACCCGCGCTGGGCGCTGATGGCCACGGTCTGGAAGTCGGCCGGCAAGCAGGCGGTCATCGACATCGACAACCTCAAGGAGAACGCCTGGCGCGCCGACGGCGTCCTGCCCGCCCTGGAGGTGTGGGAGAAGCTGGTCAAGGACAAGCTGGTGCTCCCGGGCAAGCTCGACCACACCCAGTCGCAGCAGGCCTGGCTCGACGGCAAGGCGGCCTTCATCCAGGTCGGCACCTGGCTCAAGAACGAGATGGCGGCGACCATCCCGCCGGGCTTCGAGATGAAGATCTCCGACTACTGGGGCCTGGGCGCCACCGACAAGGCGCCCAACGACGTCTACGCCGGTGCGGGCGAGGGCATCGTGGTGCCGAGCAAGGCCCCGAACAAGGCGGCGGCCAAGGAGTTCCTGCGGGCGGTGCTCTCCAAGGCCGGTTCGGCGAAGTTCGCCGAGCTGACCAAGTCGCTCGCCTCCACCGCCGGCTCCGGCGACAACGTCCAGGACTCGGCGCTGGCCAGCGCCAACGAGTTGATGAAGAACGCGCCGAAGGACCTGGTCTCGATCAAGTTCTGGAACTTCTACGCGGACCTGGACAAGGAGAGCCAGAACCTCTCCCAGGAGCTGATGGCCGGCCGGCTCACCGCCGCGCAGTTCGTCGACAAGATGCAGGCCGCCGCCGACAAGGTCGCCAAGGACTCGTCCATCACCAAGCAGACCCGCGACGCGTGACACCCGCCGGACCCAACCGAACGAGGAAGTGAGAGACATGCGGCACGGTGTTGGCCGTTTCGTCACGGGTTTCCTGGCACTGCCGGTCGGCCTCTACGTCTTCTACGTGGTGTGGCCATTCCTGCAGGCCGCCGGGTACTCGCTGACCGACTGGGGAGGCTACTCCGACAGGCAGCAGTTCGTCGGGCTGGACAACTACATCCGGCTGTTCTCCGACGAGCTGATCAGGAAGGCGTTCTGGCACAACGTCTTCTTCCTGATCACCGTGCCGCTGTTCACCATCGCGCTGGCCCTGTTCCTCGCGTTCCTGCTCAACGTGGGCGGACGCGAGGACAAGGCCGGCATCCGGGGCGTCTTCGGCTCCGGGTTCTACAAAGTGATCTTCTTCTTCCCGCAGGTGCTCTCCCTGGTCGTCATCGCGGTGATGTGGCAACAGATCTACCGCGCCGACAGCCAGGGCCTGATCAACGGCATCCTGATGAAGATCGGGCTGGTCAGCGAGGAAGACCCGATCACCTTCATGTACGACCCGGAGCCCTTCCTCGGCGTACCGGCGGTGTTGTGGTGGCTGTTGCTGATCGCGGTCTGGAGCGGCGCCGGTTTCTACATGGTGCTGTTCTCGGCGGCCATGCAGTCGATCCCGAAGGACGTCTACGAGGCGGCCATCCTCGACGGCGCGGGACGCTTCCACACCTTCTTCCGGATCACCCTGCCGCTGCTGCGGGACACCGTCTCGGTGGCCTGGGTCTACCTGGGCTTCATCGCCCTGGACATGTACGCCCTGGTCTTCGTGATGACGCCCAGCCAGGGCGGTCCCAACCACGCCAGCGAGATCTTCGCGTCGGTGCTGAACTTCACCGCCTTCCAGAAGGGCCAGTTCGGCTACGCCTGCGCGATGGGCGTGGCGCTGGCGATCTTCACGATCCTGCTGGCCGCGCTCCAGCTCCGGATCACCCGTCGTGAGCGGATCGAGTACTGAGGAGACCTGGACGATGAGCACGGTGACCCACACCCCGGGTGGCCAGGCCGGGCCCGACCAGGCCCCGCCGCCGGGGCGTACGCCGGCCGACCGCGCCGCCGTCGGTGGCGGTCGTGCCGGGGCACGGTTCTTCAACGGCTTCTCGCACCTGTTCCTCGCCGTCTGGGCGATCATGGTGGTCTACCCGCTGCTGTGGGTGGTGATGTCGGCGCTCAAGACCGACTCGGAGGTGATCCGCAAGCCGCTGTCGCTCATCCCCGAGCAGTTGCAGTGGCACAACTTCGCCCGGGCCTGGACCGAGGGCCACATCGGCGAGTTCTTTCTCAACACCGTGCTGGTGTTGACCGGCAGCGTCTTCCTCACCATGCTGCTCGGCTCGATGGCCGCCTACGTGCTCGCCCGCTACGAGTTCCCCGGCAACCGGCTGATCTACTACATGTTCCTGTCCGGCCTGACCCTGCCGATCTACCTCGCCGCGGTGCCGCTGTTCAAGGGCGTCTACAACACCGGTGCGGCGCTGCCGTTCCTCGGCCCGAACAAGCACCTGATGCTGATCCTGGTCTACGTGGCGTGGTCGCTGGCGTTCACCGTGTTCTTCATGCACTCGTTCTTCCGGACGCTGCCCAACGCGATCGCGGAGGCGGGCATGGTCGACGGGGCCTCGCACAGCCGGCTGTTCTTCAGCGTGATGCTGCCGATGGCCAAGCCCGGCCTGATCAGCATCGGCATCTTCAACGTGCTCGGCCAGTGGAACCAGTGGTACCTGCCGACCCTGCTCATGCAGTCGGTGGCCGGTGAGCCGAAGAACCAGGTCATCTCCCAGGGCCTGATCGAGCTCTCGGTCAACCAGGGCTACCGCTCCGACTGGTCCGGCCTGTTCGCCGGGGTGACGATGGCGATGCTGCCGGTGCTGATCGTCTATATCGTCTTCCAGCGCCAGGTGCAGTCCGGCCTCACCGCCGGCGTCAGCAAGTAGCGCCCGCCGTCCGCCCCCGGCCCACCGGTCGGGGGGCGGACGCCGGTGAAGTGAGACGGCTGGCACCTGGTCCCGGGCGAACAAGCTCGGCTCAGACAGCCAGCACCGGTACGTCGTACTTCTGCACGACAGAGTCGCGTGTGGCCAGGACCAATTTCTCGCACTGGGCCTGAGCCACCAGCATCCGGTCGAACGGATCACGGTGGATGCCGGGAAGTCGACCGGCCACGACCGCGTGGTCAGCGGTGATGGGCAGGTGCCGGAAACCGCTGTCGCGAACGAGTTCAGGTAGGTTCGCCGGCTCTTTGATCTTGCCGATCGCCTGTTTGATGGCGATCTCCCAGATCGTGGCGGCGCTGACGTAGACCTCCGGCTCGTGATCCAGGCGGTCCGTGATCTCTGACGACAGGCTCGGATCGTCGGTCAACCACCAGATGACGACGTGAGTGTCGAGCAAGAGCGTCACGCTGTCGTACCGAAGTCGTCTGCGATGCGGTCGTTCACCTCGGAAGAGTCCCAGTCGTCCGAGAGCACCACCCTGTCGCGTAGGGATCCGCGTGCGGTGCGATTGACCCGGCGTACGAGCGGGATGACCTTTGCGACCGGCTGGCCGGCTCGACTGATCACGATCTCTTCGCCGTGCTCGACGCGGTCGATGATCCGCGACAGGTTCGTCTTGGCCTCGTGGATGTTGAACTGGGCGGCAGCCTCGCTTCCCATCTGACCTCCTTGGCTAACAGGTTAGTCCACTCGGATGCCCCGGTCGAGGAACTTGACCTCGACTTCGGTTGAGGTTGCACGATGCCCTCTCGGTCTACCGAGGGAGCAACCGTGATCGACCCTGCCGCCAGCATCCGGATCGCCCGACCGTCCCGTGACCTCGCCGTCGCGGAGCGCTTCTATCGCGACGGGCTCGGCCTGCACGTGCTCTACCAGGGACAGGGCGGTCCCGGCGAGCACGACCTGATCATGCTGGGCTGGCCGGAAGCCTCCTGGCACCTGGAACTGGTCGGCGGCCCCCACCTGGCGGTACGACCGACACCGGGCCCCGAGGACCTGCTCGTGATCTATCTCGGCGAAGTCCCCGACGAGGAGCTCGTCTCCCGACTCGAATCCGCCGGTGGTCGCCGGGTCTCCCAGGGCGCCTACTGGGACCGGTGGGGGGTCACCGTCGAGGACCCGGACGGCTACCGCCTCGTGCTGTCCCAGCGTTCGTGGTCGAACGCCCACTGACTCTGCGCCTGCCCGGCGGGCAGGCGCCCGCCGGGTTGTCGCACCCGGGCGGAAGAATGCTGTTCGTGCTGGTGGCGGTGGTGCCCGACGAGCGGGGCGGGGGAGTGCTGCAACCCCTCGACCCCGCCGGTACCGCCGTGGGGCCGCCGGAAACGGTCGCCGACCTGGCCGCCGCGGTGGGCGCCCGGGAGCGGGCCGACTCGCCGCGCTGGGTCTGGGCCTGCGGCGCCACCCTCTATCCGGCGCTGCTGCGGGCCGGGGTCCGCGTCGCGCGCTGCCACGACGTGGAGTTGACCGAGGCGCTGCTGCTCGGTTACGCCGGCCGCTTCGGTGAGCCCCGGGCGCTGGCGGCGGCGTGGGCGCGGTTGACCGGCGCGCCGGTGCCGGCCGATCCGCCACCGCGCGCGGCCGCCCCGCCGGGCGGCGGGCAGGGCGCACTCTTCGACGCCGTGCCCGGGCCGCCGGGTCCGGGCATCACGGCGTTGACCGGGGTGTACGCCGATCAGCTCGACCGGATCGCGGCGACCGGGGCGCCGGGGCGGTTCCGGCTGTTGGTGGCGGCCGAGTCGGCCGGTGCGTTGATCGGCCCCGAGATGGGTGCGGCCGGCCTGCCCTGGCGCGCCGACGTGCACGACGCGATCCTGACCGAGCTGCTCGGGGAGCCGTCTCCGGTGGGCGGGCCGCCGCGTCGGCTGGCCGAGTTGGCCGCGCGGATCGCCGAGGCGTTCGGCGTACGGCAGGTGCACGCGGACAGCCCGGCGGAGCTGTTGCGGGCGTTCGCGCGGGCCGGGGTGGAGCTGCCGAACACCCGGGCCTGGGTGTTGCGCGGGGTGGACCATCCGGCGGTGCCGCTGGTGCTGGAGTACAAGGAGCTCTACCGGATCTGGACGGCACACGGGCGGGCCTGGCGGGACGCGTGGGTCCGCGAGGGGCGGTTCCAGCCGGAGTACGTCCCCGGCGGGGTGGTGTCGGGCCGGTGGGCGACCCGGGGCGGTGGCGCGTTGCAGATCCCGAAGGTGATCCGCCGTGCGGTGGTGGCCGACCCGGGGTGGCGGTTCGTGGTGGCCGACGCGGGGCAGTTGGAGCCGCGGGTGCTGGCGGCGGTCTCCGGTGACGCCCGGCTCGCGGCGGCCGGTGCCACCGGTGACCTGTACGCCGCGTTGGCCCGGGACGCGTTCGGCGGCGACCGGGGCCGGGCCAAGCTCGCCCTGCTGGGGGCGATGTACGGGCAGACCGGTGGCGCGGCGGTGCCGGCTTTGGCGGTGCTGCGACGCAAATATCCGACCGCGTTCGGCCACGTGGAGGCGGCGGCCCGCACCGGTGAGGCGGGTGGGCTGGTGCGGTCGTGGTTGGGGCGTACCTCCCCGCCAGGGACGGCCGGGTTCGGCGCGGGTGACGACGGGCCGTCCGACCCGGACGAGGCCGGTGACCCGCAGTCGCCCCGGGCCCGGGCGGCCCGGTCCCGTGGGAGGTTCACCCGCAACTTCGTCATCCAGGCCACCGCCGCCGAGTGGGCCTCGACGCTGCTCGCGGTGCTGCGGGGCGAGTTGGCCGGCACCGACGCCGAGTTGGTCTTCTTCCAGCACGACGAGGTGATCGTGCACTGCCCGGCCGCGCAGGCCGAGCGGGTCGCCGAGGCGGTCGACCGGGCCGGGCAGCGGGCCACCGCGCTGTTGTTCGGCGAGACCGCGGTGCGGTTCCCGTTGGACCTGTCGGTGGTGGAGTGTTACGCCGACGCGGCGTGAGCGGCGCTCGGCTGACCGGATCGGGGCCGTCGACGTCCTGATGACGCCTATGGTGGGCGTTATGCGCAGGTGGGGGTGGGTACGGGTCGACGGGGCTCGCCGGTGAGCGCGGCCGTCGGGCGGCGGCACACCCGGCTGGAGGCGTACGACAAGGTGACCGGCGCCGCCCGGTACGCGACGGAGTACCCGGCCGATGGTGTGGCGTACGCGTGGCTGGTGCCGGCGACGGTCGCGCGGGGGACCGTCGCCGAGGTGGACACCACGGCGGCGCTGGCGGTCGACGGGGTGTTGGCGGTGCTGCACCACGGCAACGCGCCCCGGCTGGTCCCCGGGGTCGACGCGGAGGTGTTCCGCCTCCAGGATCCGTCGGTGTACTTCCGGGGGCAGGCCGTCGCGCTGGTGGTGGCGCAGACCTCGGAGGCGGCCCGGGAGGCGGCCGGGCTGGTCCGTCTCCGCTACGACGTGCAGCCGCACCACACCCGGCTGAGCGCCGGGGGCGACGGCTTCTATCGGCCCGACCACGTGAACCCGAGCTACCCGACCGACGTCCTCACCGGTGACTTCGATGCCGGCTTCGACGCCGCCGAGGTGCGGCTGGACCTCACCTACCGCACGCCGTCCTACCACAACAGCCCGATGGAGCCGCACGCGTCGACCGCGCAGTGGCGCGACGGGCGCCTGGTGGTGCACGACTCCAGTCAGGGCTCGGGGCCGGTCCGGGACGTGCTGGCCCGGCTGTTCGGGCTGCCGCCGGAGTCGGTCCGGACGATCAGTCGACACGTCGGTGGCGGCTTCGGCGGCAAGCTCTACGTCAAGGTGCAGACGGTGCTGGCCGCGATGGCGGCGCGGCACGTCGACCGGCCGGTCCGGCTGGCGCTGACCCGGCAGCAGACGTTCGGCCCGGTCGGCTACCGGACCCCGACCATCCAACGGATCCGGCTCGGCGCGGACCGGGACGGGCGACTCGTCGCCGTCGGCCACGACGCGCTGAGTCAGACCTCGCAGGTGACGGAGTTCGCCGAGCAGACCGCCGTCTACACCCGCCACATGTACGCCGCGCCGCACCTGCGGTCCACGCACCGGGTGACTCGGCTGGACGTGCCCACGCCGTTCTGGATGCGGGCGCCCGGGTTCACCCCCGGTTCGTTCGCGCTGGAGTCGGCGCTGGACGAGTTGGCGCTGGCCTGCCGGGTCGATCCGGTCGAGCTGCGCCTGCGCAACGACACTCCGGTCGATCCGGCGAGCGGGCAGCCGTTCACCAGCCGGAATCTGGCCGCCTGCCTGACCGACGGGGCGCGCCGGTTCGACTGGGCGCCGCGGGACCCGACGCCCCGGGCCCGGCGGTCCGGCCGGTGGCTGTTCGGCACCGGGGTGGCCGGCTGCACCTATCCCGCCCGGGTCCGGCCGGCCGCCGCGTCGGCCGCCGCCTTCCCCGACGGCACTTTCGAGGTACGGATCAACGCCACCGACATCGGCACCGGCGCGCGGACCGCGTTGTGGCAGGTGGCCGTGGACGCGCTCGGCGTACCGCCGGACCGGGTCCGGATCGAGGTGGGTGACAGCGCCCTGCCGGCGGCGGACGTGGCCGGTGGGTCGATGGGCCTGACCTCGTGGAGTTGGGCCGTGCTGCGGGCCTGCGAGCGGTTGTGTGACCGGCTCGGCGCGGCCTCCGGTCCGGTGCCGGCGGGAGGGTTGCTCGTCGAGGTGAGCACCGACGAGGAGGTCGCGGCGCAGCCGACGCTGCCGCGCTTCGCCTACGGGGCGCAGTTCGCCGAGGTCCGGGTGGACCAGGAGACCGGCGAGGTGCGGGTGCTGCGGCAGCTCGGGGTCTTCGCGGTCGGCCGGGTGGTCAACCCGAGCACGCTGCGCAGCCAGTTGATCGGCGGGATGACGATGGGCCTGTCGATGGCGCTGCACGAGGTGGGCGCGTTCGACCACCGGTACGGCACCTGGGCCAACCACGACCTGGCCGGTTACCACGTCAGCAGCAACGCCGACGTGCCGGCGGTGCAGGCGTACTGGGTGCCGGACGCCGACGTCGCGGTCAATCCGCTGGGCATCAAGGGGGCCGGGGAGATCGGCATCGTCGGTGCCGCCGCCGCGATCGCCAACGCCGTGCACCACGCCACCGGGGTACGCGTCCGGGAACTCCCGGTGACCCTGAACAAACTGCTCGTCGACTGAGGTCGCGTCGCGCAGAGTTCACTCTGATTTCGGCTGTCGGGCATTGTGGAAAAGGGCCGCTTGACCGTGTCTCACCTGCGGTTTCTTCCACGCCTGCGGTGTGCCACCCTGGTGCCTCCAACGTGACCACTCCGGTCGGGGAGGTGACGATGCCGGGGAGGCGGAATGGCCAGACGCGTCTATGTGCACATCGGTGCGCCGAAGACGGGCAGCACCTTCGTGCAGAACGTGCTCTGGAGCAACCAGAACGTGTTGCGCAAGGCCGGGATCCTGCTGCCGGGCAGCGCGGTGGCGCACGACCAGGCGATGGCGGATCTGCGTGCGGCGCACTGGCGTGACGCCGAGGTGTACTGGACCTGGGACCGGCTGGCCGAGAAGGCACGCCGGTGGTCCGGCGACGTCGTCATCAGTAACGAGGGGCTGGGTGCGGCGACCGGTGCGCAGGCGTCTCGGGCGATCGAGAGCCTGCAACCCGCCGAGGTGCACGTCATCGCGGCCGGGCGGGATCTGTGGCGGACGTTCCCGTCGACCTGGCAGCAGAGCATCCGGGCGCGCAGCACCTGGCGCTTCGACGCCTTCCTCCGGGCGGTCGAGGCGGGCCGGTTCGACACCTTCTGGGACAACTACACCGCGCCCCGGATGCTGCGTCGCTGGGGTGATCTGGTGCCGGCGCAGCAGCGGCACCTGGTGGTCGTGCCGCCGCCCGGTGCACCGCGTGACCTGCTCTGGCGCCGCTTCGCCGGGGTGCTGGGCATCCCGGACGGCCTGTGCGAGCTGACCGCGCCGACGTCGAATCCCTCCCTGGGCGCCGCGGAGAGCGAGGTGCTGCGCCGGGTCAACCAGGCGTTGGGGGACAGGTATCCGCTGCGGACGCCGTACCAGAAGGTGGTGCAGCGGCACCTGGTCGACGCGGTGCTCAAGGAGCGCGCCACCGCGCTGCGGTTCGGTGTCGGACTGGACCGGGCCGCGTGGGTGTGCGATCTTGCCGAGCAGCAGATCGCGGAAATCCGGGACTACCCGTGCACCGTGGTCGGTGATTTGGACGAGTTGCGGCCCACCGGGATGGAGCGGACCGTCAGCCCCGACGAGTTGGACGACGGGCAGTTGCTCGACGTGGCGATCGAGACGATCGTCGGCATGCTCGGGCACGCCGATTCTCTCGGTCGGCGGGCCGAGGGCCACACCGACGAGATGCTGTCGCGGTTGAAGGCGCGCGCTGCCGGTGGCGTCAAGCGTCGTCTTCGTCTGGCCGGCCGACGGTCCTGACACTGCGACACCAGGTGACGTCGGCGTCGACGGGCTGCGGGTACACCGAACCGGTTTCGTGCGCTCGCCGGCTGCTCCACGGCGGTCGAAAACCCTGCCGTCGGGACGATGTCCCGTCCTTCGGGGACACCTGCCCCTGTCCGGCGGGACGCCCGGCGGGGCACGGTCATCGCCGGGACGTGGGTGTGTGGCCCGCGCCGCAAGGGAGCTGTGGTGCATACAGGAGAGAGACTTCGGACCCGACAGCGGTCCGGAGTGAGGCCTTGGTGGCGTGGTTGTGCCGCGGCCCTGGCCGGGTTGATGGTGGCGACCGTCGCGCAGGTACCGGCCAAGGCCGACGACTCGGTGGACTTCGACGACGCGGCGGCACACGCTGCGCTCTTCAGCGCGGCGGTACAGCTGACCGGCCCGGACACGGCGGGCGTCAAGAACGCGGTGCTCACCGCCGAACTGCTGGACTGGCGGCGGGTCAACCCCTCCGCCAGCAGCGAGCAGATCGCGGCGCACGTGGCGCTCACCCGGAACCGGGCCGACAAGGCGGTGTCGGACGGCGACGGCGACTCGAGGTCCCGCTTCGCCCTGATGTCGGCCGTGGCAGCGGGGATCGGAGTCAAGGACAAGGACGAGGAGGGCGACGATGCGCCGGTACTCAACGGGCCACATCTGCGCGAGATCCTGACCAGCACGGTCGGTGTCGAGGGCGCCAATGTGGTCAAGGACGCGCTGAACCTGGTGCGGGGCGGATTCCAGGATGCGGCGTGGAACGCGCACATCCGAGGGGCGACCGACACCACCTTCGCCACCCTGCAACGGACGGCCACCACCGACGCGGCCCTGGCGACCGGGTGGGACGCGGCGTTCGCGGCCCGGACCGGGGCCAGCGTTCGGGCCAGTGAGGCCGCCCTGCTCGCCATCCAGATCCACCCGCCGCAGCCGAGCAACCCCGGCACGATCGGTCACTACGTGCCGCTGGCCCAGATCAAGGCGGCCAGCAGTGACAAGGCCAACTACCGGTTGTTCGTGCAGCAGCAGGCCACCCGGGTGCTCCAGGTGCTGGACCAGAATGCGAACACCCGGACCACGGAGGTGATCCACTACTCGACGACCTACATCATCCAGGGCAACAGCCCGGACGAGGCTACCCGCAACGCCGAGAAGCAGAAGACCGACAGCAACAAGATCCTGTTCGAGGGGCTCGGCAAGTCGGTCAGCATCCTCTCCACCCTGATGGGCTTCACCGACGAGAAGTTCGGCGGTCAGCTGAAGATCGTCGGCGATGCGATGGTCACCTCGGTCAGTGCGATCAACACGTACATGACTACGGTGCTCAATGCGGGACTGGGCACGGCCGCGAGCGTGATGGGTACCGCGGTGATGACCGGGAACCTGCTCGGTGCGGGGATGAGCCTGGTGAAGCTCTTCACCGGGGTCGACGACGATCCCCACGCCATGATCCTGGCGGAGATTCAGAAGCTCCATCAACGGATCAACCAACTGGCCGAGGGGATGAACAAGCGCTTCGACCGGATCGAGGCGGCGCTCAACGTCATGTACGACGACCTCGTCGGTCTGCTCGGTGACCTGTCGAAGTCGGTCGCGGAGGTCAAGGCCAAGCTCGGCGAGATCGCCACCCAGTTGCAGACGATCGAGCGCAAGATGGACTCGATGGCGCTGGCGATCCACGTTGCTCTTGAGGGAATCGCGAAGAGTGACTTGAACAAGGTGATCAACACCTACGTGCACTACGAGGCCATCACCGGCCGACCGATTCCAAGTTACTCCGACTACTACGAGAAAGCGGAGGCGCCCACCTTCAACTTCGCCACGTCGACGGCAATGGACCCGGGCACCTTCACTGTGCCCGAGGGAACCAGCCTGGACGACCCGGTCACCGTACTCAACAGGAACCTGCCCGAGGCGTCCATCAACTACCTGACCGCGTGGGCGGCCAACGAGTTCCAGCTGCCCTATTCCAACCCGCGGGTGGCCAACCCGGCGGCCTGGGGCACCGCGGCCCGCACCTACAACATCCTGCAGTTGCAGAACCCGGAGTTCGCGGGCCAGATCCTCGCCTATCGGGCGGCGGAGATCGCGACCACCGGTGACGAGATCAACAAGCAGGTCCGCCAGTTCAGTGCCCCGGGCGAGGGCGGCCGTACCAACAAGCTGTTCACCAAACTCGTCGGCAACTATCGCACCGCCATGGAGGGCTGGGCCAAGCAGGCCGACGGCATCCGGGGAGCGGTGATGTGGAACGGCGTCGACGTCCCGATGCCCAAGTACGACCTGTGGGGCAAACCGGACCAGGCGATCGAGGCCAAGATTCCGGAGGCCTCCACGATGCCCGCCTGCTCCGGCTACCTCGGCAACCGTGCCGTACCGGCCACCCTGCGGCGCTCCACCCTGCCCAATCCCTTCCACCTGGCCGACCACGGGCTGCCGACCGACAAGCGGCCGCAGTTCGCGACCTGTTTCGAGGCGCAGTTCGTCAACGTCGTGGAGAACCAGACGCCACGGCTGCAGACCAGCAGCGGCGACCTGCAGATCACCGTCCGGTCGCGGGTCCGCTGGCACGGCGGTGAGTGGCAGGACGCCCAGACGGCGACCCGGGTCTTCCCGGTGGGGGTCTTCTGCTCCTGGCGGGTGGTGAACAACGAGCCGAGCGGCTACTGCCACGACGAGAAGTACTTCCTCGACGAACGCTGGAACGCCAGCTACCGGACGGCCTTCGAGTCGGCACCGGTCCCGCCGATCGACGCGGTGGCCCAGACCGCGTACAACAAGGCCGCCGCCATGCTGGCCGGCCGGCAGAAGTACTTCTACACCGTGATGGTGAACGGAAGTGGGGTGAACCGGCCGACCGAGTTCGGGTGGGAGAACGCCCGGCTGCTGTGGGAGAGGGGCCAGGAGGTGACCACCGCGATCCGGCTGCTCCAGGCGTACTCGGAGTTGGGCTGGGCTTCCGCGCTGGAGCGCGACGACGCACTGAATGCGCTCCTGTTCGGCGAACACGGCCTACCCGGCGACTGGGCTGCGCCGCGCACCGACGTCGACCAGTCACAGAACCTGCACTTCGGCACGACCTTCCAGCTTGCCCTGGCGAACTACGCCGGCTGCGTCCAGGAAGGCTGGGATCCCTGCGCCAACGACAAGTTCGACTTCCGACCGCAGCACGACATGGTGCGCTACGGCGTGGACTGTGAGCAGGTCGAGGTGGAGGGCAAACCTCGGGATCCGATCAGCGCCTGCATCGTCAGCGCTGCCAGCCTGCGCTCCGAGCAGCTCAGCGGCCGGTACGACCACTGGTCGGGCCGGATCAAGGCGGGCAGCCACGTCGAAGGACTGCCGAAGGTGAAGGCACTCGTCGACTCGACCCGCGCCACCAACACCAACGTGCACTGACAACCTGAGATCACCAGGTCACCGGCCGCATCGGCCCGACTGTCCGGAACGGACGCGCGGGTGTCGGGTGCGGCCGGCGACCTCGGGGTAACCCGGACGGCGTCGGTCCCGGTCCCGGTGGCTTTGGCAGCCGCCGGGACCGGGACCGGCCTCTCGTGTTTGTCGTCAGGCTCCTGCGGCCGACTTGAGGTCTGCGGCCCGGTCCGTGTTCTCCCACGTCAGGTCCGGCAACTCCCGACCGAAATGACCATACGCCGCAGTCTGCGCATAGATCGGCCGCAACAGATG
>NZ_JBEOWP010000007.1:0-83741 GCF_040296095.1 Micromonospora sp. NPDC002389
GCATGCTCGGCCGCCTCACCCGAGGCGGTCCTGCCACCCGCCAACAACGTCGCACCTTCAACACACCCGACTGACAGACATGTGAAACGCGCTCTCAGCAACTCCATGATCACCGATGGGCCACACCCGTTCAGCATCACCCTCCACACAGGCTGCGGCACCACATACGGCCAGGTCAGACGCACATCAAACGACTACGCAAAGACCCTGAGTTATGCAGTGTGACAATTCGCCCTATCAGTCCGAGGCGAGAAGGATTCCCGTGGACGAGATATCGATCCTAATGTGTTTCGTGGCCGGCAACGGAAAGTTGGCGATGTATTGGCAGTTCGGAGACGATACCAGAACGGAACAACGGCGCGCGGGCGCGCTGATCCCACAGACGCGAAATTCAGCACCGCTAGACGAGTTGCGGGAGTCGATACTCGGGTCCTACCCGCACTGACCGAGTTGCGCGACCGGGAGTAAGCCGGCCCCGGTCAGCCACACCCGACGTGCCGCACCTCGACCGTTGTCCCACGTCTCTGCCGCAGACTGCGCAGCCGTCCGGGCTTTAACGGCCGTATCGTGGCACTGCCTGAAGTCGGGTCAAAGGTTCCTTTCCGTGTCCAACTCGCGTGGTCCGTTGTCGACGGGCACACGTATGCCGTCTGCTCGAAGTGCCGGCCGGACGCAGCCTCGAAGCGTCCGCAGCGACCATCACCGTCTGGCGCACCTCGGTCGGGAGATCTTCTCTTGCTCTCCCAGAAGGCGAGTCCTCAGTTTTCCAAGCCGCTTCACTTCCGCGTGATCAGGGTTCTTGACTGGACGACGTTCGACGGCTGGATCTGGTTGGAAAGTTACCAGTTGGACGCCAAGGGGAATGCCGTCAATGAGACTGGCGACGGCGGCCGTCGCGGCATGCGGGCCCTTCGACCCGGGTACCTCCTTCGGCGCCTGTCGAGCTGAACCGTTTGCGCTATCGCACCGCTGGACACGTGCGACATGGCCGTAGCCGTAGCCGTTGGACACCTACCCGATCCGTTTCCGCTCTCAGCTCGAAAGGGCCCGCCCTGCTGTACGTCGGCCCGCCGCAGTAGCCCCCATCCACACGGACGGGGGCTACTGCCGATCGGCTACTCCGGGCGGGAACGGCCTGGTCGGACCGCAGGCGTGAATCCCGCGATCAGCGCAGTGCGCCGAAGAACGTGCGCAGGTCGGCGACGAAGAGGTCCGGCTGCTCCAGAGCGAAGAAGTGCCCGCCGGTGTCGTACTCGGCCCAGTGCACGACGTGGTGGTCGCGTTCGGCGAGTCGCCGGATGGTGACGTCGCGGGAGCGGGACACCAGCACCCCGGTCGGTACCGTGGACCGCTCCCCGACGCCCCAGTCGCCCGCCGCGTCGTCCCCAGAGGCGTCGTCGCCGTACGCGTCGTCGGACCAGCCGGCGGCGGTGATGTCCTCGTAGTAGACCTGGGCGGCGGAGCCGGCCGTGCCGGTCAGCCAGTACAGGGTGACGTTGGTCAGCAGCCGGTCCCGGTCGATCACGTCGTCGAGTTGTCCGTCGGCGGGCCGGTCGGTCAGCCGGTGGAACATCTCCACGATCCAGGCGAGTTGGCCGACCGGCGAGTCGTGCAGGCCGTACGCGAGCGTGTGCGGTGACTTCGCCTGGATCTGGAGGTACCCGTCGTTGTAGGCGGTCAGCGCGTCCAGCCTGGCCTGCTCGACGTCGGTGAGTCCGTCGAGTTCGCCCTCGACCCCGGAGGGGAAGGTGAGCAGCGCGTTGAGGTGCACGCCGACCACCCGCTCCGGGGCCAGCCGGCCGATCGCCGGGGCGACGTACGAGCCGGTGTCGCCGCCCTGCACCCCGTAGCGGGCGTAGCCGAGCCGGTCCATCAGCTCGACCAGCGCGCCGGCCATCCGCTCGCTGCCCCAGCCCGGCCCGGACAGTGGCGCGGAGAAGCCGAAGCCGGGCAGTGACGGGATCACCAGGTGGAAGGCGTCCGCCGGGTCGCCGCCGTGCGCGCGGGGGTCGGTCAGCGGCCCGACGGTGTCCAGGAACTCCAGGAACGAGCCCGGCCAGCCGTGCAGCAGGAGCAGCGGGGTGGCGTCCGGCTCGGGTGAGCGTACGTGCAGGAAGTGCAGCCGCTGCCCGTCGACCTCGGCGCGGTGGTGCGGGAGCGTGTTCAGCTCCGCCTCGTGGGCGCGCCAGTCGTAGCGGGTACGCCAGTGCTCGGCCAGGTCCCGGAGGTGATCCACCGGTACGCCTCGGGTCCAGCCGACGTCGGGCAGCTCGGGCCAGCGGGTCGCGGCCAACCGGGCGTGCAGGTCGTCGAGCTGGGACTGCGGGACGTCCAGGCGGAACGGGACGATGTCGTCGGTCATGTGGTCGACGCTAGGAGCCGGTTAGGTCAGTTACGGTCCTAAGCCGGTGGCATCCTCGACCACATGTCGACGCCCTCCGCACGCCTGCTCCGGTTGCTGTCGCTGCTCCAGACGTACCGCCAGTGGTCCGGCGCGGAGCTGGCGGCGCGGCTCGGGGTGACCGCGCGGACCGTGCGCCGCGACGTCGACCGGCTCCGCGAGCTGGGCTACCCGGTGCACGCCACGCAGGGCACCGGCGGCTACCGGCTCGGCGCCGGGGCGGCGCTGCCGCCGCTGCTGCTCGACGACGACGAGGCGGTGGCCGTGACGATCGGGCTGCGGACCGCCACCGCCAGCGCGGTCAGCGGCATCGGCGAGACCGCGCTGCGCGCCCTGCACAAGGTGGAGCAGGTGCTGCCGTCCCGGTTGCGGCACCGGGTCAGCGGCCTGCACCGCGCCACGGTCCGCGCCGAGGGCCCCGGTCCGACGGTCTCCCCGGACGTGTTGGTGGCCGTCTCCGACGCGTGTCACCGGCGGGAGCGGCTGCGGTTCGACTACACCAGCCATCACGGCGTCCGGTCCCGGCGCACCGTCGAGCCGCACGCGCTGGTGAGCTGGGGCCGGTACTGGTACCTCGTCGCCTGGGACGTCGACCGCGAGGACTGGCGCTCGTTCCGGGTCGACCGGCTGCGTCCGCGTACGCCCACCGGGCCCCGGTTCGTCGCCCGCGAGCTGCCCGACGCGGACGCGAGCGCCTACCTGGCGCGGACGCTGTCCACCGGGCCGTACCCGGTCCGGACCACCGTCACCATGCACGCCTCCGCCACCGTGGTGGCCGAGCGGGTCTGGCCGGGCATGGGTGCGGTGGAGGCGGTCGACGAGCGCCGCTGCCTGCTGCACCTCGGCGCGGAGACGGCCGCCGACCTGGCCTGGATGATCGCGGTGCTCGGCGTCGACTTCACCGTGCCCGGCCCGCCCGAGCTGGTGACCGCCCTGCGCGAACTGGGCGATCGTTGCCACCGGGGCGTGCCGGGCGACGACCGCGACGACGGCGGGAACCGCGACGGCCCGGCGTCCGACTAGAGGGCTGAGCGGCGGGCAACCGGGCGACGGCAGCAACACCGACCCGAAGGGCACGGGCGCGTCCGCAGCAAGACCTTCTCATCCGATCGGAAAAGCCATGTCTCTGACCGAAGTCTCCGGTGCCTCCACACCGGACTCCACGCCCGGCCCGGGTCAGCCCGCCGCCGAGCCGTCGCCCGCCCGTGCGCAACGACGTCTCTCACCGCTGGCCGCGCTCCTGGTTCGCCTGCACTTCTACGCGGGCGTGCTGGTCGCGCCGTTCCTGGTCGTCGCCGCCCTGACCGGTCTGGCGTACACCGTCACCCCGCAACTGGACCGCATCCTCTACGGCGACGAGCTGACCGTCGCCGCGGTCGGCGACCAGCCGAGGCCGCTGGCCGAGCAGATCACCGCCGCACGGGCCGCCCATCCGGACGGCAGCCTGTTCGGCGTCTCCCCCGGCAGCGGTGAGCACACCACCCGGGTGGTGTTCGCGCTGCCCGAGCTGGGCGACAGGCAGCACACCGTCTACGTCGACCCGTACACCGCGCAGGTCCGGGGACAGTTGACCACCTGGTTCGGGTCCACGCCCGCCACCACCTGGCTGGACGACCTGCACCGCAACCTGCACCTCGGCGACCTGGGACGGCACTACTCCGAGATCGCCGCGAGCTGGCTGTGGGTGCTGGCGCTGGGAGGGATCGTCCTGTGGTGGCGTCGGCGCGGCGCACGCGGCCGGGCGAAGCATCTGCTGGTGCCGGAGATCTCCGCCGGCAAGGGGGTCCGGCGTACCCGGAGCTGGCACGCGACGCTCGGCGTCTGGCTCGCGGTGGGCCTGCTCGTGCTCTCCGCCACCGGGCTGACCTGGTCCCGGTTCGCCGGGGGGAACTTCGCCGCCGGGCTGGACGCGCTGGACGCCGGCCGTCCCGCGCTGTCGACCAGCCTGACCGGCGTACCCGCCGACGCAGGCGGCGAGCACCACCACGGCGGGGCGCCGCCTGAGACGGCCGACCCGGCCACCTTCGACCGGGTGGCGACCGCCGCCCGCGCCGCCGGTCTGGACGGGCCGATCGAGATCATCCCGGGCGAGCCGGGCAGCGCCTGGGCGGTCGGCCAGACCGACAACACCTGGCCGGTGGGCCGCGACCAGGTCGCCGTCGACCCGGCCGACGGTACGGTGACCGCCCGTCTCGACTTCGCCGACTGGCCGCTGTTGGCGCAGGTGAGCGCGCTCGGCGTACAGGCGCACATGGGTCTGCTCTTCGGTGTGGTCAACCAGGTGCTGCTCGCCGCGCTCGCCGTCGGCCTGCTCTGCGTCATCGTCTGGGGCTACCGGATGTGGTGGCAGCGCCGCCCCACCCGCACCGACCGGCGGGCGTTCGTCGGGGCGCCACCCGCCCGGGGCGGTCTGCGCGGGCTGCCGCTGTGGGTGCTGCTGGTCGGCGTACCGGTGACCGTCGCGGCGGGCTGGGCGCTGCCGTGGTTCGGTATTCCGCTGCTCGGCTTCCTGGTCGTCGACACCATCCTGGGGCTGGCGGCCCGGCGACGCGGCCGGACCGCGACACCCGTCACGCGGTGAGCTGTGCCGTCCCGGCCGGGAAATCCGGTCGGGACGGCGCCCGGGGCCCACGTGGTGGACGCCCACGGAAATCGATGCGTCCCGACCATGGCGCGCCGCGCGGTTACGGGGTAGAAACATCTCGACCCCTGATTCTTCGCACCGTGATACAAGTCCGCCCCGCTGAGAGAGCGCTCTCACAGGGTCCACCGCGTCGTCGGGCCGAAGATCGCGCCGCCCCGACGGGAAGGACGAACGAATGCCGACTCGACCACACCGCCGGCGGCTCGGTCGCGCGCTGGCCTTCGGCCTCGTGCTGACCACCGCCGCCGTCACCATCACCACCCCGGCCGGCGCGGGCCCGCCCCGACCGGTCACCCCGAACTTCGGGCCGAACGTCACGATCTTCGACCCGAGCATGCCGGTCAGCCGGATCCAGGCCACCCTCGACGCGGCGCACGCCGCCCAGGTCGACAACGAGATGGGCACCACCCGGCACGCGTACCTGTTCCGGCCGGGCAGCTACGGCAGCGCGGCGCAGCCGCTCCAGATCAAGGTCGGCTACTACACCGAGATCTCCGGTCTGGGCGCCTCCCCCACCGACGTGGTCATCAACGGCAAGATCGAGGCGTACAACCGGTGCCTGACCGAGGGGGGCACCGGCAACTGCATCGCACTGGTCAACTTCTGGCGCACGCTGTCCAACCTGTCGCTGCGCATCAACGCCACCGGCCAGGACGACTGCCGTGCCACGGCCAACTTCTGGGCGGTCTCGCAGGCGGTGTCGATGCGCCGGCTGGACATCAGCGGCGGCGGACTGTCGCTGATGGACTACTGCACCAACGGGCCGCAGTACGCCAGCGGCGGCTTCATCGCCGACTCCCGGCTGCCGGCCACCACCAACGGCTCGCAGCAGCAGTGGCTGACCCGCAACAGCGAGGTCGAGAGCTGGTCCAACGGGGTGTGGAACCAGGTCTTCTCCGGTGTGGTGGGCGCGCCCGACGACGCCGGGTTCCCCGACCCGCCGTACACCACCCTGGACACCACGCCGGTCAGCCGAGAGAAGCCGTACCTGTTCGTCGACGCCAAGGGCAAGTACCAGGTCCGGGTCCCCGCCGCCCGGCGGGACACCCGGGGCATCACCTGGGCCAACGGGCTGACGCCGGGACGCACCATCCCGATCGGCGACTTCTTCGTCGCCAAGCCGTCCGACTCGGTGCAGACGATCAACTCGCAGCTCGCCCGGGGCAAGCACCTGCTGCTCACCCCCGGCGTCTACGGCGTGGCCCGCAGCATCGAGGTGCGCCGTCCCGACACGGTCGTGCTCGGCATCGGACACGCCACGCTCACCGCCGTGAAGGGAGCCGTACCGCTCGACGTCGCCGGGGTGCCCGGCGTGGTCGTCGCCGGAGTCACCATCGACGCCGGCCTCACCGAGTCGCCGGTGCTGCTGCGCGTCGGCCGCAAGCACGGCCGCGACCACAGCACGCCGAAGAACCCGACCACGCTCTCCGACGTGTACTTCCGCATCGGCGGGCCGCACATCGGCAAGACCGACACCGCGCTGGAGGTCAACAGCGACCACGTCCTGATCGACCACACCTGGGTGTGGCGGGGGGACCACGGGGTCGAGGGCTTCACCGAGGGGGTCAACGGCGACACCGACCGCTGGCGGACCAACACCGGACGGTACGGCGCGGTCATCAACGGCGACCACGTCACCGCCACCGGCCTGTTCGTGGAGCACTTCCAGCGGTACAACACCGTCTGGAACGGCGAGCACGGCACCACGATCCTCTATCAGAACGAGCTGCCGTACGACCCGCCCACGCAGGCGGACTGGATGAACGGCACGGTCAACGGGTGGGCCGGCTACAAGGTCGCCGACCGGGTACGCCACCACACTCTGTACGGCGGCGGCGTGTACGTGTTCAACCAGAACAACCCGTCGATCCGGACCGAGAACGGGTTCGAGGTGCCGGTGCGGCCGGGGGTCCGGCTGCACCACATCATGACGGTGAACCTCAGCGCCGGCACCATCGACCACGTGGTCAACGGGGTGGGCGAGGCCGCCGACATGGAGCGCGTCGGCGCACCGGTCTATCTGCGCCAGTACCCGTAGGAGTGTAAGGAGGGGTCCCCTGCTAACGCCTGGTGCATAGCAGGGGACCCCTCCTTACATCAGTGGACGACTGGACTGCGGCGTTCGAGGAGAACGACGTCGCGCCAGCGGCCGTGGTGCCGGCCCACCCGTTCCCGGGTGCCGACGACGCGGAAGCCGGCCCGCCGGTGCAGCGCCAGGCTGGCGACGTTCTCCGGGAAGACGCCGGACTGGATGGTCCAGACACCGGCCGCCTCGGTCGAGGCGATCAGCCCGTCGAGCAGCAGCCGGGCCACGCCCCGCCCCTGGGCGGCCGGGTCCACGTAGACGGAGTGCTCCACCACCCCGGCGTACACCGCCCGGGTCGAGGTCGGCGACACCGCGATCCAGCCGAGCACCACATCGTCGGCGTCCACCGCGACCAGCCGGTGCGCCGACAGCCGACCGGCGTCGAAGGCGGCCCAGCTCGGTGCGACGGTCTCGAAACTGGCCTGCCCGCCGTCCAACCCGACCTGGTAGATCGCCAACACCCGCTCAGCGTCCCCCACCCGCATCGCCCGAAGCCCGACGTCACCCACTGAAAACCCCCGGCCCCCGCTGATCGTGGCAGTGTGGCTGTTCGCCACGCCGACACGGGAACAGCCACACCGCCACGATGAAGCACGCGCCACCATGATCACACGCGCGCCACGATGAGACGCGCGCCACGACAGCGTCAGCGGTGGGCGAGGAAGGTCTCGACCGCGTCGGCCGCGTACCGTACGCCGCCGTTCGCCTGCACCTCGGACCGGACCGTGTCCAGTCGACGCCGCAGTTCCGGGTCGTCGGCGACCGCGTCCACCGCCGTCCGCAGCGTCTGCGCGGTGACCTCCTCGGCCGGCAGCAGTCGGCCGACCCCGGCCGCGACCAGCCGGTCGGCGTTGGCGAACTGGTCCACCGCCTGCGGGATCGCCACCGTGGGTACGCCGCACCAGAGCGCCTCGGTGCAGCCGCCCATCCCGGCGTGTGTGACGAACGCCGAGGCGTGCGTCAGCACCGCCACCTGCGGGACCCGGCGGTGCACCTCGACGTTGTCCGGCAGTTGCCCCAACGCGGCGGGGTCCACCTTGTCGCCGACGGCGAGCACCACGTGCCAGCGGGAGTCGGCGAACCCGTCCAGACACGCGCGATAGACCGGCATCTGGTCGTTGTACGCGGTGCCGAACGAGACCAGCAGCACCGGCCGCACGTCGGCCGGTGGCGTCCAGCCCGGTTCGGTGAGCCGGGCGGGGTCGAGGCAGGGGCCGACGAAACGTACCCGCTGCCGGGGCACCCGGTCGGCGTTCGGCTGCATCACCTCCGGGATCAGCGCGAGGACGTGCGGCGGGCGGCTCAGGTACGCGTGCCCGTCCTGCTGGACGCCGTTGTCGGCGAGCCAGCGCTCCAGCGTGGCGTAGTAGTCGCGCCCGGACTCCGAGGCACGCAGTGCGGTGTAGAACTCCGCCATGTCCTCGTCGTAGCCGTCCCAGGCGACCATCGCTGGCGACAGTTGCACGGCCGGTACGCCGTACCGGGCACCGAGCAACGGCCCCGCCAGCCCGCCGATGTCGTACAGCACGAGGTCCGGTCGGTCCTCGTCGTAGCGGGCGGTCAGCCGGGGCAGCACCGCCACGGCCTCGTCGAGGAAGACCCGCATCGCCGTACCCGGGTCGTCCGGCCAGGCGGTGTCGCCCTGCGGCAGGATCGTCGGATGGGCGAGCGGCTCCGCGCCGGTGGACGCGACCAGGTCGGTCAGCGGTGCGCCGACGGCGTACGTGACCCGGTGGCCCCGGTCGACGAGTTCCCGGATCAGGGCCAGCGAGGGATAGACGTGACTCGGCGCGGTGCTGCCGATCATGGCGATGTGACGAGCGGGCATGCCGACGATTCTGACGACTATCCGGCCAGATGCCCGCCGATTTTCGTGTAGCCGCGCAGCAGGTCGCGGGCGATGATCAGCCGCTGCATCTCGTCGGTGCCCTCGAAGATCCGGTACAGCCGCACCTGCCGGTACCAGCGTTCGATCGGCAGCTCCCGGGTGTAGCCCATGCCGCCGTGGATCTGGAGCACCCGGTCCACCACCCGGTTGACCATGCCGGCGCCGTAGAGCTTCGCCATCGAGGAGGCGTGCCGTGGGTCCAGGCCCGCGTCGACCGTCCAGGCGGCACGCAGGATCAGCCACCGGGCCGCCTCCAGCTCGGTCTCCGAGTCGGCGATCATCCACTGGATGGCCTGGTTGGCGCCGATCTTGGTGCCGAAGGTCTCCCGCGTGTTGGCGTGCTCGATCGCCATCCGCAGCGCCCGCTCGGCGATGCCGACGGCGTGCGAGGGGATGGTGTACCGCCCCTTGCCGATCCACTCCATGCCGAGGGCGAAGCCCTGACCGATCTCGCCGAGGATGTTGCGGTGCGGCACGCGTACGTCGTCGAAGACCAGCGACGCCGGCCCACCCTCGCCCATCGTCGGGATGAACTCCGACCGCCAGCCCATCGCCCGGTCCACCAGGAACGCGGTCGCTCCGCCGTTGCGGGCACCCCGCTCGGGGTCGGTGACCGCGATGACGATGGCGAAGTCGGCCTCGTTGCCGCCGGTGATGAAGGTCTTCTCGCCGTTGAGGATCCAGTCGTCACCGTCGCGGCGCGCGCGGAACCGGATGTTGGCAGCGTCCGATCCGGCGCCCGGCTCGGTGATGGCGAAGCAGGAGAGCCGCTCCCCCTCGATGGTCGGCAGCAGGAACTCCTTCTGCTGCTCGTCGGTGGCGTGGAAGAGGATGTTGTCGGCCTCGCCGCCGAACCGGAACGGCACGAACGTACGGCCGATCTCGGTCCAGATCAGCGACTGGACGACGGCGGGCAACTCCATGCCGCCGTACCGCTGCGGGGTGGCCAGCCCCCAGAAGCCGAAGGTACGTGCCTTGAGCTGCAACTCGCGCAGCTCGGCGCGTTCCAGGCCGGGTTGGTGGGCCCGTTCCCGGCGCAGCAGCTCCTGCTCCAGCGGCATGACCTCGCGGGCGATGAAGTCGCGGGCGGTGTCGCGGATGGCCCGTTCCTCGTCGGACAGTCCGAAGTCCATGTGCTCACCCGTCCTTTCCGGTGGGGCTGATGAGGTCTCTGCGTTTAAACTAGCGCTGCAAGTTTTCGGCTGTCCAGACCTGCGATGTGGCAGAGTTCCGCCACAGAGCACCGACCCGAGGAGGAAGCCCATGCCCCGGCCACGACAGGCGCTGCTCAGCCGGGAGCGGATCGTCGAGGCCGCGGTGGCGCTGATCGACGCCGACGGGCTGGCCGGCTTCTCCACCCGTCGCCTCGCCGCCGAACTCGGCGTCCGGGGACCCTCGCTCTACAACCACTTCGCCACCAAGGACGCGATCCTCGACGCGGTGGCCGACAGCATCACCGGCCAGGTGGACGTCTCGTACTTCGGCACGGTCGACTGGCGGGTGGCGCTACGCCGGTGGGGCCACACCTACCGCGCGGCCCTGGCCGCCCACCCGAACATCGTGCCGCACCTGGCACAGGGACCCGGACGCCGACCGGCCGCGCTGGCGATGGCCGACACCGTCTACGGCGCACTCGTCACGGCGGGCTGGCCACCTGCCCGGGCCACCCACATCGGCGCGCTGATGCGGTACTTCGTCACCGGCTCGGCGCTCGGCTCGTTCGCCCGGGGCTTCGTCGAGGACCCGAGCCTCTACGCCGACCAGTACCCGCACCTGAGCCAGGCGCACCGGCTCGCCGAGCACCAGCAGCAGGTCGACGAGGGCGCCTTCACGCTGGGCCTGGACGCCCTGCTCGAGGGGTTGTCCGGCAGCTACGAACGCACGGTCGGCCCGCTGTCACCCCTCCCGCCGGGCGACGAGGCGTACTAGGGTCGAAACTTCCACTGCTAGGCGAGGTGAGGGCCGCATGGATCTCGTACGGACCGACTTCTACCTGGACGGGCGCTGGGTCACGCCGGGCGGCGGAGAGTCGCTGGAGGTGCACGACCCGACGACCGAGGAGGTCGTCGCGACGGTACCGGCCGGCACCGCCGAGGACGTGGACCGGGCGGTGGCCGCCGCCCGCGCGGCGTTCGGGAGCTGGTCGGCGACCGACCCGGCGGACCGGGCCGCCCACCTCGACCGGCTGCACGCCGAGCTGACCGCCCGCGCCTACGACATCGCCCGCACCGTCGTGCGGGAACTCGGCACCCCGCTCAAGGTCGCCACCCGGGTACAGACCGGCCTACCGCTGACCGTGCTGCGCAGCTACGTCGACCTCGCCGCCCGGCCGCCCGTGCCGGAGACCGTCGGCAACTCGCTCGTGGTGCGGGAGCCGGTGGGCGTGGTCGGCGCGATCACCCCGTGGAACTATCCGCTGCACCAGATCGTGGCCAAACTCGCGCCGGCGCTGGCCGCCGGGTGCACGGTGGTGCTCAAGCCGAGCGAGCTGACACCGCTGACGGCGTACCTGCTCTTCGACGCGGTGCACGCCGCCGGCCTGCCGCCGGGCGTGGTCAACCTGGTCACCGGCACCGGTCCGGTGGTGGGCGAGGCCATCGCCGCGCACCCCGACGTGGACCTGGTCTCCTTCACCGGCTCGACCGCCACCGGTCGGCGCGTCGCGCACCTGGCCGCCGACCGGATCGCCCGGGTCGCGCTGGAGCTGGGCGGCAAGTCCGCAAACGTGGTCCTCGACGACGCCGACCTGGCCACCGCCGTCAAGGTCGGTGTCGGCAACGCCTTCCTCAACTCGGGCCAGACCTGCACCGCGTGGACCCGGATGCTGGTGCAGCGGGCCCGTTACGACGAGGCCCTGGACCTGGTGGCCAAGGCCGCCGAGGGCTACCAGCTCGGCGACCCCCTCGAACCGGCCACCCGCCTCGGTCCGCTGGTCTCGGCGCAGCAGCGGGACCGGGTCCGCGAGCACGTCGCCCGGGGGCTGGCCGACGGTGGCCGGCTGGTCGCCGGTGGGCCGGACGCACCGGTGCCGGACCGGGGCTTCTTCGTCGCCCCGACGGTGATCGCCGACGTCGACCCGGACAGCGCCCTGGCCCAGGAGGAGGTCTTCGGGCCGGTGCTGGCGGTGATCCCGGTCGACGACGACGACCACGCGGTGACCGTGGCCAACAACTCCCGCTACGGGTTGGCCGGCGCGGTCTGGTCCGCCGACGAGGAACGGGCGCTGCGGGTGGCCCGGCGGCTACGGACCGGTGCCGTCGACATCAACGGCGCGCCGTTCAACCCGATGGCCCCGTTCGGCGGATACAAGCAGTCCGGTCTCGGGCGCGAGTTGGGCAGCCACGGGCTGGCGGAGTTCTGCGAGATCAAGGCGATCCAACGGTGAGGGGCGTGGTGGCCCGGGCCGCCGACGCGCCGCTGCGGGTCGAGCCGGTCGAGCTGCCCGAGACCGGCCCCGGGCAGGTACGAGTCCGCATCCGGGCCTCCGGCGTGTGTCACTCCGACCTGTCCATGGCGAACGGCACCCTGGCCGCGCCGTACCCGCTGCTGCTCGGACACGAGGCGGCCGGCGTGGTGGAGGAGGTCGGCGACGGCGTGGACCGGGTCGCCCCCGGGGACCACGTGGTGCTCAACTGGGCACCGGCGTGCCGGTCCTGTTGGTTCTGCCGACGCGACGAGCCCTGGCTGTGCCGGCGCAACGGCGCACCCGCCGTGGCCCGAGGACACACCGTGGACGGTCGGCCGCTGCACGTGACGCTCGGTCTGGGGGCGCTCGCCGATCAGGTGCTGGTGCCGCAGGAGGCCGCCGTGGCGGTGCCGTCGGAGCTGCCGTTCCCGGCGGCGGCGCTGCTCGGCTGCGCGGTGCTCACCGGGGTCGGCGCGGTGCGGCGTACCGCGCGGGTGGCCGTCGGCGACTCGGTCGCGGTGATCGGTCTCGGCGGGGTCGGGCTGTCGGCGGTGGCCGCCGCCCGCGCGGCCGGGGCCGCAGTCGTGATCGGGGTGGATATCGCCCCCGCCAAGGCCGAGTTGGCCGCCGCTGCGGGCGCCACCGACTTCCTGCTCGCGGACGACTCGTTGGTCCGCGCGGTCCGGGGGCTGACCGGCGGTCGGGGCGTGGACCACGCGGTGGAGTGCGTGGGGCGCTCCGCCACCATCCGCAGCGCCTGGCAGAGCACCCGCCGGGGCGGACAGGTCGTCGTGGTGGGGATGGGCGGCAAGGAGGACATCGTCGGCCTGAGCGCGTTGGACATCTTCCACTCTGCGCGGACGCTGCGCTCCTCGGTCTACGGATCCTCCGACCCCGACCGGGACGTGCCGGAGCTGGCGCGTGCGGTACTCGATGGCACGCTCGATCTGAGCTACCTGGTCACCGACCGGGCCACCCTCGACGAGGTACCGGCGGCGTTCGCCCGGATGGCCCGGGGCGAGGGCGCCCGGACGGTCGTCGAGTTCGACTGACGGCGACGGCCGCGCGGCCGGTACGACGACGGTCCGTGGTGGCACCCCTCGGAGGAGTGCCACCACGGACCGGTCTCGTGGCTGCGGTCAGCCGGCCTGCGCCGGGCTGCTCTGCGCGGTGTTGTAGAGGCTGTCGCCCTGGTAGCGGGCGGTCACCGGCTCGGTCAGCGGGCCGCTGACGTTGCCCTTGAACTCGGCGACGCCGTTGCGCACGGTCGCCGACCCGAGGCGCTTGTCGCCCGCGTAGAAGTCGACCTTGCCGGAGGGCTTGCGGTCGCTGGTGGTCACCGAGGCGACCTCGGCGGTCGCGATGATGCGGTACCGGTGCGAGTTGCCGGCCCGGATCGACTCGACGTCCAGGTCGACGGTGGTGCTCCGGAACGCGACGGTCCGCAGGTAGTCGTTGAGCATCTGCCGCCACACGTCCCAGACGTGCACACCGTCGATGTTGAACTCGGTCACCTCGACGCCGGCCGCACGCCAGTTCTCGGTGCGGGCGACCGAGTCGGGCGCGATGTTGATCAGCCAGTCCTGGAGACCGGTGCCGACGTGGATGCCGCCGGACACGGCCTTCATCCGCGCCACCTGCTCGGCGGAGGGGTTCACCGCACCGCCGGCCGCGCCCCACGCACCGTGGTAGCCGACCAGGTCGGTGTTGTCGTACAGCAGCGTGATGGCGCGGGCGCCACCGGCGGAGAGGCCGCCGAAGGCGCGGTCCTGGGCGCGGGTGGAGACGTGGTAGTTCTTCTCCACGAACGGGATGACGTTGTTCCGCAGCTCGTCGACGTAGCCCTGGTTCCCGTTCGGCAGGCCGTTGAAGTCGGTCGAGACGATCACCATCGGCAGTGCCTTGCGGTCCCGGATCGCGTTCTCCAGGATCTCGTGGGCCACGCCCTCCATGGTCCAGTCGGTGGCGTTGCCGCCGCCGCCGTGGCTGAGGTAGAGCGTCGGGTACGGGGTGGCGCGCTTGGCGTCGTAGCCGTGCGGCAGGTAGACCACCACGTCGTGCTTGCCCACCGGGTTGGTGGACAGCGGCGAGTCGTACCAGCGCTGCTCCAGCTTGCCCGCCTTCTTGCGGTCGACCGGCGCCTGGTAGCTGTTGTCGTAGGTGGGGAAGCGCTTGCTGTTCGGCACGTAGACCCGGCTGAGCAGCGCACCCGGCGCGGTCGCGTGCGGCGTGACCTCCAGCGGGTTGGCCGGGTCGGGGTGCAGCGTGCAGCCGCTGGCCGTCGGGCTGTCGCAGTCGTGGGTGAACGCGTACCGGAAGGTGCCGGAGGGCAGCGGGGTGGTGAACGTCCACACCCCGTCGCGTCCCTGCTGCATCGGCAGCGGACGCCACGGGTCGGCGAGGATGTCGCCGGGCTGCCACTGCGCGCCGGTCCGGGCGTCACCGCAGCCCACGCAGGTCACGCTTTCGGGCTGGGAGAACCACCACTCACCGTAGATCTGGACCGACTGCACCCCGGCGGGCGCCTGGTAGCGGAAGGTGACCGAGTGGCCGGTGGGGGCCTGGTTGGTCTGCACGACCTTCGGTCCGAGGTCGGCGGCGGTGGCCGCGGACGCCGCGGGAGCCGCGAGGGCTCCGGAGGCGACCGTCAGCCCGGCGACGGCCGAGACGGCCAGCGCGCGGCGCAGCCGGCGGGTCGGCGCGGGTCGAGGATGAGCAACGGGCATGTGTGCGTTTCCCTTCATCGGCTGGTCGACCGGTTCGTTCCCGGGGGTGCGGTACGGACGACCAGTGGTGGGTGCGGACGAGTCCGTCGCTCCCCTGGTGTGTGACCGGTCCGTGACGGTCCGATGAGGACCGGCACGGGCCGGACGGCGGCCAGGGCGCTCCGATCCCGGTGCGGTGCGGGGTCGCACCGGGCCCGTCGTGCGGCGCCACCTGCTGATTAACGTGATCGTCACACAAAGGTGATATCTTTGTAAACACATTGGTGGCACCTTTTGCCGCCGATCCGCCCCGCGCCGACCTGGCCGGCGGTACGCGGCGCGCTAGTCTCTCCGCAGGCGAGTGATCGGGGAACCTTGATGGGCGAGGCGACACGCGACGCGGCGCGGGCCGCAGCGCCGGTGCTGCACGACGCCGTGCTCGACGCCCTCGGGTTGGAGATCACCAGCGGTCGGCACGTCGCCGGACAGGCGCTCACCCTGGAGCAGTTGCAGCAACGCTTCGGCGTCTCGCGCACCGTGATGCGGGAGGCGATGCGGATCCTGGAGTCGTTGCACCTGGTGGCCTCCCGTCGCCGGGTCGGCCTGGTGGTCCAGCCGATGCACCGGTGGCGGGTGCTCGACCCGCGCGTGATCCGCTGGCGGCTCGAAGGGCCCGGCCGCGCCGCGCAGTTGCGGACGCTCACCGACCTGCGGGTGGCGGTCGAACCACTCGCCGCCGCCGGGGCAGCCCGGCACGCCACCGCCGAGGAGCGACAGCGGCTGCGCGCGTTGGCCGCCCGGATGCGGCAACTCGGCGAGGCCGGTGAACTCGACGCGTTCCTCGCCGCCGACGTCGAGTTCCACGCGCTGCTGCTCCAGGCCTGCCTCAACGAGATGTTCACCGCGCTGACCGGGGTGATCGCCGAGGTGCTCGCCGGCCGGACCGAACACGGGCTGATGCCCAAGTGCCCCCGACCGGTCGCCCTGGACCTGCACGAGCAGGTCGCCAACACGGTCGCGGCCGAGGACGCCCGGGGCGCCGAGACCGCCATGCGGGAACTCGTCGAGGAGGTACGCGACGCGATCGGCACGGCCGACGCGACCGCCCCGACTTTCACTGAGTGAGAAGGCGACTCCCGACCGGCGGGCCGCGCCCGGGACCATCCGACTGACCGTCGTACGTCGACAGGAGGTCCGGATGCCGTTCGCACGGAACCAGTGGTACGTGGCTGCGTTCAGCACCGAGGTCGGGCGGGACCTGCTCGCCCGTACCGTGCTGGGTGAGCCGCTCGTGTTGTACCGCACCGAGTCCGGCACGGCGGTGGCGCTCGCCGACCGGTGTGTGCACCGGCGCTACCCGCTGTCGGAGAGCCGCCTCGACGGGGACACCGTGGTCTGCGGCTACCACGGCTTCACCTACGACCCGAGCGGCGCCTGCGTCTTCGTACCCGGGCAGCAGCGCATCCCCCGGACCGCGCGGGTGGCCGCGTACCCGGTCGTTGAGCAGGACACCCTGGTCTGGGTCTGGATCGGCGACCGGGACCGGGCCGACGCGTCCACCATCCCCCGAGCGCCCTGGCTCGGCGACCCGCGCTACACGACGGTACGCGGCATGGCGCCGTTGGACGCCCGGTACGGCCTGCTGGTGGACAACCTGATGGACCTGTCCCACGAGACCTACCTGCACGGTGGCTACATCGGCACACCCGAGGTGGCGGACACCCCGATCACGACCGAGGTGGACGAGGATCGCGGCGTCGTCTACGTCAGCCGGCACATGGACGACGCGGCGTGCCCGCCCTTCTATGCCCGCTCGACCGGTATCCAGGGCCGGATCACCCGCTGGCAGGACATCGAGTACCACCCGCCCTGCCTGTACCTGCTGCACAGCCGGATCGCCCCGCAGGGCGTCTACCCACCGGCCCAGGGCGACGACGACCAGGCGTTCCACGCCGAGATCGTGTACGCCATCACCCCGTCGACCGAGCACACCACGTACGACTTCTGGGCGGTCGCCCGGGACTTCGCCGTCGACGACGAGTCGGTCAGCGAGTACCTGCACCAGAGCAACCACACCGTGGTCATGCAGGACGTCACCGCCCTGAACATCCTGGAGCGGGTGATCGCCGGCGAGCCGGAGCGGTACCAGGAACTGAGCATCAACATCGACACCGGTGGGCTGGCCGCCCGACGACTGCTCGCCCGGATGGTCGAGTCGTCCACGGTGGAGGCGCCCCGGTGACCGCGCCGGCCGGCGGGCTCACCGGCGACCGGGTCTACCGGATCCACTGGCTGCCGGGCACCGACACGCTGCGCGGCACCTGCCACTGCGGCGCCGAACGGATCGCCGAGGAGCCGGTGCAGTTGTGGGAGTGGCTGCTCGCCCACCCCGAGGACCACCGGCCACCGGCGGCGACCGCACCGTCCCCGCCGCAGCGGGCCGTGGTGCCGGCATGACGCCGACGACGCTGGTGGTCGCCCGCCGCGAGGCGGTGGCCACCGGCGTGGTGGTGCTGACCCTGTGCCGCCCGGACGGTGGCGAGGTGCCGGGCTGGACCCCGGGCGCGCACGTCGACCTGGACCTGGGACCGGGACTCGTGCGCCAGTACTCGCTCTGCGGCGACCCGGCCGACCGCACCGCGCTGCAGGTGGCGGTGCACCTGGCACCGGACGGGCGCGGCGGTTCCCGGCACGTGCACGAACGCCTGCTGCCTGGCGCGACGGTCCGGGTGGTCGGGCCGCGCAACGCCTTCCGGCTGGTCGAGGCCGACCGCTACCTCTTCCTCGCCGGAGGCATCGGCATCACCCCGATCCGGCCGATGGTCGCCGCCGCCGACGCCGCCGGTGCCGACTGGCGACTGGTGTACGGCGGACGCAGCCGCAGCACGATGGCCTTCGCCACCGACCTGCGGCAGACGTACGGCGACCGGGTGCGGCTTCATCCGCAGGACGAGACGGGCCTGCTCGACCTGGACGCGCTGATCGGCGACGCGGACGACGCGGTCGTCTACTGCTGCGGGCCGGAGGGGCTGATCGACGCGGTGCAGCAGCGCTGCCGAGCGTGGCCGCCCGGTCGGCTGCACGTCGAGCGGTTCGCCCCGACGGCGCAGGCCGGTGGTACGGGCGCACCGGCCGGTACGGGCGCACAGGCCGTCGAGGTCGAGCTCGCGCTCTCCGGCCGGACCGTGCACGTGCCGCCGGAGACCTCGATCCTGGCCGCCCTGGAGCAGGCCGGTACGCAGGTGCTCTCCTCCTGCCGCGAGGGCACCTGCGGCACCTGCGAGACCACCGTGCTCGACGGTGTGCCGGAGCACCGCGACAGCCTGCTCACCGAGGAGGAACGGGCCGCCGGGGACACCATGCTGATCTGCGTGTCCCGGGCGCGTACCCGGCGGCTCGTGCTGGAGCTGTGACCGGTCTACGGGGATGATGGCGGGGTGCAGGCACGGCCCGGGCGCTCGGTCACCAGCAAGGTGCTGGCGCTGCTCGACGCGTTCAGCCCCGGCGAGCCGGCGCTGACCCTGAGCGAGCTGGCCCGGCGGGCCGAGCTGCCGCTGCCCACCGCGTACCGCCGGGTCGCCGAACTGGTGGCCTGGGGCGCGCTGGAACGGGGTGACGACGCCCGCTATCGGGTCGGGCTGCGCCTGTGGGAGATCGGTTCGCTGGCGCCGCGCGGGCTGGGGCTGCGCGAGCTGGCGCTGCCGGTGCTGGAGGACCTGTACGAGGTGACCCACGAGAACGTCCAGCTCGCCGTCCGGCAGGACCTCGAACTCGTCTTCATCGAGCGGATCGCCGGACGGCACGCGGTGCCGGTGCTCACCCGGGTCGGCGGCCGCTTCGCGTTGCACGCCACCGGTGTCGGGCTGGTGCTGCTGGCGCACGCACCGGCGCAGGTGCAGGAGCGGGTCCTCGCCGCGCCGCTGACGCGGTACACCGAGCTGACCGTCACCGATCCGGTGCGGTTGCGCCGCCAGCTCGCCGAGGTCCGCCGCGCCGGGTACGCGATCAGCGACCGGCAGGTCACCATGGACGCCCTCTCCGTCGCCGCGCCGATCGCCGGGCCGGACGGGGTGGTGGCGGCGATCTCGCTGGTGGTGGCGTACGACCGGGCCGATCCGCTGGCGCTGGCGCCGCTGGTGCAGGCGGCCGGGCGGGTGGTCTCCCGCGCGCTGGGTCGCCCGTCCGCGTCGACCCGGCCGGGGCCGTTACCCCGACGTCCCCGTACGCAGTAGCTTGTCCGGGTGCGTGTTCTCCCCTCCCCGGCCCGTCGTCCCGGCCCGACCGGAGCGCCCGGTGGCGCGCCGTGTTGACCGAGGGGGTGCGGCAGCCGGAGCCCGCCACGCCGTCGGATCGGGCGGCGGTGGGCCGGGCGCGGGCGCAGCGGTTGCTGGTGACGCTGCTCGGTGACCACTGGCACGCCGGCCGGTCCCCGCTGCCCTCCGGCGGGCTGGTCGCGGTGCTCGCCGAGTTCGGCATCGCCCCGGCCAACGCCCGTGCCACGCTCGCCCGCCTGACCCAGCGCGGCATGCTCGAACGCACCAAGGAGGGCCGGCGGACCAGCTACCGGCTGACCGAGTCGGCGTCGCAGACCCTACGCCGGGGTGCCCGGCGCATCTTCGCCAGCAGCGACTCCGACGACTGGGACGGCATCTGGACGCTGCTCGCCTTCACGCTGCCGCTGGACGACGCGAACCAGCGCAGGCTGCTGCGGGCCCGGCTGCGCTGGCTGACGTTCTGGCCGTTGTACGACGCGACCTGGGTGACCCCGCACGACCGGTTCGACGAGGTGCACGAGCAGCTCGGCGAGCTGGGCGTCACCGACGCCGTGGTGCTGCGGTCGCGGGACTTCGAGCTGCTGCCGAGCACCCGCGCCCGGCTGGAGGCCGCCTGGCGCATCGACGTGCTCGCCGACGGGTACCAACGATTCCTGGAACGCCACCGTACGGTGGCGCGGCGGGCCGAGGCCGGTGCGCTGGGCCCGTCGGCGGCGCTGGTCGCGCGGACCGAGCTGGTCAACGACTGGCGGGCGCTGGTGGGCGACGATCCCGACCTGCCGGCCCGGTTCCTGCCGCCGTCCTTTCCTCGCGCGCAGGCACGGGTGATGTTCCTGCGCACCGCGCAGGCCCTGGCCGAGCCGGCGCAGCAGCGCTTCGAGGAACTGGTCCGGACTCCCGAGCGGCCCTGAGCAGAGGCGACAACGCGGCCGATCTTCGCCATCCATAGATACGATGCAGAATCGTTGACGCGCGATCAGATTTCGCATTATGTTCGCCACACGTGCCTGACCAGCAGGTCCAGCCGTCCGTCCCCGGCTGAAAGGGGTCCCGTCATGCCCACCGATCGACTTCAGGAGCGCGCCAGACAACGTTCGTGGAAGGGAGCGCTGGCCGTGGTCGCCACGGCGACGCTGCTCGCCGGCTCCGCCGCACCGGCCCTGGCCACACCGCCACCCCACGCGGGTCCCGCCGACCGCGCCTTCGAGGTGACCGTCCTGTCCGGACGGGCCGACACCGTCAGCGGCGGTGACGCGCTGGTGCGCGTCGCGGTGCCGCGCACCGTACCCCCGCACCAGGTGAAGATCCGGCTCGACGGCCGCGACGTCACCGCCCGGTTCCGGGCCACCGACGACAAGCGCACACTGCTCGGTCTCGTGGACGGGCTGGCGTTGGGCGCCAACGAACTCGAGGTCCGCGCGAACGGGCAGGGCCACGGCCGGCCCCGGGCCACGCTGACCCTGCGCAACCACCCGGCCGCCGGCCCGGTCATCTCCGGCCCGCACATCCCGCTTTTCTGCACCGCGTCGGGCAACCCCTGGAACCTGGGCCCGGTGGACGCGGACTGTCACGTGGCACAGCCCCGGATCACCTACCAGTACCGCACCACCGCCGGGAGCTTCGTCGCGCTGCCGGACGGTCCGCTCCCGGCCGACGTGGCCAGCACCACGACCAGCGACGGCCGCACCGTGCCGTACGTGGTCCGGGTCGAGCGCGGCACCATCAACCGCGCGGTGTACGAGATCGCCCTGCTGCACCAGCCGGGCACCGCACCGCCCGACCCATGGACGGCGACCGACGGGTGGAACGAGCGGCTGGTCTACACCTTCGGCGGCGCCTGCGGCATCGGCTACACCCAGGCCACCAGCACGGGCGGGGTGATGAACCACAGCCTGCTCAGCCGGGGCTACGCGGTCGCCAGCGCGACGTTCAACGTCTTCGCCAACAACTGCAACGACGTCACCTCCGCCGAGACCGCGATGATGGTCAAGGAGCACTTCGTCGAGTCGTACGGGGTGCCGCTGTTCACCATGGGCTGGGGCGGCTCGGCCGGCACCATGCAGCAGTTGCTGATCTCCAACGCGTACCCGGGCATCCTGGACGGGGTGATCGGCCAGATCGGCTACCCGGACGAGCGCTCGGTGACCATCACCGGGCACGAGTGTCGGTTCATCACCCAGGCGGCCCCGGCGGCCGGGCTGTCCACCGCGCAGCGCACCGCGGTGACCGGCTTCGCCAGCCCGAACACCTGCGGCGGCTACCAGAACTTCGACAGCGTCGACTGGCCCGCCACCTGCCCGAACCACGTCCCCGCCGGGCTGCGTTACCACCCGGTGACCAACCCGGACGGCATCCGCTGCGCGATGGCGGACTTCATCTCCAACGTGTACGGGGTGGACCCGGCCACCGGCGCCGGGCGGCCGATCATCCCGGACACCGTCGGCGTGCAGTACGGGCTGCGGACCCTGGACGCCGGGGTGATCAGTCCGGAGCAGTTCGTCCGGCTCAACGAGGGCATCGGTGGCCTGGACGTGGAGGGCAACCGCACCCCGCACCGCACCTCGGCGAACGTCGACGCGATCGAGGTGGCGTACGCGACCGGGCGCGTCAACCAGTTCGACGGCGGTCTGCGGTGGACGCCGATCATCGAGACGCGGGGCTACACCGACCCGAGCGGCGACTTCCACGACCGCTTCCGCTCCTGGAACATGCGGGAGCGACTGCTCGCGGCCAACGGGCACGCGGACAACCACATCAGTGTCACCAGCGCGTCCGGGGCGGCCGCCTCGACGAGTCAGACCCAGGCGCTGGTGGACATGGACGCCTGGCTGACGGCCCGGACGGCGTTGGCGGCGAGCCGGCCGCACCTGGACGAGGCGGCACTGACTCGGCTCTCCCGTCCGGCCGGGCTGGCGGACCACTGTGTCGCGGCGGACGGGGAGCGGATCGTGGAGACGTTGACCCTGGACCCGGCGGCCCGGTGCAACCAGCTCTTCCCGTTTCACCGCAACCCGCGCGTGGAGGCGGGCGGGCCGACCAGTTCCGCCGTGCTCAAGTGCCGGCTCGCGCCGCTGGACCGGGCGGCGTACGGCGTCGACTTCACCGACGAGCAGTGGCAGCGGTTGCGGGCGGTCTTCCCGGACGGGGTCTGTGACTGGTCCCGGCCCGGCGTCGGTCAGGTCCCGCTGACCGGCACCTGGATCCGCTTCTGAGCGCACCGGTGTCGGGCGACGTCATCCGGCGTCGCCCGGCACCGGCTCAGTCCGGCACCGGCTCAGTCCGACACCGGCTCACTCCGGGAAGGCGAGCAGGCGTAGCAATTGCGCCAGCCGGGCGTGGTCCTCGGGGGTGACCGCGGCCAGCAACCCCAGCTCCACGGCGTGCGCGGAGGACTGGGCGCGGGCGAACAGCTCGCGCCCCTCGTCGGTGGCGACCAGGACGTTGGCGCGCCGGTCGGCGGGGTCGGTGCGGCGCTCGACCAGGCCGCGTTTCTCCAGGTCGTCGATGAGCGCCACCACCTGGCTCGGGTCCAGCCGGAGGAACTCGGCCAGCTCCCGTTGGGTGGGGCGGGTGTCGTCGGCGGCCAGCGCGAGCACCGAGTACGAGCGGGCCTTCAGGCCGTGTTCGGCCAGGGCGGCGTTGGCCGCGGCGAGGGTGAGCGCGTTGGCGCGCACCAGCAGGAAGCTCAGATCCCGGCCGAGCACGCTGTCCCGCAGGCCGTCGGCCGGTCGGGCTCTCTCGGGAGGGGGCACGGCGACGATGATAGCAAGCCTCACCAATAATTGACTTTCTCAACGGTTCATGTTCCGATCGATCTCGACGCGAAGGAGTGCCCATGTCCCTGGACGGCAAAGTCGCAATCGTCACCGGAGCCGGACGCGGTCTCGGCCTCGCCTACGCCCGCCAGTTGGCGGAGCGGGGTGCCGCGGTCGTGGTCAACGACGTGGACGAGCAGGCGACCGCCGACGCCGTCGCGGCGATCCGGGCGGCCGGCGGACGTGCCGTCGCGGTGGTCGCACCGGTCGGCCCCACCGAGACCGCGCAGGCCCTGGTCACCACCGCGGTCGAGAGCTTCGGTCGGCTCGACATCCTGGTCACCAACGCCGGGGTGCTACGCGACACGGTGCTCTGGAAGATGACCGACGAGGACTTCGACACCGTGATCGGCGTGCACCTGCGGGGCACCTTCACCACGGTGCGCGAGGCCGTGCGGCACATGCGCCAGGCCGGCGAGGGCGGGCGGATCATCTGCATCGGCTCCCCCACCGGCCAACGCGGCACCTTCGGCCAGACCAACTACGCCGCCGCCAAGGCCGGCATCGTCGGCATGGTCCGGACCTGGGCGTTGGAGCTCAAGCGGGCCGGCATCACGGTCAACGCCGTCGTCCCGGTCGCCGCGACCGCGATGACCGCCACCGTCCCCTACTTCGCCGCCGCGGTCCGCGCCGAGGCCGCCGGTGAGCCGATGCCCGCCTTCTTCCGGCACGACCTCGGCTTCGGCACCTCCGACGACGTGGCCGGATTGGTCGCCTTCCTCGGCTCCGACAGCGCCGCCGAGGTGACCGGCCAGGTGATCGGCGTGGGCGGCGACCGGATCCAGATCTGGACCCACCCGGAGGTCGCGCTCACCGCCCACCACGAGGGCGGCTGGTCCTACGACGCGCTGGTCACCGCGTGGCCGACCGAGTTCGCCGGTGCGTCGCAGAGCGTCGGCGAGCGCTTCCCGGAGTTGCCCGAGGAGTTCCGCGACACCGCCTCCTGACCCGCCGGACGAAGGTTCCCGAGCATGTACCAACCCGCGATCGACCTGGACGCCGTCACCGCGATCGACATGCACGTGCACATCGAGATCGACGACCACGGCCACGCCTCGCTGCCCGACCCGCTCGTCGCCGCCGCCTCGAAGTACTTCCGCACCGACGGCCCGCGTCCGGCGGTGGACGCGGTGGCGCAGTACTACCGCGAACGGAACATGGCGGCCGTGGTGTTCAGCGTCGACGCGCGGACGCAACTGGCGCACCCACCGCTGTCCAGCGCCGACATCGCCCGCGCCGCCGCCCAGCACGCCGACGTGCTCGTCCCGTTCGGCTCGGTCGACCCGCTCACCGGCGAGGCGGCCCTGGAACTCGCCGCCCGGCTGATCGAGGACGAGGGCGTACGCGGGTTCAAGTTCCACCCCACCGTGCAGGGCTTCGACCCGAGCCACGAGGAGTACGCGCCGCTGTGGGGCCTGATCGAGAAGGCGGGACTGCCGGCGTTGTTCCACACCGGGCAGACCGGCATCGGCGCGGGACTGCCCGGCGGCTACGGCTTCCGGCTCGGGCTGTCCAACCCGATGCTGCTCGACCCGGTCGCCGCCGAGTTCCCGGACCTCCAGATCATCATGGCCCACCCGTCGGTGCCGTGGCAGGACGAGGCGCTGTCGGTGGCGACGCACAAACCGAACACCTGGATCGACCTGTCCGGCTGGAGCCCGAAGTACTTCCCGGCCGAGCTGGTGCGCTACGCCAACTCGATCCTCAAGAGCCGGGTGCTCTTCGGCACCGACTACCCGCTGCTCACCCCGGACCGCTGGCTGCGGGACGTGGCGAGCACCGACCTCAAGCCCGACGTGCTGCCCGGCATCTTGAAGGACAACGCCGCCCGGCTGCTGCGCCTGGCCGGATGACGACGGAAGGACACCCGTGACCACCACCATCGCCTACGACCAGCTCGCCGGCCTCGGCGGCACCGACCTCGGGCACACCGAGTACCGGACCGTCACCCAGGACCAGATCGACCTGTTCGCCGACGCGACCGACGACCACCAGTGGATCCACGTCGACCCGGAACGCGCCAAGGACGGCCCGTTCGGTGCGCCGATCGCCCACGGCTTCCTCACCCTCTCCCTCGCCGTGCCGTTCTGGACGGAACTGCTCGACGTGACCGGGGTGTCCACGAAGGTGAACTACGGCCTAGACAAGGTGCGCTTCCCGGCACCGGTGCGGGTCGGCTCGCGGGTCCGGATGCGGGCCGTCGTCGCCGAGGTCACCGAGGTGGCCGGCGGCTACCAGATCGCCGTCGACCAGACCATCGAGGTCGACGGCGGCGGCAAGCCCGCCGTCGTCGCCCGCGGGATCTACCGCTTCTACGCCTGACCTGCCGGGACCGCCGCCGCCCCACCGCACACCGACGCCGTCCACCGCCCTCCACCACCAGGAGACTGCTGATGCACCACCAAGGGATCGGCGGCTGGCTGGCCAAGCGCCGACTCAAGTCACCGGAGCAGATCGCGCTCGTCCACGGCGAGCAGGCGACCATGACGTACCGGCAGCTCGCCGACGCCACGGACGGTGTCGCGGCGGCGCTGCGGCACCTCGGCGTCGGCAAGGGGGACACGGTCGCGTACCTGGGCGAGAACAGCCCCGAGTTCCTCCAGGTGATGTTCGGGACCACGCGGCTGGGTGCCGCCTTCGTGCCGGTCAACACCCGGCTGGCCGCACCCGAGATCACTCACGTGCTCAGCGACAGCGGTGCCCGGGTGCTGGTCCACGACCCCGAGTTCACCGCCCGGGTGGCCTCGGTCGCGGCGGCGTCCCGGCCGTCGCACGTGGTGCCGACCGGCCCCGGGAGCGCGGAGGCCCCGGGCCTCGATCGGCTGGCCGAGACCGCGCCCCGGGACGACGCGCCCGTTCGGATCACCATGCGGGACCCGGCCGCGATCGTCTACACCTCGGGCACGACCGGGCGGGCCAAGGGCGCCGTGCTGACCCACGGCAACCTGACCTGGACGGCGCTGAACTGCATCGTCGACTACGACGTGGTGTCCACCGACATCGCCCTGATGATCTCGCCGCTGTTCCACGTCGCCTCGCTCGGCATGGGCGCGCTGCCGATCCTCCTCAAGGGCGGCACCCTGGTGCTGGAGAAGGGTTTCGAGCCGGGACGCGCGCTCGCCCAGATCGCGCGGCACGGCGTCACCATGCTCAGCGGTGTGCCGACCACCTTCCAGCTGATGGCCGACCACCCGGACTGGGCCACCACCGACCTGTCCACCCTGGGCAAGCTCACCTGCGGAGGCTCGGCGGTGCCGGTCCGGGTGCTCAACGCGTACGAGGAGCGGGGCCTGTCGTTCTCGCAGGGGTACGGCATGACCGAGGCGTCACCGGGAGCCACCTCGCTGCCGCCGGCCATGACCCGGGCGAAGCAGGGCAGCGTGGGCCTGCCGCACTTCTTCACCGAGGTACGCGTCGCCGACACCAACGGCGGTCCGGCTCCCGCCGGCAGCATCGGCGAGATCGAGATCGCCGGCCCGAACGTGTTCCGGGGCTACCACCGGATGCCCGAGGCGACGGCCGGCGCGTTCACCACGGACGGCTGGTTCCGCTCCGGGGATCTCGGCTACCTGGACGACGACGGCTACCTGCACATCGCGGGCCGCCTCAAAGACATGATCATCTCGGGTGGGGAGAACATCTACCCGGCCGAGATCGAGCTGCTGCTCGGCGAGATCGACGGGGTGACCGGCGTGGCGGTCATCGGCGTCCCGGACGAGCGCTGGGGTGAGGTGCCCTGGGCGATCATGACGATCCGCGCGGGTGTCGCCGTGGACGTCGACACCGTCCGCGACTTCCTGGACGGCAAGGTGGCCCGTTACAAGCTGCCCAAGAACGTGGTCATCGTGAACGAACTGCCGCGGACCGCGTCGGGGAAGGTGCGGAAGGCGGACCTGCGGAGCCGCTTCGGCGGGTGGTGGCAGCGCGAGTGGTGACCAGCGCGGCGAACTCCGCGGCGGAGGCGTCAGCCAACCGTTCGTGCATCCGTCGGTAGACCTGCGTCGACCGGGCGGCCGGCCACTGCGCGTCCATGAACTCGCGCGGTAGTCGCGGATCGGCGCGCAGCAACGCGAGCCAGTCCGCCACCAGCATCGTGCGGACGGTGAGCGCGCTGGGCGCCTGCGTGGCCGCGTCCGGGTCCTCCCACACCTCGATGAACGCCAGGTGCTCGCGCCGGATCGCCTCGATGTCCCAGGCGGCCCGGACGCTCTCGGCGATCGGGAACCCGGCCAGTTCACGGGCGTGGAAGGCGATCACCGTGTTCGGCGGCAGGTCTCGGCACAACGGCTCCAGCGACCCGGCGAGGTCGACCTCGCCGGGTGCCAGCCACAGCCCGTCGCGCAGCGGCGCGAAGCCCTCCCAGGTCAGCGTGGACCGCAGCCGGTGACGTAGGGTCCGCTGCCCCTCCGGGATGGTGAACGTGACGAGGGTCCAGCCGGTGCCCTGCGGATCGAACGGGCGCGGGCCACGGACCCGCTCGGTCGCCTCGCGCAGCACCGCCACGCCGTGCTCGGTCAGCGAGAACTGGATCTCCCGGCCGCTCTTGCTGCGGGCGAGGATGCCGGTCTGCACGAGCCGGTCGAGGGTGGCCCGGGTCGCCGGGGCGGCGACGCCCGCCCCCTCCAGCACCCCGATCAGGACACTGGCGCGAACCGGCCCCGGATCGTCGTCGACGACGTGTTCACCGAAGAACGCGAGCAGCAGTTGCTTCGGCTGACGACTGCGCACAGTCCTCCCTCTCGGACGGCTCCGACCTGGCGACGGTCACGGGGCGACGGTCTGGGCGCCCTTGGCGCGCCGGATCTGGTCGTAGACGTGGGTCCGCAGCTCCGTGAAGCGGGGTAGCGCGCGAGTCGTGATCTGGTCACGCTCCGGCGGCAGGTCGATGGCGAGATCCTCCTGCACCCAGGTCGGCGACTTGGACAATACTAGAACCCGTTCGCCCAGGTAGACCGACTCGTCGATGTCATGTGTAACGAAGACGATCGATATCTTGCGGGTCGTGTGCAGCTCCCGGACCAGGTCCTCCAGGTCCGCGCGGGTCTGGGCGTCGACCGCCGCGAACGGCTCGTCCATGATCAGCACTTCCGGCTCGTACGCGACCGCCCGGGCGATCGCCACCCGCTGCTGCATGCCGCCGGAGAGCTGCCAGGGGTGGCTGCGGGCGGCATGCCCGAGGCCCACCGCCTCGATGGCGTCGGTGACCAGCCGCTCGCGTGCCGCCCGGGACAACTTCTTGTGCCGCAACGGCAGTTCGACGTTGCCCCGCACGGTCAGCCACGGATAGAGGCTGCGGCCGTACTCCTGGAAGACGACGGCCATGGCGGGACTCGGGCCGGTCACCGGCGTCCCGTGCATCTCGACCAGGCCGCCGGTGGGCCGCAGCAGCCCGGCCAGGCACTTCAGCAGCGTGGTCTTGCCGCAGCCGGAGGGGCCGACGATGCAGACGAGTTCACCGGCGGCCATGGTGAAGCTGACGTCCCCGATCGCCTCGACGTCGCCGGACGCGGACTCGTACACCTTCCGCAGGTGCTCCACCTTGAGCAACATGTCCCGCTCAGGCACGGTTGACCTCCCTGATTCCGTGGTACCAACGCAGCACCCGCCGTTCGACGACACCGAAGGTCGCGGCGAGCAGGACGCCGACGAGGCCGAGCAGGAGGATGCCGCTCCACATCTCGGCGATGAGGTAGTTCCGCTGGAAGTACGCGATCCGGTAGCCCAACCCGGCGGACGAGGCGAACATCTCCGAGATCACCATCAGGATCAACGCCACCGAGAGCCCCTGCCGGACGCCGGCCATGATGCGCGGGCTCGCCGCCGGCAGCACGAGGAAGCGCAGCCGCTCCCACCAGGTGATCCGGAACGAGTCGGCGGTCTCGGACATGACGCTGTCGGTGGCCCGGACACCGTCGATGGTGTTCAGCAGGATCGGCCAGACTGCGCCGGAGACGATGACCACCACCTTCATCGTGTCGGTGATGCCCAGCAGCAGCATCACCACCGGGATCAGCACCGGCGGCGGGATGGCCCGGAAGAACTCCAGCAGCGGCTCCAGCAGTTCGCTCAGCCACCGGAACAGTCCGATGAGCGTGCCGAGGGCGACGCCGATCACGATCGACGCGGCGATGCCGAGCACGAGTCGATAGAGGCTGGGCAGCACGTCGTGGACGAAGGCGGGGCCGACCCAGGTCTCCCGGAACGCCTCGCCGATGGTGAGCGGGCCGGGGAAGAACCGGTTCGTCGACACCGTCGACGCCGCACCCCAGACCACCAGGAGCAGGAAGGGCAGCCCGAGCGAGTAGAGGAAGCCCGACGCGACGCGGGACGCGACATCACGCCCGCGCGGCCGGGCGGCGATCCGTTCGGCGCGCGCGGTCATCGGGGCTCCTCCCCACGGACGGACTGGTGCCAGGACAGTGAACGCCGCTCGACGAACCGGAAGACGAGGTTCACCAGCAGCCCGAGCAGGCCGGTGACCACCACCAGGGCGTACAGGCCGACCGCGTCACCGGCGGAGCGGGACAGCTCGATCATCCGTCCCAACCCGGGGTTGCCGATCACCATCTCCGAGGTGATGGCGAGGATGAGCGCCACCGCCGCACCCAGCCGGACACCCGTCATCAGGTACGGCAGGGTGGTCGGCAGGACGAGATAGGTCAGGCGCTCGCGCCGGGTGAGCCGGAAGCTGCGCGCGGTGTCCCGGGCCACCGCATCGACGTCCGCCACCCCATAGATGACCTGCACGAACACCTGCCAGAAGGAGGCGTAGATGATGATCACGAGCGCGGCCTTCATCTGGATGCCGAACATCAGCACGGCCAGCGGGATGAGTGCCACCGAAGGGATCGGGCGCAGGAACTCGACCATCGTGTGGGTCGCGCGACGTAGGACGGGCACCAGCCCGACAAGGGTGCCCAGGACGACCGCGGCGACCGTCGCCACGGTCAGCCCGATCGCCCACGAGGTCATGGTGTGACCGAGCCGCCGCCAGAAGGCGACGTCGCGGAACTCCTCGGCGAGCCGGACCAGCACGTCCGTGACGTACGGCAGGTACTGCGAGTTGACCAGCCCGAGCGTCGGCACCAACTGCCAGACGACGAGGAATCCCACCAGACCTGCGGCGCCCAGCAGCACCTTGCGTGGCGGGCGGGTCCGCCGGATGGATGACACGTGCATGTCGCTCCCGTGGTCGGCGGCGACGCCCTCCCCGGCGGTCGGCCGGGAAGGGCGGGACCGCGAGGGCTACTGCTGCTGGATGAGACGGTCGAAGTTCGGCTGCCGATCGAGCACCTGGTACTTGCCGGCGAGCGTGGCGAGCGTGGTCAGGCTCTCCCGGTCCAGGTCCCAGCCGAACTCCGGCAGTCGTACCGAGTCCGCCACCGGCTCGGGAAGCTGCAAATTGTCCTTGATGGCCTGCCGGACGTCCGCCTCGTTGGCGGGGTCCTGCGCCCACTGGAGCGTCTCCTTCATCGCCGTCGAGAAGGCGGCGATCAGCTCGGCGTCGGACTCGGTCCGCTCCTTCGTGGTGATCGTGGTCAGCGTGGCGAGCCCCGGGACGACCTCCTGGTAGGGCGCGACCACGAAGGCGTCCCCCCGGCCGCGCAGTTGCGTGACGAACGGCTCCGGCACCCAGGCGGCGTCGATGTTGCCGGCCTCCAGTTGCGCCGGCGCGTCCGGGAACGCGACCTCGACGAACCTGATGGTGGACGGGTCACCGCCGTCCTTCTCCACCGCGGCCATGATGGTCACGTCACCGGCGGCGCCCAGACTGTTCACCGACACCCGCTTCCCGGCGAGTTCGGCGGGCCGGGTGATGCCCGATGCCTTCGACGCCACCACCGCGTTGATGTCGTCGCCCTCGGCGTACGAGGACGCGTAGTTGCCGATCATCACCACGCCGAGATCCTGCAGGTCGGCCCGGAACGGACCGAACGGCTGGCCGATGGCGAACTCGATGTCACCGTTGATCAGCGCCGGGATCGCCTGGGCGCCGCCCTGCGCGGGCAGCACCTCGACCCCCAGCCCGTGCTTGGCGAAGATGCCCGCCTTGATGCCGCCCCACAGCGCGGCGGTCTCGGTGATGGGCAGCGCCGCGACCCGCACCTGGCGCAGGTCGCCGTCGGACGGCTCGGTGCCGGTCGCGTCGGAGTCGGTACATGCGGTGAGGGCGATCGCGACGGCGGCGACCAACCCGAAAGTGATGACCTTCTTCATGGACGGGGCCCTTCCTGGGCGGGGGCGGTGGGGTGCGTCGACACGGCGGATGCCTCGAAGGTGCGGACGCGTTCGGGTGTGAGTGGGGTCACCCTGCCGTGGTGGCCATGTTCAGTCACCCGAGCACCAGATGTCAAGAATTTCTGACGCCCGTCATGAATAGGTTGAATATTGCGGTGGTGTCCCGTCCAACGCGCGGGTCAGCTCGGTACGTGACCGCACACCGAGCCGGTGGAACACGTTGCGCAGGTGGTGGTCGACGGTCCGGGTGGACAGGAACATCCGACCGGCGATCTCCCGGTTGGTGGCGCCCTCGGCGACCAGCCGCGCGATGCGGAGTTGCTGGCCGGTGAGCAGCCGTTCGGCCGGGCGCTGCGGCACACCGACCGACTCCCCCGCCGCCCGCAGTTCGGCCGTCGCCTGCTCGGCCCAGGTCTGCGCGCCGAGCAGCACGAACGCCTGCCGGGCGCGGTGCAGGTACGCCCGGGCGTCACGCGGTCGACGGCGACGCCGCAACTCCCGGCCGAACAGCAGCTCGGTGCGGGCCCGCTCGAAGGTGGCGACGTCGGCCGGATGCAGTCGCAGGGCGGCCCGGAACAGTTCCTCGGCCTCGGCGCTGCCCCGAGGCGCCAGCAGCGCGTGGCACCGCGCGGACAGCGCCCGCCGCGACGAGCTGGCCGTACTGCCGACCCAGCGGTCGAAGACCGCCAGCGCGGCACGGGCCTGCGCGGGCCGGTCGGCGCCCACGGCGGCCTCCACCAGGTGCGGCGTGGCCATCACCTGCACCAGGACCTGGCCCCGGCCGGTGCCCGGGCAGGCCAGCGCGGCGAGCCGGTCGGCGGCGTCGGCGTACCGGCCGTCCACCAGGTCGAGCACGGACAACGCCCACTGGGCCAGCGCGTACGGGCGGCTGCCCGGCGCGGCGCTGTCCCCGATCTCGGCCACGTACCGCAGGCCGGCGTCCCGGTCGGCGCGGACCGCGGCGAGCACGGCGAGCAGACCGAGATGCACCCCGGCGCTGGCATGCTGGTCACCGGAGCGGGCCAGCAGCAACCCCTCGCGGCAACTGCGTGCCGCCGCGTCGTGCCGGCCCAACCAGTACTCGCTCATCGCCCGCAGTTCCAGGGCGCGCGGCAGCAGGCACACCTCGCCCCGGGTCCGGGCCAGTTCCACCGCGCGGTCGGCGAGCTGATGTGCGGCGGCGTCCACCGCCACCAGCAGGCCGGCGACGGCCGCGCCGGTCAGCGCGGTCGGGGTGAGGGCGACGCCGGACCGGCCGCCCAGGACGACCGCCCGGCGCAGCAGCGGCCCACCGCGCGCGTGTTCGCCCCGCAGTGTCGCGGCGACCCCGGCGACCAGGGTGGTCAGTAGTTCCGCCTCCGGGTCGTCGGTGTCGCGACGCATCGCGGCCGGGTGGCGGGCCACCTCGGCGTAGCGGTACTGCTCCCCGGCGAAGCACACCGCCTCGCCGGCCCGCAGCAGGGCGAGCCGGGCCGCCGCGCGATCGGTGCCGGTCAGCGCGTCGGCGGCGGCCAGCAGCACGGGCAGCGCGGTGGACGGCGTGCCGCAACGCAGCCGTATCTCGCCGCGCAGCAGGGCGGACCGGCCGCCGAGAGCGACCTCCCGGGGCGTGACCGGCCCACCGACCCCGGTGCCCTCCGACGGGTCGGGCAGCGCCCGCAGCAGGGCGCGGGCCTGGCCGGTGCACCCGATCGTCCAGGCATGACGGGCGGCGGCGAGCCGCCGCTCGGCGGCCAGCGCCGGGTCGTCGGTCAACTCGGCGGCCCGGGCCAGTGCCGCCGCCGTGTCGACCGAGTACCCGCCGTCGTCGGCGACCGCCACCAGGTCGGCGGCCAGCACCGGGTCCGGGGCGTCGGTGGCGGCGGCCCGGTGCAGCGCGCGCCGCAGCCGCTGACCGGGGGCACCGCACGCGGCGGCGAGAAGCAGGTGCGCCGTCCGCCGCTCGGTCGCCGAGGCGGTGGCCTCGACCATCGTGCGGGCGAGCGGTCGGGGGAAGGTGACGTCACCGTACGGGCCGGTCCGCACCAGCCCCGCCGCCTCGGCCGGGGCCAGCGCCTCGACGGCCGTACCGGCGGTCCGGGCGGCTCGGGCCAGCACGCCGGAGCCGATGTCGGCGGCGAGCGCGGTCAGCAGCAGGACGCGGCGGGTGTCGGCGGGCAGCCGGTCCAGCATGGTCCGGTACGCGCGGCCGAGGTTGCCGTCTGCGGGCGGCGCGCCGGGCAGCGGCTCCCGCCCGAGCCACTGGCCCCGGGTGAGCGCGTCGGCCAGGTCCACCAGGGCCTGGGGATTGCCGGCGCCGATCGCGGCCAGCCTGGCGAGCACCGAGTCCGGCGGTGGTCCGGGGCACCGGGCGGCGAGCAGCGCACGACTGGCGGTCTCGTCCAGCGGCGGCAGCCGACGGCTGGGAATCCCGGCCAGCGGGCTGCCGTCACCGGCGGTGAGCAGGAGCGTGACCGGCAGGTGCCGCAGCCGCCGGGCCACGAAGGCCAGGACCCGGGCGGTCGGCGCGTCCCCGGTGTCCAGGTCGTCCATGGTGCACAGCAGCGGGCGCTCCCGCGCGGCACGGCCCAGCAGTCCGAGGACGGCCATGGTGAGGGTGAGCCGGTCGCCGTCGCCGCATCCGTCCCCGGTCAGCGCGCGGTGCAGTACCCGACGCTGCCGCTCGGGCAGGTCGGCGGCGTGGTCGCGGACCGGATCGAGCAGCCGTTGCAGGCCCGCGTAGGGCAGTTCGGCCTCGTCGGCCAGTCCGGCCGCGCTGAGCACCGTCCGGTCGTCGGCGTGCCGGTGGGCGTACGCCAGCAGGGTGCTCCGGCCGGCGCCGGGCTCGCCGTGCAGCAGCAGGGCCGCCCCCGGTGGTGTCGCGAGCAGGTCCCGGATCTGCCGACACTCGTATTGCCGACCGCAGATGAAGGTTATTTGCACTCGTGATGCATTAACCATGCATCGAGTCTCGCCCACGTCGGGCGGCTTGGAAAGGGGGATCAGGCTTCGGCGACGGTCCTGAACAGGGCCTCCACGGTGCGGGTCAACACGGCGCGGGCGGCGTCCACGCCGAGACCAAGCCCGTCGCGCAGCGTCGACCAGGCCGGCCAGGTGCTCGCCGCCACCACGGCATGGACCAGTTGCTCCCGACCGGCACCGGCGCGCGCCAGCTCGGCGGCGAACAACTCCTCGACCTCGTCGCGTACCCGGGCCAGGTGCTTGAGCCGGTTGCGGCGCAGTTGCGCGGAGAACGGCTCGCGCATCTGGGCGGCCCGCGCCGCCGGTGCGATGAGTTGCAGCAGCTTCGCCCGCTGCCGGCAGTACGCGTCCACCCGCTTGGCCAGCGGCAACGTCGGCGAGATCGGCCGCCAGGCGGCGTCCTGCTGGCGCAGCAGCTCCCGGCCGCTCGCCTCGAACAGGGTCTCCATGTCCTTGAAGTTGGTCCAGAGCGTCCGCAACGAGATCCCGGCCCGCTCGGCGATGCGCTCACCGGTCGGGCGCAGGTCACCCTCGGAGATCAGGGCGAGGTGCGCCTCCACGATGGCCGCCCGGGTGCGCTCGGCCCGGGCGGTCCGCCCGTCGACGCGGCCTGTCGCCTCGGCCGCCGTCGGTGTCGCCGCCCGACCCGCTGCCTCGGCCCTGCCCATCCGCGCCCGCCTCCCCCACCGTCACGTTCCGTTGTGCGAGCCGAGTCTAGACGCGTGCCACGGCGGGGGTTTGCGCCCGATATGCCACACGGATCGACCGGTCGGCGGCCCGGGGCCGCCGGCCGTGACCGCGCCGGTGTTCGTCGCGTCAGTGCGGGCAGGTGGTGCGGTACTCCTCGACGGCCAGGCCGCTCGGCCCGGGGCAGAGGAACTGCTCGTATCGGGTGTCGTCGTCGACGAACCGCTTGAGCCAGGCCACCGCCTGCTTGGCGGTCGGCGTGTTCACCGTGTTCGGGAAGAAGTGCCCGGCGTTGTTCAGCTCCAGGTACGCCTTCTCCGCCGAGGCCGGGATGCTGGTGTAGAACGGCTCGGAGTGCGAGGCGACCGGAGCGGTGCTGTCGCTCTCCCCGCCGATGATCAGCGTCGGCACCCGCAGGTTCGACCAGTTCTTGGTCAGGTTCCAGGGTGCCAGCGGCACTGCGGCCTGCAACGACGGTCGACTCGCAGCGGCCTCCAGGCTGCCACCGCCGCCCATCGAGTGACCGGCCACCGCCAGCCGACCCGCGTCGATCCGGCCGCGTACCGAGCTGCGCTGGGTCAGGTAGTCCAGCGCGGCCAGGAGTTGGCGCCCCCGGCTGGCCGGCTGGTCGAGACGGGTGATGGTGTCGATGCCGATCACCACGAACCCGTGCGAGGCGATCCGGGGGCCGAGCCAGTCCAGGCTCGACCAGGAGGCGGTGTAGCCGGGCGAGATGGCGACCGCGCCGAAGGTGCCCTCGCTGGTGCTGGTCGGGTAGTAGATCACGCCGCCGCCGAAGCCGCTGACGCTCAACGAGGAGACGCTCGTCGAGGAGGTGGCGAACGGGCCTCGGCTCGCCTCCAGGATCGCGTCGGTCGGCGCCGGCCCGCGCTCGTACGGGCTGGCGGCCTGGGCGGGCGCGGCGGTGGCGACGAGGCCACCGGTGGCGGCCAGTACGGCGGCCGCCGCCAGCCGGGCCACCAGGGTCGCGGAACGGGAACGGGAACGGGTGGTGGTGGATGATCGCACGTCGGGCACTCCCTCGGTCCGGGGCGGTATCGACTGCGATCAGTGTTCGAGATGTCCGACCAGCAGCGCATCGGCAAAATCACCAGTCACCGGGGTCGCCGGTGGACGGTGTCCACCGGCGACCCCGGCCCGGTTCACCGCACCGTGCAGAGCGTGCCGTTGAGCCGGAAGGCGGTCGGCGTCACGTTCGGGCCGCTGTACGCCCCGACGAACCCGGCGGTGACCGTGCCCCCGGCCGGAATCCGGCGGTTGTCGTCGGTGCCGGTCACCCGCACGGCGGTGCCGACCTGTTCCCAGTTCGCGTTCCAGCCGCTGCTCACCTGCTGCCAACTCGTCGGCCAGGTCCAGGTCAACGTCCAGCCGTCGACCGCACCCGCCCCGGTGTTCGCCACCTCGACGTCGGCCACGTAACCGTTGCCCCAGTCCGTGGTGCGGGCGAACCGGACGGCGCAGGTGCTGCTCGCCGGGCTGCCGGTGGTGAAGGTGAGCGGCGGGGACGCCCAGGAGACCCGGCCCGCGGTGTCGCGGGTCAGCACGTTGACCGTGTACCGGGCGCCGGGGACGAGGTTGTCCACGGTGAGGCTGGTGCCCGAGGTTTCCCCGAGCTGTTCGCTGACCGCACCGTGCTGCCGGTACACCTCGTACTTGGCGATCGGGGCGGCGCCCCGGGTGGCCGCCGGCCAGGAGATGGTCGCGCTGCGGTGGGTGACGTCGTCGACCGTGGGTCGGCCGGGCGCCCCCGGCTGACCGCCCGGCGCGGCGGCCGGACGCACCACGAGCGTGGTCAGCGAGTACGGCGGCAGCGTCCGGCTGGTCGCGCTGCCGGTCTGCGCGGTGGCGACGGCGGTGGCACCGTTGGTGTGGGTGTGCACCGTGGGCGCGGCGGCCGACGGCGCGAACCCGGCGTAGTCGATGCTGACCTCCCGCGCGTTGTCCGGGTCCTTGTTGATCAGCAGCACCGCGACCTCACCGTTGGCCCGGCGTACCGCGTGCGCGGCGACCAGCGGATCACTGGTGCCGGCCCGGACGAACTGGTCGCCGGTACGCGCGAACCGGCTCATCATGGTCAGCCCGTGGTACGACGCGAAGGGCGTGTTCAGCGGCGGCTCGCAGACCGACCCGTCCGAGGTGCAGGTGCCGCTGGAGAGCATCCCGAAGTCGCCGTAGTCGGTCTGCCCCGCCACGGTCGTCACCTTGCCGATGCCGTTGCGGACGTTCCACCACTGCACGGTGAAGACCCCGTTGGCCAGCAACCCGCTGTAGGCGTCGGCCAGGAACAACGCGGCCGGTTGGCTGGTCATCCCCTCGGCGGTCACGTTCACCTCGGTGAGGCTGATGCCGATGCGGTCCGCGTCCGGTCCGGCGTACCGGCTGATCTGCTGCCGGAGCAGGTGCACCGCGTCGGTGATGTGGCTGGTCCGGGGCAGCGACTCGGCCGGGCTGCCGCCCGGGTACCAGTGCACGTCGACGAAGTCGATCTTCGGTCCGGCGATCGACAGCACGGTCTGGTTCCAGGGGCCCGGGTCCGCTCCGGCGGTCAGCCCGTCGGGCCAGTTCGCCGGCATGGTCAGCACCGCGCCGACCTTGATGTCCGGGTCGACGGCCTTCATCGCGTCGGCGTACTCGACCACCAGGTTCGCGTAGTAGGTGGCGCTCTTGTCCGGGTGCTCGTCGGCCTCCCAGGCCGAGCCGTAGTGACCGTTGCCGTAGTTCTCGTTGCCGACCGCCCAGTAGCGGGCGTCGTACCCCTTGGTCACGTTGGCGTAGCGCACCCACTCGGCCGCCTCCTGCGGCGTGCCGGTGCCGTAGTTCGCGATGATCATCGGCTGGGCGCCGGCCCGGCGTACCCCGGCCATGAAGGTGTCGAAGTCGGTGTTCGGCGCGACGTACCCGCCCGGTGCGGTGTGGTCACGCCAGTGGTAGATGTCGGCGTACGAACCGCCGGGGTACCGCATCATCTGCACGCCGGCCGCGCGCAGCAGGTCCGACGTCTCGGTGGTGCCCAACTGCGAGTCCCAGATGGCGTGGTTCACGCCGAGGGCGGTGTCCGGCACGGCGGCCAGCCCGGCCCGCGCGTTCACCGTCACCGCCACCGGTGTCGTCGCCGCGCCGACGCTGGGCGGCGCGACACCGAGCAGCGCGCCGGTGGCGAGCAGCAGGCTCGCCGCCAGGGCCGCCCGGCCGCGCCGGGAGAGTCGCAACGGCGGGTTCAGGGGTCGAACACCGTGCCTGTTCGAGATGGTCATGGTCGTCCTTCGTGTGTTCACGGCGGCGACCCGCCCGGCCCGGCGTCCGAGGCAGGCAGCCTCGGACGCGGGCGGACGCCACGACATCAGCTCGTCCGCCGCCTCCCGGGAGGCCGTGGCGGCTCCGGGTGCCCCTGAGGCGACGGTCAGCACGCTCGCGCGACCGGCATCGACGCATCAGAATCCCACACGCTCCGACGTGGACTCAACGACGCGCCGAACCGATCCGGTGGCGAGCCTGCGGTCAGGCCACCTCGGGGGTGGCCCGGTCGATGATCGCGGCGAAGTCGACGCCGGCCGGCAGGGTGCCGTACGCGTGCCCCCGGTCGACGCCGAGGCGGGAGGCGCAGAAGGCGTCGGCGACGGCCGGATGACCGTGGCGCACCAGCAGCGCGCCCTGCAACACCAGGGCCAACTGCTCGACCACCCGACGGGCCCGCACCTCCAGGTCCGCCGGGTCGTCCAGGGCGACCTGGAGCTGGTGCACCGCGGCGTCGAGCCGGGAGTCCACACCGGTGGCCATGCCCACCTCGGCCTCGAACGCCGCCCGCACCTCGGGCTGCCCGGCCAGCGCCCGCAGCACGTCCAGCGCGGCGACGTTGCCGGATCCCTCCCAGATCGAGTTCAGCGGCGACTCGCGGAACAGCCGGGGCATCCCGGACTCCTCGACGTAACCGTTGCCGCCCAGGCACTCCAGCGCCTCGGCGGCGTGCCCCGGCCACCGCTTGCAGACCCAGTACTTGCCGACGGCCAGGGCGATCCGCTTGAACGCGGTCTCCACCGCGTCACCCCGCACCGAGCGGTCCGTCGCCCCGGCGAGGCGCATCATCAGCACGGTCGCCGCCTCGGACTCCACCGCGAGGTCGGCCAGGACGTTACGCATCAGCGGCTGGTCGGCCAGGTACCGGCCGAAGACCTGCCGGTGCGCGGCATGGTGCGCGGCGGTGATCACACCCTGCCGCATCCCGGCCGCCGCGCCGATCACGCAGTCCAGCCGGGTCAGGTTGACCATGTCGATGATGGTGCGGACACCCCGCCCCTCGTCCCCGACCCGCCAGGCGACCGCGTCGTCGTACTCGACCTCGGCGGAGGCGTTGGACCGGTTGCCGAGCTTGTCCTTGAGGCGCATCAGCCGCATCGGGTTGCGGGTGCCGTCCGGCAGCACCCGGGGCACCAGGAAGCAGGTCAGCCCGTCCGGCGCCTGGGCCAGGGTGAGGAACAGGTCGCTCATCGGCGCCGAGGTGAACCACTTGTGCCCGACCAGCCGATAGCTGCCGTCCGCCTGCGGGCGCGCGGCGGTGGTGTTCGCGCGGACGTCGGAACCGCCCTGCTTCTCCGTCATCGACATGCCCGCCAGCAGCCCCCGCTTGCCCAGCGGCTCGCGCAGCCCGAAGTCGTACACCCGTGCGGTGAGCAACGGCTCGTAGCGGTCGGCCAGCTCCGGCGCGTGTCGCAGCGCCGGCACCACGGCGTAGGTCATCGAGATCGGGCACCCGTGACCGGCGTCCGGCCGCCAGGTGTAGAACTTCGCCGCCCGCGCGACGTGTGCGCCGACGCGCGGGTCGGCCCAGGGCGCGGCGTGCAGCCCGTGGCCGACGGCGGTGCGCATCAGCTCGTGCCAGGACGGGTGGAACTCCACCTCGTCGACCCGACGGCCGTAGCGGTCGTGGGTGCGCAGCGCGGGCGGGTGTTCGTTGGCCAGCCGGCCGTGCTCGGCGGCGGCCTCGCCGCCCGCCAGTCGGCCGAGTTCACGCAGGTCGGCCGTTGCCCACTCGGCGCCCTCTCGGGCCAGCCCGGCCAGCAGCGCCGGGTCGTCGGCGACGTCGTGGCCGATCAACGGCGGGACCTGGTTGAACACCTCGTGCGTGGCCACGTGCGGAACTCCCCTCGGCGGTGCGGGCGCGAACCATCATCCAGTCTCCACCAGCGCAGGCCGGAAACCCCGAGCGTGGCCGGTCAGCGCCGCAGGGCCGGCGAGGTCAGGGCCACCAGCCCGGCCACCGCCAGCACCCCGGCGCAGCCGTGCAGCACCGTCGAGACCCGCGCGGCCTCGGCGAGCGAGCCGAGCAGGTTGGTGGTCAGCAGCAGCGGCAGGCTCTGCACGAGCACCAGCACGGACTGCACCCGGGCCAGGTGCGTGACCGGGGCGGCGGCCAGGATCAGCGGGCCGATGTGGGTGGCGAAGAGTCCGGCCCCCGCGCCGACCGCCACCCCGGCCGCCACCGCCGACTCCGGCGAGCCGCCCGCCGCCAGCGCGGCCACTCCGGCGGCGGCCACCAGCAGTCCGGTGGCGGCCGCCCGGCCGGCGCGGGGCAGTGCGCCACGGGCCAGCACCGTCACCGCGGCGGTGGCCGTACCCAGCGCCACCGCTGCGACGACGGCACCGGTGACCTGCGGCGACCACACCCGCTCCCGGGCCAGCAGCGGCACGAGCAGCGAGGAGACCGGCAACAGGAAGCCTGCGGCGACACCGGTGAGCAGCAGCGCGGGACGCAGGGCACCGTGCGACGAGACGACCCGTACCCCGTCCAGACAGGCCCGCCACAGCGACTGCGCCGGATCCGAGGGCGGGTCCGTGCCCGCACGGGCTCGTCGGTCCGCCGCCCGCGGCTGCGCCGACCGACCTGCCCGCGACCGCAGGGCCAGCAGAACCGACAGCATCACCAGGCAGGTCACGGCGTTGGTCAGGGCCGCACCGGCCAACCCGGCCCCGGCCAGCAGCAGACCGCCCAGCGACGGCCCGGCGAGCAGAGCGAGTTGGCCGGCGAGTTGGCGGGCCGACATCGCGCGAGCCAGCGCGGCCGGCGGCACGAGACGACGGGGCATCGAGCCCGTGCTGGGCAGATAGAAGGCGTCCACGACCCCGATGGCCACGGCGGCGAGCAGCAGCGGTAGCCGTGGGTCGGTCGAGGACCACGCGGCGGCGGCCAGCGCCACGGTCACCGCGACCATCACCGCGTCCGACGCGACCATGACCCGCCAGGCACCGACCCGGTCGGCCACCGCGCCGCCCACCAGCAGCAACAGCGCGCGGGGCAGGTTGATCGCGGTCAGCACCACCGCGGCGAAGCGGCCCCCGTACCCGGCCGCCACCCAGGTCATCGCGAAGGCCATGGCCTGTACGCCGACCAGACTCAACGCGGTCCCGCCGAGCCACGCCCAGTACGCGCCGGGCACCGCCGACCGGCCACCGATCGCCGCAACCACCACAGTCCTCCCCGTCCACCGCCGACGCGCCGGGCCGGCACCGCTGGTCGCGGCACCGGCCGGTGTCCCGGTGAGGCACTGTGCGGCCTCGACCCGGTCGAGGGTCAAGCCGCGCCCTAGTCCCCCAGTTCGGTACGCGGGATCAGGTCGGGCGACCAGGTGAAGCGGTAGCGTTGGTCGGCCACCCCCTCGGCGAAGGCCTTGGTCACCGCCGGGGAACTGACGATCCGCCAGTCCCGCTCCTTGTTCACCTCGAACCAGATCAGCCCGATGATGTCCGCGTGGCGCGGCAGCGACCGGAACGTCTCGGTGATCCACTCGGCCTTGCGTCCCACCATGTCGGAGGCGGCGGTCTCGGTGATGACCAACGGTTTGCCGGTGAAGGTACGGATCTCCTTGATGGTCTCGGCGAAGATCGCGTCGAAAGTGCGGTACTTCGAGAAGGCGCCCATCCCGTAGTAGCCCGACAGCCCCACCCAGTCGACGTAGTCGTCGCCCGGGTAGAGGCCGGCGAGGTCCGGTGTCGAGTTGCTCCACCTGGCGTTCGGGCTCCACACCCAGATCACGTTCGTCGCGCCGGCGGCCTCGAAGAGGTCGTGCACGTGGCGCCAGGCCTCGACGTAGTCGCCCGGCTGGTTGCCGTTGGCCATCTCGCACCACGGGTACCAGTTGCCGTTCATCTCGTGCGCGAACCGGATCGCCACCGGATGGCCGAGCGCCTTGATCCCCTCGGCCCAGGACCGCAGATACCGGTCGAAGTCGCCGCGGGTGATGTGGGACAACCGGTAGTCGGGCTGATTCGAGCGGAGCTTGTCGATCTTATGGCGCTCGGTCCCCTTCTCGCGGGCCTCCTCGTCCAACCGGTAGTCCCACGGTTCCCACGCCAGCATCGGCAGCATGCCGCGGTCGCTGATGCCCTCGAAGAGCGCCGGGTCGAAGGTGTCGGTCGCCCATCCCGAGCCGAAGAGCATCACCTGCGGCTGGTGACGCGCCGCTGCGGTGAAGGCGTCCACCGGCGTGAAGTCGTGCGGCCCCTCCTTGGTCGCGACACCGACGAACGTCTTCCCGGCCGGCGGGAAGACCGCCGCCGGCGGCGACACAGCGGGCGACGGAGCAGCGGTCGCCTCGGCGACCAGGGCCCGGGACGGGTCGGGACGCTCCCCCGCACCGTTCATCGGCGCGATCGCGAAGGCGTAGGCCAGCAGGAGCGCACTCAGCAGCGCCACCGTCACCCGTGGCACGGTCAGCCTCACCATGGCGTCCCCGGTTCCACCGCAACCCGGGCCTTCCCCCGGGCCGTCGGCCGGGCGCGCTCCTCCTGCGCGGTGCCGGGCTCAGCGGGTACGGCCGGCTCGGTCCGGGCCGTCAGGCGCGACCCGAGTGCGATCAGCGGCGGGCCCAGGCCGGTCAGGATGGTCAGGATCGGCCACACCCGGAGCAACGTGAAGTCGTTGTCCAGCGCGAAACTGGCGGCGAGCAGGCCGGCGGCGGCGGCCGCCCAGCACAGGTGCAGGCGAAAGGTGCCCAGCGACTCGGTGGTGCGCAACCGGCCCTTCGCGGTGACCACGAAGCCGAGCTTTCGGCGCAGCAGCGCACCGAAGCCGGCGGCGACGTAGATCGGACCCGCGAAGAGCGCCAGTGCCATGCCGACCAGGCCGATCTCCTCCCGCTCGTGGGGCGCGATGTTGAATCGGCGCAGCCAGAGCCACAGCAGAAACCAGGTGCCGATGGTCGAGCCCCAGAGCACCGACCACACGGCGACGTCGAGTCGGGCCGCGCTGACCCCGGTGAGCAGGTACATGGCCGTCGCGAAGTTGCCCAGCAACAGGCTGACCGCCACGCTCGGGTAGTAGAACTGGAGCAGCCGGTACTGCCAGCGCCGCCGGGAGCGCAGTTCGCGCGGCGCGCGCAACTCGGGACGGACCAGGATCTCGCAGATGCCGGCCGCCCAACGCTTCTGCTGGTTGAAGTAGTCGGCCCAGGACGTCGGACCCTCACCGATGGCGACCACGTCCGGGGTGTAGACACCCTTCCACTGGTTCTCCGTCTGCGGATTCCTCGCGGCGTGGATCCGGATGCTGGTCAGGTGGTCCTCGATGATCGAATCCTGGTAGCCGCCGACGCTACGCCAGGCCGCCGGACGGTACAGGTGGCCGGTGCCGGTGAGCAGCGGCGCGTCCAACCCGTTGCCGCCGCGGGCGATGAGCCCGTTGTACAGGTACTGCTGCACCGAAGCGCCGTGGGCGACCAGGTTCTGGTGCATGTTGCCGTAGACCTGCGGCGTCACCACGAAGGCCACGTCCGGGTCGCGGAAGTAGCCGAGCGTACGTTCCAGGAAGTTCGTCATCGGAACGTGGTCCGGGTCGACGTTGGCGACCACGTCGTACCGGTGCTCGTGCTCGGCCCGCCAGGCGTTGTGGTTGCCGGACTTCGTCCTGGCCCGGAACTCCCCGCTGGGCTGGTTGTACTCCGGCCGTCCGGATCGGCTGAAGTGGCGTACCCCGAGTCGCGCCGCCATCTCCTTCACCGCCGGGTCGTCGCCCTCGTCGAGGATCCAGACGTCGACCCGTCCGCAGTACACGATCTGCCGCATCCGACGCAGGGTCCGCTCGACGACGTCGAGCGGCTCCTTGCTGGGCACGATCGTGGTGAGCAGCGCGACCCGCAGGCCGACCGGCGGATCGACCGGGACCGGGTCTCGGGCGTGGTAGGCGAAGACCCAGACGACCATGTTCTGCGCGAGGCGGATCACCTCGACGCCGACCACCACGCAGAAGCCGAGCCGGGCAGCGGTGGTCTGCCAGGTGCCGAGCCCGGTCACGTCGGACCCCGGTACGTGTCCGGGGAGCAGCAGCCAGCCGACGAGCAGCAGACCGGCCGCGCTGTTGAGCAGCACCAGCAGCGTCAGCATCAACCGCGCGGCGGGCGAGAGTACGTGCCGGAACTCGACGGCCGCCTGCGGATCCCGGGGCGCGACCAGCGGTCCGGCGACCGCCCCGCATCTCGCGTACGCCAGCCGGGCCCGGATGTTGAGCTGGCGACGGTCCGGACGTCGGGCGGGTGGCGGTCGGTCCGGAACGACCACCGGGGATCCACCTCCGGAGCTCGCTTTCGGTGTGGTTCGAGACAGGCGTGTGTCGACGACGACGCCCACGTTGCCTCCCAAGGCTCCGGCCACCGAGGCGGCCACGAAGAACACGAAGAGTTACAGTTGGTCCCGCTCGCTTACCAGCAACGCCAACGTGAGGCCGGTGGGTCGCCAGACCTGCGCCACCTGGTACCGGGTGCGTAGCAGTTGTTCCTTGGCACCGCCGATGGCGTGCACCGGGTCGGTCCGCTCGCCGAGTCGGACCACCCACAGTCGCCGGGTACCGGTCAGGCACCCGGCCACGTCGACACATTCGGCGACCGGAAGCCGGCTGCGGAGGTGTCGCGGACCGGCGGCGAGGACGTCCTGCGGCCGACGGTCGACCGGCAGGTAGTGCGCCACCACGTGCCGGCCGACCCAACCGCCCTCCGGATCGGCGGACCCGTAGACCACCCCGTCACCGGGTTGCAGTCGGCCGTCGATGATCTCCGCGAGCTGCCGGGTGGCCTGCTCGTGCCCGTCGGGCTCCCGCCCCGCGACCTGGATCGGCGCGCCGATCACGACGATCGCCGCCACCACCCCCGCGGCCCACCGCATGCGCACCCTGGCGAGGGCCGCCGCACCGAGCGTGGCCCAGGCGGGCAGCGTGAAGAGCATGAACTGCGGCAGCCAGACCGGTGCCACCTGCGCGACGATCAGCAAGCCGAGCGGCGGCACCACCGCCCAGGTCGTGTAGATGGCGGCGGGATAGCGCATCGGCAGGCTGAACAGCGCCAGCGCGAGCAGCACCACCCCCAGCGCGGTGACACCGAACAGCTCCCTGGGGGTCGCGGCAAGCGCGTCCAGGCTCGGGCTCGACACCCTCGGCAGCCGGCCGCCCTGCCCGATCGCGTGCCACAGTAGCCCGGCGGCGGGCAGCACGCCGACGCCCGCCGCGACGAGCCATCGACCGGTCACGGCACGCCGGAAGGCGAACACCGTCCAGCCGTGACCGACGAGCAGCAGGAGCGCGATCACGTTGCACAGACCCAGCACCACCACCGAACCGGCGTAGAGCGCGAGACGTCCGAACCTCGGCCGGTCGACGGCCGACTGGAGCAGCCAGGAGGCGAGCACCGCGGCGAGCAGGGTCAACGCGTACGGCTGGGCCTCCTGCGCGTACCGGGCCGAGGTCGGCAGCAGGGCGAAGACGACGCCCGCCAGCACGCCGGTGCCCGGCGTGAACAGCCGGGACGCCATCGCCCCGACGAGCGCCGCCGCCCCGGTCATGGCCAGGATCGAGGGTCCGCGCAGCGCGAGGTCGGAGGTGCCGAAGACCTCCGCCCAGCCCCGCACCAGCAGGTGGTACGGCACCACGGTGACGTCGACCGAGCGGAGCAGGGACCAGGTGTCCCGCCAGGACGACGCGGCGCTGCCCCAGGTCGCGAGTTCTTCCAGGCGCAGGCCGGGTGCGCCCGCCCGCACGGCGCCGAGCGCGCCCATCAGCAGCGCCGGCAGCAGCCATGCGGCAACCCGCCACCAGCGGGTGTCGGTCACCGGCCGGACCGGGCCGCCGTCCCGGCCCTCCCCCCAGGGGTCCTCGTCGCTGGCCTCCGGCGACGCGAGCCGGGGCAGGACGATGGTGTCGGCGTCCCTCATCGTGCCCTCACACATCTGGCAGGGGTTCCGTCTTCCAGGAGCGTATTGAGCGGATTTCACCACGAGGTCGATATGCCACAAAAACCGCCAAAACGGTATCGGGGCCCCAAAGAAGGCAATCAGCCGCAGCAGCCGGTCGGCGCCGCCGGTAAGATGCCGCCTCGCGCGGCTGCCGCACCAGACCCGGACGGCGGACGAATGCGGGGCTTCGACGCCCGCCAATCCGAGGCTTGCGCGCCCGTTAACCGCATCGTATTGTTAGCGATAACATCGACATCGCTGCATAACACAGTCGAAACCTCAGACCCGTGGAGACGGGCGAGGGCCGCCCATCGCCGCAGGCAGCACACGATGCACCGCCCGTGTGACGAGGGCCCACCACGGCTCCGCCCACTCCCGCGCGCGCCGAGGTCTCGACGCCTCGACCTCCCGCGGCGACACGGTCTGAACGCACGCCACCGCCTGGGCTCAAGGGCCGCCCCCCAGTCCTTGACGTGCCGGAATCACCTCCCCGTCCCCACCCCGAGAAAGGTCAGCACGATGGCTCTGACTCGACGAGCATTCACACTGGGCGCGATCGCCACCGCCGGGCTCACCGCCTCCGGCCTGGCGATCAATCCGCAGGCCGCATCGGCAGCCACCTACACCGCATACCTGAAGACGTACTTCACCGAGTCACCGAACCAGTCGGCGGCCAACTACGGCCTGCACCTCGCGGTCAGCCGGGACGGTCTGAACTGGTCACCGCTCAACCAGAACAACCCGGTCGTCACCCCGACCGCCGGTGACCTGGGGCTGCGCGACCCGTTCATCTTCCGCAAGCAGGACGGCACCTTCGTGGTCGTCGCCACCGACCTGTTCGGGCTCGACTTCGGCCGCAACAGCCAGTACCTGCACGTGTGGGACTCGACCAACCTGACCAGCTTCACCGGGTACCGACGGATCCAGATGCACACCTACGCCAACGTGCACACCTGGGCACCGACGGTGTTCTGGGACGCCGGACGCGGCCAGTACGCCATCGTCTACTCGGCCAACACCACCACGGACCTGTTCCTGGTGAACTACACCAGCGACTTCCGCACCGTCAGCGCGCCGCAGACCTACTTCAGCCCCGGCTTCCCGGTGCTCGACGCCGACATCCACGTCGACGGTGGTGTGACGTACATGTACTACAAGAACCTGTCCAACGGGAACCTGTACGGCGCCCGGTCGAACACCGGCGCCCCGAACAGCTTCACCACCTACACCGGCGGACTGCGGCAGGGCAACGCGATCGAGGGCGCCCACCTGCTCAAGCGCAACGACGGGTCGGGCTGGTGGCTCTGGGGCGACTCGTTCAGCCCGATCAACAACGACTTCTACCTCTGGGGCACGAGCAACATCGGCGCCAACTCGTGGTCGGTGCTCAACCAGCGCGACTACACGCCGCCGCTGAACTCCAAGCACGGCTCGATCGTCGGCATCACCGAGGCCGAGTACAACGGCGCGGTCAGCCGTTGGGGCCTGCCGAGCTGGGTCCGGTTGAAGTCCTGGAACCTGCCCGACTACTTCGTGCGGCACTCCAACCGGGCGATCCGCATCGACCCGTACCCGTTCGACCCGCACCGCGACCAGATGTGGCGGATGGTGCCCGGCCTCGCCGACTCGGCCGGGGTGTCCTTCGAGTCGATCAACGTGCCCGGCAGCTTCCTGCGGCACAGCGGGTACGTGGCCCGCCTCGACCCCAACGACAACAGCGCGACCTTCCGCGCCGACGCCACGTTCTACCGCACCGCCGGGCTGGCCGACGGCGCCTGGTCGTCGTTCCGCTCGTACAACTTCCCCACGTACTACCTGCGCCACGCCGGTTACGTACTGCGCATCGACCCGCTCAGCTCGTCCTCCAGCGCCGCCGACCGTCAGGACGCCACCTTCCGGGTCACCTCGTGATGCCGTCCCGACAGTGGCCGGGCCGTCGTCCCGGCCCGGCCACCGCCCGCCCGAGTCGCTCCCGTCCCCGCACCCGGAGGCCGTGATGCCCCAACCGTCCCTCAATCGTCGCCATCTTCTCCAGGCGGCCGGCGTGGCGGCCGTTGCCGGCACGATCGGCCCGGTGCTGCGCGGCCAGGCCGCCGGTGCGGCGATCCCACCGGCCCGGCCCGACATCGGCGTCTCCGCGTACGCCTTCGACGCGGGCCAGGTGCGGCTGACCGCCAGCCGGTGGCTGGACAACCAGAACCGGACGCTGAACTACCTGCGCTTCGTGGACGTGAACCGACTGCTCTACAACTTCCGCGCCAACCACCGCCTCTCCACCGGCGGCGCCGCGGCGCTCGGCGGTTGGGAGGCGCCCTCCTTCCCGTTCCGGACCCACTCCCAGGGGCACTTCCTGACCGCCTGGGCGCAGATGTGGGCCGTGCTGGGCGACACCACGTGCCGCGACAAGGCCAACCTGATGGTGGCCGAGCTGGCCAAGTGCCAGGCCAACAACGCGGCGGCCGGGTTCAACACCGGATACCTCTGCGGTTATCCCGAGTCCGACTTCACCGCCGTGGAGAACCGCACGCTCAGCAACGGCAACGTGCCGTACTACACCATCCACAAGACCATGGCCGGGCTGCTCGACGTGTGGCGGCACATCGGCAACACCCAGGCCCGCGACGTGCTGCTGGCGCTCGCCGGCTGGGTCGACTGGCGCACCGGACGGCTCAGCTCCACCCAGATGCAGGCCATGCTGGGCACCGAGTTCGGTGGCATGAACGCGGTGCTGACCGACCTGTACCAGCAGACCGGTGACGCGCGCTGGTTGACCGCCGCCCAGCGCTTCGACCACGCCGCCGTGTTCAACCCCCTCGCCGCCAACTCCGACCAGCTCAACGGGTTGCACGCCAACACCCAGATCCCGAAGTGGATCGGCGCGGCCCGCGAGTTCAAGGCCACCGGCACCACCCGCTACCGCGACATCGCCAGCAACGCCTGGAACCTCACCGTCAACACCCGCACGTATGCGATCGGCGGCAACAGCCAGGCCGAGCACTTCCGCGCGCCGAACGCCATCGCCGGGTATCTGCGCAACGACACCTGCGAGCACTGCAACACCTACAACATGCTCAAGCTGACCCGGGAACTGTGGCTGCTCGACCCGAACCGCGTCGCGTTCTTCGACTTCTACGAGCGGGCCCTGCTCAACCACCTGATCGGCGCGCAGAACCCGGCCGACAACCACGGCCACGTCACCTACTTCACGCCGCTGCAACCGGGTGGCCGCCGGGGGGTCGGCCCGGCGTGGGGCGGCGGCACCTGGAGCACCGACTACAACTCCTTCTGGTGCTGCCAGGGCACCGGCCTGGAGAGCAACACCACCCTGATGGACGCGATCTACTTCCACAACGGCAGCACCCTGACGGTGAACCTGTTCATGCCGTCGGTGTTGACCTGGTCGCAGCGCGGCATCACGGTCACCCAGTCCACCAGCTTCCCAGCGGGTGACACCACCACGCTGACCGTGACCGGCAGCGTCGGCGGGTCGTGGACGATGCGGATCCGCGTTCCGGCGTGGACGCAGGGCGCCACGGTCAGCGTCAACGGCACGGCGCAGAACATCGCCACCACGCCGGGCACGTACGCCGCCCTCACCCGCACCTGGACCTCGGGTGACACGGTGACCGTACGCCTGCCGATGCGGGTGGTTCTGGAGCCGACCAACGACAACCCGACCGTCTCGGCGCTGCGGTACGGCCCGGCGGTGCTCTCCGGCAACTACGGCAACACCGCACTGTCGGCGCTGCCCGCCCTGGTGGCCGGCTCGGTGACCCGGACCAGCAGCACCGCGCTCACCTTCACCGCGACCGCCAACGGGTCGACCGTCAACCTGATCCCGTTCTATGACGCGCACGGCCACAACTACACCGTCTACTGGAGCACCGGCGGCTCGGGCGGCACCGGCGATGCGACGTTCCGGCTGGTCAACGCCGCCAGCGGACTGGTGCTCGGGGTCGAGAACATGTCCACCGCCGACGGCGCTCCCGCCCTACAGTGGGGCGACACCGGCACCGCCGACCACAACTGGCAGCTCGTGGTCGACGGCGCGACGGTGCGGTTCCGCAACGCCAACAGCGGCAAGGTGCTCGGTGTGCAGGACATGTCGACCGCCGACAACGCCCAGGTCCTGCAGTGGGGCGACACCGGCACGGCCGATCACCGGTGGACGGTGGTGGACTCAGGCGACGGGTCCCACAAGATCCGAAACGGACACACCGGCAAGCTGCTGGCCGTCCTCAACGGTTCGACCGCCCAGGGCGCGCGGGTGGTGCAGGACCCGGACAACGGCACGCCGGACAACCAGTGGCGGTTCCTGCCCAACGGCGCGCGGCGGATCCAGAACCTGGCCAGCGGCCTGGTGCTGGGCGTGCAGAACATGTCCACCGCCGACGGTGGTCTGGTGATCCAGTGGGGCGACACCGGCACCGCCGACCACCTCTGGACCGCGCTCGTGGACAGCAACGGCTACCTGCGGTTCCGCAACTCGCACAGCGGCAAGGTGCTGGGCCTGGAGAACAGCGGCACCGGCGCCGGCACGCGGGTGGTGCAGTGGGCCGACAACGGCACGGCGGCCAACCGATGGCGACTGCGGTACGGCTCGGGCGGCGCCTTCCGGATCCAGTCTGGCAACGGCGGACGAGTTCTCGGCGTCAGCGGTTCCTCGTCCGCCCAGGGGGCGCAGATCGTGCTCGCCGACGACAACGGCGGCAACGCGAATCTCTGGCGGTTCGTCTAGCCAAAAGAACTGTGGAGTGTCGAGGGCGGGCCGCCCCGCCCTCGACACCCGGGGGCGGCCCGACTCGTGGGAGCGCACCCACGAGGCATCGACGACGGTGTTACGCGGACATTTCAGGCGAGTATCGCGGAAACTCTTGACGATCCATGTTAACGCTAACAAGCTAGGGGCCCCGTCACCTCGCTTCTGGAGTTCGTATGCAGGTGTTCGTCGGCTCCCGCACGCCCCGCCTCCGATCCCTCATCAGGCGGATGAACATCGACACCATCCTCGCCCCGTTCCGGCAGCTCAGCACCCCAGTCGCCCGTCGACGGGCCACCGCCCTCACCGCGACCGCCGCGCTGCTCGGCGCCGGACTGGTCACCACCGGCGGCACCGCACAGGCCGCCGAGCCCTGGTCACCCCGGTCGTCGTACACCTCGACCGACCGGGGCGACGGCACCTACACGGTGCCGTTGTTCCGAGCCGACGTGCCGGACATCGGCGTCGAGCGGGTACCGGCCGCGGAGAACGCCGAGGGTCGGGACATCTACTACATGATCAGCACCACCATGCACCTGAGCCCGGGTGCGCCGATCATGAAGTCGTACGACCTGGTGAACTGGGAGATCGTCAACTACGTCTTCGACCGGGCGAGCATCGGCGACTCGTTCTCGCTGCGCAACGGCCAGAACTCGTACGGCCAGGGCCAGTGGGCGTCGTCGCTGCGCTACCACGACGGCATGTTCTATGTCGCCTTCAACACCAACAACCTCGGCGGCGCCTACATCTATCGCACCGACGACATCGAGAACGGCGCGTGGCAGCGGACGGCCCTCGGTCGGGGCCTGCACGACCCGTCGCTCTTCTTCGACCACGACGGCACCGCGTACATCTTCTATGGCAACGCGAACATCAGCGCGGTGCGGCTCAACTCCGAGCTGACCGCCATCGTGCAGGACTTCCCGAACGTCTTCACCGCGAGCAACTACGCGGGCCAGCCCTTCATCGGCGGCCTCTTCGAGGGCGCCCAGTTCTACTACATCAACGGCTACTACTACGCGGTCATCATCACCTGGCCCTCCGGACAGGGGCGTCAGGTCGTCATGCTCCGTTCGCCGGAGCTGCTCGGGCGTTACACCTCCGAGGGCGGGGTGAACACCTACGAAGCGCGCGGAGTGCTCAACTCCAACGGCTTCGCGCAGGGCAGCCTCGTGCCGATCGCCCGGGAGGGCGGCAGGACCGACTGGCACGGCATGTTCTTCCGGGACACCTTCCCGATCGGGCGCATCCCGGCGCTGATCCCCGCGACCTGGTCCGAGGACGGCTGGCCGACCTTCGGCAACAACGGCGTGGTGCCGGTCGAGGGTCCCTTCGCCAAGCCGATCGCGCTCAGTCCCGCCCAGGAGCGGTTCGAGCGGCAGAAGTCCATCGTGGTCTCGGACGACTTCGCCAACGACGCGCCGCACAAGGCGTACATGGACGAGGAGTGGACCATCCCGGCGGCGCCGGAGGTCGACGAGTCGCTGCTCGGCGTGCAGTTGCTGGAGAACGCCGGTTTCGAGGCCGGCGCGGTGTCGCCCTGGGCCGCCCAGTTCGGCGCGACGCTGGCGCTGGACACCGGCGACCCGGCCGCCGGCTCGTCGGCGCTGAAGGTCAGCAACCGCACGGTCAACGGCTCCGGCCCGAACCAGTTCCTCAACGGCAAGATGCAGCACGGCGTGACCTACACCGTGTCGGCGAAGGTCAAGTACACGTCGGGCCCGAGCAGCGTACGGTTCAACCTGGCCGCGGACTGGGGCTCGGGCGTGCAGGTGATGACGTTCGCGAACGTCCCGGTCGGGCAGTGGACGACCATCACCGGCCAGTACACCGTGCCGGCCACCGCGAACCTGAACAACTTCAAGTTCGCCGTGGAGACGCCGTGGGCCAACCCGCAGCCGCCGTCCTCCAGCGTCGAGTACCTGATCGACGACGTCTCGATCGTCGGGCAGCCGCTCACCACCGAGCACCCGACCGAGGCCGAGATCAAGCCCAACGGATCGCGGCTGGACATGGCCTGGGAGTGGAACCACGCGCCGGACAACCGCTACTGGTCGCTGACCGACCGGGAGGGCTGGCTGCGGCTGACCACCGGCAAGGTGGTCACCGGTGACTACGTCTACACCAAGCTCTCCAACCGCGCCGAGCTGGCCTGGTTCGAGGAGGCCCGCAACACGCTGTCGCAGCGGACGTTCGGGCCCCGTCAGTCCGCCGAGACCCGGATGGACATCTCCCGCATGACCGATGGTGACGTCGCGGGCCTGGCCGCCTACAACCGAGGCTTCTCGTACGTGGCGGTCAAGCGTGCCGGCGGGGTCAACACGCTCGGCGTGGTCAACCGGGGACAGCCGTTCGCCGTCGACCTGGACCAGGCGACGTTGGAGAACTTCCTCCCCGGCACGACGGTGTCGCTCGGCGACGCGACCGAGGTGCACGTGAAGGCGGACCTCGACTTCGCCTCGCCGACCGGGCAGCTCTGGACGACGTTCTACTACAGCCTGGACGGGGTGACCTGGACGCAGTTGGGCAACCGCGTGGGTCCGCAGACGCTGGACGGCAGCCTGGCGCACTTCATGGGGCACCGGGTCGGCCTGTTCAACTACGCGACCCAGCAGACCGGTGGTCACGTCGACTTCGACCACTACCTGCTCAGCGACACGCTCACCGCGCAGAACCGGCCGCTGAACACCGGCGAGCTGGACGCCGCCATCGCGTACGCGGCGACGCTCGACGAGTCGGCGTACCCGGCCGACGCCTGGGCGGCCATGCGTGCCACGCTCACCGCCGCCACGGCGGCCCGCGCCGGCACGTTCGGCACCCAGAACCAGATCGACGCACCGGAACGGGCTCTCAGCTTCCAGTTGGCCCGGCTCGGGGTGCTGCGTGACGACACGTTGCCGGTGACCGTGACCGCGCAGACGCGGTGCGTCGGCGGGAAGGCGTACCTGGCGGTGCAGGCCCGCAACGACCACGACGCGCCGGTGGACGTGGTGCTGGAGAGCGCCTACGGCCAGCGGTCGGTCCCGAACGTGGCACCAGGCGCCAACGCGTTCCAGCAGTTCGCCACCCGCACCGCATCGGTCCCGTCGGGTACGACGACCGTCCGGGTCACCGGGACGGTCGACGGCAGGGACGTGACCACCGTGCGCACCTCGGCGTACCCGGCCGGCACCTGCGGCGGCTGATCCCGCCCATCCGATCTACCCCGGAGCCGGTCCCACGCCGGCTCCGGGGTGCCGATGAACTCCCCTGCCCGTTCCATCTCAAGGAGGACATCTCGTGACACCGCGTCCACGAACGGGGGCCCGGCGACGGGTCGCCGCCCTCGCGACGGCCGGCGTGATGCTCGCCGGATTCGTCGCGGCGGCACCGGTCCAGGCCGCCGACACCAACCTCGTCGTCAACGGCGGGTTCGAAAACGGCCTGGCGAACTGGTTCGTCAACAACGGCAACGCCACCGACGGTGCGACCCTCTCCCTCACCACCGACGCCTACGCCGGGTCGAGCGCGGTGCGGGTCACCAACCGGGCGACCACCGGGTCCGGCCCGATGCAGGACCTCTCCGGCAAGGTCCAGGCCGGGCAGACGTACACCCTGAGCGCCCGGATCAAGTACGAGAACGCGGCCTCGCCCGCGACGAAGCAGTTCTTCGCCACCATGCACTACGGCGGCTCCACCTACACCAACCTGGTCAGCGTGACCGCGAACCGCGGTCAGTGGGCCCACGTCAACGGGCAGTTCACCATCCCGGCGAGCCAGGGTGTATCGACGGCGCGCCTGTTCTTCGAGACCCCGTGGACGAGCAACCCGGCCGCCGACCCGAACCTGCACCTGATGGACTTCACGCTCGACGACGTGTCGGTGGTCGGCGCCGCGCCGCCTCCGCCGCCGTCGAAGACCATCGAGGTTGTCGGCAAGCTGCCCGGCGAACACAACCCGTTGATCGGGCACAAGTTCGGTGCCGACGGGTACGGCTTCGTCCACGACGGCCGGGTCTACATGTACATGACCAACGACACCCAGGGGTACGCGCCGAACCCGACCACCGGTGTCTCGCCGGGCATCAACTACGGCGACATCAACCAGATCACCGTGATCTCCACGACCGACATGGTCAACTGGACGGACCACGGGGAGATCCAGGTCGCCGGGCCGAACGGCGTGGCGCCGTTCACCAACAACTCCTGGGCGCCCGGCATGGCCAAGAAGGTGGTCAACGGGCAGGAGAAGTTCTTCCTGTACTACGCCAACGGCGGCGGCTCCAGCAACGTCATCACCGGTGCGTCGCCGGTGGGCCCGTGGACCAGCGAGCGCACCAGCACGCTCATCGACGGCCGCACCCCGGGTGCCGAGGCGGTCGCCTGGAAGTTCGACCCCGCTCCCTTCGTGGACGACGACGGAGAGGCGTACCTCTACTTCGGCGGCGGTCCGGCGGCGACCACCATGCCGGCGGCCGAGCGGTTCAACAACCCGAAGAACCTGCGGTCGATCAAGCTCGGTGACGACATGGTGTCGACCGAGGGTTCGGCGGCGGTCGTGGACGCTCCGGTGGCCTTCGAGGCGGCCCAGGTGTTCAAGCGCGAGGGCAAGTACTACCTGTCGTACTCGTCGCACTTCGGCGGCAACGACTTCGGTGGCAACCAGACGCCGCTGCCCGGCTACCCCGGCGGTGGCCAGATCGGCTACATGATCTCCGACGACCCGATGGTCTGGCCGAAGGAGACCTATGCGGGCGTGCTGTTCCCGAACCAGTCTCAGTTCTTCGGCGCCGGCACCGGAGGCAACAACCACCAGTCCGCCTTCGAGTACGAGGGCAAGTACTACTTCACCTACCACGGCCCGACGCTGAACAAGCGCATCAACGGCAACACCACGCAGGGCTACCGCAGCCCGCACATCCAGGAACTGAGCTTCAACGCGGACGGCACGATCCGTCAGGTGGTGGGCGACTACGCCGGTGTCGACCAGGTCCGGAACTTCGACCCGTACCGGGTGTTCGAGGCGGAGACCTTCGGCTGGAGCAAGGGCATCGCGACCGCGAAGATCGACGGAGGGTCCGCCCAGTTCGGCGACGAGGCACCCAACCTGGTCGTCCGCGACATCGACAACGGCGACTGGACCGCGCTCTCCTCGGTCGACTTCGGTGCCGGGGCCAAGAGCCTGACCGCGAAGGTCCGGCCGCTGGTGGCCGGCGGGTCGATCCAGCTCCGGCTCGGTGACGTGGCCGCGCCGGTGGTGGCCACCATCCCGGTCGACGGGACGATCGGCGAGTGGACGGAGCTCAGCACCGCACTCGACGGCGTGACCGGCGTGCACGACGTCTACTTCACCTACGCGGGTCCGGCGGGTGCCGACCTGTTCGAGCTCGACACCTGGGCGTTCGAGGCGGCCACCGCCGAGTTGCCGGTGACGGTCAGCGTGCAGGCACGGTGCGTCGGCGGCAGGGCGTACGTGGCGGTGCAGGCCCGCAACGACCACGACGCGCCGGTGAACATGGTGCTGGAGAGCGCGTACGGGCAGCGGTCGGTGTCGGCCGTGGCGCCGGGTGCGAGCGCGTTCCAGCAGTTCACCACCCGGACGGCCGCAGTGCCGGCCGGTACGGCGACCGTCCGGGTCACCGGGTCGATCGACGGCAGGGACGTGACGACCGTCCGCACTGCCGAACACGCCGCCGCGACCTGCGGTAGCTGATCATTCCAACCTGTCGATCACGAGTGACACGGAGAAGCAGATGAGCACAGACAATCGGAAGCGGTTGCTGGCGGCGGGTGCCGCCGGGGCCCTGTTGGTCGGGTCGGTGGCGATGGCCGCGCCGGTGTCGGCCGACCCGGGTGACAGCGGTGACGTCACCGTCACCGTGGACATCGAGGAACTCGTCGAGCCGGGTGTCCTGGCGATGACGGTCGCGGGTGACTCGGTGGCGTTGACCGAGGACGGGTCGACGTTGTTGGTGCGTCAGTTCGTCGGTGGGTTGCCGACGGTGACGGTCACCGACACCCGGACCGCCGACGAGGTGCCGGAGGGTGCGGCGTGGGCGGTCCTCGGTAGCGCGACCGACTTCACCGGTGGCGCGGGTCAGGAGCCGATCGGTGCCGGGCACCTGGGCTGGAAGCCTCGGCTGATCGACGGTGGGGACACCGGTCTGGTCAGTGAGGGTGAAGAGGTCGTGACGGTGTTGGACGAGCCGACGCAGCCGGGCAACAACGTGGGTCTGGTCGACCAGGAGCTGCTGGTCTCCACGTTCGACTCCGGTGCCGTCGCGGGTGGCGCGTACTCGGTCGACGCGGACCTGTTCCTGCGGACCCCGGCTGACGTGGCCGCGGGTGAGTACACCTCGACGCTGACCCTGTCCCTGTTCGAGTGATCCACCGAGGGCGGGGCCGCCGAACCACGGCGACCCCGCCCTCGTCCCCCGTCGATCCGGCCGGGGCCGGCGCCTCAGGCCCCGATCGCGATCGCGAAGACGTGCATGGTGGGCACGTTGGCCGCCGGGCGGGTGCTGATGTTGGGCAGCTCGACCCGGGCGACCGCCTTGTTCTGCAACGTCACACCGACGAAGTAGACGCAGGCGGCCGTGTTCTGCCGCTGGTTGTTGGGCCGGTTCTGGTACGCGGTGACCACGGCCGCAGTGGCTCCGCTGTGCGGACCGCCGTACCAGTCCGGGGTGCTCAGCGTGAAGGTCTGGCGGGTGCCGTCGGCGTACACCACCGTGCCGGTGCCGGACACCGCACCGTACGTGCCGGTGGCGAGGAAGCCGAGCGTACGACCGGTGCCGGTGACGCTGATCGCCTGCCCGGAGGCGATGGCGTTGTCCGCTCCGCCCGCCGCGACGGTGGGCCAGCGGAAGGTCACGCCGTTGCGGCTCAGCGTGGCACCGGGGGTGACGCCGGCCGCGGCCAGGGCCTGCGCGGAGAGCGAGGCGCCGTTGCCGTCGAAGTTGCCGACTCCGGTGTTGGTGTCGTTGGTGGTGCTGACGTTGGTGAAGCTCTGTTCCAGCGTCGGGACGGTGACGCCCTGTCCGGTGGCCCGGTAGGTGCGACCGGCCTGCACGGTCACCTCGACCAGGTCGGTCTCGATCCGCGCGGTGCGCGCGGGGGTGCCGTCGGCGACGTCGACCACCGTGTACGTGTTGGCGAAGAGTCGACCGCGCAGCCGTACCGTCCCGGCCCGGTCCGGCCGGACCAGGATCTCGCCGGCCTGGCCGTTGCTCCACGTGATGCCGACGGTGTGTCCGCCCCGGGCCCGCAGGCCGGAGACCCGCCCGTTCGGCCAGGCGGTCGGCAGTGCCGGCAGCACGTGCAGTTCACCGGCGTGGCTCTGGAGCAGCATCTCGGCGACACCGGCGGTGGCGCCGAAGTTGCCGTCGATCTGGAACGGCGGGTGTAGGTCGAACATGTTCGGCGCGAGCCGGGCCGGGGTGGCGAGGAAGCGGATCAGGTCGTGGGCACGGTTGCCCTCCTCCATCCGGGCCCAGAAATTGATCTTCCACGCGAGTGACCAGCCGGTGCCGTCGTCGCCCCGGATCTCCAGGGTGCGCCGGGCCGCCTCGAACAGTTGCGGGGTGCCGCGCCGGGTGATCTGGTTGCTCGGCGCGAGCCCGTACAGGTGCGAGATGTGCCGGTGGGTCCGCTCGGTCTCCACCCAGTCGTAGAGCCACTCCATGATGTTGCCCCGGGAGCCGACCCGGTTCGGGGCCAGCCGGTCCCGGGTCGCGCGGACCTGGGCCCGGAACGTGGCATCCACGCCGAGGATCTCGCTGGCCCGGGCGCAGCCGTCGAAGAGGTCCCGCAGGATCTGGTTGTCCATGGTCGGGCCGGCACACACGCTGGCGTCCGTGTGGTGGCCGATCTCCGGCGAGTTCGACGGGTTGGTGACCAGGTAGCCGAGGGTCGGCTCGGTCACCAACGTGTCGAGGAAGAACTGCGCGGCACCCTTCATCGCCGGGTAGTTCGCCCGCAGGAACTCGACGTCGCCGTTGAACAGGTAGTGGTCCCAGATCAGGGTGGCCAGCCACGCGCCGCCGGTCTGCCACATGCCCCAGAACGCACCGTCCACCACGGAGGTGGCCCGCCAGGCGTCGGTGTTGTGGTGGGTGACCCAGCCGCCCGCGCCGTACTGCACCTGCGCGGTGCGGGCGCCGCTGACCGCCAGGTCCCGGACCATGTCGAAGACCGGCGCGTGGCACTCCGCCAGGTTCGTGGTGTTGGCCGGCCAGTAGTTCATCGGCAGGTTGGCGTTGATCGTGTACTTGGAGTCCCACGCCGGGGTCAGCGAGTCGTTCCAGATGCCCTGGAGGTTGGCCGGCTGGGTGCCCGGCCGGGAGGACGAGATCAGCAGGTACCGGCCGAACTGGAACAGCAGCGCGGAGAACTGCGGGTCGTTGACGCTGTTGTGCTGCGCGATCCGGACGTCGGTCGGCTGGTCGGCGGCGGCGGTCCGGCCGAGGTCCAGGCTCACCCGGCTGAACAGTGCCTGGTAGTCGGCCACGTGCCGGCTGCGGAGCTGGTCGTAGCTGCTGCCCCGGGCGGCGGCCAGGTGTCGCCGCGCGATGCCCTGGTAGTCGCCGCCCACGTTGCGGTAGGTGACGTAGCTGGAGCCGATCGAGATCAGCAGGGTCACGCTGGTGGCGTTGGTGACCCGCAGCGTGCCGCCGGAACTGGTCACGGTGCCGCCGCTCACGGTGGCGTTGGCCAGGGCGAGGAACCGCACCGCGCCGGTGACGCCCTCCTGGTTGCCGGAGATCCCGTCGAGGGCGATCGTGGTGCCGTCGGGGCTCGCGAGCGTCGTCCGTTGCGGGCTGTCGAAGGTGGCGGTGAAGGAGATCGACCCGCTTCGGTCGGCGGTCAGGCGCATCGCGATGACCTGGTCCGGCGCGCTGGCGAAGACCTCGCGCTGGTAGCGGATGCCGTTCATCACGTAGCTGACCGAGCTGGTCGCGGTGGTCAGGTCGAGCTGCCGCTCGTACTGCGACGCGCCGCCCGAGGTGGGGAAGGTCAGCCGCAGGTTGCCGACGAGCTGGTACGCCAACTGTCCGACCGGGTTGCCGAGCATGTTCTGGTTGATCAGGTTCTGGGCCTGCGTCCACTGGTTGGCGAAGACCAGCCGTCGGATCTCGGCCAGCGCCGCCAGCCCCCGGGTGTTGCTCGGGTCGTGGGGGCCGCCGGCCCAGACGGTGTCCTCGTTGAGTTGCAGCCGTTCGGCGTCGACGTTGCCGAACACCATGGCGCCGAGTCGGCCGTTGCCGATCGGGAGCGCGCGCAGCCAGTCGGTGCCGGCGGACTCGTCGTACCACAGGGCCAGGTCACCGGCGGCGAGCACCTGGGCTGGTGGGGCGGAGTCCGCGCGGGCCAGGGCGGTCCACGGCAGCGGCAGCAGGGCGCCGCCCGCGCCGGCCGCGCCGATCTTGAGAGCCTGCCGTCGGGTCAGGTCTGACATCGATCCTCCAACCGGTGGCCCGAGGGCCACGCCGGTGCGCGGGAACAGAGTGAAAGCCGATGTGCCGGATCTGCTCGGTGACGTCGGGCGGGCGTGTCGGGCGAAACCCGAGAGCCACGGAGACAGCCAGACATCTGATGTGTTTCGCGAAGGTTACCCGGCGGCGACAAAATAGGCAATGGTCGATGACGAACCGTCGCGCCCGCCACCAAATCCCTGCGGACCAGGTCGAAATGCAGGCACAACAGGGAGACGAGGCAGCTCGCCAGGCTCTCGCGCAGGGCCGGTGCGGTCAGCGCACGCACCGATGACGTCTGCCCCACCCACGCCAACCAGAACCAGATACATCACATGTATGGTCGGGCGGCGGGTCGGCGGCGAGGAAACCGGATCAGCGCCGGGCGGTCGAACCACCCCAGTGCGTCGCACCCGGCCGGACATCGCCGAGCCGCGCCAGGGCCGCGTCGCGGTCCACCGCGGACTCGGCGAGGGCGAGCCCCCGCACGTGCTCGGCGACCCGGTCGGGGAACCGGTAGCGAGTGCCGCACCGGATGACCAACCGACGGTCGCGCAACTCCCCCAGACCTCGCCGGACCTGCACGAGGGTCAGGTTGCACAGCGCCGCCGCCGCGTCGGCGTCGAAGTCCGGGCCCGGATGCAGGCCGAGGTACCGGACCAACCGCTGCCCACTGGCCGGCAGATCGCGGTAGGCCAGGTCGAAGGCGGCGAGCAGGCACGCCGCCGGGTCGACGCCGACCGACCCACCCACCAGGTCGAGGGTGGAGACGGGCACGGTGGCCCCAACGGTCCGCTGGTCGACAGCCGACTCCGGCCCGCCGGCCTCGTCGATCACCGTGGTCAGCAGGCGTTCCATTCGATCGGCACGGTCCACCACCTCGGCGGTGTCGGACGGTCGGGCCGGGCTTGCCGACGGGTGCCGGTCGGTGCGGGCGCCGACGGACGCGGTGGTGGCAGGTAGTCGCATGACAGGCCTCCCTTCCTCATACGTCAGGTCGCGTGGCGGCGGACGCCCGCCGTCCCGCGCGCGGACCGGTGGGCGTCGCGGGACCGGCTCGGCCGGCCGGGACGGTGGACGCCGAGCACCCGGGTGAGCACGTCGCGAGTGAGCGGAAGCCTGCACTCTTGACGGCAAAAGGTAGTCTGTGAGCGATAACATAGCAAGGTGTAGATGTTCTTGAGATGAGGTCGACGCAGGTCACCGGGCCAGCCAGCCGCCGTCGACCGGGATGACGGCGCCGTGCACGTACGCGGCCGCGTCAGAGGCCAGGAAGACGGTGACTCCGGCGAGGTCGTCGGGGCTCCCCCACCGCCCGGCCGGGATCCGCTCCAGGATCGCCCGGTTGCGTTCCGGCTGCTCCCGCAACGCCCGGGTGTTGTCCGTGCCAATGTAACCCGGGGCGATCGCGTTGACGTTGACCCCGTGCGGCGCCCACTCGTTGGCCAGCGCGCGGGTCAGTCCGGCGATCCCCGACTTCGCGGCGGCGTACCCGGGCACCGTCACGCCGCCCTGAAAACTGAGCATCGACGCGGTGAATATGATCTTGCCGCTGCCGCGCCGGATCATGTCCCGACCCACCTCCCGGGCGAGGACGAAGGGTGCCGACAGGTCGACCTCCAGCACGTGGTCCCAGTCGGCGTCGGAATGCTCGGCGGCCGGCGCACGACGGATCGTGCCGGCGTTGTTGACCAGGATGTCGACGGGCCGGTCGTACGAGACGAGCCAGTCGCCGAGCGCCCGGACGGCGGCCCGGTCGGACAGGTCCGCCCGGTACGGCACGAACCCGCGCCCGTGCGCCGCCACCCGGTCGGCCACCTCGCTGCCGGTCTCCTCCAGCGACGCGCTCACCCCGATCACATCGGCACCGGCTGCCGCCAGGGCCTCCGCCATCGCCAGCCCGATGCCGCGTCGAGCGCCGGTCACCACGGCCAACCGGCCGCTCAGGTCGAACAGGTTCACGCGTCTCCTCCACAGTCGACGAGTACCTTGACGTCACCACCGGCGGCGAGCGCCTCGAAGGCCCGCGCCACGTCGGCCAGCGGCACGATCCGGGAGACGAGCCGGTCGGCGGGTACCTGACCGGTGTGTACCAGGCGGACCGCCTCGGCGTAGTCCGCGCGGTCGTAGACCCGTACCCCGATCACCTCCAGCTCGCGCCAGAAGATCCGGTGCAGGTCCACCTCGCGGGGGGTGGGGTGGATGGCGACCACGACGAGCCGTCCCCGGACCGCGAGCAGGTCGGTCGCGGTGCGGACGCCGGCGGCCGAGCCGGAGACCTCGAAGACCACGTCCGCGCCGGCCCCGGCGGTCGCCTCCTGGACGTGGCGCGCGACGTCGACCGTTGCCGGGTCGACGGCGGTGAGACCGAGGTCGGTGGCGAGTTCCCGGCGGCGCGGGTCGAGTTCGAGCACGGTCACCGCGGCACCGACGGCCCGGGCGACCGTGGCGATGAGCAGGCCGACCGGCCCGGCGCCGACGACCACCGCGTGCTCGCCCGCGACCAGGCGGGAACGGCGCACGTCGTGCACGGCCACCGCGGTCGGTTCGACGAGCGCGGCGTGGACCAGCGACAGGTCCGCCGGCAACGGCACCAGGAGCCGCGCGGGTACGGTCCACGACCGTTGCATCGCGCCGGGCGAGTCGATGCCGACGAAGTCGAGCCGGTGGCAGACGTGCGTGTGCCCGGCACGGCAGGCGGGACACTCACCGCACCAGTCCAGCGGCATCACGGTGACCGGGTCCCCCACCCGGTACTCCTCGACGCCCGCGCCGACCTCGGCCACCCGGCCCGACATCTCGTGCCCGATCACCGCCGGCACGCGCACCCGCTGGTCCATCGCACCGTGCGCGATGTGCAGGTCCGTGCCGCAGATCCCGGTGTACGCGACGTCGAGGCGTACCTGGCCGGGGCCGGGCGGCACGACGGGGGTCTCCGCGACGGCGAAGGTCTGTTCGCCGACGTACTGCGCACTGCGGTTCACGCCGCCTCCTCAAGGTCTTTCCGGTGGGCTGTCGTTCCCCCGCCGGCCGCTCGGCCAGACCGACCGAGCACCGGTGCCAGCGGTTCCCCGCTGAGACGCCGAGGGTGCCGCGAGGGCACCAAACGTCCGATGTCTCTATAGTGGTGAGGGCTCCCGGTGCCTGCCACAGGCGGTGGTGGGCCCATGTCGACGCCGCATGGCGGGCCGGTCCGAAGGGGGCGTGGATGGCACTGACCGACGACGCGATCGCCAGGATCCGCAGCATGATCCAGAGTGGTGAGCTGCCGCCGGGCGCACGGCTGCCACCGGAGCCGCAACTGGCCGCGCAGATGGGGCTGTCGCGCAGCGGAGTCCGGGAGGCGGTGAAGGTGCTCGAGTCGGCCCGGGTGCTCGACGTGCGTCGCGGCGACGGCACGTACGTCACCAGCCTCGCCCCGCGCCTGCTGCTGGAGGGCCTCGGCGTCGCGGTGGAACTGCTGCGCGACGACACGTTGCTGGAGGTGATGGAGGTCCGCCGGATGCTGGAGCCGGTGGCGACCGGCCTGGCGGCACTGCGGATGACCGACACCGACCTCGACGAGCTCGCCCGGATCCTGGAGGACATGCGGGCCGCCGCCGACGACGCCGAGAAGCTGATCCAGTTCGACACCGCCTTCCACCACACCGTCATCGCGACCACCGGGAACGAGACCCTCACGTCGCTGCTGGCCGGGCTCTCCAGTCGGACGCTGCGGGCCCGGGTGTGGCGCGGGTTGATCGAGGGCAACGCGGCCCACAAGACGATCGACGAGCACCACGCGATCTATCTCGCGCTGCGGTCGCGCGACCAACTGCTCGCGCAGGCCAGTGCCCTGATGCACGTCAACACCTCCGAGGCGTGGCTGCGTACGGTGCTCGCCGCCAAGGCGGCGGACGCGTGATGTCCGCACGACGGCGTCACCTGGCCGTGCCGGCGGGTTCGGACCGCCGGGTCAGTCCGTAGGTCCGCACAGCGGTGCCGGCGAAGACGTCCTGCCGGTCCCGCACCAACAGCGGCGGCAACGCGGCCTCCAGCGCCCGACGCACGCCCGGGTAGTCCGACCTGAGCAGACACACCGGCCAGTCCGAACCAAACATCAGACGACCTGGGCCGAACTCGTCGACCGCGACCGCGACGAACGGGCTCAGGTCGGCCGGTGACCAGTCCGGCCGGGCCTCGGTGACCAGCCCGGACAGCTTGGCGGTGACGTTCGGGTTCGCGGCCAGCGCGGCGAACGGATCACGCCAGGCCCGCAGACCCGCCTCTCCCGCGTCGATCCGGGGCTTGCCGAGGTGGTCGAGGACGAACCGGAGCTGCGGCACGGCCCGGGCCGCCCGGGCCGCCGACGGCAACTGGTCGGCCCGGATCACCAGGTCGAACACCAGCCCGGCGGCGGCCACCTCGGCGAGACCTCGCCGCACCTCGGGCCGGTCGAGGTAGTCGGGGTCGGCCTCCCCCTGCACCTGCGGGCGTACCCCGACCAGCAGCTCACCGCCGCGCAGCAGACGGTAACGCGCGATGGCGGCGGGTACGTCGCCCGTCGCGACGTCGAGCCAGGCCACCACCCCGAGGATCGGCGGCGTGTCGGCGGCGTGGCCGAGGAACTCGGCGGCCTCGTCGGGATGGCAGCGCCCGCCCTCCACCAGCACGGTGCCGTCCACGCCGGTCGCGGTCAGCTCGCGGGTGAGTTCGGTCGGGGTGAACGGTCGACGGATGGCGGCCAGTGCGGGATCGTCCAGCCAGTGGTAGCCGTGGTCCGGCTGCCACAGGTGGTGGTGCGCGTCGATGATCATGCGGCCGGCGCTCCGGCCACGACCGGCGCGGTGGTCCACTCCGGGCCGTCGGGGAACCGGTAGTCGGTCAGCGCGGCCGGGACGATCTCGGCGCTCATGCCCGGTACGCGCGGCGCGAGGTAGCGTCCGCGGTGCACACGGACCGGGTCGGCGAAGTGCTCGTGCAGGTGGTCGACGTACTCGATGGCCCGGTCGTCGGTGCTGCCACTCAGTGCCACGAAGTCGAACATGGCCAGGTGCTGCACCAGTTCGCACAGCCCCACACCTCCGGCGTGCGGGCAGACCGGCACCCCGAACTTCGCGGCGAGCAGCAGGATCGCCAGGTTCTCGTTGACCCCGGCGACCCGGCAGGCGTCGATCTGCACCACGTCGACGGCGTCGGCTTGGAGGAGCTGCTTGAACATCACCGCGTTGTGCACGTGCTCACCGGTGGCCACCTTGACCGGGGCGAGGGCCTTGCGCACGGCGGCGTGCCCGAGCACGTCGTCCGGCGAGGTCGGCTCCTCGATCCAGTACGGGTCGAACGGCGCCAGCTCCCGCATCCACCCGATGGCCTCGGGCACCCCCCAGATCTGGTTGGCGTCGACCGCGATGCGGACGTCCGGCCCGACCGCGCGCCGGGCGATGCCCATCCGGCGTACGTCGTCGGCCAGGTTTCCGCCGACCTTGAGCTTGATCAGCCGGTACCCGTCGTCGACCGCCTCCCGACAGAGCCGGGCGAGCTTCTCGTCGGTGTAGCCCAGCCAGCCCGGCGTGGTGGTGTAGGCGGGGTAGCCCTCGGCCAGCAGGCGCTGCTCCCGCGCGGCGCGCCCGCCCTCGGCGGCCCGCAACAGGTCCAGCGCCTCGTCCTCGGTCAGCACGTCGCGCAGGTAGCGGAAGTCGACCTGCGCGACGAGCTGCTCCGGGGTGAGGTCCGCGAGCAGCTTCCACAGCGGCTTGCCCGCTCGGCGGGCGGCGAGATCCCACACCGCGTTGACCAGCCCGCCGGCCGCCATGTGCACCACCCCCTTCTCCGGGCCGAGCCACCGGATCTGGCTGTCACCGACGAGCCGACGGGCCAGCGCGCCGGGATCCGCGAGCAGCTCGTCGACCGGCTGACCGACCACCATCGAGGCGAGCGACTGGACGGCCGCCACCTGGATCTCGGTGCCGCGCCCCACGGTGAAGACCAGCCCGTGCCCCTCCGCGCCGGTCGATGTCCGCAGGATCAGGTACGCGGCGGAGTAGTCCGGGAAGGGGTTCATGGCGTCCGACCCGTCGCGGTGCCGGGACGTGGGGAACCGTACGTCGATGGTCTCTACGGACGAGATGCGCTCACTCACCGAAACTCCTGAGGGTCGAACGGCTGGCCGGGTCGGGCCCGGATTCGGGGTCTGTGGTGCGGCGGACCGCCGGCCTCATGTCTGCGCCTTGCCTCCGGTGATGCGGGAGACCACCAGGGCCACCAGGATGACGGTGCCGTTGAGGAAGTTCGTCCACTGTGCGGGCACCCCGGCCAGGGTCAGCACGTTGATGATCATGAACAGCAGCAGGACGCCGGTGAAGGCGCCGAAGACGCTGCCCTTGCCACCGTTGAGACTGACGCCGCCGATCACCGCCGCCGCGAAGACCTGGAAGATCGCGCCGCTGCCCTGCGCCGCCGGCACCGCCGCCAGGCGGCCGCTGATCAGCAGACCGGCGAGCGCGGCGAGGACGCTGGCCACGATGAGGGCGACCCACAGCACCCGGTCGGTGCGGATGCCCGCCGCCCGGGCGGCGTCGGCGTTGCCGCCGATGGCATAGAGCGCCCGGCCGGCTCGGGTGTAGCCGAGGACCACGATGCCGACGGCGACCAGCAGCAGCGACACCCAGATCGAGGCCGGCACCCCGACCCACGTCGCGGAACCCAGATAGGTCATCGACTCCGGCAGTGCGAAGAAGGTCTGACCGCCCGAGATGCCGGTGAGCAGACCGCGCAGGACGATCAGCATGCCCAGCGTGACGATGAAGCCGTTGAGACCGAAGCGGACGATCAGCAGACCGTTGAAGGCCCCGACGAGCGCGCCGACGAGCAGGACCAGCGGAACCGCCCAGGCGTCCGGCACCACGTCGAGCCCGAGACCCCGGGTGAGGGCGGGGTCGATGACCAGCCACGCGGCGATGCCGGGCGCCAGGCCGAAGGTGGACTCCAGCGACAGGTCCATCTTGCCGGTGATCAGCACGATGGTCTGGGCGAGCACCACGATGGCGATCTCCGACATGCTCTGCAGCACGTTGATGATGTTGTCGCTGCTGAGGAAGACCGGGTTGACGATCGACCCGACGATGGCGACCGCGATGATCGCCGGCACCAGCGCCAGGTCACGCAGCCGGGCGACGGCCAGACTCCGCGACGCGGACCGGGACGGTGGTGGTACGGCCGCTGGCGGTGTGGTGGGAGTGAGCGTCTCAGACATGGTGGAGATCCACCCCTTCCATGGCGGCTACCAGATCGTTGTCGCGCCAGCCGTACGCCATTTCGCCGACCACCCGGCCCTGGAACATCACCAGCACCCGGTCACAGATCCGCAGGTCGTCGAGTTCGTCCGAGACCACCAGCACGGTGGTCCCGCGTCGGCGGACCTCGTCGACGACACCGAGCAGCGTCTGTTTGGACCGGACGTCGACACCGGCGGTCGGGGTGATGAGCACCAGCACCTTCGGCTCGCTGGCCAACGCCCGGCCCATCACCACCTTCTGCTGGTTGCCGCCGGACAGATCGGAGACCGGCACCTGCGGCCCGGACGCCTTGATCGCCAGGTCGGCGATGGTGTCGCGAGCCAGCGCGTCACGCCTGGCCGGCGAGATGAGGCCGCGTCGCGCGACCCGGTCCGGCACGGTCATCGTGACGTTCTCCGCGATGGACAGCAGCGGCACCAGTCCCTCCCGGTGCCGGTCCTGCGGCACCAGCCCGACCCCGGCGTCGAGGGCGTCCGGCACGCTGCCCGGGCGCAGCGTGCGACCGTCCACCACGACGGTTCCCCCGGCCGGGCGGGCCAGGCCGACGATCGCCTCGGCGACCTCGACCTTCCCGCTGCCGCCGCCGCCCGCGATGCCGACCACCTCGCCCGTCCGGGCCTCGAACGACAGTTGCGCACCGGAGGCGGTGGTCAGGTCACGCACCGAGAGCAGCACCGGCGCGTCGGCCGCGGGCGGGCGGTGATCCGCCTCGGGCATCGTCACGTCCTCACCGGTCATCGCGGCGACCAGCTCCGGCCGACTGAGCTGCGCCACCGGGGCCGTCAGGATGTGCCGCGCGTCGCGGAAGACCGTCACCTGGTCGCAGATCTCGTAGATCTCCTGCAGGTGGTGGCTGATGAACAGGAACGTCACGCCCTGGGCCCGCAGGTCCCGGATCCGGGCGAACAGGCGGTTGATGCCCGCGCCGTCGAGCTGGGCGGTCGGTTCGTCGAGGATGATGAACCGGGCACCGAAGGAGAGCGCCCGGGCGATCTCCACGAACTGCCGCTGCTCGACCGAGAGCGACGCGGCGGGCTGACGTACGTCGACCTCGACCGACCAGGTGGCGAGCAGTTCCTCGGCCTGCCGGCGCAGCCTCGACCACTGGATCAGACCGGCCACGCCCCGGGCGTGTCGGTGGAGAAACAGGTTCTCCGCCACGGTGAGGGTGCCGATGATGGTGGACTTCTGATAGACGCAGGCCACCCGCTTCCGCCACGCGTCGCGGTCACCCAACGTCGGGGCGGGCCGGCCGTCGAACGCCACCGCGCCGCCGTCGGCGGCCTGGAGTCCGGTGAGGATGCCAACCAGCGTCGACTTGCCGGCGCCGTTGCGTCCGACCAGGGCGTGCGTCTCGCCGGGCCGGACCACGATGCCCGCGTCGAGCAGGGCCACCGTCGATCCGAACCTCTTGGTGATGTTCACCGCCTCGACGACGGGCCGGGCGTCGCCGGCCGGCCCGTCGGCCGCGCGGTGCGGGGCGGTACTCATGCGTTGTTGCCCCACAGGGAGGCGTCGTCGAACTTGAGCGTCGGCTCGCCCGCGATCGGCGCACCGTCCGCCGTCACCAGCGGCGCCGGGAGCTGGTCCTCCAGCAGGCCGTCGCGTACCTGGATGATGGTGCTGCCGTGGTCGGTCGGGCCGGGCTGGAACGTCTTGCCGTCCATCGCCGCCTTCACGTACTCCAGCCCGTACCTGGCGTACAGGTCGGCGGGCTGGCTGACGGTGGCGTCGATGAGGCCCTCGCCGATGTTCTTCAGCTCCTCCGGGATGCCGTCGTTGGAGACCACGAAGACGTGCTTCGGGTCGCTCGGCGGCACCTGGAGACCACGCTGCTTGAGGATCTGCAACGTGCCGGACAGGGCGAACGAGGACTGCATGTAGATGCCCTTGACGTCCGGGTCCGAGGCGAAGCGGGTCTGCAGCTTCGACGCGGCCACGTCGGCCTTCCAGTCGGTGGCCTCGCCGAAGACGGTGATGGCGGGGAAGTCCTTGCGCATGCACTCGTTGAACGCCTCGGTGCGGTCCCGGCCGTTGATCGAGTCCAGGCCGCCCTGGAGCATCACGACCTTGCCCGTGCCGCCGAGCTTGGTGCCGAGGAACTGGCAGGCCTTGATGCCGTAGGCGCGGTTGTCGGCACGGACGACCATGAACACCCTGCCGGTGTCCGGTCGGGTGTCGATGGTGACCACCGGGATGTCCCGGCTCTCCAACTGCGTCAGGGTGGGCGCGATGGCGGCGGTGTCCTGCGGTGCCATCACCACGCCCTTGACCCCCTGGCTCATGAAGGCCTGGGTGTTGGAGATGAGGTTGGCGATGTCGTTCTGCGAGTTGGTGGTCTTGATCTCGAGGTCCAGTTCGTCGGCGAACTGCGGCACGTACCTGATGTAGGAGTTCCAGAAGTCGGTGTCCGAGCGCGGGTAGTCGACGCCGACGAGCTGCGCCGAACCACCCGAGCCGGTGCCGTCGTCGCCGCACCCGGCCACGAGGGTGGCCGAGGCAGCGAGCAGCACGGTCAACCCCCCGCTCAGCAGAGCTCTACGTTCCATCGTGTGTCCTCCGTATCGGGATGCCGCCGGAGGCAGGGGCACCGCGACCACCGGGGCGCGGCGACGGACGACCGACGGAACAGGTGCGATCGGGCGGCGGTGACGTCCACAGCGGGCAGGTGCAGACGTCCCTCGGGTGCTTCGGGGTGAACGACTTAGACATCAGACGTTATTCGTTTCCGGCGCGCAGCGTCAACGCCTAGATATCCGCTGAAATCGGGCTCTCGGCAGGAATATGTGACCGAGCATCGGGGACTGACGGGGGGATACATCACATCAATACCGCGACGTGTCGACCGGCTCGTCAACGGCCGGTCAGACCGGCGGGCTGGACCGATGTTGGCGATCACACCACGGTGCTCGATCACCGTCGCGTCCGCACATCGACACTCCTGCGAACGTTAACATCGATGCCCCTCGCGTTGCTAGCGTGTTTCGCGCCCGGCGGCGGCACCCCGGGGAAGCCCCGGCGACGGATGGTGTCACCGCGGCCGCCCGAGCAGTGGTCGACTGAAAATATCGATCAATGTCAGCGTGTTGCTGGCGCTCTCGGCGCGACTCCATACTTTGGCTTGCGCGCGAGCCGCGAATCGGCACGAAAGTGTCATCGTCACGGCGAGGTGAGCGGATCCCCTCCGCAGGGCAGCACCTCCCGCATCGCGACGCCCGGTCCCCGTCCCCCGGTCGATGTCGGCTGACCCGACGTCCACCGTGCCCGGGTTCCGGCGTCGACCCCTATCACCGGAGGTGAACATGACCCGAACGAGAGCCGGGCTGCTGGCATCCCTGGCCACCGCGTTACTCCTCGCCGTGGCGGGCGTGGCCCTGTCCCCGTCACCGGCCGTCGCCGCGTCGCTGGTCGAGGTGACCAGCTTCGGCAACAACCCGGGCAACATGCGCATGCACATCTACGCGCCGGACAACCGGCCGGCCAATCCGCCGATCGTGGTCGCCATGCACGGCTGCGGAGGCTCCGGCACCGGCTTCTATTCCAGCAGCGAGTTCGCCCGGCTCGCCGACCAGTACGGCTTCCTGGTCATCTATCCCACCGCGACCCAGCAGGCCGGCTTCGGCAACTGCTTCGACGTGTGGTCGGCCGCCTCGAAGCGCCGCGACGGCGGCAGCGACCCGGTCTCCATCATGTCGATGGTCGGCTACGCCCAGCGCCAGTACGGCGGCGACCCGCAGCGGGTCTACGCCACCGGCAGTTCCTCCGGCGGCATGGCCACCCAGGCCCTGCTCGCCCTCTACCCGGACGTGTTCAAGGCCGGCGCGGCCTTCATGGGCGTGCCGTTCAACTGCTTCGCCAACGCCGCCGACTTCCCGCCGACCAACAGCCAGTGCGTCAACGGCCGGATGGACCGCACCCCGCAGCAGTGGGGCGACGCGGTGCGGCAGGCGTACCCCGGCTACAGCGGTCCACGTCCCCGCATCCAGCTCTGGCACGGGACCAACGACACGCTCATCCCGTTCCAGCTCCTGCAGGAGGGGGTCGAGCAGTGGACCAACGTCTTCGGGTTGAGCCAGACACCGACGTCCTCGGACACCCCGCAGGCCAACTGGAACCGACGCCGGTTCGCCAACTCCGCCGGCACCGTCCAGGTCGAGGCGTACAGCATCCAGGGCGCCGGGCACACCCTGCCGTCGACGGGCATGGCCCGGGTCGCCATCGACTTCTTCGGCCTGACCTCCACCCCACCGCCCACCACTCCCCCGCCCACCACCCCGCCCCCGACCACGACCCCGCCCACGACCCCGCCACCCACCACTCCGCCGCCGACCACCCCGCCGCCGGGCGCCACGACCTGCCGGGTGCAGTACTCGGCCGACTCGTGGAACAACGGTCTCGTCGCCACGCTGACCGTCACCAACAACACCCCGAACCCGGTCAACGGTTGGACGTTGCAGTGGACCTGGCCGAACGGACAGCAGGTCACCAGCGCATGGAACGCCACGGTGACCCAGAGCGGCAGCCAGGCGACCGCGCGCAACGTCGCCTGGAACGCCACGATCCCCGGTAACCAGAGCGTCAGCTTCGGTTTCCAGGCCACCCACAGCGGCACCAACAACCCACCCACCGGCTTCACCCTCAACGGGCTCGGCTGCCAGTGAGCGACGCCGGCCGACGACCGGGCCCCGACGCGGGTGCCACGACGTCGACCGGCGGTGGCATCCGGATCTGATCGACACCCGACGGCGACCGGCCGTCACCGAGTACGCGGCCCGGTGCCGCGGGCGCGCCACCCGCGCCCGTGGCACCGGGCCCGCTCGTTGTGCTCGTGCTCACCCACATCACGCCCAGCGCCCGAGCGGACGCCGCCCGAACAGGCGACCGTCGCATATTTACCGCCGTCACTTGAGCGTGTTATCGATAACATGCTAACTTCCGGTCGAGGGGTGCAGGGCACGCTCCTTCGAGGTCACCGACCCGGCCGGCAGGGCACGCCAGCCGATCTCAGCACCCGCCGGTGACCTGTCCGGGTCCGCCGCCACGGCGTCGCGCGCCGGCCACCCCATGTGGACCGGGCCGCCTGGACCGCAGGCAGCACCGATCCCGCTCATGACGGCCGGGTCACCGCGCGCGTGCGAACACCACCGATCACACCAGCACCCGACGGGTCGTGCCATGGCCGCCCCCGGGTGTGGTCGCCGCTCGTCCCGCGTCGGACGAGGGGCGTTCCGACCACCACCAGAGAGGTCTGTCATGAATCGCAGATACACCGACGGCAGGGGCCCGGTGATCCGGCCGCGCACCCTGCTGCTGGCCCTCGCGGCGGGCGCCGCGCTGGTCGCTCCCACCGTGCTGGTCGCCCCGGCGGCCAACGCCGCCGCCAGCACACTCGGCGCGGCGGCGGCCCAGAGCGGTCGCTACTTCGGCGCCGCCACCAACTCGTTCATGCTCTCCAACAGCCTGCACGCCACGATCCTCAACCGCGAGTTCAACTCCATCGTGGCCGAGAACGAGATGAAGTGGGACGCCACCGAACCCCAGCAGAACGGCTTCAACTTCACCGGCGGCGACCGGCTCGTCGCACACGCCCGGGCCAACGGCATGTCGGTACGCGGGCACGCGCTGGTCTGGCACGCCCAGCAGCCGGGCTGGGCGCAGAACCTCTCCGGCACCGCGCTGCGCAACGCCATGACCAACCACATCACCCGGGTCGCCGGCCACTTCCGGGGCCAGATCCACTCCTGGGACGTGGTGAACGAGGCGTTCGCCGACGGCGGTGGCGGCGGCCGGCGTGACTCCAACCTCCAGCGCACCGGCAACGACTGGATCGAGGTCGCGTTCCGGACCGCACGGGCCGCCGATCCGGGCGCAAAGCTCTGCTACAACGACTACAACACCGACGGGATCAACGCGAAGTCGACCGGCATCTACAACATGGTGCGCGACTTCAAGTCCCGTGGCGTGCCGATCGACTGCGTCGGCTTCCAGTCCCACCTGGGCACCACGCTGGCCAGCGACTACCAGGCCAACCTGCAACGCTTCGCCGACCTCGGCGTCGACGTGCAGATCACCGAGCTGGACGTGGCCCAGGGGTCCAACCAGGCGACAATCTACGAGCGGGTCACCCGCGCCTGCCTGGCGGTGGCCCGGTGCAACGGCATCACCGTATGGGGCGTACGGGACAACGACTCGTGGCGGCGCAACGAGAACCCGCTGCTGTTCGACGCCAACGGGAACAAGAAGCCGGCGTACCAGTCGGTGCTCAACGCGCTGAACAGCGTCACCCCGAACCCGACCACCCCGCCGCCGACCACCACCCCACCGACCACCACCCCGCCGACCGGCGGCGGATGCACCGCCTCGGTGTCGCTGAACTCGTGGAACGGCGGCTTCGTGGCCACCGTCAAGGTCACCGCCGGCAACTCCGCGATCCGTGGCTGGACGGTGCGGGTCGCGCTGCCCGGCGGGACCGCGGTCACCGGCACCTGGAACGCCCAGGCCAGCGGCAGCAGCGGCACGGTGAACTTCGCCAACGTCAGCTACAACGGTCAGGTCGGCGCCGGCGGCAGCACCGAGTTCGGCTTCCAGGGCACCGGAACGGGCCCGTCCGGCACCCCCACCTGCACGGCAAGCTGACCACGCACCGGCAACGGGTCCGGTCCGGCATCGCCGGGCCGGACCCTGTCTGTCCGACGGGTACGCGCCGGACCGCCTCAGCGGGCCGGCGGCTTACCGACGCTCTGGCGGGAGACCAGGGTCGGCGCGACGGTCTCCCGCAACGCGCCCCCGCTGGCCGACTCGATCTGGGTCAGCAGCATCTCCAGGCTGGCCCGGGCCACCGCGTCGAAGTCCGGTCGCACGGTGGTCAGTGGCGGGATGAAATACGCCGCCTCCGGGACGTCGTCGAAACCGACCACGCTGATGTCGTCCGGCACCCGGCGACCGTGCTCGTGCAACGCCCGCAACACCCCGAGCGCGAGGTGGTCGTTGGCGGTGAAGACGGCGGTGACGTCGGGCATCCGGGCCAACATCTGCCCGCATCGGTAACCGGCCGCGGCGGACCAGTCCGCCGGCACCAGCGGCGGGATCTCCGCACCGGCCGCGAGCAGGGCCTCCCGCCAGCCCTCGATCCGCCCCGCGCTGTCGAACCAGTCGGACGGGCCGGAGACGTGCCACACCGTACGGTGCCCGGCTTCGAGCAGGTGCTGGGTGGCGGCCCGGGCACCGGCGGCCTGGTCGACCGTCACCAGTGGCATCGGTCGGCGTGGATCACCGTCGACGGTGACCAGCGGAACGTCCTTCGGCAGGCGCTCCAGCGCCTCGCCGGCCGACTCCACCGGCGCGATCACCACGATGCCGGCGACCCGGTGGGCCAGGTGCCGCTCCACCGCCGCCGAGATGGACCGGTGGTCGAGGTCCCGGACGCTGCCCACGCTGACCGCGAAGCCGGACTCGGCGGCGACCTGTTCCAGCGCGGTGAGCAGCGATGCCGGACCGTAGAGGGTGGTGTTCTGCGCGACCACACCGATCACCTGCGAACGACCGGTGACCAACGCGCGCGCCGCCCGGTTGGGGCGGTAACCGAGCTCGGCGATGGCCGCCTGGACCCGCAGTCGGGTCTGTTCGCGGACGTTCGGGTGACCGTTGAGCACTCGTGACACCGTCTGGTGCGAGACACCAGCGAGGCGAGCCACGTCCGTCATCGCAGGATCGCGTACGGCCATCTCAGACTCCCCGCATGTCGGTCGGCGCCGAGACCGGTCGACGCTGACTGGAACGGCTAGGGTACAAAGATCCCCTCTCGCGGTACCCACACCGGCCCGTGCCGTCCGAGTGGAGAGCGCTCGATCACGCACAGTCTACGTCAGCGCCGATCCCGATCGGTGCCAGGCCGTGGGCCGAGTCCGCGTCGCGCCGAGGGCTTCGGCATCCGACCCGGTCGACGGCGTACACCGGAGATCCCGCACGACGTGCTGTGCCGGGACGCGGGTGGTGCCCGGCCGGTCGCCGGGCACCACCCCCTCGGTCACCGGAGCGCGGTGACCGTCCGTACCGGCGGGCGGCGCGGTCGGAGGTACGCGCCGCACCCGCCTCGAGGGCGACCTGACATCGAGGTCAGGGCGTGGCCAACTCGAAGCGTCGCACCGTCACCGCACCACCAAGGGCGCTGGTGGCGAAGTTGAAGATGCCGAACCGGTACCCCATGAAGAACGTCCAGTTGTTGTTGAGCGTCAGGGCGTTGCCCAGCGAGACGAAGGTGACCCCGTCGGTGCTGTACGAGAAGCGCGCCTGCCGCCCGGAGCCGGGTCTGATGTCCGCGTTGGCCCGTAGCCAGATCCGGCCGCCGGAGACCGCCGCACTGGCGATCTCGCTGCCGGTGCTGGTGGTGCTCCAGTTGTTGCCCATGGTGAGGCCGTTGGTCATCACCACCCGGGTCGCCCCGTTGTCGCGCCGGACACCGATCCAGGCCGAGCTGTCCCGCAGCATGGCCAGGCCGGTGCGGTCCCCGTCGCGCATGGTGGAGTAGTCCAGCTCGACCGTCGCGGTCGAGGTCGGGCCCTGGATGCGGTGCGTGACGGTGTTGCGGGCCCGGTAGAGGTCGTTGGTGACGGTGGCGGTCTGCAGGCGCAGTCCGTTGTTCACCGAGTACCGGCTGGTGTCCGGGTTGTGGTTCCACTCCCACTGCACGCCGAGCTGGGTGCCGGCGAACGTGTCCACGCCGGTGAGCGGCTTGACCGGTCGCAGCGGCAGCGGGTTGGGATAGTTCACGCCCCAGGCGCCGTTGACCGTCTGCACCTGCGGCCAGCCGTCGGCGGTCCAGGTGATCGGTGCCAGCGTCGGCATCCGGCCGCCCGGGTACGCGTCAGTGAACGCCATGTAGTACCAGGCGCCGTTCTGGGTCTGGACCAGTCCGCCCTGGTGCGGTACGCCGCCGCCGGAGATCGGCCCCTGCATGTTGAGCAGCACCTGCCGCTGCTCGTACGGGCCGAACGGACCGTTGGTCGACTTGAGCACGTACTGGCCGTTGGCCGGACGGGTCAGCCAGATGTAGTAGGCGCCGTTGCGCTTGTAGAAGCGCGCACCCTCCAGCGTGCCGATGCTCGACGGCGTCTGGTAGACCTGCTGGGCCCGCACCTGGGAGCGCCCGTCTGCGGAGAGCTGCGCCACGCTGATGGTGCCGTTGCCGTACGCGACATACATGGTGTCGTTGTCGTCGATCAACATGCCGGCGTCGTAGTAGCAGTTGGGGATGGTGGCGTGCCGGCTCCAGGTGCCGTCCACGGCGGAGGCGGTGTAGATGTGGGTCTGGGCGAAGTCGATACAGCCCGCCCAGTAGTACGTCCGGTTGCTGGGCCGGTAGTTCAGCGTCGAGGCCCAGATCCCGTTCACGTACGCGTGTTGTCCGCTGGGCAGGTCGTACTTGGTGCCGAAGTCGAGCCGGGGCACGGAGTGTCCGGCGAACTCCCAGTTCACCAGGTCGTACGAGCGCAGCACCGGCGCACCCGGCGAGTAGTGCATGGTCGAGGCGGACATGTAGTAGACGTCGCCGACCCGGATGATGTCGACGTCGGCGAAGTCCTGCCAGACCACCGGGTTGGTGAAGTTGCCGCCGGGGGTGCCCGGGTTGCCGGTGTCACCGACGCGCACCAGTTGCCACTGCTGGTTGGTGCCGCCCCAGTCGTCGTACTGGACGATGTTGCCGCCGTCGGCAGTGGACGCGCTCTGCACCTCCATCGCCTTGTTGCTGTTGCGGTTGATCAGCCGGACGTACCCACCGTCGGAGTCGGCGAGCCGGAACTGCTGGTTGGTGCCGTTGCCGTCGCTCCACTGCACGATGGACGCGCCGTTGGCGGTGGAGAAGTTGTAGACGTCGAGCACCTTGCCCGAGTGCCGGGACTTCAGCCGGTAGTAGCCGCCGCCGGAGTCGACGAACTGCCACTGCTGCTGGTTGCCGTTGTTGCGCGTCCACTGGGTGATGCGCGCCCCGTCGTTCGTGGCCAGGTTGTACACGTCCAGGGCCTTGCCGCTATTGCGGTTGACCAGCACGTACCACGCGTTGGTGTCGACGGTCGCCGCCACCGCCGGCGACGGTGCCACCGCCACCAGCGTGCCGCCCACCACGACCGCCGCGACCGCCGCGACGGCCCGGGACAACCACCCGCGTCGGCGCGCAACGGCGCGGGGGACCTCGAAGGTACCCATGATCCTCCTTGAGAGACGAGAGACGAGCGACCACAGGGAGACGGTCGCGGGGTAGATGCGTCCCGCGTGGTGTGATCGCTAACAACCGCCGCCGTGCCCAGGTGCGGCGTGGTGATCGCTTGCGCCGAAGCGGAACGCGCCTGGCCCGGCCGGCCGGAGATATCGTCCGTCTTCACTATCGACTGTGAGCGATAACAGATCCTTAGTCAAGACGTAACACCGACGACTTGCGCGGGGCCGGATCACACACCCGGACACGACGAAGCCGCCGCCCGACGGGGCGGCGCGAAGGAGTCGTCCACGCCGGGGGTGTGGCGGCAGGGATCGAGCCGATCACCGTCGACGCGGCGGGGCCGGCGGGCCGTCCGCGCGGCGACCGCCCGCCCCGGCTCCGCCCCGAACACCGAGCAGGCCAGGATCGGCAGCGATGATCCGGTCGCGCATCGGGCGTCGGGCGAGCGCGGCCAGCGCCTCGTCCACGAGCACGTGCAACGGCATCGACAGCTCGGTCTCCAGCTCGCGGGTCGCCGTGGTGGTGGCGGCGACCTCGGCCCGCAACGCCGGCAGGACCCGCCGCCCCTCGTCGGTGAGCGTGACCATCCTGGTGCGCGCGTCGCGGCCGGGGATCGTCTCCACGAGCCCGGCACGCGCCATCGCGGCGACCGTCTGACTGGCCGCCGAATGGGTCACGTCGATCGCCGTCGCGACGGCCCGGATCGAGCACGGCCCGTCGTCGGCCACCGCCAGGAGCACCGGCGCGAACCGCGCGCGCAGACCGGGAAGGCCGATCTCGGCGTACACCTGGCCGATGCCGCCGTCGAGCAGCTCCATCAGCATCGCGAGTTTCGTACCGAGGACGCCGGGCCCGGGGACGGGGGTTGCCATGGCGGTAATGTAACAGCGCTGTCATATCGTGAGGAGCGCGCCATGATCGAGCCGTACGACACCGGGATGATCGACGTCGGCGACGGCAACCAGGTCTACTGGGAGGTCAGTGGCAACCCCGAGGGCGTTCCCGCCGTCGTCCTGCACGGCGGTCCCGGCGGCGGCAGCGCGCCCCAGCACCGCCGGGCGCTCGACCCGGAGCGGTTCCGCGTCGTGCTGTTCGACCAGCGCAACTGTGGGCGAAGCACACCGTCGGCGGCCGACCCGAGCACCGATCTGCGCGCCAACACCACCGCCCATCTCGTCGCCGACATCGAACGGCTGCGGGAGCACCTCGGCATCGCCCGCTGGGTCGTGTACGGCGGGTCGTGGGGCGCGACGCTCGCGCTGGCGTACGCGACGAACCATCCCGACCGGGTACGCGGCCTGGTGCTGGTCGCGGTGACAATGACCCGGCGGTCCGAGGTGGACTGGCTGTACCGCGGCGGCGGACGGTTCTTCCCCGAGGCGTGGCAACGATTCGTCGCCCACGCGGGCCTGCCGGGCTACGCGCTGCCGACCGACAGCCGACCACCGATCGAACCGGTCCTGCTGCGCTACGGCCAACTACTCGCCGACCCGGACCCGACGGTGCGGGAACGGGCGGCCGAGGAGTGGTGCGCGTGGGAGGACGCGCTGATCTCCGAGGAGAGCAACGGCAGACCCGGCCAGTACTCCGCCGGGGAACTGCGACAACGGCTCACCATGACCCGGATCTGCGCGCACTACTTCGGCAACGGCGCGTTCCTGGCCGACGGCGAGATCCTGCGCAACATCCCGAAGCTGGCCGGTATCCCCGGTGTGCTGGTGCACGGTCGTAACGACCTGAGCGGACCGGCGATCACGCCGTGGGAGATCGCGCAGGCGTGGCCCGAGGCACGCCTGCACGTCGTCGGGGACGCGGGTCACACCGGCAGCGAGACCATGCGGCGCGTCCTGTCCGAGGCGGCGGACACAATGGCACGCACCTAGACCCGACCCGCGCCACGGGGGATGCGGGGACCCGGGCGCGTGCGTCGGTGCCGCCCACCGGACGGGCGGCACCGACGCACCGCGGGTGCCGAGGTCAGAAGCCCCGGGCGAGGCGGTAGTACGCCTGGTTCCAGCGCAACTCGTCGGCGAACCGACGAGACTCGGTGTTCGCGTCGATGACGACCAGCTCGGTGCGGCTCATCTCGGCGAGGTCGTGCAGCTCCTCCACGCCTACCGCGTGCGAGAGCACGGTGTGGTGCGGGGCGCCGGCGGTGATCCACGCCTCGGCCGACCCGGCCAGGTGCGGGCGGGGCCGCCAGACCGCCCGGGCCACCGGCAACCGCCGCAGCGGCTGCGGCGGGGGCACCACGTCCACCTCGTTGGCGACCAGCCGGAACCGCTCCCCCATGTCCGCCAGGCCGAGCACCACCGCCGGTCCCGGCTCGGCGTCGAAGACCAACCGGACCGGGTCCTCCCGACCGCCGATGCTCAACGGGTGGATCTCCACGTTCGGCTTGTTCGCGGCGATCGTCGGGCACACCTCCAGCATGTGCGCGCCGAGGATCAGCTCCTCGCCCGGCGTGAGGTCGTAGGTGTAGTCCTCCATGAACGAGGTGCCGCCCTGCGCGCCGGCCGACATCGCCTTGAGCGTGTGGACCAGCACCGAGGTCTTCCAGTCGCCCTCGCCGCCGAAGCCGTAGCCGTCGGCCATCAGCCGCTGCACCGCGATGCCGGGCAGTTGACGCAGGCCGCCGAGGTCCTCGAAGTTCGTGGTGAAGGCCCGGAACCCGCCCGCGTCCAGGAAGGTCCGCATGCCCAGTTCCAGCCGTGCGGCGTACCGCAGCGAGTCGTGCCGTTCACCGCCGGGACGCAGCTCGGCGGCGACCCGGAAGGTGTCGTCGTACTCCTTGACCAAGTCGTCGATCTGCGCGTCGGCGACCTCGTCGACCACCCGCACCAGGTCGTTGACCCCGTAGGTGTTCACCGAGACACCGAAGCGCAACTCCGCCTCGACCTTGTCCCCCTCGGTCACCGCGACGTCGCGCATGTTGTCGCCGAACCGCGCCAGGCGCAGCGAACGCATCGCCGACCAGCCGATCGCCGCCCGGGTCCACGAGCCGACACGGGTGACCACACGCGGGTGGCTGACGTGGCCGGCAATGGTCTTGCGGGCCACCCCGAGCCGGGTCTGGATGAAGCCGAACTCCCGGTCGCCATGGGCGGCCTGGTTCAGGTTCATGAAGTCCATGTCGATCTCGTCCCAGGGCAGCCGGACGTTCGCCTGGGTGTGCAGGTGCAGCAACGGTGTGCGCAGCGCGTCCAGACCCGAGATCCACATCTTCGCGGGCGAGAAGGTGTGCATCCACGCGATGACCCCGACCGCACCCTGCACCGCGGCGTCCCGACAGACCTCCAGGATGTCCGCGCTGGTGGTCAGCACCGGCTTCCAGACCACCCGGGCCGGGATGTGCGGCGAGTCGTCGAGCAGGGCGGCGATCTGGCGGGACTGCTCGGCCACCTGCCGGAGGGTGTCCTCGCCGTACATCGCCTGGCTTCCGGTGAGGAACCAGACCTCGGGTTCAGGATGCGTTGCCATGGGAGTTGCCTTCCGCGAGAGGGGCGGTCACTTGTAGCGGATGCCGATAAGGCGCTGGAGCAGGATGAACGCGAAGAGCAGGCCGCCAATAACGATCTTGGTCCACCAGGAGTTCAGGCTACCGTCGAACGTGATCAGCGTCTGGATCACGCCGAGCACCAGCACACCGAGCACCGTGCCGAAGACGTACCCCGATCCGCCGGTGAGCACCGTGCCACCGATCACCACGGCCGCGATCACGTCGAGCTCCATCCCGATCCCGATCAGCGGCGCCCCGGAGAGCGTGTAGAACGAGAGCAGGATCCCGCCGATCGCCGAGCACAGGCCGCTGATCGTGTAGACCGCGATCCGGGTACGTCCCACCGGCAGCCCCATCAGCAGCGCCGACTGCGGGTTACCGCCGATCGCGTACACGTTACGACCCAATCGGGTGTACGCCAGCACGTACGCGCCGACGAGCACCACCGCGAACGCGACCAGCACGCTCACCGAGACGAAGTTGCCGCCCGGATTGCCGATCCGGTACTGCGCCATCGTGGTCCAGAAACCGTCGGTGATCCGGATCGACGAGTCACTGATGAACGTACACATGCCCCGGGCGAAGAACATCCCGGCGAGTGTCACGATGAACGGCTGGATGTCGAAGAAGTGGATTGCACAGCCCATCAGGAACCCGAGCGCCGGCCCGATGAGCAACGCGATGACCAGCACCAACAACGCGGGCAGGCCAGACTGGAGCAGCCACGCCGAGACCATCGCCGTCATCGCGACCACCGACCCCACGGAGAGGTCGATGCCGCCGGTGAGGATCACGAAGGTCATCCCCACCGCGACGACGAGGAGGAAACCGTTGTCGATGAAGACGTTGAAGATGACCTGGACGTTGGAGAAGGCCCGGTACTGGGACACGCCGATGGCGTACATGACCAGCAGCAGGGCCAGCGTGGCCAGCACCGGTACGTGCCGCCGGGGCAGCCGTGCCCAACTCGGCCCGGTGGTCAACGACGTACTGCTCATGCCGTCACTCCGCTTCGCTGCGTGCCGCCATGAGGCTCCATAGCGCTGAGCCGAAGATTCGCTCGCTGCCGCTCACTCATGCCGTCACTCCGCTTCGCTGCGTGCCGCCATGAGGCTTGATCGCACCGCGCCTGATGATTCGCTCGCTTTGCTCACTCATGCCGTCACCTCCTCCTTCTGGCGCTGCGGCGTCGGGGCCGGCGGGGGTGGGGTGCCGCGCTTGCGGCGGTTGAACTTGGCGCGGAACGCCGGGGCCTGGATGAGGCAGACCGCGATCACGACGACCGCCTTGAACAGCAACGCCGTCTGCGGCGAGATGTTCATGGCGTACACCGTGGTGGTGAGCGTCTGGATGATCAGCGCGCCGAGGATGGTGCCGCTGAGATAGAACCGCCCGCCGGCCAGCGCGGTGCCCCCGATGACGACCGCGAGGATGGCGTCCAGCTCCACCCAGAGGCCGGCGGCGTTGCCGTCGGCACTGGACACGTTGGCCGTCATCATGAAGCCGGCGACCGCCGCGCAGGCCGCGCTGACCACGTAGACCAGGAAGACGATCCGGCCCGACCGGATGCCGGCCAACCGGCTGGCCTCCCGGTTGCCGCCCACCGACTCGATGATCATGCCGAGCGCGGTACGGCGGGTGAAGGCCGCGACCAGCAGCGCCGCGCCCAACGCGATGAAGATCGCCAACGGCAGGGTGAGGAAGTGGCCCAGGCCGATCGCCCGGTACGGCCCGGAGTTGATCGTGATGATCTGGCCCTCGGTGATGAGCTGCGCCAGTCCACGACCGGCCACCATCAGGATCAGCGTGGCGATGATCGGCTGAATACCGATCACCGAGACCAGTACGCCGTTCCAGGCACCGAGGACCAGCGCCACCCCGAGCGCCATCGCCAGCGCGGTCGCCACCGTGACGAAGCTGTTCTGGTCCGGCGCCTGACTGATGTGCAGACAGGCGATGGCACCGCTGATGGCGCAGATCGATCCGACCGAGAGGTCGATGCCGCCAGTGGAGATGACCAGCGTCATGCCGAGCGCGACCAGGATCAGCGGCGCGCTCAACCGGAGGATGTCGATCGGGGTGCCGTACAGGTGGCCGTTGTTCATCTCGATCGACAGGAAGCCGGGGCGGTAGATCGTGTTCGCCGCCAGCATCACCACCAGGACGGCGATCGGCCAGAACAGCCGGTGCCCGAGAAGGGGCTTGATC
>NZ_JBEOWP010000007.1:83838-400600 GCF_040296095.1 Micromonospora sp. NPDC002389
ATCCGCTCGCTCATGACGACACTCCGCTCCGCTCCGTGCCGCCATGAGGCACCACCGCACTGAGCCCGACGATTCGCTCGCTCCGCTCGCTCATGACGACACTCCGCTCCGCTCCGTGCCGCCATGAGGCACCACCGCACTGAGCCCGACGATTCGCTCGCTCCGCTCGCTCATGACTCGGCCCCTTCCCGCTGGGTGCCGCTGGCGATGGTCTGCATGACCCGGTCGGCGTCCACCGTGTCGTCGTTGGTCAGGTGCGCGACCATTTCCCGGTCCCGCATGACCGCGATCTTGTGGCTGAGTCGCAGCACCTCCTCCAGCTCGGCGGAGATGAACAGCACCGCCATTCCGCCGTCGGAGAGCTGGACGACCAACTTCTGGATCTCCGCCTTGGCGCCGATGTCGATGCCACGGGTCGGCTCGTCCAGGATGAGCAGCCGGGGCTCGGTGATCAGCCACCGGGCCAGCAGCACCTTCTGCTGGTTACCGCCGGAGAGGTTGCGCACCGGCACGTCGGGGTTGGGCGGGCGGATGCTCAACGCCTTGATGTACTTGTCGACCAGTTCGTCCTGCCGGCGCCGCAGGATGGGCCGCAGCCAGCCACGGGCCGCCTGCATGGCCAGGATCATGTTCTCCCGGACCGACAGGTCGCCGATGATCCCTTCCGCGCGGCGGTTCTCCGAGCAGAACCCGATGCCGTGGTCGATGGCCTGCACCGGGTTGCGCAGGCCGGTCGCGTCGCCGCTGACCGCCACCTGGCCCCGGTCGGCGCGGTCCGCGCCGAACAACAGCCGGGCCACCTCGGTACGGCCGGAGCCGAGCAGGCCGGCCAGGCCGACCACCTCGCCGGCGTGGATGGTCAGGCTGAACGGGGCTACCGCGCCCTTGCGCCCGAGGTCGGACACCTCGACGAAGGGCGTGCCGCCCTCCAGGACCGCCAGCTCCCGCCGGGGGTGCTCCTCGATGCGTTCGAGGACGTCGAGCTCCTTGCCGATCATCTTCTCCACCAGCGCGAGCTGCGGCAGCTCGGCGGTCGGGTACTCCCCCACCAGCGTGCCGTTGCGCAGCACGGTGATCCGGTCGGCGATGCCGTAGACCTGGTCGAGGAAGTGGGTGACGAAGAGGATGGCGATGCCCTCGTCGCGCAACTGCCGCATGATCCGGAAGAGCTGTGCCACCTCACCGGCGTCCAGGCTGGAGGTCGGCTCGTCGAGGATGAGCACCCGGGCCTGCACGTCGATCGCCCGGGCGATCGCCACCATCTGCTGCACGGCCAGCGAGAAACTCGCGACCGGCGCGGTGACGTCGATGTCGAGGTCCAGGCGGGTCAGCAGTTCCCGGGCCCGTCGCCTGACCTCGCCCCAGCGGACGGCGCCGAAGCGGCGCGGCTCCCGACCGATGAAGATGTTCTCCGCCACCGAAAGGTTGGGGCAGAGGTTGACCTCCTGGTAGACGGTGCTGACGCCGGCCGAGGCGGCCTGCATCGGCCCGCTGAAGGCCACCTGCTCGTCGCCCAGGGTGATGGTGCCCTCGTCGATGCCGTAGACGCCGGTCAACACTTTGATCAGGGTCGACTTGCCGGCGCCGTTCTCGCCCATCAGGGCGTGCACCTCGCCGGGGAAGAGCCGGAAGTCGACGTTGTGGAGTGCGCGCACCCCGGGAAAGGACTTGCTGATCCCGGTCATCGTCAGGACCGGACGGCTATCCGTCATCCCATCAGATCCTCTTCTGGGTTCTCGCGGTACGGAAGGGCCACGGAGCCCCCGTGGCGTCCGCCCGGTCAGCCGTGGGGCCGACCGGGCGGACGTGGCACGGGGGTGTCGGGCCAGGCGCCCAGTCCGTCGGGAAATGGGCGACGCTGCGGGGTCGCCACCTCAGCGGCGACCCCGGGCGTCGATCAGTACTTGCGGTTGGGCAGGGCCTCCTTGGCCTGCTCCTGGGTGAAGGTGGTCTCCTCGGTCTCGATCCGCGGCGGCACCTCCTCACCCGCCTTGACCTTCTTGGCCAGGTCCATCAGCTGTGGGCCGAGCAGCGGGCTGCACTCCGCGATGAAGTTGAACTTGCCGTCGGCCAGGGCCTGCATGCCGTCCTTGACCGCGTCGATGGTGATGATGGTGATGTCCTGGCCGGGCACCTTGCCGGCCGCGGTGATCGCCTCGAGGGCACCCAGACCCATGTCGTCGTTGTGCGCGAAGAGCACGTCGATCTTCGGGTGGGCCTTGAGGAACTGCTCCATGACCTGCTTGCCGCCGGCCCGGGTGAAGTCACCCGACTGGGAGGCGATGACCTTGAGCTTGGGGTCGGCGGCGATCGCCTCGGCGAAGCCCTTCTTGCGGTCGTTGGCCGGCGCCGAGCCGGTGGTGCCCTGGAGCTCGACGATGTTCACGTCGCCGGTCGCGGCCTTCTTCTCCTCGACCAGCCACTCACCGGAGAGACGACCCTCCTTGACGAAGTCCGAGCCGAGGAAGGTCTTGTACAGCGACTTGTCCGCCGAGTCCACCGCGCGGTCGGTCAGGATGACCGGGATGCCGGCGTCCTTGGCCTCCTTGAGCACCGTGTCCCAACCGGACTCCACCACCGGCGAGAAGGCGATCACGTCGACCTTCTGCTGGATGTAGTTGCGGATCGCCTTGATCTGGTTTTCCTGCTTCTGCTGGGCGTCGTCGAACTTCAGCTCGATGCCCGCCTCCGCCGCCGACTCCTTGATGGAGTTGGTGTTGGCGGTCCGCCAGCCGCTCTCCGCGCCGACCTGGGAGAAGCCCAGGACGAGCTTGCCGTCGTCGCCACCGGCGTCGCTACCGGTGTCGCTGTTACCGCAGGCCGCCACGCTGCCGGCGAGCAGCACGGCGGCGGCGACCGCGATGGCGCGACGACGCGCCATCGGCATTCGCATGTTCCTCATCGGATCTCCTCGAGTGGGTGCGGTTGTCCACGCCGCCCGCCGTGCTGCACGGGCGGCCTGAGTCGGTGGTGCGGATCCTGTGCGGGTGGTGCGAATCAGATCGCGGGTCGCCGGGACCCGCGACCGGTCAGGAGTTCGCCGGAGGCGAGGGGCGTTGTCCGTAGACGTTCTGGTAGCGGTCGTAGAGCGCGTCGATGTCGGCCTGCGCCATCGGCACCGGTTGCCCGAGCGCGCGCGCCAGGTGCGCGGTCCGGGCGACGTCCTCGCACATCACCGCGGCCTTGACCGCGGAGCGGGCGTTGCGCCCGATGGTGAAGACGCCGTGGTTCTGCATCAGCACCGCGGGCGATCGGTGCCCGGTGAGCGTGCTGACGATGCCCTTGCCGATGTCGTCGCCGCCGATCAGCGCGAACGGGCCCACGGGGATCTCCCCGCCGAACTCGTCGGCCTGCGCGGTCAGGTGGCAGGGGATCGACTCGCCGCGTGCCGCCCAGGCGGTGGCGTACGTGCTGTGGGTGTGCACGACGCCGCCCACCTCGGGCATGGCGCGGTAGACGTACGCGTGCGCCGCGGTGTCGCTGGACGGCGACAGCTCCCCCTCGACCGGTACGCCGTCGAGGTCGCAGAGCACCATGTTCTCGGCCGAGAGGTCGTCGTAGTCGACGCCGCTGGGCTTGATGACCATGAGATCGTGGCCCGGTACGCGTGCGGAGACGTTGCCGGCCGTCCAGGCGACCAACCCGTAGCGGGTCAGCTCGCCGTGCAGTCGCGCGACGCTGGCGCGCAACTCGGTCACCAGGGCGGTCAGGTCGTCGCTCATGCCGGCACCTCCACGGTCTCCTGCGGCGTCCCGGCCGACTCGACCGCCGCGTTGCGGATCGCCCGCAGGCGCAGCATCACGTCGTTGGCACCACGGCCGAAGTGGTCGTGCAGCGCGCGGTACTCGGCGTAGAGGGCGTCGTAGGCGCGTACCCGCTCCGGGTCCGGCTGGTAGACGGCCTCGTGCACGCGGCCCATGGTCTGCGCCGCCTCCCGGACCGAGGGGTACGCACCGGCGGCGACGGCGGCGTGGATCGCCGAGCCGAGCGCCGGGCCCTGGGCGGAACCGATGATGCCCAGCGGCCGGTTGGTGACGTCCGCGTAGATCTGCATGAGCAGCTTGTTCGAGGTGAGCCCACCGGCGATCACCAGGTCGTCGACGGGTACCCCCGCGTCGACGAACGCCTCCACGATCATCCTGGTGCCGTACGCGGTCGCTTCGAGCAGGGCGCGGTAGACGTCCTCCGGCCGGGTGGCCAGGGTCAGGCCGACGATCATCCCGCTCAGGTCGTGGTTGACCAGCAGCGACCGGTTGCCGTTCCACCAGTCCAGCGCGACCAGGCCGTGGGCGCCGACCGGCTGGGCGGCGGCCAGCTCGGTGAGCCGCTCGTGCGAGTCGAGCCCGGCCGGGGCGGCGTGGTTGACGAACCATCCGAAGATGTCGCCTACCCCGCTCTGCCCGGCCTCGTAGCCCCACGCGCCGTCGCTGATGCCACCGTCGACGACACCGCACATGCCGGCCACCTCGGCCGGGGTGGTGCCGTTGACCACGTGGCAGGTCGAGGTGCCCATGATGGCCACCAGCCGGCCCGGCTCGATCGCCTGGGCGGAGGCCGCGGTCACGTGCGCGTCGACGTTGCCGACGGCGACCGCCACGCCCTCCGGCAGCCCGGTCCAGGCCGCGGCGGTGGCGGTGAGCCCGCCCGCCTTCGCGCCCAGCGGCATCAGCGGACCGTCCAGTTTGGCCACGAAGTCGCCGAAGTCGGGGTTGAGCGCGGTCAGGTAGTCCGCCGAGGGGTAGGTGCCGTCCTGGAGGATGCCCTTGTAGCCGGCGGTGCAGACGTTGCGGGTCTCGACGCCGCACAGTTGCCACACGATCCAGTCGGCGGCCTCGACGAAGCGCTCGGCCCGGCGGTAGACCTCCGGGTCCTCCTCCAGGATCTGCAGGCCCTTGGCGAACTGCCACTCGGCGGAGATCTTGCCGCCGTAACGGCCGATCCAGGGTTCGCCCCGCTCGTGGGCCAGCGCGTTGATCCGGTCGGCGTGCGGCTGCGCGGCGTGGTGCTTCCACAGCTTGACCCAGGCGTGCGGGCGCTGGCGCAGCTCCGGCACCTCGCACAACGGGGTGCCGTCGGCGAGCGTCGGCAGCACCGTGCAGGCGGTGAAGTCGATGCCGATGCCGACGACGTCGGCCGGGTCGACCCCGGCAGCGGCCACCGCCGCCGGAACGGCGTGGCGCAGCACGTCGCGGTAGTCCTCGGGGTCCTGCAGCGCCCAGTCGGGCGGCAGCGGGGTACCGCCGTCCGGTAGGGCGGTGCTGATGACCGCTCTGCGGTATTCGTGCACCGCAGTCCCCAACTCGGCACCATCGCGGACCCGGACCACCAGGGCCCGTCCCGACAGCGTGCCGTAGTCGACGCCGACGACGTACCGGTCGCCTGCTTCGTCCACTCCGCTCATCTTCACCTCCGGCCGATGACGGACCTCAGTGTTAACGCTCACATCCTGCGCCGTCAAGACACCTGCCGGCAACAGCTCCGTAACGGAGCACACCGAGGGATAGACCAACGTCAACAGGTTACCGAAGGGTGGCGCGCGGCGGTGCCCCCATCCCAGGTCACGCCGCCTCCGGCGGATCGGCGCACGGGCCCGCGTGCGAGCGGACGCGAACCCCACCGACGCGCCCCGCGAGGCCGGGCCGCACCGGAGGGCGGGACGGGGGCACGACCGACCGCCGCACACCGCACTCCGAGCCCTCTTCGGCCTGCTCGGACGGCCTGCCGGCCGGACCGCGCGGAGGCGGACGGATGCGCGCGACGACCGATCCGCGATCGTGGCGCGGCGTCCCCCACGCCAGCCCTTGACACACCCCGCCGGACGGGCCCGGCAGCCGCGTACGAGCTGCGCACATCCGTACGCCAGGAGGGCGCGTGGAAAGCGGCCCACTCCACCGCGCGACAGTCGGCACAGGACCGTCCGGTCCCGGAAACCGACCCGTTCGGTGGACCCTGGAATGAGCGTTAACATCGCGGATTCATCAGACGATCAAGGCGAGGCGGCGTCAGCGCTCCCCACCCACGCGTACGCCACCCGATCGCGAGACGCATTTCCCCATTGACGTGCGCGATCACCCAGACGGCCGCCGACGGCATGCACAGCGGACCTCCCGCAGCCACTCCGACCCCCACTCCAAGTGATTTACAGAATTGAATGTCAGCGATAACATTCGCGACATCGATGCTGAGCGTGGCCGGCTGAGGACTCCGTGCGGCCACGGTCGACGGCGACCAGGCCCGCTGCCGCCGGTCACCGGCGCACCCTCGCCCGGCCGGTGCCCTGCCACCACCGGTGCGCCCACGGGCGACGCACCACGCACCCCGTACCGCCACCGCCGCACGGGCACGTCGTGGTCGGTCATCGACGAACGACACCTGTTGGCTCCCGTGACCTTGAAGGAGGTCCGCATGCGCGCACGACCACGATGGTTGGCCGTCCTGAGCGTCCTGATGTTGACGCTCACGGCCGTCGTCGTCGACGGGCTCCACTCGCCGAAACCCGCCCAGGCGCTCAACAACGGGGTGGCGCGTACGCCACCGATGGGCTGGAACACCTGGAACACCTTCGGGTGCAACATCAACGAGGCCCTGATCCATCAGATGGCCGACGCGATCGTCTCCACCGGGATGCGCGACCTCGGCTACAAGTACGTCGTCGTCGACGACTGCTGGTTCGACCCGAACCGCGACTCCCAGGGCAACCTCCAGGCCCATGCCGGCCGGTTCCCCAGCGGCATGAAGGCGCTCGGCGACTACCTGCACGCCCGAGGTCTGCTCTTCGGGATCTACCAGGTGCCCCGGGAGAAGACCTGCGCCCAGTACTTCGGCGCGTGGCCGGGTTCCACCGGAAGCCTCGGACACGAATACCAGGACGCCCGCCAGTTCGCCGCCTGGGGCGTGGACTTCCTCAAGTACGACTGGTGCTCCCCGTGGGGCACCATCAACGACCAGGTGGCGGGATTCTCCCTGATGCGTGACGCGCTGGCCGCCACCGGCCGACCGATCGTCTACAGCATCAACCCGAACAGCATCCACGAGAAGACCGGCCCGCAGCGCAACTGGGGCGACATCGCCAACATGTGGCGGACCACCGAGGACATCACCAACTCGTGGAACACCGGGCAGACCAACGGCTACCCGATGGGCGTGCAGAACATCATCAACGTCACCGTGCCCCTCGCACCGTACGCCGCACCGGGCGCCTTCAACGACCAGGACATGATGGTGGTCGGCAACGGGGGCATGAACGACACCGAGATGCGCAGCCACTTCGCGCTCTGGTCGATCATGGCCTCGCCGTTGATCGCCGGCAACGACATCCGCAACGCCAACGCGGCGACCCTGGCCATCCTGCGCAACCAGCAGCTCATCGCCATCAACCAGGACCCGCTCGGCGTACAGGCCGTGCAGGTGTCCCACGACGGCACCCGCCGGGTGCTGGCCAAGCGGCTGGCCAACGGCGACGTCGCGGTGGCCCTGCTCAACCAGGGCTCGGCCACCACCACCGTGTCCACCACGGCGGCGGCGATCGGCAAGTCCGGCAGCTCGTTCACGCTCCGCGACGCCTGGACCAACGGCACCTCGACCAGCACCGGCGCGATCTCCGCCAGCGTGCCGGCGCACGGCACGGCGGTCTTCCGGGTCAGCGGAGGCGGCACGACCAACCCGCCGACCACCTTCCGGCTGCGCAGCGAGTCCTCCGGCCGGTGCCTCGACGTCAACAACGGCGGCACCGCCAACGGCACCGCCACGCTGATCTGGGACTGCCACAGCAACAGCAACCAGAGCTTCACCCAGAACGGCCAGAGCCTCCAGGTACTCGGCAAGTGCCTGGACATCTCCACCACCGCCACCGCCGGCAGCCCGGTGCAGATCTGGGACTGCAACGGGGGCACCAACCAGCAGTGGACCTTCAACGGCAACGGCACCGTCAGCAGCGTCCGGTTCCCGAACCTCTGCCTGGACGTGAACAACAACGGGACCGCGAACGGCACCACGGTCCTGGTCTGGAACTGCCACACCGCCGCCAACCAACGGTGGAGCCGGGCCTGACCCGGACCATCGGCGCGGACCCGTCGCCCGGCGCGACCGGGTGACGGGCCGGGCGGGTGCCCCGACACCCGCCCGGTCCGCCGCGCCCGGCGTCGACACCCTCAGCGGATACGTCCCGACACGCGAGGCGCAGCGTCGGGGTGCAGAAACGTCCGGCGCTCAGCCGCAGCGGGCGGGCGGCTCACGGCGGGCAGTCGTCGGCGTGGCACACCGACCGGCGGTGCTGCCCGGCGCGAACATCCCCAACGGGTCGTCGAGCAACGGGGCGAACCCGAGTTCGGCGGCGCCGACCAGGGTCGCGTCGTCACCGAGCGCGGCCGTACGCAGCCGCACGCTCTCCCGGGCGACCGGCAGCACGTTGCGGGCTATCCGGCTGCGCACCTGGGCCGCCGCGCCCGGGTACACGTCGCACAGCATCCCGCCGAAGACGACCATGCCGGGGTTGAACAGGTTGATCAGGTTGGCCACGCCGATGCCGAGCCAGTCCCCGATCCGCCGGAACGCCTCGCGCGCGGCCGGGTCACCACGGTCGGCGTCGTCGGCGACCGACCGGATGGCCGCCCGGCCGAACATCTCGGCGGGACGACCGGCGACGTCGAGCAGGGCCCGCTCGCCCACCTCCGCCTCCAGGCAGCCGGACGAGCCGCAGCCGCACGGCCGCCCGTCGTACGGGTTCACCACCATGTGGCCCAGCTCGCAGCCGTAACCGCCGTGGCCACCGAGCAGCCGCCCGCCGACGATGATGCCGCCACCGACGCCGACGTCACCGTGCAGGTAGACGAGGTTGTCGAAGCCGACACCCGCGCCGCGCCACTGCTCGGCCTGGGCGCCGAGATGGGCCTCGTTGCCGACCGCGACCGGCAGGCCCAGCCCGAGGCGGCGGCCGAGTTCCGCGCCGAAGTCCTGGTCCACCCAGCCCAGGTCCGGTCCGAACCGGACCATCCCGTCACCGGGCCGGATCATCCCGCAGTACGAGGCGCCGATGCCCACGCATCGCGCCTGCGGCGGCGCGGCACGGTGTAGCTGGCGACCGAAGCGGGCCAGCACCGCCACCACACGGTGCAGGTCCGGCCCGGCGCGCGGGCGAACCGCCTCGCGGCGGTCCAGGATCGCCCCGCCCAGGCCGACCCGAGCGGCCACCAGCCGGTCCACCGCCACGTCGAAGGCCAACACGTAGCACCGGTCGGCCGAGGGCCGGACCATCAGCGAGGGGCGACCGGCGCGGCCGGTGTCGGTCGGCAGTTCCTCGTGGACCAGGCCCGCCCGGCTCAGCTCGGTGGTCAACGCCATGATGGTGCTGCGGTTGAGGCCCATCCGCTCGGCCAGCCCGGCGCGCGACGTCGGGCCGTCGAGGTGCACGTGCCGCAGCAGCGTGCCGGCGTTCCGCCGACGGATCTCCTCCTGGACCACCACGACCTCCGGCATCAGCGACGGTGTACGGCCGACGGGAGGGAGTGTGTCCAAGCAGTGGGACGACGTCAAGCGCGGGTCGACCGTGGACCGGTCGACCCGCGCCAGAGCCCGGTGTCGACGTCCTCGGACGCGCCGAGGACGTCGACACACGGCCTAACGACTCGCGCCGGCACGCCGCTTGTTGTAGACGTCGAAGGCGACGGCGACGAGCAGCACCAGGCCCTTCACCACCGACTGCATCGACTGGTCCACGCCCATCAACTGCATGCCGTTGCTCATCACCGCCATGATCAGGCCACCGACCATCGCGCCGACGACCGTGCCGACGCCACCGGTGACGGCGGCGCCGCCGATGAAGGCCGCCGCGATCGCGTCGAGTTCGAACATGTTGCCGGCGGCGGGCTGTGCGCCGTTGGAGCGCGAGGAGAAGATGATGCCGGCCACGGCCGACAGGAAGCCCATGTTGACGAAGATCCAGAAGTTGACGGTCTTCACCTTGACGCCGGACAGCATCGCCGCGGGCAGGTTGCCGCCGATGGCGTACACCTGCCGGCCGAAGACCGTCCGCCGGGTGAGCATGCCGTACACCAGCACCAGGGCGGCGAGGATGATCAACACGATGGGCAGGCCCCGGGCGTGCGCGAGCTGCCAGGCGAAGTACATGACCACCGCGCCGACCAGCGCCATCCGCGCGACGAACAGCGCGAAGGACTCCACCGGCTGCTGGTAGCGGATGCGCGCCACCCGAGTCCGGAAGCAGCTCACCACGTAACCGGCCACCGCGATGCCGCCGATGAGCAGTGTGAAGGCGTCGTACCCGTCACCACCGATGAGTCCGTTGAGGAAGCCCGCGGCGATCCTGTTGTACTCGGCCGGGAACGGCGACAGCGAGATGTTGTCCAGCACCCGCAGGGTCAGACCACGGAACAGCAGCATGCCGGCCAGGGTCACGATGAAGGCGGGAATGCCGACGTACGCGACCCAGAAGCCGTGCCACGCGCCGACCGCCAGTCCGACCAGCAGCGCGGCCACCACGCCCATCCACCAGGGTTGGCCCTGCCGGATCACCACCACGGCGGAGACCGCGCCGGTCAACGCGACCACCGAGCCGACCGACAGGTCGATGTGCCCGCCGATGATCACGATGACCATGCCGATCGCGAGCACCAGGATGTACGAATACTGAAGGACGATGTTGGTGATGTTGCCCGGGCTCAGCGAGAGTCCGTCGGTGAGGAACGCGAAGAGCGCGACGATGACGACGAGGGCGACGAAGATGCCGCTCTGTCGCAGGTTGTTCATGATGAGCGTACGGGGGTCGCTGCTGCCCACGTGCAGCGCGGCGGCGGGAGCACTCTCGGTCGACGGGCCCTTCGACACCGAGGAGGGCTTGGTGCTGGTCATCCGACGGTTTCCTTGTCCTTCGCCATGAGTTCCATGAGCTTCTCCTGGGTGGCCTCGCCGACCGGCACCATGCCGGTGATCCGCCCTGCCGACATCGTGTAGATGCGGTCGCACATGCCGAGCAGCTCGGGCAGCTCCGAGCTGATGATGATCACCGCCTTACCGGCGGCGACCAACTGGTTCACGATCGTGTAGATCTCGAACTTCGCGCCGACGTCGATGCCCCGTGTCGGCTCGTCCAGGATCAGCACGTCCGGGTCGGTGAAGAGCCACTTCGACAGCACGACCTTCTGTTGGTTGCCACCGGAGAGCTTGCCCACCACCGACATCACGCTCGGCGCCTTGATGTGCATGTCGCGCCGGCTGGCCTCGGCGACCTTGGTCTCCTCGTTGTCGTGCACCCAGCCGAGATGGGCGAGCTTGCGCAGCCCCGCCGCCGAGACGTTGTGCCGGATGTCGTCGATGAGGTTCAGGCCGTACCGTTTGCGGTCCTCGGTGGCGTACGCGATGCCGTTGCGGATCGCCTCCGCGACGGACCGTGCCCGGACCTCGCGGCCGTGCATGAACAGTCGGCCGGAGATGTCCCGGCCGTACGACCGGCCGAAGACGCTCATCGCCAGCTCGGTCCGCCCGGCGCCCATCAGCCCGGCGATGCCGACCACCTCGCCGGCGCGCACGTTCAGGGCGGCGTTCTGGACGACCAGCCGGTCCTGCGTCGGATGCCGCACCGACCAGTCCTCGATCCGCAGCACCTCCGCGCCCGGCGACGAGACCCGGTCGGGATAGAAGCTGTCCAGGTCGCGGCCGACCATGCCACGGATGATCCGCTCCTGGGTCACCTCGCCGGAGGCCATCTCCAGCCGTTCCACGGTGCGGCCGTCGCGCAGCACGGTGGTCGAGTCGGCGATGGCGGTGATCTCGTTGAGCTTGTGCGAGATCATGATGCAGGTGATGCCCTGGTCGCGCAGCCGCCGCATCAGGTCGAGCAGGTGCGCCGAGTCGATGTCGTTGAGCGCGGCGGTCGGCTCGTCCAGGATGAGCAGCCGGACCTTCTTCGAGATCGCCTTGGCGATCTCGACCAGCTGCTGCTTGCCGACGCCGAGCTGCACCACCGGGGTCACCGGGTTCTCCGGCAGCCCGACCGAGGCGAGCAACTCTGCGGCCTCGGCGTTGGTGCGGTTCCAGTCGATCAGGCCGCTACGGCCACGGCGCTCGTTGCCGAGGAAGATGTTCTCGGCGATCGACAGGTACGGCACCAGGGCGAGTTCCTGGTGGATGATGACGATGCCCCGGTCCTCGCTGTCCCGGATGCCACGGAAGTTCGCCGGTGCGCCGTCGAAGAGGATCTCGCCGTCGTAGCTGCCGGACGGATAGACGCCCGACAGCACCTTCATCAGGGTGGACTTGCCGGCGCCGTTCTCGCCGCAGATGGCGTGGATCTCCCCTCGGCGTACGGCGAGGGAGACGTCCTGGAGCGCCGCCACCCCGGGGAACGTCTTGGTGATGTGACGCATCTCGAGGATGTGGTCGTCCATCTGCACCGTCCTGGCGATCTGTTTCGTGAGGTCTGTACTGGGTCGAGAGGGTGGGGCCCGGCAGCGGACACCGCGCCGGGCCCCCGGGTGCCGCCGTCAGTTCCTGGACTGGCCGGAGGCGACCTCCTCGGCGGTGAAGTAGCCGGAGTCGATCAGCACCTTCTGGATGTCGTCCTTGAAGACGGTCTCGACCGGCAGCAGGTACGACGGGACGACCTTGACCCCGTTGTTGTAGGTCTCGCTGTCGTTGGCCTCGGGCGTCTTCTCCTGGAGGAACGCCTCACCGGCGACCACGGCCTGCTCGGCCAGCAGGCGGGTGTCCTTGAAGATGGTGGAGCTCTGGATGCCGTCGTTGATCAGCTTGACCGAGGCGATCTCGGCGTCCTGCCCGGTGACCACCGGGATCTCGTTGGCACCCCGGTAGCCGGCGTTCTGCAGCGCGGTGATGATGCCGCGCGAGATGCCGTCGTACGGCGACAGCACGCCGTCCACCTTGCTGTTGTCGTTGTAGCTGGAGGTCAGCAGGTCCTCCATCCGCTTCTGCGCGGCCTCCTGCTGCCAGCGCAGGATCGCCACCTGCTCGATCTTGGTCTGCCCGGACTTCACCTTGAGGGTGCCGGCGTCGATGAACGGCTTGAGGGTGTCCATCGCGCCGTCGAAGAAGAAGTGGGCGTTGTTGTCGTCCAGCGACCCAGCGAACAGCTCGATGTTGAACGGCCCGGTCTCCTCGCCCTTGCCGCCGTCCTTGGTCTGCAGGCCGAGGCCGACCAGGAGCGCGCTGGCCTGGGCCACGCCGACCTTGTAGTTGTCGAAGCTGACATAGAAGTCGACGTTCGGGCTGTCCCGGATGAGCCGGTCGTAGGAGATGACCGGGATCTTCGCGTCGGCCGCCGCCTGGAGCTGTCCACTGAGGGCGGTGCCGTCGATCGCGGCGATGATCAGCACGTCGGCACCGCGCGTGATCATCTGGTCGACCTGCTGCGACTGGGTCGGGATGTCGTCACCGGCGTACTGGAGGTCGACCTTGTAGCCCTTGGCCTCCAGCTTCTCCTTGACGGAGTTGCCGTCGGCGATCCACCGCTCGGAGGTCTGGGTCGGCATCGAGACGCCGATGGTGAGGTCGGACGGCTTCTCGTCGCTGGTGTTGCCGCTTCCGGCACCGTCGCCACTGCACGCCGCCATACTCAGCGCCAGGGCGGCGCTACCGAGAGCGGCCAGAATTCTTCTGCTCACTGGCTTCCCCAATCTGGAACTCGCGCCGTCGCACCGGCTGCGCGGATCGCACTTCGGGGCCCAAGTGTTAGCGCTCACATTGTCCGGGTCAACACCTCGCCGGAAATCCAGCGGTCACGTTCTCGTAACGAAGCCGAGGCTCCACCGGTCGGCCGAATCACCGCAGGTCAAGGCGTTGAACATCGAAGGAAGTCGAGCGTTCGCACGAGCCACCCGAATAACGTCCATCGAGAGCAGAGAATACGCCAACTCGCTCCCAGGTGCGACGGGCGAGGCGCCGCCCCATCACATCTGTCGACCCACAAAGGGAAACGGATCACCCGGTCGACGGAAGCCCACCAGGCGGTCACACACCGTGACCGGACAGGCCCGCGCTCCATGGTGGACCAGACGCGCGGGGACACGTTCGGCGCAGCGGCGCCGAAGCCCGCGACGCGAGCACCGACGACACCCGGGGCGCACGGTCGGTTCCCGCGCCGTCACCAGCACAGTCTTGACATCGACCAGCCGGACGCCGATGCTCTGCTAAATCAGTTTAGCGCCCGTCCTCCCCCACACCACCGCAACCGGTCCGGGGCGCTGCCACGGGACCTGCCCGCGGCAGCCGGACGCGTCCAACAAGGAGAGCCGATGAGACTGCGAAGGACGCTCACCGCCATGGCGGCGGTGGCACTTCTCGCCACCTCCGGCACGGCCGCGTACGCCGCGTCGAAGGGCCCCGGCGACAACGCCGGCGGCATCCGCAGTGTCACACCGATCACCACCGTCTACACGTACGGCCAGAAGGTCTCCGCCGTCGCCGTCGAGTACCCGCAGACGGTGAACCCCCGCGAGCTCGACAATTCCACCTTCTCGGTCTCCGACACCGTCTACAACTTCCGCTTCAACCCGATGGACGACCTGCCCAAGCTGGCCGACCGCAAGGTCACCCACACCTACACGAACAACGCGCCCACCACCCGCGCGGACCGTCGTTCGGTGGACGGCCGGTACGTCATCGTCGAGCTGGACCCCGCCGAGAACCTCGGCTGGACCGTCATCGTCTCCAAGTGCCCGACCTTCCTGTGCAGCGTGAAGGTCAACACCGAGCTGCCCACCCGGGTGACGCAGCGCAAGGACGTGCACGCCCAGCCCGGCAAGGGCAAGGGCAAGGGTCCGGTGCAGGCCAAGGCCGCCCCGAAGACCCCGCGCGGGGTCACCGAGAAGCCGGTGAACCTGCTCGTCGACGACTTCACGTACGGCTCGTACCTGAGCAACGGCATGGTGCTGCCGTACCACTACCACCTGCCGAAGAACTACCAGCCCGGCAAGAAGTACCCGCTGATGGTCGTCCTGCCCGGGCACGGCATGGGCTGGGACGGCGACAACCTGGGCGTCCAGATCGCCGCCGACATCCCGGCCACCGCCTGGCTCCAGTCGAACTGGACCGGCAGCCGCGAGGACGTCATCGTGCTCGCCCCGCAGAACCAGCGGGTCGGCCTGCCCGCCGAGGGTGACCTGCTGATCCGGCTGGTCGACCAGTTCGTCAAGGACCACGCGGTGGACACCGACCGGGTGTACGCCACCACCGTGTCGTACGGTTCCCGGCTGCTGTGGGAGGCGTTCGCCAAGCGGCCCGACCTGTTCGCCGGTGGTCTGGTGACCGGCGGCTTCCAGATCGGCGCCGACCAGGCCAAGGCCATCGCCGCCGGTGAGGTGCCGCTCTGGATCACCCACGGCGTCAACGACCACCTGCTCAACATCTCGCTCGCCCGCAACTCGCACGCGGCCCTGCGCGCGGCCTACGAGGCCCAGGGCAAGACGCCCGCGCAGATCGCCAAGCTGCTGCACTACACCGAGTACGGCAACGAGGCGTTCTCGCTGCCCGACTACCACGCCGCCTACGGTCCGACGTACGAGGACCGCAGCATCCTCCAGTGGCTGCTGGCCCAGCGTAAGGGCTGACACCCCGCTCAAGAGGCACCGTCCGGGCTCGCCGGCCGCGATTGATCTCGCGGCCGGCGAGCCTCGTTCGGGTCCACGCGACCCGAGCGGGTCCCCCGCCCTCCCGCCGTCCGCCGTCCGCCCACGGGGGCGCTATCCCCTGAACGTCCCACGGCACTGCCTCGTCGATCATGGAGTTGTGGCTGCCGAATTACACCGACAGACGGCTTTTGTGCACACCACGACTCCATGATCGACGGAACCAACGCCGAGGAAGGCCGAGGAACGGCGCGGCCTGGTAGGTGCCGGTGGCGTGGGAGCGGCGGGACGGCACGTACGGTGCGGTGATGCGAGTCGTACCGGGATGGGCGCTGGTCTCCGCCGTGGCCGCGCCGATCCTCCTGATCGGTGGGTGGACCCTGGGCGCGGCCCGGCAACCGGGCGGCTTCGACCAGGTCACCGGGACGATCAGCGCGCTCGCCGCCGTCGGCGCGACCGACCGGTGGATCATGACGGTCGCGCTGGCCGGTCTCGGGCTGTGCCACTGTGTGACCGCCGCCGGGCTGCGCACCCTCGCGCCCGCCGGGCGGGCCCTGCTCACACTCGGCGGGGTGGCGACGCTGGCGGTGGCGGTGTTCCCGCTTCCGGCCGACGGCGGCGGGTCGGTGCCCCACACGCTCGCCGCCGCCGTCGCCTTCGGCGCGCTGGCGCTCTGGCCGGCCCTGGCACTGGCAGCAGGTCAAGGGACCGTAGCGCAACGGGCGCCGTGGGTGGGGCTGGCGGTCGGGTTGCTGCTGCCGGTGGCCTGGTTCGTGGCCGAGATGGCGGTCGACGGCGGGCGGGTCGGTCTGGCCGAGCGGGTGGCGGCCGGAGCGGAGGCGTTCGCACCCCTGTTGGTGGTCACCGCACTGCGCCGCACGGGCCGGTCAGGTCGGCCGGACCGCACTGCGCCGGACCGGTGACGGCGGGGTCGACGCCACGGCTCGTCGGCCGCGACGTCGACCCGGTCCGCCTAGTCGGTCAAGCAGGACAGCAGGGCGGCGGCGAGCAGGTTGGCCCGCTCGTCGACGATGCCGCCCATCTGGTTGACCACGTAACCGAAGCCGACCCGGTGGTGGTCGTCGCCGAAGGCGAGGTGTCCGCCCGCGCCGTCGTGGCCGAAGCTGCGCTCGCCGAGCATCGGGCGCGGTGTCGAGTGGACGAGGAAGCCGGTGCCCCAGCGGTGTCCGACGTCGGGAAGTCCGTACACCTGCTGGCCGGCGACGCGGACGGTGACGGCGTCGTCGACGGACGCGGTGGTGAGCAGCGGTCCGCCGCCGACGTCGGAGACGCAGGCGGCGTAGAGGCGGGCCAGTGACTCGGCGGTGCTGATCCCGCCCGCGCCGGGGACCTGGGCGGCCTGGATGGCCGGGTCGTTGAAGCTGACCAGGCCGTCGGCGTCGGCGGGGAAGGCGAATGCGCCGCCCATGGTGATCCCGCGTTCGGCGACCGGGTCGCCGGGCGGGAAGGGTTCGCCGAGCGGCGCCAGCATCCAGGCGACCGCGTCGCGCTCGGCGGGCGGCAGGCCGACCCAGGTACGCAGACCGAGCGGTTCGGCGAGGGTGCGGGCGAGGTAGCTGCCGGGCATCTCCCCGGTGATCCGGCGGATCACCTCGCCGATGAGCCAGCCGTAGGTGATCGGGTGGTAGCTGTGGGCGGTGCCCGGCTGCCACAGCGGGGCCTGCTCCTCGATCGCCTCGATCACCGGGTCCCAGGCGAGCACCTCGGCGCGGGTGAAGGAGCGGTCCAGCGTGGGCAGTCCGGACTGGTGGGTGAGCAGCCAGCGCACCGGGATCTCGGCCTTGCCGTGCCGACCGAAATCGGGCCAGTACCGGGTGACCGGGGCCTCCAGGTCGAGCCGGCCCTGCTGAACCAGCAGGTAGGCGCAGATCGCCATGATCCCCTTGGTCACCGAGAAGACGACGGCCGGGGTGTCGGCGGTCCAGGGTCGACCGGAGCGCGGGTCGGCCAGCCCGCCGTACAGGTCCACGACCTTGCTGCCCCGCAGGTAGACGGCGACGGCGGCGCCGACCTCCCCACGGTGGACGAAGTTGTCCCGGAACACGTCGGCGACGGGCCCGAAGCCCTCGTCGGCGTGGCCGTGGATCGGGGTGTCGTTCAACCCGTCATCCCTTCACGGAGCCCTGCAGGAGGGCCTTGATGAACTGGCGCTGGAAGATCAGGAACACGATGAGCGTCGGAGTGAGGATGAGCAACGATCCGGCGCAGAGCAAGACCAGATCGGTTCCCCACTGTCCCTGGAACGCGCCGAGGGCACCGGCCATGGTCCGTTTGGTGGCGTCGTCGACCATGACGATGGCGAGCAGGAACTGGTTCCAGGTCCAGAGGAACAGCAGGATGGTCAGCGAGGCGATGGCCGGGCGGGCCAGCGGCACGTGCACCCGCCAGAACAACTGCCAGGTGTTGCTGCCGTCGACCCGCGCCGCCTCGGACAGCTCGCGCGGCACGTTGGTGAAGTGGGCGCGCATCCAGAAGACCGCGAACGGCATGTAGAGGCCGATCAGCGGCAGGATGATGGCCCACCGGGTGTTGAGCAGGCCGAGGTCCCGCATCTGGTAGTACAGCGGGGTCACGACCGCCTCGAAGGGCAGGGTGAGGCCGAGCAGCAGCAGCCCGAAGGCGATGTGGCCGCCGGCCACCCGCAGGTGCCCGAGGCCGAACCCGGCCATGGTCGCGATGATCACCCCGAACGGCACCACCCCGGCCACGATCAGCATGCTGGACCCCAGCAGGGCACCCATGTTCGCGGCGGTGAAGGCGTCGACGAAGTTGCCCCACTGTGGATCGGAGGGCCAGGCCAGACCGGTGGGTACGGTGCCGCGTGGTTGCAGGGCCGCCGAGAGCATGCTCAGGAACGGCAGCAGGGTGACCACGACCAGGGCGATCAGGAAGATCCGTCCGGTCAGCCGCTCACTGCGGGTGGTCATGTTCATGGCTTCTCCCCCCGGGTCAGCCGCTGGATGGGCAGCACGCAGATCAGCACCAGCAGCATCAGCACCACGCCCAGGGCCGAGGCGAGCCCGACCTGACGCTGGGAGAAGGCCAGGCGATAGATCTCCAGGCCCGGCACGGTGGTCTGGATGCCCGGACCGCCGCTGGTCGAGATGTAGACGATGTCGAAGCTGGCCAGCGCCGCGATGATGGTCACGGTGAGGCAGACGCCGATCTCCTGGCGGAGGCTGGGCAGGGTCACCGCGAAGAACTCACGGATCGGACCGGCGCCGTCCATCCGGGCCGCCTCGTACAGCGACGGGTCGATCTTGCTCATGCCGGTGACCAGCAGGATCGTGCAGAGGCCGAGCATGATCCAGGTGCCGATCACGCCCACCGAGGGCAGCGCGGTGCTGAACTCGCCGAGCCAGGCCCGGGTGATGCCGTCCAGCCCGATGGCCCGTAGGACCTGGTTGACCAGACCGTTGCTGGAGAGCACCCAGCTCCACGCGATGCCGGCCGCCACCAGCGGGATCACCTGCGGCAGGAACAGCACGGTCCGGACCAGCGTGCCGCCGGGGCCGGTGGTGATCCGCCGGACCAGGCTGGCCACCAGCAGGCCGAGGGCGACCGGGATGAAACTGAAGAAGATGATCAGAACGAAGGCGTTGCCGATGATCTTCAGCAGGTCGCGGTCGGTGAAGACGGTGACGTAGTTGTCCAGCCCGACCCAGGTGGCCGCGCCGATGCCGTTCCAGCGATAGAGCGAGTACTGCACGGTCAGCACGAGCGGGCGCAGGACGAAGAAGCCGTACATGGCCAGGGCGGGCAGGACCCAGAGCCAGCCGCTCCACCGCACCGCGCGGCCCCACCGCTTCCGGTGGGGCCGCGCGGCGGGACGGGGGTCCGCCCCGCCGGGTCGGGCAGTGGTGCCCGACCCGGCGGGAACGCTGCCGAGGGCAGACGTCATCGGGACAGTTCCTTCTCGTACTCGGCCTGGACCGCCTTGACGTAGCCCTCCGGGTTCTGCTGGCCGGCGATCAGCTTCTGCATCTCCGGGGTGATGGCGGCGGCGAAGATGCCACCGGTGGCGTTGGCGGTGAAGTCCACCGCGCCGTTGTCGGCGCCGAGCTGCTGGGACGCCTTCAGCGTCTCGGCCAGTACGGTGCCCTCGGTCACCGGCGGTAGCGCCAGCTCGGCCGGGCCACCCGGGTGCGAGCCGCCGACGTTGACCGAGATCTCACGGGCCTTGTCGTTGGTGTGCACCCAGTTGAGGAAGAAGGCGGCGGCGTCGGCGTTCTTGGCCCGGGCACCGACACCGAAGGTGTTCGGCGCGGACATCGCCACGTTCTTGGCCTCGGCGGTCTCACCGGGGAAGAGGAAGAATCCGACGTCGCCGGCCATGTTCTTGTCCAGGTTCGCCGACTCCCAGTCGCCGTTGAACATGAACAGGCCGTTGCCCTTCTGGAACTCGCCCATCATCGCGGTGTAGTCGATGGCGTTGGCGTCCTTCGGGAAGTAGCCGGCCTTGGCCCACTTCTCGATGGTCTGGGCGGCCTTCAGCGACGCGGGGGTGTCGAAGGTGGCGCCCGGCTTCTGGAAGATCCAGTCCGCGATCGGGGCCGGGTCGCCGAACTGGTTCTGCAACGCCTGGTACGGGAAGTTGATGCCGGCGGTGTTCTTGTTGAACTGCATGATCGGCTGGAGGTCGGCGGACTTGGCCTTGGCCAGCAGGTCCTCGAACTCGGCGATGGTGGTCGGCGGCTGGGTCATGCCCACCTGCTCGGCCTGCTTCTTGTTGTAGAAGACGCCGGTCACGCTGTAGCCGAGGCCCATGCCGTACAGCGAGCCGCTGCCGCGCTCCGCGCCGCCCTCGGTCAGCCGGAGCTGGACGAGCTGGGAGGCGGGGAACTTGTCCCAGCCGTGCGCGTCGAAGTACGGGTCGAGGTTCTTCAGCAGGCCGTCCTTGACCAGGTCGACCATGGTGGGCAGCCGGATGATGTCCGGCGCGTTGTCCGAGGCGAGCACCCGGGGCGCGTTCTCCACGATGACCGTGAACTGGTCCTCGCGGATGTTGAACGTGACGTTCGGGTGCTGCTTGGTGAACTCGTCGGCGAGCGCCTTGGCCAGCGGGAAGCCGGTCTCCGCGTACATCTCCAGGGTGATCGGGTCGGTTCCGAGCTCGGTGCTGACCGGGGCGCCGGAGTCCTCCGGCGCGGTCGGCTCCGAACCCGGCGCACTACAGGCGGTGGCCGTCAGACCGACGGCGAGTAGTGGCACCATCAGTGCCAGCCGGCGACGGGTGAATCTGGTGGACAACTCCCGCACGTCAATGGCTCCCTTGACTCATCCGCACGTCCTCGCGGGTCGGCGACCAACGAGTACGCTCGCCACCACGGTCGGTGCACGCCACGCCTGCGCGTCGCGCACCGCACCTCGGCTCGCGGTATCCGGTATGACCTCGGAGGTCGCTGTCGACAGCGCCCTCCGCAGTGGCGAAACAACGTCGCTAAACTGATTTAGCAGAGCATGCGCGCGGCACCCCGGCCTGTCAAGGACGAGTTGGCAACGGTCCGGAAACAAGCGGTTCACCAGGGGCCTTCGCCGACACCCGACCCGCCACCGGTGAGCCGGAACGCGACTCGACCCAGCATGATGGGCAACGGCGGCGTCGTACGGACGACCGCGAACGGAGGACTGATGGGCCGCAACAGGGCAACACTGGCCGATGTCGCCCGACGGGCAGGGCTGTCCAAGACCGCAGCCTCGATGGTGCTCAACGGGCGCGAGGGCACCCGGCTCTCCGCAGAGGCGCACCAGCGCGTCTTCGCGGCGGCGGAGGAACTCGGCTACCGCCCCAACGTGGCCGCTCGCAGTCTGCGTACCCGCAAGACGGCGACCATCGCCTTCGTCTCGGACATCGTCGCCACCACGCGCTTCGCCGGTGGCCTGATCCGGGGCGCGCTGGATGCCGCCCGCGAGCGCGACCACGTCCTGCTGATCACCGAGACCCAGGGCGACGCCGCGTTCGAGCAGTACGCGATCGAGGCGATCCTCGACCGTCAGGTGGACGGCGTGATCTATGCGGCGATGGCCACCCGCCGACTGACCGTGCCGAAGGCGATCCTGAACGGCCCGGTGGTGCTGCTCAACGCCACCAGCTCGGAGGAGCTGCCCAGCGTGCTGCCCGACGACGAGTTGGCCGGCGCCACGATCGCCGAGACGCTGCTCGCCCGGGGGCACCGGGACCGGATCGCCCTGATCGGCCGCAACCGACCCAAGGAACGCGACCCGGAGATCTCGCTCGCCGCCGAGGCGCGACTGCGCGGCATCCGGGGCACTCTCGCCGCCGCCGGTGTCGCGCTGTTCGCCGAGGGCTTCTGCACCGAGTGGCTGCCGGAGCACGGCTACACCGCGACGCAGGCCCTGCTCGGCCGCCCGGACCGACCGAGCGCGATCATCTGCATGAACGACCGGCTGGCCTTCGGCGCGTACCAGGCGCTCGGGGAGGCCGGCCTGACGATCCCCGACGACATCTCGGTGATCTCCTTCGACGACGACCCGATCGCCTCCTGGCTGCGCCCGGGGCTGTCCACCGCCGCCATCCCGCACGAGCAGATGGGCCGCCGGGCGGTGGAGCTGCTGCTGGACAAGGACGACTCCGGCCCGGCCCTGGTCCCGATGCCGCTGCGCCGCCGCCGTTCGGTCGCGGCTCCGGCCGCGCGGACGCCGCTGCCGCGCACCGAGAGCGACTCCACCCCGAGGTCGCGGGCTAAACCGATTTAGTGATACCTTCCCCGCCATGCTTCGTCTGCCCGACCACTGGGTGTGGGACAGCTGGTACGCCCAGGACGACGACGGCCGGTGGCACGCGTTCTTCCTGCGCGCCTCCCGGGCCCTCCTCGACCCGGACCGTCGCCACCGCCGCGCCACGATCGGCCACGCCGTCTCCACCGACCTGCGCGAGTGGCGGCTGCTCCCGGACGCGCTGGTGCCCGCCGACTCGCCGGGCTGGGACGACCTGGCCACCTGGACCGGCAGCACCGTACGCGGGCCGGACCAGCGGTGGTATCTCTTCTACACCGGCGTCGGCCGCGCCGAGGACGGCCTGGTCCAGCGCATCGGTCTGGCCGTCTCCGACGACATGGTCACCTGGCACCGGCACGGCGACACCCCGCTGATCGAGGCCGACCCCACCTGGTACGAGCTGCTCGACCTGGACGCGTGGTACGAGCAGGCCTGGCGCGACCCGTGGGTCTTCGCCGACCCGGACGGCGACGGCTGGCACATGCTGATCACCGCGCGTGGCAACCAGGGACCGGCCGCCGAACGCGGCGTCGTCGGTCACGCGACCTCGCCCGACCTGCTGAACTGGACCGTGCAACCGCCGCTGTCCACGCCGGCCGGATTCGGTCACCTCGAAGTGCCGCAGGTCGCCGTGGTGGACGGGCAGCCGTTGCTGCTGTTCTGCACCAACCCGGCGACCGCACCCGGCGACTCCCAGGAGCGGCTCTGGATGGCCACCGCGCCCACCGTACGCGGACCGTGGGACATCGCCGCCGCCCGACCGATCGCGCAGCCGCACCTGTACGCGCCCCGGCTGGTGTCGACCGAGGACGGTTGGGCACTGCTCGGTTTCGTCGAGCACGGCGACGGCACGTTCGTCGGCGAGATCAGCGACCCGGTGCCGGTGCGCTACGAACCCGACGCCGGTCTGGTGGCACGCGAACCGTTGCCGGCCACCGGCGGTGCCTGAGGTGACGGTCGCCGACGACGCGGAGCCGCCGGCCGCCGGACCCGCGTCGTCCGCCGCACCGGCGGTGACCGTGATCGGTGAGGCCGTCGTCGACCTGGTGCAGCAGCCGGACGGCCGGTACGCCGCCCACCCCGGCGGGAGTCCGCTCAACGTGGCCGTGGGGCTGGCCCGGCTGGGCGTACCGACCGTGATGCTCGCCCGCTTCTCCACCAACCGCTTCGGCCGACGGCTGCGCGCGCACGCCGAGACCAACGGTGTCGACCTGCGGCACGCCGTCGACGCCGACGAGCCGGCCACCCTGGGGATCGCCACGCTGACCGGGACCGGTGTGGCCACGTACGACTTCTATGTCGACGGCACCGCCGACTGGCAGTGGCGCACCGACGAACTGGCCCCGGCGGTCACCGGGCGGGGCATCGTGCACACCGGCTCGCTGGCCGCCTTCCTGCACCCGGGCGCCGACCGGTTGACCGACGCCCTGCGGGCCGCACGCGAGCAGGGCGCGTTCGTCAGCGTCGACCCGAACATCCGGCCCGGCCTGATCGGCAGCCCGGACGCGGCTCGGGTCCGCGTCGACGAGCTGGCCCGGATCGCGCACGTGCTCAAGGCCAGTGAGGAGGACGTCGCCTGGCTCTACCCGGGCCGGTCGACCGAGGACGTCCTGCGGCACTGGCGCGACCTCGGCGTGACGCTCGCCGTGGTCACCCTCGGCGCCGGAGGCGCGGCCGCCGCCTCCGCAACGAGCGGATTCCGGCAGCCGGCACCGGTTGTCGCAGTGGCCGACACGATCGGCGCCGGTGACGCGTTCACCGCCGGACTGCTCGCCGCCCTGTCCGCCGCCGCGCCCGCGTGGTCCGACGACGACGTCCGGGCCGCGCTGCGGTACGGCGTCGAGGTGGCCGCCGTGACCTGCACCCGAGCCGGTGCCGACCCGCCGTACCGGCACGAACTGGCGAGCCGGTTCCCGGCGGAGTCCTGAGACCGGACGGCGGCAAGCCGGCGGCGTCTCAGCGCGGCAGGTCGGCGTGCATCCGCCGCCACTGTCCCGGGGTGAGGCCGTAGGCCGCGCGGAAACGCCGGGCGAAGTGGGTGGGATCGCTGAACCCCCACCGGCGAGCCACCACCGCGATGGTCAGGTTGCGGCTCTGCGGCCGCAGCAGCTCCTCACCGGCACCCTTCAACCGCTCCCCGATGATCCACTGTTCCAGGCTGAAGTCGGCCTGGGCGCAGACCTTGTACAGGTGGCGCAGTGAGACGTTGTGGGCCATGGCGATGGTCGCCGGTCGCAGGTCGGGATCGGCCAGGTGCTGCCGGACGTACGCCCGGACGAGGGTCAGCAGCGTTCCGGCCCCGTCGACGTGGGCGTGCCGCGCGGTGGCGTACGCCGCCGAGGTGAGCAGGGCCCGGGCCAGCTCCACACTGGCCGCGCCCAGCACCGGTGCCGCCGGGTCGGCGCCGAGCCGGTCCGCTCGCCCCACCACGTCGACGACGTGCCGGGTGACCAGCGGATAGAGCGGACTGGCCGGCAGGTTGCCCAGGGCCCGCCGGATCACGTCCACCGGCAACGCGAGCCGGTCGATGGGGATCTGGAGGCACCCGGCGGCGCCGTCGCCGGACCAGGAGAAGTCGTACGGGGCGGAGAGGTCCATCCCCATCAGCCCGCCAGGGGGGACCAATGCCCGGTGTCCCCCCTGTTCCTGCCGCCCGTCGGCACGCTCCTGCACGGAGAGCGCCACCACCGGTGTCACGTCCTGCCGGGTCTGCCGGGCGGTGCGCAGCAGCCGGATGCCGGACGCCTCGGTGGTGAAGACCGAGACGTCCCCGAGATCCCAGACGGCCATCCGGGCGTACACGTCTCCGCTCGGGTCCTCGTGGATCACGTGGCACGGCGCGGAGGCGTACGCCATCGTGGCGTGCACCGCCTCGACCCGGTCGACGACCGGTAGCTGCGCGGTGTCCAGGACGACGGCCATGAACTCACCTCGTCGACTCGACCGGGCCGGCTGCCGCGGCGTCGCGGTGGGCGGGCGTCGATGCCCGCGCGCGGCCCGGCACCGGCACACCGGGGGTCCAACGATCCCATGCCGGCGTTACGAAGGAGAGAATCCCTGACGCCTTCGGGCGGTGCGGGCGCGGGGTGCGGCGCCGGTGGTCAGGCGGCGACCGGCCCGACCCAGCCGTCGGCACCGGGCACCAGGCCGGTGTAGCGGCCCCGGTGGTAGAGCAGCGGCGAACCGGCCGCCGGGCTGTGCACGAGTTCCGGTTCGGCCAGCACGATGGCGTGGCTGCCGACCGTCACCCGGTCGATCACCCGGCACAGCAGCCAGGCGAGGGTGTCGTCGAGGAGGGGTACGCCCTCGGGACCGACCCGCCACCGGGTCGGCTCGGCGAACCGGTCGATGCCGCTGGTGGCGAAGGTGCGGGCGAGGTCCTGCTGGTGGTGGGCGAGCAGGTGGACACCGACGTGCCGGGCGGCGGCGACCGTGGGCCAACTGGACGAGCCGAGGTTGAGGCAGAACGACACGACCGGCGGCGACAACGACACCGACGTGAAGGACGTGGCGGTGAACCCGACCGCCGGTGTCCCCGGCGCGGTGACCACGGTGACCGTGCTGGCCTGGTGCCGCAGCAGCGTCCGGATCTCGTCGGCCTCGGCGTCGAGGGGTGGCTGGTCGTCGGTGGGCGGTGTCACGGGTTCCTCCCGGGGATGGTGCGCTGCGGCTGGGGTACGTCGTCCTCCTGCCGCTCGTACGGGATCTTCTCGCCGGCCTCGACGGCGATCGGCAGTCGGTTCTCCGGCGGCGGCAGGGGGCAGGTCGCGAAGTCGGTGTACGCGCAGGGCAGGTTCGTGGCGCGGTTGAAGTCCACGGTGACCCGGCCCTGCTCGTCGGGCGGGTCGACGGTCAGGGCCCGGTTGGCGGCGTACGTGGTCACGCCGGAGGTCTCGTCGGTGAACAGCACCGACAGGCTTCCCGGCGACCAGCCGTTGAAGGCGGTCAGGCGCAACGGCACACCGTCCACGGCGAACTCGATCGTGCCGGGAGAGTCGTACACGTGCTGGAGTCCTTCGACGGCGGCGCCGACGGTGGTCGGTCGGGGGCTGTCGAAGGGGACGAACCGTCCGGGCCGGACCCAGCGGGTCGACGGCGGGTACGCCGGGGTGCCCCGGAAGGCGGTCCGCAGCGGATGGTCGGGGCGGCGTGGACGCAGGATGTCGTACCCGCCCCGTCGGGCGATCTCCAGCACGCCGCCGTCGAGCCCGACGGTGACGCCGCCGCGCTCCGGGATCGGGCCGAACGCGTGCCGGCCGGTCACCGGCCGTCCGTCGACGAGGAGCGCCTCACCGTCGGAGAGGTCGACCACCACGCCGTCCGCGCCGGTGTGCCACCGTCCGGGCAGGTCGGCGACGCGCTCGGGGCGGTCGGTGAGCCAGTACAGCCCGGTCACGGCGAGGAAGCCGTGCGGGTCGGCGAGGTTCTCCTCGTGGCGGCGGTGCCACTGCTGCCATTCCAGGGTGAACGCGTCGACCTGCGCCTCGGCGGCCTCGGGCGCGTCCGATGTCGCCGCCGAAAGCGGGTGGGGCCGGGTCATGTCGGGTTCCCTCCGTCGAGAATGGATTCGGCCGGCGCCGGCCCGACCGCCTCGGGCGACCAGGTGCGCGGAAGGTGCCGGGGCGCCGGGCGACGCTGCCCGATCGGCGCCAGGACGGTAGCGCGGGGTGTCCACACCGTCACCCTGCCAGGGACCGCGTTCACAGGCCACTCCCCCTACGTCGATCCTCCGCCGGGAGCCAGCCCGAGACCGGGCGGAGGCCCCGGTGGACGGTGCCCACCCCGTGCTCCGGATCGCCCCTCCCGGCCGCACGAGATATACCCTACTCATCCGGTTGGTTATATGGGTATTGTGGGCCGACCCACCGGACGAGGCAAGGAGGTGGCATGTCGACGAGTGCCGCGCGACTCGCGCCGGGGCTGCACACGGCACCCGCGCCGGTCTCGATACGCCAGGTCGGACGCGCCTTCGTCGGCCGTCGCGGCACCCACCACGTGCTGGACGACGTCACCCTGCGGATCGAGGCCGGTGAGGTGGTCGCGCTGCTCGGCGCCTCCGGATGCGGCAAGTCGACATTGCTGCGCCTCGTCGGCGGGCTGGACCGACCGAGCGCCGGCGAGATCACCGTGGACGGTCGACCGGTACGCGGCGTGGCGGCGCGTACCGCGATGGTCTTCCAGGACCCCCGCCTGCTGCCGTGGCGGACCCTGGCCGGAAACGTGGCCTTCGGTCTCGCGCCCGGCCACGACCGGACGACCGCCCGCGCCGACGTCCGGGCCTGGTTGGAGGTGGTCGGGCTGGGCGCCTTCGCCGAGCATCGCCCCCGGCAGGTCTCCGGCGGGATGGCCCAGCGCACCGCGCTCGCCCGTGCGCTCGCCCGGCGACCCGGTGTCCTGCTGCTGGACGAGCCGTTCGCCGCCCTGGACGCGCTGACCCGGTTGCGCATGCAGGACCTGGTCGACCAGGTGCAGCGCGCCGCCGGCAGCACGGTGCTGCTGGTCACCCACGACGTCGACGAGGCGCTGCGGCTTGCCGACCGGATCGTCGTCCTCGGCCCCGCCGGTCCCGCCGGGCGGGGCTCCACCATCCAGCACGTCACCGCCGTACCGGGGGCGCGGCCCCGGGCCCTCGGCTCGCCGGCCTCGGCCACCCTGCGCACCGAACTACTCGACCGTCTCGGCGTCTCCCCCGAAGGAAGCAGGAGTTCATGAGAAAGACAGTCGCCGTCGTACTGGCCGCCGCCCTGCTGCTCACCGGCTGTGTCGCCGGGGAGGACAGCGGCGGCTCGGCAGCCGGCGGCACCACCGGATTGCGCCTGGACTACGCGTACTGGAACCCGGCGAGCCTGGTGCTACGCGAGCAGCGCTGGCTGGAGGAGGAGTTGGCCGACGAGGGGGTGTCGGTGAGCTGGTTGCAGTCCGCCGGCAGCAACAAGGCCAACGAGAACCTGCGGGCCGGCGCGCTCGACATCGGCTCGACCGCCGGTGTCGCCGCGCTGGTGGCCCGGGCCAACGGTTCGCCGATCAAGACCGTCGGCGTGTTCAGCCAGCCGGAGTGGGCCGCGGTCGTGGTGGCCAAGGGCTCCCCGATCACGTCGGTCGCACAGCTCAAGGGTCGCAAGGTCGCCGCGACGAAGGGCACCGACCCGTACTTCTTCCTGTTGCAGGCGCTCGACGAGGCCGGGTTGGCACCGGGTGACGTCACCGTGGTCAACCTCCAGCACGCCGACGGCAAGACCGCGCTGGAGCGCGGCGACGTGGACGCCTGGGCCGGCCTCGACCCGCACATGGCCCAGACCCAGGTCGACGCCGGCTCCACCCTGCTCTACCGCAACGTCGCCTTCAACACCTACGGGGTGCTCAACGCCCGCGAGGAGTTCGTCTCCGGCCACCCCGAGCTGGTGCAGCGGGTGGTGAACGCCTACGAGCGGGCCCGCCAGTGGATCGTCGCCCACCCGGAGCAGGCGGTGGAGCTGCTGGCCCGCGAGTCGAAGGTCTCCCCCGCCGTGGCCCGGGTGGTGCTCGCCGAACGCACCCGGTTCGACGTCGACCCGGTGCCCGGGGTGGCGCAACGGCAGGTCTTCGAGCGGGTGCTGCCCATCCTGGTCGCCGACGGCAACGTCCGCACCGACACCGAGGCCCGCGCCGCGCTGGACAGCATCTTCGAGCCCCGCTTCGCCCAGGCGCGGGCCGAGCCGTGAGCGCGGGCAGTCCGGTGGCGGTGCAGCCGCCACCGGCCCGCCCGGCCGCGCCGCCGGTCCCGGCCACCGCCGGACCCGGCCGGGCCTGGACCTCCCGGGTGGGGTACGCCGTCGCCGGCCTGCTGCCTCCGGTGGCACTGCTCGTCGGCTGGCACCTGCTGGCCACCTCCGGCGGTTACTCGCGCGCGCAACTGCCGCCCCCGTACGACGTGCTGCTGGCGCTGCGGGAACTCCTCGCCCGGGGTGAGCTGTGGCAGCACCTGGCGATCAGCGTGCAGCGGGTCCTGCTCGGGTTCACCGCCGGTTCCGTCGCCGGACTGGTGCTGGGTGCCCTGGTGGGGCTCTCCCGGGCGGTCCGCTCGCTGGTCGGCCCGACCATCCAGGCGGTCCGCGCCATCCCGTCGCTGGCCTGGGTGCCGCTGCTGCTGCTCTGGTTCGGCATCGGCGAGACTCCGAAGATCACCCTGGTCGCGATCGGGGCGTTCTTTCCGGTCTTCACCACCGTGGCCGCCGCGCTCCGGCACGTCGACCCGCACCTGGTCGAGTTGGGCCGGGCGTACGGGCGTTCCGGCGTACGGCTGCTCGGCACGGTGCTGCTGCCCGCCGCCACGCCGCCGGTGCTGGCCGGGCTGCGTCTGGCGATGGCGCAGTCGTGGCTCTTCCTGGTCGCGGCCGAGTTGATCGCCTCGTCGATGGGGTTGGGCTTCCTGCTCATCGACAGCCAGAACACCGGCCGCACCGACGTGATCCTGCTCGCGATCGTGCTGCTGGCGGTGTTGGGCAAGCTCGCCGACACCCTGCTCGGGCTGCTGGAACGACGCGTCCTCGCGGCCTGGACGTGACCGGGTGACCGCCCGTCGCCGTCGCCGCTCCGCCGCTACCCCGGGCCGGTCAGAGCTGACCGTGACGCGGCGGCGGGGTGCCGTCGAGCAGCCAGCGACCGATGTGCTGGACCTTCCACCGAGTGGGATCGTGCAGCGTGTGGGTACGCGCGTCGCGCCAGTACCGGGACAGGTTCAGCGCGTCGGCGGCGGAGCGGGTGCCGCCGAGGTCGAACAGCGCCGACGAGACCTCCACCGAGGCGCGGGCGCCGGCCACCTTCGCCACCGCCGTCGCCACCGAGGCGCGAGCCGTGCTGTCGTCGGTCAGGTCCGCCTCGGCCGCGTCGATCGCGGTCGCCGCCTCGCGCAGCAGCGCCTCCGCGCCGCGTACCAGGATGTCCAGCTCGCCGGCCTGCTGGATGAGCAGGGGCTCGTCGGCGGCCCGCTCGACACCGGACTCGAACCACGGCCGGGCCCGGGCCACCTGCGCCACCGCGGCGTCCAGCGCGCCCCGGGCGATCCCGGTGTCCAGCGCGGCGTGCAGCACCTGGGCTCGCGCACCGTAGGTGGTCGCCGCACCGAAGATCGGCGTGTACGGCACCACCTGCGTCTCGTCCACCGCCACCTGCTCCAGCAGCACCGTCCCGCTGGCCGTGGTGCGCTGCCCCATCCCGTCCCAGTCGTCGCGCACCGTCACCCCCGGGGTGTCCCGGGGCAGGTAGGCCAGCATCTTCGCGGGTGGTCTGCCGCTCGCCGCCGGGCCGCCGCTCGCCGCCGGGCCGCCGTTCGCGCCCGGGTCGCCGGACGCAGCGGGACCGTCGGGCGCAGTGGGACCGTCGGGCGCAGTGGGACCGTCGGGCGCAGTGGGACCGTCGGGCTCGGCCGGGTCGGCCAGCACGGCACGGACCACCAGCCAGTCGGCGAACAGCGCACCGGTGCAGTAGAACTTCTCGCCGTCCAGCACGTACCCGCCGTCGGTCCGGCGGCGCAGCGTGGTGGCGTCGTCGGCGACGGTCCGTCCACCGCGCTCGGACTGGGCGTTGGCGAACCGCTGCCCGGCCAGCGCGGCGGCGAAGTAGCGCCGTTGCTGCTCCTCGGTGCCCTGCAGGCGCAGCGCCTGGAGGAAGACGACGTGGCTGTGCGGGATCTGGGCGAGGCTGGCATCGGCCGCCGCCAGCGTCCGGAACACCTCGGTCAGCGTGCCGACCGAGACCTCGGCCCCACCGAACTCGGCGGGCACCGTGATGCCCAGCAGACCGGAGGCGGACAGCTCGGCCACCTCGGGCTCGGGCAGTCGACGCTCCCGGTCTCGGACGCCGGCCTCGTCGGCGAGGACGGCCGCCAGTTTCCGGGCGACCTCGACGGCCTCCTCGTCCGTCCGGATCACACGCGTCATCCCGCCGACCACCTTCCCACCGAAGACCGCGAATCCTATCGGTTGAATAGGTTTAGTCTCACCCTCGCCGGCACCCAACGTCAATTCCGCCGCACAACCAGACCACGCTGCCGTTCCGACGCGATCTCACCGCCGGCCCGGACAGCACTCGATCCCGGATCGAGTGGCCTCATGGTCGCGGGGAGGCCACTTGATCCGAGAACGAGCACGATCTTGCGCGGTGCGCGTCGGGCACGATCTTGCGCGGTGCGCGTCGGGCATGACCTTGCGCGGTGCGGGTCGGGCACGATCTTGCGCGGTACGCGTCGGGCACGATCTTGCGCGGTACGCGTCGGGCATGACCTTGCGCGGTACGCGTCGGGGTCGACGAGGCGTTTGCTAGTGCGACGGCGCGAGGGTCGGCTCCTCCGCGCGCTGGGCGGGCGCGGCGACCGTGGTGGTGGGGCTGCCCGGGGTGATACGGATCCGCACCGGCGAGTCGACCTGGATCCCGAGCGCGTGGAACTCGTTGCGGGTGAGGGTCACGATCACCGGCTGGCCGCCGGAGGTGGTCACCTCGACCCGGATCTCGAAGCCGATCCGGGTGACCCGGGTGACCCGGCCGACCACTCCGGCGCTGTCCGCGCCGTCGGCGGAGAGCTGGAGGTCGTGCGGGCGCACCAACTCGTCGCCGAGCTGGGTGACCGGGCCGAGGAAACGCATCACGAACTCGTTGGCCGGGCGGTCGTACAGGTCGTCGGGCGAGCCGATCTGCTCCACCCGACCCTCGTTGATCACCACGATCTCGTCGGCGACCTCCAGGGCCTCCTCCTGGTCGTGGGTGACGAAGACGGTGGTGACGTGCACCTCGTCGTGCAGCCGACGCAGCCAGTCGCGCAGTTCCTTGCGGACCTTGGCGTCCAGCGCGCCGAACGGCTCGTCGAGCAGCAGCACGGTGGGCTCGACGGCCAGCGCGCGGGCCAGTGCCATCCGCTGGCGCTGGCCGCCGGAGAGCTGCGACGGCAGCCGCTCGGCGAACTGTCCGAGGTGGACGAGGGACAACAACTCGTCGACCCGGCGGGTGATCTCGTCCTTCGCGCGCTTGCGGATCTCCAGCCCGAAGGCCACGTTGCGCCGGACGGTCAGGTGCTTGAACGCCGCGTAGTGCTGGAACACGAAACCGACGTTGCGCTTCTGCGGCGGCAGGTTGGTGGCGTCCACACCGTCGATCTCGACCCGCCCGGTGTCGGCGCGTTCCAGCCCCGCGACGATCCGCAGCAGCGTGGACTTTCCGCCGCCGGAGGGACCGAGCAGCGCCGTGAGCCGACCGGCGGGGATGCTGACCGACACGTCGTCGAGCGCGACGAAGTCTCCGAAACGCTTGCCGACCTGGGAAATCTCGATGCTCAACGGTCTTCCTTCGGCCTGAGGACGGATACGACGATGATGCAGGCCACGGCGACGAGGGCGAGGAGGAAGGCGGTGGCGTACGAGCCGCCCTTGTCGAAGTTCAGGTACTTCTCCTCGACCACGAGGGTGGCCGTCCGGGTCGCGCCGAGCACGTTGCCGGAGACGATCTTGACGGCGCCGAACTCGCCGAGCGAGCGGGCCAGGCTGAGCACGACGCCGTAGATCACGCCCCACTTGATCGACGGCAGCGTGATCCGGCGGAACGTCTGCACGGCGTTCGCGCCGAGACTGCGGGCGGCCTGTTCCTGCTCGTCGCCAACCTCCTGGAGGACCGGGACGACCTCCCGGATGACCAACGGCAACGCCACGAACACGGTGGCCATCACCATGCCCGGCACGGCGAAGATGATCTGGAATCCGGCCGCTTCGAGCGTCGGGCCGAACCAGCCCTCTCGGCCGCCGTACACCAGGATCAGCGCCAGGCCGACGACGATCGGCGACACCGACAACGGCATGTCGAGCAGGGCGTTCAGTGTCCGTTTGCCGGGGAAGTCGTAGCGGACCAGCAGCAGCGAGATGCCGACGCCGAAGATGGTGTTGATGACCACCGCGACGACCGCGACGAGCACGGTCAGTTGCAGCGCGTGGACCACGTCGGGGTCGGTCAGGATGTCGTTGAGGTTGACGAAGCCGTCCGCGAACGCGTTGCGTCCGACCAGGTACAACGGCCAGGCCACCAGGAAGAAGAGGTACGTCGTCACGACGAACCGCAGGACGTACCGGCCGGGACGTCGGCCGACCTGGGTCCGCGTGCCGGTGGAACGCTCAGCCACGGCGCATCACCCTCCGCTGAATGACGTCGAGCACGACGATGACGGCCAACGAGACGGCCAGCAGCACCACCGCGACCGCTGCTGCGCTGTCGGGGTTGTCGTTCTCGATGCTGCTGAGGATGCGCACCGAGGCCACCTCGGTACGCATCGGCAGGTTGCCGGAGAGCAGGACCAGCGAGCCGTACTCGCCGACCGCGCGGGCGAACGACAAGGTGGCGCCCGCCGCGATGGCCGGCGTGAGACTGGGCAGGATGATCCGCCGGAAGGTGGTGAACCGGCTCGCACCCAGTGACGCCGCCGCCTCCTCCGCGTCGGGGTCCAGTTCGGAGAGCACCGGTTGCACGGTGCGCACGATGAACGGCAGCGTGACGAAGAGGAAGGCGAGGAAGACCGCGATCCGGGTGTTGGCGATGTTGACGCCGAGCGGGCTGTCCGGCCCGTACAACGACAGCAGCACCAGGCCCGCGACGATCGTCGGCAGGGCGAACGGGACGTCGATGAGGATCTCCAGCGCCCGCTTGCCGAAGAACCGGTCCCGCACCAGCACCCAGGCGATCAGCGTGCCCATCACGACGTTGACCAGCGTGACGAGCAGCGCGGTGCCGATGGTCAACCGGAGGGTGGCGGCGGTCTGTTCGTTGGTCACCGTCCGCCAGAACCCGCCCCAGCCGCCCTCGCTGGCGGTGACCACGACGGCGGCGAGCGGGATGAGGACCAGCAGGCTGAACCACACCATCGCCACGCCGAGCCCGAGACCGGAGACCCAGGTGAGCGGGAGGCCGGCCCGGGCCGACCGGCGGTTGCCCGCCGGCCGGTCCGGGACCAGGGTCGCCGAGGTCACTTGGCCTTCCCGGAGGCCGCGATGATCTTGGTCACGATGCCGTCACTCTCGTCGAAGAACTTCTCCGACAGCGCCGACCAGCTCTCGAAGTCCTTCTCCACGGTCAGCAGCTTCTGCGGGGCCGGGAACGGGTTGTTCGGGTCGATCGCGCCCTCGACGCCGCTGGTGTCGACGCCGTCGATGATCGGCCGGAAGCCGGTCAGCGCGAACTGTCGCTGCCCCTGCGGGCCGAGCACGAAGTCCAGCCACTCCTTCGCCTTCGGGTCGGCGTCCTTGAGGATCGCACCCGGGTTCTCGATCAGCATGGTGGTCTCCGGCAGGACCCAGTCGAGCTTCTCGCCGTTCTGCCGGGCGAGGATCGTCTCGTTCTCGTACGCGAGCAGCACGTCACCGGTGCCGCCGAGGAACGTGGTGGTGGCGTCCCGTCCGCTGTTCGGGAGTGACACGACGTTGCCGAAGAGCTTGGTCACGTACTCCTGCGCCTGGGCGTCGGTGCCACCGTTGGCGGCGATGTGCCCCCAGGCGGCCAGGGCGTTCCACCGGGCGGCACCCGAGGACGCCGGGTTCGGGGTGACGATGCCGATACCGGGCTTGATCAGGTCGTCCCAGCCCTGGATGTTCTTCGGGTTGCCCTCGCGGACCGCGAGCACCACCACCGAGGACGAGACGATGCCCTTGGTCGGGCCGTCGTCCCAGGTCTGGTCGACCAGTCCGGCGTCGACCAGGCGGGTCACGTCGCTGCTCACGGAGAAGTGCACGTAGTCGGTCTTCAGGCCGGCCACCACGGCGCGGCTCTGGTCGCCGGAGGCGCCGTACGAGGTCCGGAACCGGACCCCCTCGCCCGCCTCGGTCTTGTTCCACTCGGCGGCGATGGCCTTGTTGGCCGCCTCGGGTACCGCGAAGCCGACGATGCTCAACGTGGCGGAGCTGCCGCCGGCCGCGTCACCGCCGCCGCAGCCCGACAGCGCCACGCCGGTGACCATGGCGAGAGCGATGGCCGCTCTGATCCGGTGCCTCATCGGAACCCGTCCTCCTCCAGTGCGTGACCGCACTATATAAATCCGACCAATTAAATAGGGAATATGCCCGTTTTGAGCTGTCGTGTACCGAATGCAGTGGTGGACGCGGTCACGAACCGGGCGCCGATGCCCGGCCGACACGACGCCGATCTCCCCGTCGCGCCCGACTCCACATCGGACGCGGTAGGCCTGATCGACCGTGCCGACCGCGCACCGAATATCCCACTAACTCGACAGGTTTTCAAGCCTTGCCGAACGGGGCTGCCCGACCGGCTCGACGCGCCGATCCGTCACGCCACCCGGGGCGGCCGATCAACGACGTCCCGTCCCCGCCCATCCACGGGCGCGAGCAGATCGGCCAGAGTGGCGTGGTCGACCACGTCCTCGATCGCCCGGTGCACCGACAGCCACACCTCCCCCAGCCCGACGGCCACGCCGTGGTAGGTGGCGACGTCGGCGGGCGCGCCACGGACCGTCGTCAACGCCCCGCCGGTGGCGCGCAGCACGTCGCCCACGGTGATCCCGTCCGGCGCGCGGGTCAACGCGTAGCCGCCGTCCGCGCCGCGCAGACTTTGCAGCAGGCCGGCCCGGCGCAGGTCCAGCAGGATGCCCTGGAGGAACGAGTACGGGATGTCCTGGCTCGCGGCCAGCACCGCCGCCTTCACCACCGCCGGGTGGCACTGCGCCACCGCCAGCATCGCCCGTACGGCGTAGTCCGATCGCGCTGAGACGTACACGTCACCCCACCCGTGCCCTACATAATCCATCAAACATATAGGAATGGTGGACAGTTAGGCGCGGCCCGTCAAGGTGTCGGGCCGGGTGGACTACTCGCCGCGCATCGCCCGTACCGCCTCCCCGGCGAACAGGCAGGCGGCCCGGTGCCCCGAGGCGACCTCGACCAGCGGCGGATCGGTCCCGGCGCACTCCGGCCGGGCCTGTGGACACCGGGTCCGGAAGCGGCAGCCCTCCGGCGGGTCCACCGGGCTGGGGATGTCGCCGCCGAGGATGACCCGCCGACGGGCCCGCTCGACCTGCGGATCCGCCACCGGGATCGCCGACAGCAGCGCCGCAGTGTACGGATGCGCCGGGTGCTGCCAGATCCGGGCCGGCGTGCCGGACTCCACGATCCGCCCCAGATACATCACCGCCATCCGATCGCTCATGTGCTCCACGGCGGCCAGGTCGTGCGCGATGAACAGATAGGTCAGCCCCAGGTCCCGTTGCAGCCCCCGCAGCAGGTTCATGATCTGGGCCTGCACGCTGAGGTCCAGCGAGGCGATCGGCTCGTCCAACACGATCAGGTCGGGCTCACCGGCCAGGGCGCGGGCGATGCCGACCCGCTGCCGCTGACCGCCGGAGAGCTCGTGCGGATGCCGGTCGGCGACGTCCCGGCGCAACCCGACCATGTCGAGTAGCTCCTCGACCCGCTGCCGCCGGGCCGTGCCCCGATCGGTGAGCCGGTGCACGGCCAGCGGTTCGGCGATGCTCGCGCCCACCGTCCGGCGAGGGTCGAGGGACGCCTGCGGATCCTGGAAGACCATGGCCACCCGGCGACGCAGCGCGCGCAACCGCCGCCGCGACCAGTGGGTCACGTCCTGCCCGGCCACCCGCACCGTGCCCGAGGTCGGTTCGACCAGCCGCAGCAACGCCAACCCGGTGGTCGACTTGCCGCTGCCGGACTCGCCCACCAGACCCAGCGTCTCGCCCCGGCGTACCCGCAGCGACACCCCGTCCACCGCCCGGACCACACCCGCCGGGGTCGGGAACCACACCGTCAGGTCATCGAGTGCGGCGACCACGTCGGCCGGCCCGCCGGGCCGGTGGCCGGTCAGGTGCGGCTCGGTCCGCTCCGCCGTCATCGGGCCTCCCCGTCGTGCCGCTGCGGATAGAACGTGCGGACCTCGTGTCCCGCCGACACCGGCACCAACGGCGGCGACTCGTGCTCACAGCGGGCGTCACCCCGCACCGGGCAGCGGGGCCAGAAGGCACACCCGGCCGGCAGGTCCAGCGGACTCGGCGGGGCACCCCGGATGGTCACCAGCTCGCCGCCGCCCGCCGCCGGGTCCGGCCGCGCCGCCAGTAGGGCGCTGGTGTACGGGTGCGCCGGCCGGCCGAACACCGCGTCGACCGGCCCCTGCTCGACGATGCGACCGGCGTACATGACCGCCACCCGGTCCGCGATGCCGGCGACCACGCCCAGGTCATGGGTGATCCAGACGACCGCCGTGCCGAGTCGCCGCCGCAGGTCCGCCACCAGCTCGACGATCTGCGCCTGCGTGGTGACGTCCAGCGCGGTGGTCGGCTCGTCGGCGATCAGCAGATCCGGCTCGCAGGCCAACGCCATCGCGATCACCACCCGCTGCCGCATCCCGCCGGAGAACTGATGCGGGTACGCGTCCACCCGCCGCGCGGCCGACGGGATGCCGACCAGGTCGAGCAGCTCGATGGCGCGGGTACGGGCGGCCCGCCGACTCAGGCCGAGATGCTCCTCGCTCGCCTCGGCCACCTGCCGACCCACCGTCAACACCGGGTTGAGCGACGTCATCGGATCCTGGAACACGAAGCCCACGTGCCGCCCACGCATCCGTCGGCGCTCCGCCTCCCGCAGCCCGGTGAGTTCCGTGCCGAGCAGGTGCACCCGCCCGGTCACCCGGGCCGAGCGCGGCGCGAGCCCGGTCGCGGCCAACACGCTCATGCTCTTGCCGGAGCCCGACTCGCCGACCAGGGCCAGCGTCTCCCCCGCCCGGACCGACCAGTCCACCCCGACGACCGCCCGCGCCGGCCCCCGCCGGGTCCCGATGGTCACGGTGAGGTCCTCGATCCGCAACACCTCACCCCGCTCGCTCACGCCGGCACTCCGGTCGCTCATGCCGGCACTCCGCTACGCTCCGCGCCGCCATGAGGCACCACCGCACCGCATTGATGATTCACTCGCTGACGGTCGCTCATGCCGGCACTCCGCTACGCTCCGCGCCGCCATGAGGCACCACCGCACCGCATTGATGATTCACTCGCTGACGCTCACTCATGACGTGCTCCTTCGGGCCTCGGCGACGGTGAGCTGGCGGGGGTCAAGCACGTCCCGTAGCGCGTCGCCGACCAGGTTGAACGCCAGCACGGTGAGGAAGATGGCGGCCCCCGGGAAGACGCCCAGCCACCACGCGTCGGTGACGAACTCCCGGCCGTCGTCGAGCATCCGACCCCAGGCCGGTTCCGGCGGCTGCACGCCGAGACCGAGGAAGGAGAGTGCCGCCTCGGACAGGATCGCGAAGGCCAGCGACAGCGAGGTCTGCACGATCAGCGGCGCCGCGATGTTCGGCAGCACGTGCTGACCCATGATGCGCAGGTCCGACGCGCCGATGGAGACCGCCGCCCGGACGAAGACCTGCTCCCGCACCGACAGCACCCCGGCTCGGGTGACCCGGGCGAAGATCGGCGTGTAGACCACCCCGATCGCGATCATCGCGGTGAGCAGCCCGGGGCCGAGCACGGCCACGATCGCCACCGCGAGCAGCAGCACCGGGAACGCGAACAGCACGTCCATGCAGCGCATCAGGATGTTGTCCAGCCAGCCGCCGTAGTAGCCGGCGAGCAGCCCGAGAGTCACCCCGACGGCCAGGGCGATGCCGACGCTGACCAACCCGACCTGGAGCGAGACCCGGGCCGCGATCATGACCCGGCTGAGCACGTCGCGGCCCAGCTCGTCGGTGCCGAACGGGTGCGACCAGCTCGGCGGCTGGAGCATCCGGTCGGTGTCCACGTCGTTGACGCCCGACGGCGCCAGCCAGGGACCGGCCACCCCCACCACGACCAGCAGCACGAGCACCGCGCTGCCGCTCAGGGCCAGCGGGTCGCGCCACAGCGCCGACAGCGCGCGGCGTACCTGCCCGTCGCCGCCGCCTCGCGAGCGGACGCCGACCCAGGGCGGGACGAGTCGTCCGAGCCGGCCGCTCATCGGACCCTGATCCTCGGGTCGAGGCGGGCGTAGAGGACGTCCACCAGCAGGTTGACCAGCAGGAACAGGGCCGCGACCAGCAGCACCGCGCCTTGCAGCACCGGGTAGTCCCGGGCCCGGACCGCGTCGAAGGTGAGCCGGCCGATGCCGGGCCAGGCGAACAGCACCTCGATCACGATCACACCGCCGAGCAGGCTGGCCAGTTGCACCGCCACCACGGTCACCACCGGGATGAGCGCGTTGCGCAGGACGTGCCGCAGCACCACCACCCGCGCCCGTAGGCCCTTCGCCTCGGCGGTGCGGACGTAGTCCTCGGAGAGCACCTCCAACATCGAGGAACGGATGAAGCGGGTCAGGATCGAGGCGGTGACCAGGCCGATCGTGGCGGCCGGCAGAGCCACGTGCGAGGCCCACCGTGCCGGGTCCTCGGTCAACGCCACGTACCCCGACGGCGGGAGCCACCCGAGCACCCCGGCGAAGAGCAGGATGCCCATGATGCCCATCCAGAAGTCGGGCACCGAGACCCCGAACTGGCTGAACACACGTACCGCGTGGTCGACCAGCGAGCCGCTGCGGATGGCCGAGACGATCCCGAGCGGGAACGCCACGAGCACCGCGAACAGCACCGCGGTGAGCGCCAGCGACAGTGTCGCCGGCAGCCGTTCCAGCAGGATCGCGGTGACCGGCCGACCACTGCGGAAACTGACGCCGAGATCGCCGGTCAGCGCCCGGAAGAGATAGTCGAAGTACTGCGGGACCAGTGGCTGGTCCAGCCCGGACCGGGCCCGCAGCGCCTCGTACGTCTCCTGGTCGAACCGGGTGCCGAGCGCGACGCGTACCGGGTCACCCGGCACCAGTTGGATCAGCAGGAACACCACGAGGGTCACGCCGATCAGCACGACACCGGACTGCACCAGCCGGCGGATCACGAAGCGGGCCACCTGCGGTCCCCGCCCCGGTCACTTCGCCAGCGCCGCGTCGCGGAACCGGATCGCCCGGTCGGTGCGTACCTCGTAACCGGTGAGACCGCTGGACCAGCCCTGCGCCACGTCCGGGTTGTACAGGTAGATGTAGCTGGCGTCGTCGACGATCTGCTTGGCCACCTGCTCGTACCGCTGCTTGCGGACGCCCTGGTCGGTCTCGGTGCGGGCCTGGTCGAGCAGCCGGTCCACGGTGGGGTTGGCGTACTTGTGGAAGTTGAAGGTGCCGCCACTGTGGTGCTGGGCGTAGTAGAACTCGTCCGGGTCGATGTTGCCCAGCCAGCCGAGCATGAACGCGTCGAAGTTGCCGTTGCCCTGCTCGTCGAGCCACTGCGCGAAGTCCAGCGTACGGATCTTGACGGTGACGCCGATGCCGGCCAACTGCGAGGCGATCACCTGGGCGGCGGTGACGGTCTCCGGATACTCGGTGGTGACCATCAGGTCCAGGGTGAGCCCGCTGACACCGGCCTGGTCCAGCAGTTGCCGGGCCTGGTTCACATCGTGCGTGTACGGCGCGTACTCGTAGTGGTAGGCGCTGTTCTGCGGGATGGCGGTCTGGTTGACGGTGGCCAGCCCGAACTTGGCGGCCTTGGTGATCGCCTCCCGGTCCAGGGCGAAGGCGATCGCCCGGCGCACGGCGACGTTGTCGTACGGCTTACGGGCCTGGTTGAGGGCGAGGTACCAGTAGTCGGTGGACGGCACCGAACGCACGGTCAGGTCGTCGGCGTCGAGCAACGCGGGCACCTGTTGCGGGGGCAGGTTGTCGGTCCAGTGCACCTCACCGCCGCGCAGGTTCTGCAGCGCCACGGTGGGATCGCTGACGAAGGTGAAGGTCACCCCGTCCACCTTGGGCTTCTCGCCCCAGTAGTTGTCGTTGCGGACCAGCCGGATGCTGTCGCCGCTGCTGTAGGAGCCGATCGCGAAGGGGCCGCTGCCGACCGGCTTGGTGGTCACCTCACCGGACTCGATGTTGGCCTTCTGCACGATCGCCACGCCCTTGAAGCCGCCCAGGTTGGCGAGCAGGTTCGGGGTGGGCGCGGTCAGCGCGACGACCACGGTGGTGGGGTCGGGCGCGGTCACCGACTTGACGGTGGCGAACTTGTACGCGGTGTTCAGCTTCTCGTCGATGATCCGGGTGTACGAGTAGACGACGTCCTCGGCGGTCAGCGGCGACCCGTCGGAGAACTTGACCCCCTCGCGGAGGGTGAACGTCCAGGTGAGCTGGTCGTCGCTGGTGGTCCACTCGGTGGCCAGCGCGGGCTGCATCTCCAGGTTCGCGTCCGGCTCGACCAGGGTGTCGTAGACGTTCTCCAGGACCTGGAAGCTGTAGTAGGCGGAGGTCTTGTGCGGGTCGAGCTGGTCGGGCTCACCGCCGATGGCGGCGTTGAGGACACCGCCCGCGCTCGCCCCGTCGGCCCCGTCGACGTCGACCCCCTCGCCCGTGGTGCAGCCCGCGACCGCGACGAGCATCAGGGTGAAGGTGGCGCCGGCCAACCGGAATCTGGTGCTGGACATGGTCCTCCCCTGGATTCTTTCCCGGCTACTGAAAGATGTCCTTGAACCTCACGCTAACCGCAAACGGCCGTGACGGCAGGACGCGTACGGCGGCGGGATCAGAGGCAGGACCAGCAGTAGAGGTGTTCGTCGGCGTCCCGGGCCCGTCGGGCGAGCGCGCTGACCTCCTCGATCACCGGCTGCATCTGGTCGTCGGGGAGCGGCCCGTCCCAGGCGAGTTCCTCGCTGCGTCCCCATTGCGCAGACAACTCGGGCGTCTGGTCGGCGGTGATCGACGCCAGCGTGTCCCGGGTCGCGTCGTCGAGCGCGGTCAACCAGGGGCCGTCCTCGGCGCCGCTCCACAGCAGCCGGTCCTTCACCAGGTCGTCGGCGTCCGCCTCACCGCGCACGAGAGCCACCAGCTCCCCCAGCGTCACCGACGGGTCGATGCCCTTGCAGTCGATCGCGTCGACGCCGAGCCGCCCGTCAGCCACGACGACCGGCCCGCCGTCGATCTCCACCATCAGCGTGACCGCCGCGGCGTCATCAGCCGCGCGGAAGTAGTCGTACAGAACACCCATGCCGGTATCCCAGCAGAGGGGTCCGACACGGCTGCCTTCGCAGCTCCGTCAGGGCTGCCCGTCGGGGCAGTTGTTGCTGGTCAGCTTCATCGTGTACTCGGCGTCGTCGCTGGTGATGCCGGACGGCACACCGTCGAACCAGGTCTCCACCTTCTGCCAGCCCACCCGCTGCTCGTAGTGCAGGTGCGGGGCACCGGAGTTGCCGGTGCTGCCGATCCGCCCGATCTGCTCGCCCTGGGCGACCCGCTGACCTTCCTCCACCAGCGGCGGTTCGAGCAGGTGCAGGTACTGCGTCTCCCACCGCCCGCCGTGGTCGATCTTCACCCAGTAGCCGCCGCCCCGACCCCGGGGGCCCTCCGGGTTCTCCGGGGTACGGCCACCGAGCGACCCGTTGATGCCGGACACCGTGACGGTGCCCGCGTACGAGGCGAGCACCGGCTGCCCCCACTGGTCGCCCTGGAGCGGGAAGAAGTCGACGTCGTACTCGCCGTGGCCGGGGTAGGTGCCCACCTGCCACGTCTCGCCGCAGCCCACGGGCATCTGGAACAGCGGACGCGGCCCCGGCGGCAGCAGTTGCGGCACCACCACGTAGGCGACCGCGCCCAGGGCCGCGACGGCGCCGAGCGCGAGCAGGAGCCGCCAGGGGCGGCGGGTACGACGATGGGTGCGGGGATGGCCGGTCGTCACCCTGCCAAGCATGGCAGAGCCCGACGAGTGGCCCCGCTGCTGCCGGGCCGGACCGCGACGGCCACGTTCACCAGGGCCGGGTTCGGGTAACGACCCGGCATGGCGCGGTACACGAAACCGGAGCTCCGGGAGCAGATCAAGGCCGAGATCATGGCCTCCGACCGGGGCGGACGCCCCGGCCAGTGGTCGGCCCGCAAGTCGCAACTGCTCACCAAGGAGTACGAGCGGCGCGGCGGCGGCTTCCTGGGGCCGAAGGACTCGCGGCAGCGGTCGTTGGAGCGCTGGGGCGCGGAGAAGTGGCAGACCAGCACCGGCTCGACCCGGGCACGCAAGGGCAACGAAACGGCCCGCTACCTGCCGAAGAAGGCGTGGGAGAAGCTCTCGGACGAGCAGAAGCGCGACACCGAGGCCAAGAAGCGGCAGGCGTCGCGAACCGGTCGGCAGTTCGTCGCCAACACCGGACCGGCCAAACGTGCCCGCAAGGAGGTGACCTCGCCCCGAGGCCGGTCCGCCACCTCGGCCGAGCGGCTCACCGAGCTGACGGTCCCCGAGGCCAGTCGACTCGTACCCGGCCTGGACAAGAACCAGCTCCGGGCGGCACTGCGACGCGAACGCGGCGGCAAGGCCCGCAAGACGCTCCTGCAACGCCTCCAGTCGGAACTAGACCGCCGCTGATTCGCACTGGTGCCTCGGGCGCGCACATTTGGTGCAAGGAAGGGTCCCCTGCTAACGCCTGGTGTATAGCAGGGGACCCTTCCTAACATCTCGACGGCGCGGAGCGCGGTAAGCCCGTGAAGGTGGGTAGATTTGTTGCTGCTGGAGCGACAACAGATCTACCCACCCAGCCGCACCAGGCGTCAGCCCAGGTGCTGTGTCTGCTCGGACCGAGAGCAGTGGCGATGGCTACTCGGATCTGCGATCCGACTCGGCGACATACACGCCCTTCCCCGGATGCCCCTCCACCAGCTCTCTGTCCTTGAGAAGCGACATGACGCGGCTGATCGTGGAGATGTGCACGTCGTATTGCTCGGCAAGTTGACGCGTTGACGGCAGCTTCTCGCCGGGCGCGAGCTCACCAGACTTGATCTTTCCAGTGATCTCGTTCGCTATGCGCCGGTAATCGACTCTCTCGGTCGGCATAAATCGATCTCCATCGGATCTCCTGGCTTCGGCACGCCAATCCGATCACGAAGGAACCTGTTCCAGCAAGTTTCATGATCTAGGTACAGGCAGGCCACCCTTGACCTACTCCTACAAGTTGGAGTAGGTTTCTCGCTGGGTCGGGTCCCTGGTTTCGGCAAACTCCTCGGCACCGATCCGCATACCCACCTGGGGCTGCACGACGCACGACCTCGACCCCAGGTGGGCACCTCCCATGCTGTGCCGCGTCGGACGACGGGCGATCCCCACACGGTGTCGCTCCTTGCGTGGCAACTGCTCTAGCTAAACCTGGTCGGGTGGGCTTCGTGTGCCCGACCGCTCCATCGGACCACTCCGCTGTCGTACCGCTGAACTGAGCTGCGGCGGCGGAGCGGGCGTGGCCGCCCGGCCACCAGCCACGGGCGGCCACGCCCTTCCACCGCCGGACTGTTCGCTTCCGGCTGCCCCGGAAAGGATCGTCGTGACCCAGATACAGCGAAGCGGCGTGGAGAGTGAGGTGCCGGTCGGGCGGCGGGTGGCGTACTGGCGGGCGCGGCGGAGGTTGTCCCAGCAGGTGTTCGCCGATCGGCTCGGCAAGTCCAAGAGCTGGGTGGACAAGATCGAGCGCGGGGTGCGGGCGCTGGACAAGGTTTCCACGCTCCAGGAGATCGCCGTCGTGCTGCGGATCGACCGGGCGGTGTTGCTGGGCCGGGACACCCGCCCCGCCGACGTGGCGGTGTGGATCGAGGGCGTGGAGCGGATCCGGGCGGCGCTGTCCGCGTACGACATCGCGCTGGATCGACCGGCGGCGCGCCGCGACGTGCCGTCTGCCGCCCGGCTGGCGCGCGACGTAGCGCACGCCTGGACCAGTTTTCAGCATGCGCGGTACCCGGCCCTGGTCGGCATGGTGCCCGAGCTGCTGGCCGGCGCGCAGCGCGGCCACGCCCACGATCCGCAGGCCGGGCGGGTGCCGCTGGTGGAGGCGTACCGGGTGACGGCGGCGCTGCTGGTCAAGCTCGGCGAGACCGAGCTGGCCTGGCTCGCCGCCGACCGGGCCATGGCCGTCGCCACCGGCGATCCGCTGCTGGTCGCCGCCGCGACCGTGCAGTTGGGCCACGTGCTGTGTGCCACCGGTCGAGCGAGGGCGGCGGGTACGGCGGCACTCGCCGCCGCGTACCGGATCGCGCCGACCGACCCGGAGGAGGCCGACGGGTCGCCGCTGTCGCTGTGCGGGACGTTGCTGGTGCAGGCCGCTCTCGCGGCGGCGCGGCGCGGTGACGACCAGGCCGCCGCCGCCCGCGTCGACGAAGCCACCGAACTGGCCGACGTGCTCGGCGACGGCCAGGACCACCATCACACCTGCTTCGGGCCGACCGCCGTCGCGCTCGCCCGGGTAGCGGTCGACGTGGAGCGGGGTGCGGCCGACGAGGCGGTCGCCCGGCACGTGGACGCCGTCGGGCGCGACGGCTGGCGATGGCTGCCGCCCGGGGTCCGGGCCGCCCACCTGATCGACGCCGCGCGGGCCTACCTCCAGACCGACGATCCGGTCAACGCCGCCCGGGTGCTGCTCGACGCCGATCGCACCGCGACGGCTGAGGTGCGCCACCGGCCCGCAGCCCGGGACGTCCTCGCCGACACGATCCGCCATCCCGACGCGCCCGCGACGGTGGTCTCGCTGGCCGTCACCCTCGGGGTGAGCTGAGCCGCACCCGGTCCGGTCAGCTACGGCACAGCAGGGCGTCGGGTTCCTTGCCGGGTGACCAGATCCAGGCGCGGTAGGCGACCCCGACGAGGTGTTCGCCGACGGCGCACTGCCCCTTGTGGTGCCCGCTGGCGAAGTCGCCGCCCGGATTGCCGGCCGGCCGGTTGTCGCCACGGTCGAACCAGACCGTCCGGCGGGTGCCGCCGACGGTGGTGCCCGCGTCGCGGCAGAGCACCGAGGACAGGTTGGCGCCACGGACGGCGTACCCGACGACGGTCCTGTGCGGTGGGCATTGCAGCTTGGTGAAGCCGGAAGCCCAGTCGACGTCCACGTACGACTCGTCGCGGACCACCACGTGGCCGCCGGTGTCCGGGGCGTCGGTGCACAGGCCCCGGTTGCCGGTGCGGCTCAGGCCGATCAGTCGCTGGTCGTCGGGGCAGACCGCCTTGCGGGCGCCGGAGTCCCAGTCCGGTGCGGCGCGCATCCGCACCGACTGGTTCAGGTCGGCGTGGTCGAGGGTCAGCATCGACCATTCCCGCACCGGGGCGATCGGACCGGTACGGCCACCGGTGACCAGGCGACGCCAGGCGTCGGCCCGCCAGTCGTCGCCGTCGTAGAGGCCCATCCGGTGGCCGGTGGCGTCCCAGTGCAGCAGCGCCCAGCCGTTGCCGCGCCGGTTGTCGTGCCAGCCGACCAGGGGCCAGTACGCGAAGTCGGCGTCGGTGGCGATCAGGTAGTCGACGAAGTGGTGGAACCAGTCGCGGGACCGCTGGTTGGTGTTGTCCCGGCCGCCGACGCCGAACTCGCTGATCCAGACCGGTGCGGTGAAGTGCCGGTCGGCGTCGAGCGCCACGTACGTCGCCTGCCGCCGGACGGTCTCCACGAGTTGGTCACGGGTGAGGTCCTGGTATCGGGGGTCGCTGGTCTCGCCGATGCCGGTCGCGCCGCTGTGGTTCGGGCCGGTGTAGCCGTAGAAGTGCGCCGAGTAGACCAGTTTGTGGGAGCGCACGAGGGTGTGCGAGAGCCGACCGACCGGTTCGAGGGTGGGGCGCCCGTGCGGGAACCCGTCCACCGGCAGGCCGTACCAGTTGATGCCCTCGATGATGATCAGCAGGTGGGGGTTGGCCTCGGTGAGGATCCGGTCACCGGCCCGCTGGGCGGCGGCGTGCCAGTCGTGCCGGTCACCGAGTCCCCAGTTCGGGTCGTCGAGGACGGTGCGGCGTACCTCGTTGTAGAGGTCGGCGCCGACGACCCGGGGGTTGCCGGCGTACCGGCGGGCCATCAGGAGCCAGTCCTGTTCCCACTGGGCGGTGCTCTGGCTCGCGTTCCAGCGTTCGTTGCCGTCGACGCCACAGCACCAGCGCGAGGTGTTGGTGTGGTTGTTGAGGATGACCGCGAATCCCTCGGCGGTCAGCGCCCGGACCGCCTCGTCGTACACCTGGAGCGGGGTCCGGCCGCGCAGCTGCGGGTTGGCGCGGACGGCGGCGTCCGGCACCGGGCGGGTGTCGCGGATCATCTCGTTGGAGAACGGCAGCCGGATGCTGTTGAGGCCGAGTTCGTGGAAGCCGGCGAGGATGTCGGCCATCGGGGCGCGGTCCAGGCCGATCGGGATCTGGTCGGCCATCTCCCCGGCGTGGTGGTTGGCCGGGTCGGCGGGGGCGCCGCTGCCGGTCCAGGTGCCGCTGGCACCGTGCCAGTTGCCCGACCTGAGCTTGAAGCGGTTGCCGTGGGCGTCGACCACGTACCGACCCCGGGTGCTGAGCGGGCCGGTCCAGGAGGCGGCCAGATCGTCGGCGGCCGTCACGCTGCCCGCAGCCGTCGAAGGACGGGCGCTGTCCGGCACGACCGCCAGCGCGACACCGGCCAGCAGGCCGGACACGGCGACGAGGCACGGCATCGACCTGCGCATGGCGACCTCCCCGACGCCGACCTGATCACCGTAGATAGTAGACGGTCGATGATGGGCGCGCACCGGCCGCGAGCCCCGTCCTCCACGCCGATGCCAGAGGACGGGGCTCGCGGTGTCGGTCGGTCAGGCCGGGTCGAGTCGGGCCAGTTCCTCGGCCGAGAGTTCCAGGTCGGCCGCGCCGACGGAGTCCCGGATCGTCTCCGGGCGCGACGAGCCGGGAATCGGGATGACCGTGGGCGCCTTCGCCAGCATCCAGGCCAGGCAGACCTGCTGCGGGCTGACCCCGCGCTCGTGGGCGACCTCGGCGAAGACCGCGAACCGGGAGCCCAGCTCGGCGGCGTTGGAGATGCCGCCGAGCGGACTCCAGGGCAGGAACGCGATGCCGAGTTCGGCGCAGAGCGCCAGCTCCGGTTCGCTGGAACGGAAGGCGGGAGAGAACTGGTTCTGCACGCTGACCAGTCGACCGCCGAGGATCTCGTTGGCCTGCCTGATCTGGTCGGGGTCGGCGTTGGAGATGCCGGCCATCCGGATCTTCCCGGCGTCGAGCAGGTCTCGCAACGCGCCGATGGAGTCCGCGTACGGGGTGTTCGGGTCGGGGCGGTGGAACTGGTAGAGGCCGATCGCCTCGACCCCGAGGCGCTTGAGTGACGCCTCGACGGCGTCCCTGAGGTGCTCGGGCCGACCGTTCAGCGTCCAGAGGCCGTCGCCGGGGCGTACGTGGCCGCCCTTCGTGGCGATCAGCACGTCGGACGTGTCGCCGCCGTAGCTCGCCACGGCGTTGGCGATCAACGACTCGTTGTGACCGGCGTCGGCGGGGCCCAGGTGGTAGGCGTCCGCGGTGTCGATCAGCGTGACCCCGGCGTCCAGCGCGGCATGGATCGTGGCGATCGAGCGCTGTTCGTCGGGACGGCCCTCGATCGACATCGGCATGGCGCCGAGGCCGATCGCGCCGACGGCGACGTCACCGATACGGCGGGTCTGCATACAGGCTCCTCCTCGAAGCGGTGCGGTTCGGCGGGCGGGCGGTGGCCCGCAACGCCCGGATTCCACCTTCTACCCCGATAGCTAAGCTGTCCAACAGAAGAATCTGATTCCAGCAATCGGTGACGGTGATGAATCGTGGAGCTGCGCCAGCTCGAGTACTTCGTGGCGGTCGCCGAGGAACGGCACTTCACCCGTGCCGCCGAGCGGCTGCACGTGGCGCAGTCCGGCCTCTCCACCTCCATCCGCTCGCTGGAGCGTGAGCTGGGCGCCAGCCTCTTCGTCCGCAACACCCGCAGCGTGGAGCTGACCGACGAGGGGCGGGCGCTGCTCACCCAGGCCCGGCACGCCCTGGCAAACGTGGCCGCCGCCAAGGACGCGGTCGCCGCCGTACGCGGGCTGCTGCGCGGCACGCTGGCCATCGGCACCCTGCAGTGTCTCGGCGCGGTCGATCTCGCGGCGACGCTGGCCCGCTTCCACGCCGCCCACCCCGGCGTCGAGATCCGGTTGCGTCAGGGCGGCTCGCCCGACCTGATCGAACGGGTCCGCACCGGCGACCTCGACCTGGCGTTCGTCTCCGCGCCCGCGAGCGTGGTGCCCGGGGTCGCGTTGGCCCCGTTCCGGGCCGAGCCGCTGGTGCTGGCCTGCGGGCCCACCCACCCGCTGCGCGACCGCACCGCGGTCGACCTGCGCGAGTTGCCGGGTGAGACGTTCGTCGACTTCTCCCCCGGCTGGATCAGTCGCGACGCGGTGGACCAGGCGATGGCCGCCGCCGGGGTGGAGCGGCGGGTCGCGTTCGAGGTCAACGACGTGCACTGGCTGCTCGACCTGGTCGGTCACGGGCTCGGCGTCGCCGTCGTACCCCAGGTGTTCCGGGGCAAGCGGACCGCCGCGCGCTTCGTGCCGCTCACCGACCCGCCGCACTGGCAGCTCGCCGTGGCGACTGCGGGCGGCCGGCACCCCAGCACCGCCGCGACGGCGCTGCTCGGCCTGGACGGCATCCGGGCCGCCGCGACGAGCCGGCCGGTCTGACCGACGCCGGGTCGGCGCGGCGGTACGTGTCGCGCGCCGACCCGCCGCACGCCATCGAACCGGTCCGTACACACTGGATGGTCACGCCTGACGACACCAGGACGACCGGATGCTGCGCCCCGCTTCATTTGTACGCGGAATAAATAATCTCCGCCTCCACGGCGCAGTGGCACTCGCCCCAGCACCCCTCGAACCACCTCCACGAATCGGACATCTGGCCAGCTCAGAGCGGTGTCGCCGAGCGTCCGAGACCAACTCGTTACTTGACGCAATAGTTCGTTCGCCGTAGGAAGGAAGTGTGACTGACGTGGTGACGCCACCAACGAGCCCGGTGAGCCGGGAGCGGTCGAAGGAGATCAAGCGCCTCTCGGTGATCTCCACCGCCCGCCAGGTGCGGCTGCTCTCCCGTGCCGAGCTGACCGAGCTGACCGGGTTGAGCCCCGCCACGCTCACTCCCCTCGTCCGCGAGCTGATCGCCGAGGGCTACCTGCTCGAACGCGGCCCGGGCACCTCCCGGGCCGGTCGCCCCCGGGCCATGCTGGAGTTCAACCCGCGCGCCGAACTGGTCGCCGCGGTGTCGCTGGAGCCCACCCGGATCAGCTGCGAGATCGCCGACAGCGACGGCACCGTCATCGCCCACCGGGCGGTCCGGCTCGCCGGCGACATCGTCGAGACCATCTGCCGCTCCGTACCCGAACTGGCCGGCGACGGGCTGCCCGCGCTGCGCGGGGTGGCGATCGCAGCGCCGGGCGTCTCCTCGGGCGGCACGGTCCGGCTCGCCCCCTCGGTGGGGCTGGTCGAGGGCCGGGAGATAGGCGAATCGGTGCAACACCACCTCGGCGTCCCGGTCGTGGTGGACAACGACGTCAACCTGATGGCGGCCGGTGAGCACGCCGCCGGGGCCGGCAACGACGTGGCCGACCTGCTGCTGCTGCACGTCGCCGACGGCATCGGCGCCGGACTGGTCCTGGACGGGCAGGTCCGTCGGGGCGCCGGTGGCGCAGCCGGTGAGGTGGGCTTCCTGCCGCTGGACCCGAGCGACCGGGGACACGACGGGATCGGCCCGTTCGAGGCCCGGTGGTCGGAGAACGCCGTCGCCGAACGGGTCGTCGCGCTCGCTCCCGGCCGGCGGCCGGACGCACCGGTGGCCGCCCTGGTCGAGCTGGCCCGCACCGACGCGCGGGCGGCCGCGTACCTCGACGAGGTGTTGACCGCCTGGTCCCGGCTGATCGTCTCCTGCGCCTGCGTGATCGACCCGGGCCGGGTCCTGCTCAGCGGCGCCGCCACCCAGCTCGACGACGACGCCGTGGCGCGGCTCCAGACGCTGGTCGACGCCTCCGCGCCCGCCGCCACCGAGGTACGCCGGGCGGTCCTCGGCGACCGCGCGGTGCTGCACGGTGCGGTCAGTTACGCCCTCGCCGCCGCGGCGGCCGGCACACCCCAGCTCCTACCCACCCCTTGATCCCTTCCCTCGGAGGTACCTCATGAAACGACGACTTCTCCTGGCCGGGGCGCTCGCCTCCGTGCTCGCCGTCGGCACCGCCTGTGGCGGTGGCGGCTCGGACGACGCCGCCGGTGACGTTCAGCAGCTCACCATCTACACCGCCCGGGACAAGAAGGTCACGGACTTCGTGGTGGAGAAGTTCACCGAGAAGTACCCCGAGTACCAGGGCAAGGTCGAGATCCTCAACATCGGCGCCCAGGAGATCCTGGAGCGGGTCCGGGCCGAGAAGGCCAACCCGCAGGCCGACGTCTGGTGGGGCGGCACCCAGCAGGGTCTGTCGGCGGGCGCCGCCGAGGACCTGCTGGCCCCCTGGCAGCCGTCGTTCGCCGGGGACATGGACGCGCAGTACAAGGACGCCGAGGGCCGCTGGTTCGGGGAGATCCTGCTGCCCGAGGTCATCATGTACAACAACGCGGCGCTGACCCCGGAGCAGGCCCCGAAGGACTGGGACGACCTGCTCGACCCGCAGTGGAAAGACAAGATCATCATCCGGGACGTGGCCGCGTCCGGCACCATGCGGTCGATCTACGCCTCGATGATCCAGCGCCTCTCCCCCGACGGCAGCAACCCGCAGCCCGGGTACGACTGGCTCAAGCGCCTCGACGCCAACACCGGCTCGTACGCGGCCAACCCGGCCGACCTGTACCTGAAGCTCTCCCGCCAGCAGGGCACGCTCAGCGCCTGGAACCTGCAGGACGTGCTGCTGCAGGCCAACCAGTCGAACATGCCCTTCGGCTACGTGATGCCCACCTCCGGTGCGCCGGTGCTGGTCGACGGCCTCGCCGCGGTCAAGGGCGGCAACTCCGAGGGCGCGCAGAAGTTCATCGAGTTCCTCTTCGACGACGGGCTCCGGGCCGACCTGGCCAAGGACTTCTTCCAGATCCCCGCCATCGAGATCGCCGACCAGCCGGAGTGGCTGGCCCAGCTCGACCTGCGCCCGATGAACGTCGACTGGAACGTGATCGCCGAGCACGAGACCGAGTGGATCAACCACTGGAACAGCCAGATCAAGAACAAGGGCTGACCGCGTCGGCGGCCGGGCCGGGTACGCGTACCCGGCCCGGTCGCCGCCCGGCCGACCGATGTTAGGAAGGGACCCTTCCTATACCGGAGACGTTAGGAAGGGTCCCTTCCTTACATCGCAGGCCGGCAGCACCTTTCTTACCTACGACCGGCAGCACGAGAAGGAGGACATCATGATCGATGTCACGCTGGAGTCGGTGAGCAAGCGATTCGCCCGTGCCGGCGACACCGCGGCCGTCGACGATGTCGACATCAGCATCGCCGCCGGTGAGTTCTTCACCCTGCTCGGCCCGAGCGGCTGCGGCAAGACCACCACCCTGCGCATGGTGGCCGGGTTCTACTTCCCGACCTCCGGCCGGATCCGCTTCGGCGCCGAGGACGTCACCCGCCGCCCACCGAACAAGCGCGACACCGGCATGGTGTTCCAGAACTACGCGCTGTTCCCGCACATGTCGGTGGCGCAGAACGTCGCGTACGGGCTGAAGATCCGCAAGGTGGGGCGGGCCGAGTCCCGGCGACGCGTCGAGGAGGCGCTGGGCGAGGTGCACCTGGGCGGGTACGGCGAGCGGCGCATCGACCAGCTCTCCGGCGGTCAGCAGCAGCGTGTCGCGCTGGCCCGGGCACTGGTCATCCGCCCGCGTACGCTGCTGCTCGACGAGCCGCTGTCCAACCTCGACGCGAAGCTGCGCGAGGAGACCCGCACCGAGATCCGCCGCATCCAGAAGGAGAGCGGCACCACCGCCATCTACGTCACCCACGACCAGGCCGAGGCGATGGCGATGTCGGACCGGATCGCGGTGATGGAGTCCGGCCGGGTGCAGCAGATCGGCGCCCCGCAGGAGATCTACCACCGGCCGGCGAACGCCTTCGTCGCTCGCTTCATCGGCCGCAGCAACGTGCTGTCGCTGCCGGTCACGGCGGTCACCGACGAGACGGTCACCGTCGGCCGCCCGGACGGCACCGAGATCGTGGTGGCCGCGCCGGTCGGGCACGGCCTGCGTCCCGGCGAGAGCGCGCTGGTCTCGGTACGCCCGGAGCACATCGGCCTCACCTCGGCCACCGAGGCGGGCGCGCTGCCCGGCCGGGTGACCGAACTGGAGTTCACCGGCATGGCCACCAACCTGGTGGTCGAGGTGGCCGGCGAGTCGGTTCAGGTGGCCGCCATCGACGTGCCGTCCGGCGTCGCCGTCGGCGACCAGATCGGGCTGCGGCTCAACCGCGAACGCATGTGGGTGGTGCACCCGTGACGGCCGCACCGAGCGCCGCCACCGTCCCGCCGATCACCGAGGACCCGACCCCGCCCGGACGGGGTCGCCGTCCCCGGCTGGGCGGACGCTTCGCCGGTGGCGCCAGCTCCCGCTGGTTCCCGTACGCGCTGGTGTTCCCGCTGGCGCTGATCCTGTTCGGGTACGTGGTCCAGCCGATGTTCGCCACCTTCGCCGAAAGCGTCGGGGTGGACGGGGTGGCCAACTACACCGAGTTCCTGCGCGGCGAGGGCGTGGCCCGCTCGTCGCTGCTCACCTCGCTGGGCATCTCGGCGGCCAGCGTGCTGCTCTGCGGGATCGTCGGCGTGGCGATGGCGTTCCTGCTCAAGCGCTTCCACTTCCCCGGTCGCCGGTTGATCGAGGCGATCATCCTGGTGCCGGCCGCGTTGCCGCCGCTGATCGGCGCCATCTCGTTCCAGTTGCTCTACAGCGAGACCGGCATCCTGCCGCGCGGGCTCCAGCAGTTGTTCGGCACCGAGAGCCCGGTGCTGCCGTTCACCGGCATCGCCGGTGTGCTGGTGGTGCACACCTTCACCATGTACCCGTTCTTCTATCTCGCCGCCTCGGCCGCTCTGGCCGGGATGGACCCGTCGGTGGAGGAGGCCGCGTACAACCTGGGCGCCGGTCGGGTGCGGGTGTGGCGTACCGTGCTGCTGCCGATGCTCACCCCGGCGCTGGTCTCGGCCTCGCTGCTGGTGTTCATGACCTCGCTGGCGTCGTACACCGCTCCGCTGCTGTTCGGGGTGGACCGCACGATGACCATGCAGATTTACATCAACCGCACCAACGGCGACCTGCCGATGGCCTCCACGTACGCCTCGGTGCTGGCGGTGGTGTCGATCCTGTTCCTGCTCGGCATGCGCTGGTACGAGGGACGGCGCAGCTACCGCTCGCAGTCCAAGGGCGTCGCCGCGCACCGGCGGGAGATCACCAACCCGTTCGGCAAGTGGGCCGCGCTGGCCGCCTCGATCCTGGCCACGGTGGTGCTGCTGGCGCCGGTGGGCACGATCGGCCTGGTGGCGTTCTCCGAGGACGGGTCGTGGACGACCGAGGTGATCCCGTCGGCGTACACCTGGCAGAACTTCGTCACCATCTTCTCCGACCCGAGGGCGTTCCAGCCGATCCTCAACTCGTTGCAGATGAGCCTGATCGCCACGGTCGCCTGTGTGGTGGTCGGCGTGCTCATCGCGTACGCGGTGCGGCGGTTGGACTTCCGGGGTCGGGCGCTGCTGGACGTGGCGGTCATGCTGGCGTGGGCGCTGCCCGGCACGGTGGTGGCGATCAACCTGATCTCGGCGTTCAGCACCGGCAACGCGTTCAGCTTCGGGCAGGTGCTGATCGGCACCTTCTGGATCATGCCGCTGGCGTACTTCGTGCGGTTCCTGCCGCTGGTGTTCCGGTCCAGTTCGGCCACGCTGGCGCAGATCGACCCCTCGTTGGAGGAGGCGGCCCGCAACCTGGGCGCCTCGTGGTGGCGGGCGTTCGGCACGGTCACCCTGCGGCTGATGATCCCCGGGGTGGCGGCCGGCGCGCTGCTGGCCTTCGTCAACGGCGTCGGCGAGTTCGTCGCCTCGGTGCTGATCTACACGTCGCAGACGGCACCGATCTCGGTCGAGATCAACAATCGGATGTACTCGTTCGAGGTCGGCACCGCCGCCGCGTACGGCATGCTCCAGGTGGCGCTGATCTTCGTGGTGATGGTGGTCTCCGGTCGGTTGCAGAGCGGCCGGTCGGCGTCCCGGGAGGCGGCTAAGTGGACGGCGTGACGCGTACCGAGGTGACGGTGAGCTGGCCGGAGTCGGGCCTGCTGCCGATCGGCCGGGTGCCCGGTGGCGAACTGGCGGCGGTGGCCGCCGCCGCGGACTTCGCGGTGCTGCCGGTCGGCGCGGTGGAGTGGCACGGCCCGCACCTGCCGCTGGGCACCGACCTGATCCTGGCCGAGGGGTTCGCCGCCGAGAGCGGCGCGACCGGCGAGGGCCCGCGTGGGGTCCTCTTCCCCGCCGTGCCGTACGCGGCCTGCCCGGGGCAGACCCGGCCGTGGCCGGGGACGGTGGCGATCCGCCCGGAGATCGCGGTCGGCTACCTGGCCGACGTGATCGAGGGGATCGTCGCGGCCGGTTTCCCCCGGCTGCTGATCGTCAACGGGCACGACGCCAACATGTCCACCGCGCGGGCCGCGATGGAGTGGGTCTCCGGCCGTCGGCAGGCCAGTCTGCTGCTGGTCAACTGGTTCCAGCTGGTCACCCCGGCGGAGACCACCCAGCTCTACGGCGAACTGCCCGCGCGAGGCCACGGCGGGGCGTACGAGACCTCCGGCGTGCTCGGTTTCGACCCCGACGCGGTACGCCTCGACGCGGTCGAGGACCTGCCGCCGAAGCCGAAGCTGCCGGTGCCGCACCCGTACGTGCTGGTGGAATCCCGGCCCGACCCGTGGCAGGGCTGGTCCGGGCACATCTCACTGGCCGACGTGGAGAGCGGCGAACGGGTCCGGCACATCGCCGGTGCCCGGCTGCGGGAGATCGTGGCCGCCTGGGTCGCCGCCCCGCCACCCGCGCCGCCCACCGCCGATCCCCTGCCCACCGATCCGCCGACCGTTGATCCGCTGTCCGCTGATCCGCCGCTGTCTCGGGGGGAGGGGTGACCGTGGACCGGGGACTGGACGTCGTCGACTTCCACCTGCACTTCCGCATCGGCGCCGACGAGACGATCCACGCCTGCGAGGAAGCCGCCGGGATGCACCCCGGCGGGGCACCCGAGCGGGCCGCCCGCGCCGCCGCCTCCGCCCCGTACGCGCGGGCGTGGCGGCAGGCGTGGTCGTTCCCGGAACCGGAGCCGCCCGCCGCGCACTGGCCGGACGAGGCCGACCGATGGGCCGACGAGTTGCGCCGGGTCGGCGTACGCCGGGCGGTGTTCGTCACCGGCGGCGGCAACGACGCGGTGGCCGACGTGGTCGACCGGCACCCGGACCTGCTGCTCGGCTTCGCCCACCACGACCCGTACGCGCCGGACGCCGCCGCCGAGCTGGAACGGGCGGTCACCGAACGCGGCTTGCGCGGGTTGAAGCTGTTCGCGCCGTTGCTGCGCGGCCCGCTCGACGGGCCGGACCTCGATCCGCTCTGGGGCACCGCGCAGCGGCTCGGTGTGCCGGTGCTGATCCACATCGGGCACTACGGCAGCGCCGGTGGCCTCACCTTCGGCCGGCACGGCGGTCCGGAGGAGCTGGCCCGGATGGCCCGCCGGTTCCCGGAGCTGCCGGTGGTGGTGCCGCACTTCGGCGTGCAGTACGTGCAGGAGCTGCTCTTCACCGCCTGGGGCTGCCCGAACGTGCACGTCGACACCTCCGGCTCCAACCAGTGGGTGCGCTGGATGCCGTACAAGCTGACGCTGGAGGACCTGTTCCGGCGCTGCTACGAGACCATCGGCCCGCAGCGGATCGTGTTCGGCAGCGACTCGTCGTGGTTCCCGCGCGGGTACGTCACCCGCTACCTCGACGACCAGCTCCGCATCTGCCGGGAGCTGGGCCTGCCCGACGAGCATCTGCGCGCGATCTTCGCCGGTAACGCCGAGCGCCTGCTCGGGCTCGACGACTGACCGGCTTACCGTCCGGGACGGCCCCCGCGCCGATCCGGCCTGGAGAGGAAGTAAGGAACTCCGTCATGAGCACTCCCGCGCTGACCACCTACCAGCGGCACCACCTGCGTCCCACCTACGACCACCACGTCGGGTATCTCTTCCCGGCGATGGTGCGGGCCAGCCAGGCGCACGTGGTGATGCTGACCGAGCAGGGGCTGATCCCCGCCGAGCGGGGCGCCCGGTTGCTGCGCGGACTCGCCGAGCTGCGCGCCGACCAGGCCGACGCGCCGCCCTTCGACGGCACCTTCGAGGACACGTACTACCTGGTCGAGAAGCGCCTCGCGGCGGCCTGCGGGGTACCCACCTCGGAGCTGGACGTGCAGATGGCGCGCAGCCGTAACGACCTCGACGCCGGGGTGTTCCGGATGCTGCTGCGCGACCAGGTGGCCGGGGTGCTCGACCGGGTGCTGGACGCCGGCACGGTCGCGTTGGACGCCGCGGACCGGTACGCGGACGTGGTGATCACCGGCTACACCCACCGGCGTCCGGCCCAGCCCACCACCATCGGGCACGCCCTGGCCGGGTACGCCGAGGCGCTGGCCGGGGAGGCGCTTGCCTACGCCGACCTGATCGAGGCGCTCAACGTCTCGCCGCTGGGCTCCTGCGCCTTCGCCGGCACCGACCTGGACATCTCCCCCGCCCGGGTGGCCGAGCTGCTCGGCTTCGCGGGTCTGGTGACCAACTCGTACGAGGCGGTGGCCGGTGCCGACCATCTGGTGCGGGTCGGCACCCTCAACGCCCAGGCGCTGGCCACCGGGGCGCGGCTGGCCCGCACCCTGATGGACTGGCTGAGCTGGCAGTGGGTGACCACACCCGGTGACTTCACCCAGGGCAGCAGCATCATGCCGCAGAAGCGCAACCCGGTGGTGTTGGAGCACCTGGTCTCGTACGCCGGGCAGGCCGCCGCCGACGCCGCCTCGGTGCTGAACAACGTGGGCGCGGCCTGGTGGGAGGACTCGAACAACGCCACCACCGACGTGCAGGTGCGGCTCTGGGAGAGCAACGACCGGGCGGACCGGTTCTTCGCCCTGCTCGGCGGCTTCCTCGCCGAGATCGCGCCGTTGACGCCGCCGTCGGCGGCCGAGATCGTCGCCTCCGGGGCCACCACGACCGCCGCCGCCGACGCCCTGACCCGGCACGGTGTGCCGTTCCGGGCCGCGCACTCGGTGGTGGGTCGGCTGGTGCGCGGTGGTGACCCGCAGGGCTGGACCGCCGACGAGGTGCGGGCCGCCGCCGAGGGGCTGGTGCCCGGCGGGCTCGACGACGCCGCCGTGGACGACCTGATCGCCGCCGCCGTCCGGCCGGAGTTGGTGCTGGGCCGCGCCCAGGCCGACGGGCCGGGCGCCGCCGCGGTACGCGCCCAGGTGGCGACGCTGCGGGGCGGCTTCGACGCGGCACGGGCACGGCTGGCGGCGGTCCGCGACCGCCTCGACCGGGCCGACACCGCGCTGGACGCGGTCGCCGCCGAGATGGCGGCCCGATGAGCGTGCAGTTGGCGCGACCCGAGTCGGGCGCGCACACCGACGGGCTGCTGCTCGGCATCGACTTCGGCGGGACCAAGATGGCCGTCGGGGTCGCCGACCGGCAGGGTCGGATCTTGGCCCGGGAGCGGGTCCCCACGTACGCCGAGCGCAGTGCGCCGCAGGCGCTGGAACGGGCGCTGCACCTGGCCGCCCGGCTGGTGGCCGAGGTGGGCGGTCCGCTGCTGGCCGCCGGGGTGGCCTCTCCCGGGGTGATCCGGCCGGACGGCATCGAGCTGGCGCCGAACGTCCCCGGCTGGGAGGGGCTGCGACTGGCCGACGCGGTCCGCGAGGCGCTCGGCGTCACCGAGGTGGCGGTGGACAACGACCTCAACGCCGCGGCCCTGGCCGAACTGCGGCTCGGCGCGCTGCGTGACGCCGACCCGGGCCTGGTGCTGGGGCTGGGCACCGGAGTGGCCGCGGCGATCACGGTCGGCGGCGCGGTGGTCTCCGGCCACCGGGGCGCGGCCGGTGAGATCGGGTACGCGGTCTCCGGCGGTCCGTGGCCGGGCACCATGCTGGAGTTGGACTTCTCCGGCCGGGCCCTGGACGGGCTCGCCGCCGAACTGGGCCTCTCCGGCGGCGCGGCGGCCCTCGCCGGTGCGGCCGAACGACCGGGGGCGGAGCGGCAGGCGTTGACCGCCCGACTCGACGAGTTGGCCCGGCACCTGGTCACGAGTTGCCTGCTGTTGGACCCGCAGCGGGTGGTGCTGGTGGGCGGGGTGGCCGGTAGCGCCCTGATCCGGGAGCTGCTGGTCGACCGGCTCACCGAGGTGCTGCCGCATCGGCCGGAGGTGGTACTGTCCCGGTTCGCCGACGACGCCGCCCTGCTGGGCGCGGTCACGCTCGCCCGGGAAGCGGTGGCGGTCCCCGGCTGACCGCCGGGACGACACCCCGTACCGGATGGCGTCGAGCCACGACCACAGGTTAGCCTCACCTAACTTGTGGAGAGTGAGGCGAGATGGCACAGCCGACGGCGGGGATCCGCCGCACCGACCGACGGCGGGTGAGGTGACCGCGCGAGTCAGCCCGACCGGCCGGTTGTTCGGCGAGATGTTCTGGCGGCAGCGCCGGGACACCGCGCTCTGCACCGCCTTCTGGTCGCTGCACCAGGTGTGTGAGGCGCTGGTCCCGGTGGCCATCGGCCTGGTCATCGACCAGGCGGTGAGCACCGGGTCGACCTCGGCGATGATCTGGTCGGTCCTGGGGATCTTCGTGTTGTTCACCGCGTTGACCATGGGCTGGCGGTCCGGGTTCTGGTTTCTGTCCAGGGCGGTGACCGAGGAGTCGCACGTCCTGCGGATGCGCGTGGTCCGGCGACTGCTGGGCGGCCAGGGCATCCGCACCAGCCGCCAGAGCGGTGAGCTGCTCTCCATCGCCACCACCGACACCCAGGCCGCCGCCGACTCGCTGGAGCTGGGCAGCCGGGTGGTGTCCGCGTTGCTCGGGCTGGTCGTCTCCACGATCGTCCTGCTGCGGATCGACTGGACGCTCGGACTCGGGCTGGTCATCGGCATCCCGGTGCTGGTGCTCGGCCTGCACGCGCTCGGGCCGGTCGTGGAACGCCACACCTCGGCCCAGCAGCAGGCCATCGGCCGGGCCGCCGCGACCGCGTCGGACCTGCTGCGCGGGCTCCGGCCGCTGCGCGGGTTCGGCGGCGTCGACGAGGCGTCGCGACGCTACCGGACCGCCAGCCGCACCTCGCTGCGCGCCAACGTCGGCGCGGTCAAGGCCGGTGCCGCGTTCGTCGGCGTGTCGACGTTCACCACCGGCCTGCTGATCACCGTCGTGGCCGCCCTGGCCGGGTGGTTCGCCCTGGAGGGGCGGATCACGGTCGGGCAGCTCATCACCATCGTCGGCCTGGCCGCGTTCATCACCGACCCGGTGCTCAACCTGGCCGACTGCGTCTTCCGGCTGGCCACCGCGCGGGCCAGCGCGGCCCGGGTCGCCGAGGTGCTGGCCGCGCCCGAGCGCGCCACCTCCGGCGTACGGGCGGCGCAGCCCGGTCCGCTGGTCCTCGCCGAAGTGCACACCTCGGGCCTGGACGGCGCCAGTCTCGAGGTGCGGCCCGGCGAGGTGCTCGGGGTCGTCACCGGGCAGACCACCACCGCCGACGACGTCACCGACCTCCTGGCCGGGGCACGGGCGCCGGAGCGGGGCGAGGTGACCCTGGCCGGTACGCCGGTCGGCGACCTCGACGCGGCCTCGCTGCGGCAGGTGGTGCTCGTCGAGCCGCACGCGGTCGACCTGTTCGGCGGCACCCTGCGCGAGGTGTTGCAGAGCGGCGACGAGCGGGACGACGCGGCGCTGCGGCAGAGCATGGCGGCGGCCTCCGTCGACGACCTGCTCGCCGAGGGCGGCACCGGCCTGGACCGCGAACTGCTCGACCACGGGCTGAACCTCTCCGGCGGGCAACGGCAGCGGATCGCCCTGGCCCGGGCGCTGCTCGCCGACCGGCCGGTCACCGTGTTCCGCGACCCGACCACGGCGGTCGACGCGGTCACCGAGCACGCCATCGCCGAGGGGATCCGCTCCCGCCGGGCCGGGGACGAGCGCGCCACCGTGCTGGTCACCACCAGCGCGCCGCTGCTCGACCGGTGCGACCGCGTCGTCTTCCTGGACGCCGGGCAGGTGGCCGCCGTCGGATCGCACCGGGACCTGCTCGCCCAGTCCGCGTACGCCGAGGTGGTCCTGCGATGAGCGCGACGACGATCCTGCCGGTCGCCTCCGGCCGGGAGACCCTGGCCGTGTTCTGGCGCAACCTGCGCCGCTATCCGCTGCTGGCCTGGGCGTCGGTCCTGACGTCCGTGGCGGCCAGCGCCGCGGCCGTGGTGGTGCCGATCCTGCTCGGCCGACTGGTCGACCTGGTCGTCGCGGGCGGCACCGTCGACGCGTTGCTGACGACGTCGGCCTGGATCCTCGGCACCGGCCTGCTGGCCGCCGTACTGACCGGCGTGTCCCGGTGGCTGGTCACCGAGTGGGGCATGCGCGCCTGCGCCGACCTGCGGGAAGAGGTGCTCGACCGGGCCCTGCGGATGGACTCGGCGCGGTTGGAGAGCGCCGGCTCCGGCGACGTCGCCGCCCGGGTGACCGACGACGTGGAACAGGTCACCGACTCGGTCCGGCTGGCCGCCGGGATCTTCACCGCCCTGGTCACCGTCGTCATCACCTTCGCCGGTTTCGCCACCCTGGACTGGCGGATCGCGCTGGCGTTCCTGGTCGTCTTCCCGGTGCACGTGCTGAGCCTGCGCCGGTTCGTGCCCCAGGCGAAGCGGCTCTACGCCGCCGAGCGCGAGGCGGCAGCGGTGCGGACGCAGAGCCTGCTGACCACGTTCACCGGCGCCCGGACGGTGCACGCCTACGGCATGGCGCAGCGGCAGGGCCAGCGGGTGGACGGAGCGTCGCGCAACGCGGTCACCGCGCGCCTGCGGGCGGTACGCGGATTCCTGTGGTTCGCCAACATGATGAACTACGCGGAGGCGATCGGACTCACCGCCGTCCTGCTCGCCGGTTTCCTGCTGGTCCGCGCGGGCGAGAGCAGCGTGGGTGACGTCACCGCCGCCGCGCTGCTGTTCCACCGGCTCTTCGGCCCGCTCGGCATGCTGCTGATCTCGTTCAACGACGTCCAGTCGGCCGGCGCCGCGCTGGCCCGACTGGTCGGTATCACCGGACTCGACGTGCCGGAGTCCCGCGCGGGCACCGGCGATCGACCGGCGGGCGGGATCGGCGCCAAGTCGATCGGGCACCGCTACCCCGGCGGGCCCACCGTCGTGCACGACGTCTCGGTGGAGATCGCCGAGGGCGAGTCGCTGGCTGTGGTCGGCGAGAGCGGTGCCGGCAAGACGACCCTGGCGGCCATCCTCGGCGGGGTGTTCCCGGCCGCCGAGGGCGAGGTGCTGCTGGGCGGTCGGCCGATCGCCGACCTGGATCCGGCGGAGCTGCGGCGCACCGTCGGCGTCGTCACCCAGGAGGTGCACGTCTTCGCCGGCACGCTCGCCGAGGACCTGCGCCTGGCCGCGCCGCACGCCTCCGAGGAGGAGCTGTGGGACGCGCTGCGGCTGGTCGGGGCCGACCAGTGGGTCGCCGCGCTGCCGGAGGGGCTGCACACCCCGGTCGGTGAGGGCGACCACCCGGTCACCCCCGGGCAGGCGCAACAGGTGGCGCTGGCCCGGGTCGCACTGCTCGACCCGCCGATCGTGGTGCTGGACGAGGCGAGTGCCGAGGCGGGCAGCGCCGGTGCCCGGCAACTGGAGCTGGCCAGTGCCGCCCTGGTGCGGGGCCGCACCGCCGTGGTGGTCGCGCACCGGCTGACCCAGGCGCAGAGCTGTGACCGGATCGCGGTGATGGCGCACGGGCGGATCGTCGAGCTGGGCACCCCGGCGGAACTCGTCGCCGCGGGCGGCCGGTACGCCGAACTCTGGGCCGCCTGGCAGCGCTGACCGTACGGCCGCCGGTCTGGGTCTCCCGGCGGCGGTCAGAGTCGTCCGGCGGCGACGCTCAGTCGGCGGTCGGCTCCGCCCGGCCGGCCCACCGGCCGCGGACGTGGCCGATGTGCACGCGCATCAGCCGGTCCAGTCCGGCCCGGTCGCCCGCCTCGATCAGGTCGAGCATCTCGACGTGCTCGCGGGCCGACGGCACCAGTTCCCCGGTCTCGGCGAGCCGGGTCAGGCCGAACAGCCGCGACCTCGCCCGCAGCTCACCGACGAGCGAGACCAGGTGACTGTTGCCGGCCAACGCGAGCAGTTCCAGGTGGAACCGGCGGTCGTGCTCGATGTAGGCGATCAGGTCTTTGCGTTCGGCCACCTCGACGATCCGGTGGGCGATCGGCCGCAGCCGCGCGATGTCCTCGGCGGTGGCCACGCCGATCACCCGCACAGTGGTCGGCACCTCGATCAACTGGCGGATCTCGGTCAGGTTGTCGAGTTCCCGGTCGGACAGTTCGGTGACCCGGAAACCCTTGTTCCGCACGGTCTCGACCAGGCCCTCCTTGACCAGGTCGAGCATCGCCTCGCGGACCGGTGTGGCGGAGACGCCGAGTCGGGCGGCGAGCGTCGGTGCGGAGTAGACCTCGCCGGGGCGCATCTGGCCGGCCACCAGCGCGGCCCGCAGCGCGTGCGCAACCTGCCCGCGCAGGCTCGTACGCGCCCCCAGGGCCGGCAGCTCCAAGGCGTCAGTCACCACCACGTCTCCTTCTCGCCGCAGATGGTAGGCGACGCCACGGCGGCGGGCCCCGGGACACCCGGGGCGGTTCAGCCTCCGGCGGGTACGACGGTCACGGTGTGCAGGGCGGTGTAGAAGTCCTGCGCCGCCTTGCCCTGTTCGCGGGGTCCGTAGCTGGAGGCGCGTTCGCCGCCGAACGGCAGGTGGAAGTCCACTCCGGCGGTCGGCGCGTTGACCTTGATCTGTCCGGCCGCCAGCCCGTCGGCGAAGCGCAGCGCGGCGTCCAGGTCGGCGGTGAAGACCGAGGCGGCCAGCCCGTACCGGCCGTCGTTGGCGGCGGCCAGCGCCGCGTCGAGGCTGTCCACCCGGTTCAGCGTGCAGATCGGACCGAACACCTCCGCGCGCTGGAGCAGGTGGTCGACGGGGACGTCGGCCAGCAGCGTGGGGGCGACGAACCAGCCCGGCCCCTCGGGCGTACGGGCACCGGTGAGCAGTCGGGCACCGGCGGCGACGGCGCTCTGCGCGGCGTCCCGCACCCGGCGCTGGGCGGCCTGGTCGATCACCGGCCCCACCACGGTCTCCGGTGCGGCGGGATCGCCACAGGCCAACGCCGCCACGGCGGTCACCAGCGCGTCGGTGAACGCGGTCGGGTCACCCACCACGATGACGCGCTTGGTGGCGGTGCACTTCTGGCCGGCATACCCGAACGCGGCGTAGGCGACCTGCCGGGCGACGGACTCGACGTCGGCGTCCGGGAGGACCACCGCCGGGCTGAGCCCACCCATCTCGCACTGCACCGGCACGCCCCGTGCCACGGCGGTCGCGCCGACGCTCGCGCCCACCTCGGCGGAGCCGGTGAACGAGACGACGTCCCCGGCGTCCACCACCGCACGGCCCGTCTCGGCGTCGCCGGGCAGCACCGTCAGCAGCCCGTCGGGCAGATGCGGGGTGACCAGCTCGGCCAGCCGTATCGCGCAGGCCGTCGCCTGCGGTGCCGGCTTGAGCAGGACGGCGTTGCCGAAGGCCAGCGCCGGGGCGGCCTTCCACACCGGGATGGCCAGCGGGAAGTTCCACGGCGTGACCAGGCCGGCGACACCGCGCGGGCGACGTCGGGTGTACGCCAGCCCCCGGCCGCCGCTCGGGTCGTGCACGGCCCCGGTCGGGTCGTAGACCTGCTGGGCGTAGTACCGCAGCAGCGCCACCGTCCGGGCCACCTCACCGCGCGCCTCCGTGACCGGCTTGCCCACCTCCCGGACGACCAGGTCGACCAGCTCGGCGGTGGCGTCGGCGACCGCGTCGGCGGCGGCGTGCAACGCCGCCGACCGCCCGGCGGGAGGGGCCGCCGCCCAGCCGCGCTGGGCGGCGCGGGCCGCCTCGGCGGCCGTGCCGACGTTCTCGGCGGTCGCGGCGGGCACCGAGACGACGACGTCCTCGGGACGCTGGGGGCAGGCGGACACGACGACGGACATGAGAACTCCAGTGCTGGTCAGAGCTGGAAGCCGGCGGGGAACGGGTCGGTGGGGTCGAGGAGGTACTGGGCGGTGCCGGTGATCCAGGCGCGGCCGGTGACCGTCGGGACCACGGCCGGTCGACCGGCCACGGTGGTGCGGTCCAGCAGCCGGCCGACGAAACGGCTGCCGATCAGCGACTCGTTGACGAAGTCGGCGCCGAGCGCCAACTCGCCCCGGGCGTGCAGTTGGGCCATCCGGGCCGAGGTCCCGGTGCCGCAGGGTGAGCGGTCGAACCAGCCGGGGTGGATGGCCATGGCGTGCCGCGAGTGCCGGGCGTCGGAGCCCGGTGCGGCGAGGTAGACGTGGTGGCAGCCGGCGATCGTCGGGTCCTCCGGATGCACCGGCCGGAGCTGGTCGGTGACCGCGTCCATGATGGCCAGCCCGGCGTCGAGCATCCGCTGCCGGACCTGCGGATCGGTCGGCGTGAAGGCGATCCCGAGCCGGTCGAGGTCGACGACGGCGTAGAAGTTGCCGCCGAAGGCCAGGTCCAGGGTGACCGGACCGTACCCGGGCACGTCGACCGTGGCGTCCAGCTCCGACACGAAGGAGGGCACGTTGCGCAGGGTCACCGACTCGGCGTGCCCGTCGCGGACCGCCACGTCGACCACCACCAGCCCGGCCGGGGTGTCGAGCCGGATCACGGTGGTCGGCTCGGTGACGGTAACCATGCCGGTCTCCACCAGGACGGTGGCCACCCCGATGGTGCCGTGTCCGCACATCGGCAGGCAGCCGCTGACCTCGATGAAGAGCACGCCCCAGTCGGCGTCGGGCCGGGTGGGCGGTTGCAGGATCGCCCCGCTCATCGCGGCGTGCCCACGCGGCTCGCACATCAGCAGGGTGCGCAGATGGTCGAGGTGGGCGACGAAGTACCGACGCCGCTGCGCCATCGAGTCGCCGGGGACCACGCCGATCCCGCCGGTGATCACCCGGGTCGGCATGCCCTCGGTGTGCGAGTCGACCGCGTGGAACACCCGTGTGCTGCGCATCGCCCTACCGCCCTTCCCGTCACCGGCCGCCGGCCGCCACCGCCTTCTCGGTGGCCTCCCGGACGATGCGCTCGTGTTCCGGCGTGAGGGGCACCCGGGGCGGGCGGCACGGCCCACCGTAGCGTCCGACCACGTCCATCGAGAGCTTGATGGCCTGCACGAACTCGGTCCGCGAGTCCCAGCGCAGCAACGGGTGCAGCGCGCGGTAGAGCGGCAACGCGGTGGCCAGGTCACCGTCGGACGCCGCGTCGAAGAGCCGGACGCAGGCCCGGGGCAGCGCGTTGACGTACCCGGCGATCCAGCCGGGCGCGCCGGCCACGGCGAGTTCCAGGGTGACGTCGTCAGCACCGGCGATCAGGTCCAGGCCGGGTGCCGCCTCGGCGATCCGGTAGGCGCGGCGGACGTCGCCGGTGAACTCCTTGACGCCGACGATCAGGCCCTCGCCGTGCAGGCGGGCGAGCAGCTCCGGGGTGAGGTCGACCTTGGTGTCGATCGGGTTGTTGTACGCCACCACCGGCACGCCGACCTCGGCGACCTCGCGGTAGTGCGCGACCACGGCCCGCTCGTCGGCCCGGTAGGCGTTCGGCGGCAGCAGCATCACCGCCGCGCACCCGGCCTCGGCGGCGTCCTCGGCCCACCGCCGCGCCTCGATCGCGCCGTACGCGGAGATGCCGGGCATCACGGTGAAACCGTCGGGTGCCGCGTCGACCGCGACCCGGACCAGTGTGCTGCGCTCCTCGGGGGTGAGCGTCTGGTACTCCCCGAGCGAGCCGTTCGGCACGACCCCGTCGCAGCCCTCGTCGGCGAGCCACCGGACGTGCTCGGCGTACCGGTCGACGTCGACCGCGAGTCGGTCGTCGAGCGGCACCGTGGTGGCCACCAGGACGCCGTGCCATGGTCTCGACCGAGGGGGCATCGGGGTGCTCCTTATCCGTGTCGGCCAGTACAATGTCACACACTACAACGGCGTCCCACCGCCCTCCAGCCCTCGACGTCGGAGGTGCCATGCCTGCGCCCCGCCCCTGCGGCACCGGCCGATCGGTCCGGTGGTCGCGTGCATAGCGGAGCGGTGGACCTGGTCGTGGTGGGCGCGGGCATCGTCGGCGCGGCCTGCGCGTACCACGCGAGCCGGGCGGGCCTGTCGGTCACCGTCGTGGACAGTGGTCCGATCGTCGGCGGCACCACCGGGGCGGGCGAGGGGAACATCCTCGTCTCCGACAAGGAACCGGGCCCGGAACTCGACCTCGCGCTGCACTCGCACCGGCAGTGGCGCGCCCTGGCCGACCTGCCGGTGCGCGACACGACCTTCGGTGAGCTGGTGGAGATGGAGACCAAGGGCGGGCTGGTGGTCGCCACCGACCGGGCGTCCCTGGACGGCCTGGCCCGGCTCGCCGCGCGGCAACGCGACCTCGGTGTCGAGGCGGTCGCCGTCGACCGGGACCGGCTGCGGGAGCACGAACCACACCTGAGCGACGACCTCACCGGAGGCTACCGGTACCCGCAGGACATGCAGGTGCAGCCGATGCTCGCCGCCGCCCACCTGCTGCGGCTGGCCCGCCGCGACGGCGCCACCGTGCTGCCGCACGAGCCGGTCACCGGCCTGCTGCGGGACGGTCCACGGGTGGTCGGCGTGCGGACGCCCCGACGCGACATCCCCGCCGCCGCCGTGCTCAACGCCGCCGGCACCTGGGCCGGTGAGGTCGCCGCGCTGGCCGGTGTCGCGCTGCCGATCGCGCCCCGACGCGGCTACATCCTGGTGACCGAGCCGCTCCCGGCGCTGATCCGGCACAAGGTGTACCTCGCCGACTACGTCGCCGACGTGGCCAGCGACTCGGCCGCGCTGCGGACGTCCACGGTGGTCGAGGGCACCCGGGCCGGCACGGTGCTGATCGGCGCCAGCCGGGAACGCGTCGGTTTCGACCGCAGCGTCTCGGTCCCGGCCCTGCGGCAGCTCGCCGCCGGTGCGGTACGCCTCTTCCCGGTGCTGCGCGATGTCGCGGTGATCCGCGCGTACCGGGGCTTCCGGCCGTACTGTCCCGACCACCTGCCGGTGATCGGCGCGGATCCTCGCGCTCCCGGGCTGCACCACGCGTGCGGTCACGAGGGTGCCGGTATCGGCCTGGCCCCGGGCACCGCGCGTCTGGTCACGCAGAGCCTGCTCGGCACGCCGCCCGAGCTGGACCTGACCCCGTTCCGCCCGGACCGGTTCGACCCGGAGGTGTCCCGGTGAACCACCCCGACGAGTTCGAGATCCTCCTGGACGGCACGCCGGTGCCCTGCCGCGACGGCTGGACCGTCGGTGCCGCCCTCACCGCCGCCGGGGTGCGGTCCTGGCGGGACACCCGGCTCGGCGGGCGGCCCCGGGGGCTGTTCTGCGGCATCGGGATCTGCTTCGACTGCCTGGTGACCGTCAACGGGCAACCGTCGCTGCGCGCCTGCCTGGTGCCGGCCGCCCCGGGCGACGACGTCCGCACCCAGCAGGGCACCGGACGATGACCGGCACAGACGTGGACGTGGCGGTCGTCGGGGCCGGGCCGGCGGGACTGGCCGCCGCGCTGGCCTCGGCCGAAGCCGGGGCCCGGGTGGCGATCATCGACGCGGGCGTACGCCCCGGCGGGCAGTACTGGCGCTCCCCCGCTCCCGGCGTCGGCCGCTTCCGGCCGACCACCCTGCACCACGGGTGGCGGCGGTTCACCTCCACGCTGGACCGTCTCGCCGCGCTGGCCGACGCCGGTCGGGTCGTCCGGCTGGCCGGGCACCACGTCTGGTCGGTGACGCCGGACGGCGACGGCTGGGTGCTGCGCTGCCTGGTGGGCGCCGAGCCCCGGCAGCACGGCACCCCCGACCCGGTCACCGTCTCCGCCCGCCGACTCGTCCTCGCCACCGGCGCGTACGACCGGCAACTGCCCTTCCCCGGCTGGGACCTGCCGGGCGTGCTCACGGCGGGCGGGGCGCAGGCTCTGCTCAAGGGCCACCTCGTCGTACCCGGACGGCGGGTGGTGGTGGCCGGCACCGGCCCGTTCCTGCTGCCGGTCGCCGACGGTCTGGCCCGGTACGGCGCGCGGGTGGCGGCAGTGCTGGAGGCGAACGGTCCGCTCGCCCTCGCCCGGCACCCCCGCGCGCTGCTCGGCGTGGCCGGCAAGTTCGGCGAGGCCGCCGGGTACGCCGCCCGGCTGCTGCGGCACCGGGTGCCGGTCCGGCACCGGCACGTGGTGCTGCGGGCGACCGGCACGGACCGGCTGACCGGTGTCATCGTCGGCCGGCGGGGCCGGGACGGCCGGGTGCGCACCGGCTCCGAGCGGCGGATCGACTGCGACGTGCTGGCGGTCGGCTGGGGGTTCACGCCGCAGCTCGACCTGGCACTTCAGCTCGGGTGCGCGACCCGGGTCGACGCCGACCGGAGCCTGGTGCTCTCCGTCGACGAGGACCAGGCGACGAGCGTCGCCGGGGTGTGGGCGGCCGGTGAGGCCACCGGCGTCGGCGGCGCCGACCTGGCCACGGTGGAGGGTCGGATCGCCGGTGCCTCGGCGGCGGGTTCGCTCGGCCACGGACCGCCGACCGGGGACCGGGCGGCGCGTCGGCGACGCCCCGCCCTGCGCCGGTTCGCCGCCGCGCTGCACCGGGCCTACCCGGTCCCCGCCGACGTGCTCGCGCGCTGCGCCGACGAGACTGTGGTCTGCCGGTGCGAGGAGGTCGGCGCGGGCGAGATCCGGCAGGCCGTGACCGGGTTGGGCGCCACCGAGGCCCGCACGGTAAAGCTGCTGGCCCGGCCCGGGATGGGGTGGTGCCAGGGGCGCGTGTGCGGCTTCGCCACCGCCTGCCTGACCGCCCGGTACGCCGGTCGGACGGTCACCGAGGCGGACCTGCGCGCCTTCGCGGAACGACCGATCGCCGCGCCGCTGTCGCTGGGACGGCTGGCCGCCTCCGAGGACGACGGATCCGACGTCGACCACGGCTGAGAGGGCGTCTCCACAGTGCCCGGAATCCCAGTTGACCGTGTGTGTGAGCGCTAACATCACCTCGTTTCCCGCAGGTGTCGAAGTCCGCACTTTACCGGGTCGTAGGGATTGACGAGCGAAAAGTTAACGCTCACACTCGCTGACAATCCGTCTCTGCGCCACCGCACCGGTCGAGCCGTACCCCACCTGGAAGGACGATCCTAAGTGGCTGAATCTGTTGAGATCCCCGTGAGTCGACGTCAGGTCCTGCAGGTGTCCGCCGCCGGAGTGGCCGCGGTCGCCACTGCGGCCGCGTTCCCGGCCGCCGCACAGGCGGCGCCGACCCCGGGTTCGAGCCCCGATTCGCCCGGCCCGGGCAGCGTCGTCGCCGACCCCGGTCCGGGCGGCACCGCACCGGTCCGGCCGTTCCAGCTCCGTGACGTCCGGCTCGGCGACGGTCTGCTCCAGCAGAAGCGGGACCGGATGAAGAACTACCTGCGGCAGCTCGACGAGCGGCGTTTCCTGGTGCTGTTCAACAACCAGGCGGGCCGGCCCAACCCGGCCGGGGTCACCACACCCGGCGGCTGGGAGGACGGCGGGCTGCTCAGCGGCCACTGGGCCGGGCACTTCATGACCGCCCTCGCTCAGGGGTACGCCGACCTGGGCGAACCGATCTTCAAGAACAAGCTCGACTGGATGGTCGGCGAACTCGCCGCCTGCCAGGCGGCCATCACGGCCCGGATGGGCACCGGCGATCCGGGCGGCGACCCGCAGGAGCCGGAGGAGCCGGAGATCGACCGGGTCGCCGGCCGGTTCGGCAGCGGCCTGCGGCTGGGCGGTCCCAGCCGGGCCGAGCACGTAACGCTGCCGCAGGAGGCGATCAGCCAGCTCACCGACTTCACCATCGCGACGTGGGTCAACCTGGCGGCCACGCAGAACTGGAGCCGGTTGTTCGACTTCGGCCAGAACAGCACGGTGAACATGTTCCTCGCCCCGCGCGCCGGGTCGACCGGGAACGCGCCCCGGTTCGCCATCACGGTCAGCGGCAGCGGCGGCGAACAGCAGATCAACGGCACCACCGCGTTGCCCGTCAACCAGTGGGTGCACCTGGCCGTCACGCTCACCCAGAACACCGGCACGCTGTACGTCAACGGCGTCCAGGCCGGTCAGAACACCAACATGACGTTGAGCCCGGCGAACCTGGGGAACCCCGGCAACCGGTGGATCGGACGGTCGCAGTACGGCGACCCGATGCTCAACGCCACCATCGACGAGTTCCACATCTTCGACCGGGCGCTGAGCGCCCAGGAGGTCGCCTCCCTCCAGGACTCCCCCGCCGGCAGCACCGGTGGCGGCTCGATCGCCTGGTACCGGTTCGAGGAGGAGGGCGGGTCGACGATCGAGGACTCGTCGCCGAACGGCCGCGACGGTGGCATCGTCGCCACCCAGAGCGGGGGCACCGAGCTGTGGGTACCGACCCACCCCGGTTACCTCGGCGCCATCCCCGAGGACGCGGTGCTGCGGCTCGGACCGCCCCGATGGGCGGTGTACGGCAGCAACGCGGCCACGAACACCTGGGCCCCCTGGTACACCCAACACAAGATCATGCGGGGTCTGCTCGACGCGTACTACCACACCGACAACGCCACGGCGCTCGACGTCGTCACCAAGATGGCCACCTGGGCGCACCTGGCGTTGACGATCGGCGACAAGAACCACCCCGGCTACCCGGGGCCGATCACCCGGGACAACCTCAACTACATGTGGGACCTCTACATCGCCGGTGAGACCGGCGGCGCGAACGAGGTGTTCCCCGAGATCTACGCGCTCACCGGCGACAGTCGGCATCTGGAGACCGCCAAGCTCTTCGACAACCGCGAGTCGCTCTTTGACGCCTGCGTGGAGAACCGGGACATCCTGGTCACCACCCCGGCCACCAACCCGGGGCGGCGCCGGCCCGACCGGTTGCACGCCAACTCGCACGTGCCGCAGTTCGTCGGCTACCTGCGCGTCTACGAGCACAGCGGGGACACCGAGTACTTCCAGGCCGCCAAGAACTTCTTCGGCATGGTGGTCCCGCACCGCGCGTACGCCAACGGCGGCACCGGCGGCAACTACCCCGGCTCGAACAACAACATCGAGCTGTTCCAGAACCGGGACAACATCGCCAACTCGATCGCCCAGGGCGGCGCCGAGACCTGCACCACCTACAACCTGATCAAACTCGCCCGCAACCTGTTCTTCCACGAGCAGGACCCGGCGTACCTGGACTACTACGAGCGGGGTCTGATCAACCAGATCGCCGGGTCCCGCGCCGACACCACCACCGTCAGCAACCCGCAGGTCACCTACTTCCAGCCGTTGACCCCGGGGGCCGCCCGTGGCTACGGCAACACCGGCACCTGCTGCGGCGGGACCGGCATCGAGAACCACACCAAGTACCAGGAGACGATCTACTTCAAGTCCGCCGACGACTCCACCCTCTGGGTCAACCTGTACGTGCCGTCGACCCTGACCTGGTCAGAGAAGGACCTCACGGTCGTGCAGGAGACGGACTACCCCCGGCAGGACCACGTCCGGCTGACCGTCAACGGCAGTGGCCCGCTGGAGGTCAAGCTCCGCGTACCGGCCTGGGTGCGCAAGGGCTTCCAGGTCAGCGTCAACGGGGTCGCGCACCAGCACAGCGCCACCCCGGGCAGCTACCTGACGCTGAGCCGGACCTGGCGCTCCGGCGACACGGTCGACATCCGGATGCCGTTCAGCATCCGGATCGAGCGCGCCATCGACCGCCCGGACACCCAGGCCGTGTTCTGGGGACCGGTGCTGCTGCAGATCCTCGGCAACCCCGGTGGCGGCGCCTTCCGGGAGCTGTCGTTGTACCGCCACCTCAAGCGCGACGGCGACTACACCCGGGCCGCCATCACCCCCAGCAGCACCACGGCCGCCGGTGACCAGCTCTTCGCCACGCACGGGTTCACCCTGCGGCCGTACTACGTCGCCGACACCCAGGCCGTCTCGTCGTACTTCCGACGGGTCGAACCGACGGTCGTGTTCGGCGGCATCGACACCGGCGTACCCAACCACAAGCGCAACGACGGCCTGCCCGCGTACGACGTGCCGGTCACCGGCGTGCCGTCACCCGGCACCGACGGTCCGACCTTCCTCGACCTGCTCTGGGACGAGGCGCCGTTCGCCAGCCACAGCCAGTTCGTCACCACCGTCACCCGCCTCGCCGACGCGTTCGTCGACGCGGACGTCTTCACCGCCGCGCAACGCGACCGGATCGTCGCCGACGCCACCCGGGCGAGGGCCGAACTCGACCCCGGGACCTCGTTCGACGTCGAGGTCACCGCGAAGACGCAGCGCATCGGCGGCAACGCCTACGTCTCCGTCTCCGCCCGCAACGCCGACCAGGTGCCGCTCACCATCGAGCTGGTCACCGCCTTCGGCTCGCGGACGGTGACCGGTGTCGCCCCGGGCAAGACCGCCTTCCAGCAGTTCAACACGCGCAGCGCGGCGGTGCCGGCCGGCACCGCCACCGTCCGGGTCACCGGCACCGTCGACGGCGAGGAGATCGTCACCGAGGTCGAGGCACCGTACCCGGCGCTCGGCTAGGGCGTGTCCTGCCGGGTGGCGGCGCCCCGCCGGGGCGTCGTCACCCGGTCTGCCGGGCACTTGCGCGCCGCGAAGTTGCCGAACTGCCCGACACGACGGCCGTTCCCGGTGGAGTCTGCCAGGGAGGAGACGGCGGGGAGGCAGGATGCGGCAGCGCAGGCGGGCGGGACTGCTGCTGCTCACCGCCGTGTCGCCGACCGTCGAGGCCACCGTCCTGGTCGCCCTGGGCTTCGTCGCCGCCACCGGGCTCGCGCCGCAGACCTCGGCCGTCTGGCCGTACGACACCTACCACGACCTGCGCTGGCTGTACGTCTACCACGAGTCCTGGCCGAAGTTCCTGTTCTGGTTCGGCGTGGTGGTGGCGGCGCGGGGCGTGTTCCACACCGTGCTGGTGGTGCTGGCCTGGCCGGACGGGGTGCCCCGACCGCCGGTGCGGTGGCTGCTGCGGCGCAGCCTGGGGCTGGCCCTGCTGGTGGCGGTGATCGTGGCACCGTGGGCGTTGATCTCGGTGGCCGCGTCGGTGGTGGCGCTGTCCTGGGTGCTGCTGGCCTCCCTGCTGCCGATGTTCCTGCTGGCACCGTTCCTGCAACGGGCCGCCGTGGTGGGCCCCTGGTGGCGTGGAGTGCCGTCGCTGTCCCTGGTCGGCTGGTCGCTGCTGAACTTCGTGGTGCTGACCATGGCCGGTGCGTTGTGTTGGAGCGTGCCGGGCTGGTGGACGGTGCCGGTGGCCGCCGCCGCGGGGGTGGTGAACGGGTTGCTGTGGGACCGGACGGTGCACGCCGCGTTGTGCGCGCCCCGGGTCCGGTTGGCGTGGCTTCCGGCGACCCCGGTCGCGGCCGTACTCGCGCTGGCGGTGCCGCTGCTCATCCCGCCGCTGGTGCACGCGGTCCCGGGCAAGGACCTGCGGGCCGAGGCGGTGGTGCTCGACCACCCACTGCCGCCGGAGGTACCGCAGGCGGTCATCGTCCTCGCCGGCTACGGCTCCGCGTACGGCGGCGAGAAACCGGTCGACCACCGCGTGGAGCGGTTCTCCTACCGGGGACTGGCCCCGGACGGCACACCCCTGCCGTACGGGCCGCCGGACACCACGATCTCGGTGGCGCAGAGCGTACGGCTGCTCGGCGAGCAGGTGCAGCGGCTGCACGGGCGTACCGGGCGGCCGATCGCGCTGATCGGCGAGAGCGAGGGTGCCATGGTCGCCCGCACCTACCTCGACGAGGGGGCCCATCCGGCGGTCGACGCGCTGGCGATGTTCAGCCCGCTGATCAATGCGGGACGCGCCTACTATCCGCCGCCACACCAGGACCGGGGCTGGGGCGTGGTCACCGGGTGGCAGTTGCGGGTCATGTTCGGCGTGCTGCACAAGGGCGGTGGACCGGGCACCGGCCCGGACGAGCCGTTCATCCGTTCGCTGGTCGACAACGCGCCGTTCTACCGGAACCAGCTCATGTGCCCGGTGCCCGGCGTACGGATGGTCGCCTTCGTCCCCACCAGCACCGCGGCCGAGGCGCCACCCGGCGACTACTCCGACATCCCGGTGTTCCAGATGCCCGGGGTCCACGGCGGCCTGCTGAACCGCGCGCTGGTCGAGAACCGGCTGGTCGCCTTCCTCTCCGGCGAGCCGATCCAGCAGGAGCGCGACGAGTACCCGCTGTTGCAGCGGCTCGGCGCCGCGTGGCAGGCGCCGCCGCTGGCCATCGCGGCCAACCCGGCCTGGGCCGCGTTCCGGCAGCCCGACCCCGCCTTCACCGGGAAGGTCTGCCTACCGACCCGCTGACCGGGCCGGGTCCGGCGCGGTTCAGCGGGCGGGGCCGGAGCGGTGCAGGAGCACCAGCCGGGCGGCGGCCAGTGCCGGCCCGAGCACCAGCACCGTCTGCACCGGGTGGTAGGTGAACAGGAACAGGTGCAGCACGACGAAGACCGCCACGGCGGCCAGCGCGAGCACCGTCGACCACCGGCGGCCGAGGGGTACGAGCGCCCCGGCCAGTGCCGTGCCCACCGCGGCGACCAGTCGCAGCCAGACCCACCCGGTGATGTCGTGCTGGTGGACGACGCCCTCGCCGATCGAGACGTACCGGTCACCGGTCAGGTCGGCGCCGGCCGCGACCGCGTCGAAGATCCCGGCCGCGCCGAGCAGCACTCCCGCCAGCAGCAGCGCCCGCGCCCGTACGTCGTCCGTCCTCACCGCTCCCCCGTCATCGGCCGACCCGGCGGCGGCCCGTGGCGCGCCGTCCGGTCGGTGCGTCCCGCTCCGACGCCGGTCGTCCCCGTCCCGTGCGCGGCGCGTTCAGCGGGTGATCTCCAGATGGCGGTCGATCATCGCGTTCACCTGTGCCGGCACCTCCAGTTGCACGAAGTGCCCGGAGCCGGCGGTCTGCCCGATGTGCGCCTCGGGGACGAGTCGGGTGAGGTGGGCGTAGTCGGCGAAGGGCGCGTCGGTGCCGACCATCAGCAACGGCCGAGCCCAGGTGGTCAACGCCGCCACGTCCGCGCCCTGCCGCACGTACGCGGCCAGGCCGGCGATCGGCTCGTAGGCGATCTCGGTGGCGGGCCGGCCCATCGCCCGGACCACCCGCTCCACCAGGCGCGGCTCGGAGTAGGGCCGGAAGTACGAGCGGACGATCTTCTCCCGGGCCGCGCCCGACGTGTCGTCGCGCAGCGATTCGGCCACCTGGTCGATCGACTCGGCGGCCCCGGGCGGCCCGGCCACTGCGGAATCGAGCATCACCAGCCCGGTGAAGCGACTCCGGTCGGCGGCCGCGGCGGCCAACGACCAGACCCCGCCGAGGCTGTGCCCGATCACCGTGACCCGGCGCAGATCCAGCGCCTCGACCAGGGCGCGCAGGTGACCGCCCATCCGGTCGACGCCGTACCCGTCGGGCGAGGGTGGACTGTCGCCGTGGCCGGGCATGTCGACGGCGACCACCCGCGCCGGTCGGGCGGCCAGGTGACGGGCTACGGGCTCCAGGTACGTGTGGTCGCCGCACCAGCCGTGGACGAGCAGGAATGTGTCGCCCCGTCCGGGCCCGTACGTGTGGTAGCGCATCCCTGCCGCGATCCGTCCGTCCACCGTCGCACCTCCCCGGACCGATGTGTCCGCACTTCCACTGAAGCACGACCCCGCACCAGAAGACAATTATATGTTGTATGTCCGATTTACCGTGTTACCGGCGCGGCGGGCGGACGGGGAGGGGCAGGTGGACGGACTGCTCGACAGCTTCTTCGCGAGCCTGGCCGAGACTCCGCCCGGCCGCCTGCCCACCACGCCCACCGGGGTGCTCCGCCTCGACTTCGACGGGGACGACACCTGGTTCGTCACGCTCGCCGACGGCCGCGCCCACGCGTACCGGGACGGCAGCCACGCCGACTGCCGGGTGGAGATGAGCCGGGCCTCCTTCGAGCGCCTCCTCGCCGGCCACGACCACTTCGTCTCGATGCTGTTCCGGGGAGTGCTCTCGGTCGAGGGCGACCTCGCCCTGATGCACCTCTTCCGCCGGCTGCTGCCGGTGGCCGCCTACAGTGGCGCCACCGAGCCGGCCGAACCGGGTACGACCTTCGCCGAGCCCGGCCTGGTCGGGCTCCAGCAGGCCACCCGCATCTTCGCCGGCAGCCTGTTCATGATCAGCGAAGCCAACGGGAACGTCGGGACCACACCGACCACGCCGATGGGCCTCTACTTCTTCGACACGCGGTTCCTGTCGACCTGGGACCTGACCCTCGACGGGGAGCAACTCTCGGTGCTCTCCCACGACGCGGTGCACACCTGGGAGTCCCGGTTCGGGCTGGTGCCCGGCGAGCCCACCCACTACGTCAGCGCGACCACCTCGATCATGCGGCGACGCCGGGTGAACAAGGAGTTCCAGGAGGAGATCACCCTGCTCAACCACGCGCCCGCACCGGTGCGCTACACCATGCGGCTGGCGGTCGCCGCGGACTTCGCCGAGGTCCCCGAGGTCCGCAGCGGCCTCCGCCGGGACCGACCGGTGGTCGCGACGGTGGAGCGGGACACCCTGCGGCTGCACTACAAGCGGGAGAGCCTGCACCGGGAGACCGTGGTCACGGCCAGCGAACCGGCCGTCGTCGACGAGGACGGGTTGACCTTCACGGTCACGATCGACGCCAAGAGCGCCTGGAGCACCCGGCTGCGGGTGCTCACCCTCGTCCGCGACCTGCACAGCCGTGACCTGCGGGAGCGGCTGAACAGTTCGACCGGGCGCTCCGACACCCGACTCCTGACCGACATCGCCCGGTTGACCTCGTCGGCACCCCGGCTACGCGCCGACTACGCGCCGTTGCAGCAGGCGTACGAGCGGTCCGTGCACGACCTCGCCGCGCTGCACTATCCCGGCCTCAACTACCTCGAGGGGCTACCCGCCACCGGCCTGCCCTGGTCGATGACCCTGCTGGTCCGGGAGAGCCTGGTCAGCAGCTTCCAGGCGCTGCCCTTCCTGCCGGAACGGGCGGCCCGGACCCTGCGCATCCTGGCGCTGACCCAGGGCGCGCGCGACGACCCGTTCCGGGGCGAACAGCCGGGCAAGATCGTCCAGGAGTGCCGGTACGGCGACTCGGCCGCCTTCAACGACACCCCCGAGTCGGCCAACTTCACCGCCGTCGACACCACCGCGCTCTTCGTCATCCTGCTCGACGAGTACGAGCGGTGGACCGGCGACGCCGACGTGGTCCGCGGGTACGAGTACGAGGTGCGGGCGGCCATCGCCTGGCTCGACGGACCCGCCGACCCACATCGCACCGGTTACGTCTGGGCCGGGTGCCAGACCGGCCGCACCGAGCAGGTGGGCGGCACCTGGCGCAGCTCGGCGCAGGCGATCTGCTTCGCCGACGGGCGTCCGGCCGGGTTCCCGCAGGCGACCTGTGAGGTCCAGGGCTACACCTACGACGCCAAACGGCGGGCCGCCCGGATGGCGCGCCTGTTCTGGGGGGACCTGGAGTGGGCCGACACACTGGACCGCGAGGCCGCCGAGTTGCAGGACCGCTTCGACCGGGACTTCTGGCTGCCCGAGCGGGGGCACTACGCGGTGGCGCTCTCCGTCGACGGCCGACCGGTGGACGGGCTGGCCTCGAACATGGGCCACCTGCTCTGGAGCGACATGGTCCCGATGTCACGGCGCGACGACGTGGTGCGGCACCTGTTCGGTCCCGGCCTCTGGTCGGGCTGGGGCATCCGTACCGTGGCCGAGACCGAACCCGGCTACAACCCGCTCGGTCGGCACACCGGCGCGGTCTGGCCCTGGGACAACTCGATCATCGCCTGGGGCCTGTGCCGAGCCGGGTTCCGCGCCGAGGCGGCGCGCATCGCCGAGGGGATGCTGGAGGCGAGCCGCTACTTCGACGGCCGGCTGCCCGCGTACCTCACCGGCTACGACCGGGCCGCCACCAAGGTCCCGGTGCCATACGGGCTCGCCGACAGCCCGTACGCCCCGTCCAGCGGTACGCCCCTGATGGTGCTGCGGACGCTGCTCGGCCTGGAGCCGTACGCGAACCACCTGGCGGTGGAGGCCGGGGTGCCGGAGCAGATGGGCCAGATCGAGCTGCTCGACATCCCCGGTCGGTGGGGATACACCGACGCGCTGGGCCGGGGCCGCCCCTTTCGTCCACGCCATACGCCCTGAGGTGTAAGGAGGGGACCCTTCCTATACACGAGGCGTTAGTAGGGGACCCCTCCTTACATCCGGTCGGCCCAGCGGCGGGCGATCCACGCACAGACGACGAGTTGGATCTGGTGGTAGATCATCAGGGGCAGCACCAGCAGGCCGAGCGCCTCGGGCTGCACCAGCACGGCGGCCATCGGCAGCCCGGTGGCCAGGCTCTTCTTGGCCCCGCAGAACAGGATCGTCACCCGGTCGGGCCGGTCGAAGCGGAGCAGCCGGCCACCGGCGTAGAGCAGCCCCAGCACCAGTGCGAGCAGCCCGGCGACGACGGCGATCAGGACGGCCAGCCGTCCCGGCGAGACCTCGTCCCAGACCCCGGCCACCACGCCCGCGCTGAAGGCCGAGTAGACGACCAGCAGGATCGCGCCCCGGTCGACCCGGCCGGTCAGTGAGCGGTGCCGCTCGATCCAGCCGGCGGTCCACCGGCGGGAGAGTTGCCCCGCCACGAACGGCACGAGCAGTTGCAGCACCACCGTGCCGATCGAGCCGGCGCTGACCCGTACCTCGCCGGAGCCCTGGAGCAGCAGGGTGACCAGCAGCGGGGTGAGCGCGATGCCGGCGATGTTGGAGAAGGAGGCGGTGAAGACCGCCGCCGGCACGTTGCCCCGGGCGATGGCGGTGAACGCGATCGAGGTCTGCACCGTGGACGGCACCGCGCAGAGGAAGAGCAGCCCCTGGTACAGCTCGGGGGTCAGCACCGCCGGTCGCAGCGGCGCGGCGGCGAGCCCGAGCAGCGGGAAGAGGACGAACGTGGCGAGCAGCACCACCGCGTGCAGCCGCCAGTGCCGGGCACCGGCGAGCGCCGCCCTCGGGGCGATCTTGGCGCCGTGCAGGAAGAAGAGCAATGCCACCGCGAGCTGGGCCGCCATCCGCCCCACCTCGGCGGCCGTGCCCCGCAGCGGGAGCAGGGCGGCCAGCGCCACGGTGCCGAACAGTGCCGCGATGAACGGGTCGATCGGCAGCCGACGCGGCCAGCGCATCGCCTCTCCCCTCCGGTCGCTCCTGCCGTCCGCCCACCTCGGGGCGGCTGCCCGACCATTGTCGGCCCGGATGGATCAGTGGAAAAGGCGATCATCACGCTGACTGCGATCACGTAACGTGATAGGTTCGCCGGGTGTACGACCCCGTTCAACTCCGCAGCTTCCTGGCGGTGGCCCAGGCCCTGAGCTTCACCCGGGCGGCGGCCCGACTGGGGCTGCGCCAGTCCACGGTGAGTCAGCACGTCCGGCGGCTGGAGGCCGAGACCGGCCGCGCGTTGTTCGTGCGGGACACGCACAGCGTCGACCTCACCGTCGACGGCGAGGCGATGGTGACCTTCGCCCGGGACATCCTGGACGCGGGCGACCGGGCCCGACGCCACTTCGCCGCCGGACCGGTACGCGGCCGGTTGCGGCTCGGGGTCTCCGACGACCTGATCTCCACCCACCTGCCCCGGGTGCTGCGCGACTTCCGGCACCGGCATCCGCTGGTGCACCTGGAACTGACCGTCGACCTGAGCGGCACCCTGCACCACCGGCTCGACGCGCAGCAACTGGACGTGGTCTTCGCCAAGCGCCTGGCCGGGCAGGATCGGGGCCGGCTGGTCTGGCGGGACCGGCTGGTCTGGCTGGCCGCCCCCGGTCACCGGCTCGGCCCGGACGAGCCGGTGCCACTGGTCGCGTACCCGCCGCCGAGCATCTCCCGCGCGCAGGCCCTGGACGCGCTGGGCGCGGCCGGTCGCGCCTGGCAGCTCGCCTGCACCAGCACCAGCCTGGGCGGGCTGGTGGCGGCGACCCGCGCCGGTCTCGGGGTGATGGCGCACTCCGCCGAGCTGGTCCCGCCTGGGCTGGTGCCGGCCCCGGCCGGACACCGGTTGCCGCCGCTGGGTGAGGTGGAGTTCGTCCTGCTGCACCGCGACAGCGCGCCCGCCGACACGGTGGCCGCCCTGGCCGAGGCGATCCTGACCGCAGGGGCCCGCACCGCACCCGCGTCCTGAGCGGCGCCACAGTCACGCGGCCGGGCCGACCATGATCACGACGGGCGTCGCCGTACTAGGCTCGCGCCGTGGACGACACCTCGACGGCGTACCGCGAGGCGGTGCGGCGGCTCACCACCGCCGCGCCCGGCGCACGGTTCGCGGCGGCGCAGGCACTGGTCGCCCTCGGCGCGACCGACCCCGCACGGCGACAGCCGATCACCGACACGATCTGCGCGTGGCTGCGTACCGCGCCCGCGCCGGACGGCGTCGACGCCGAGGAACGTCGGTCGGCGCTGCGCCTGCTCGCCGATCGGCTGCGCGGCTCCGGCCCGTCCCCGAGGACCCCGCCCTGGGACGGCATCAGCGTGGACCTGTCCGGCGCGACGCTGCACGACGCCGACTTCCGGGCCTGTCGGCTGCGGGCTGCCCGGTTCGCCGACACCCGGTTCCACGGTGTCACCGCCTTCGAGGGGGCCGTCGTCGACACGGACGCGTGGTTCTCGCGCGCGGTCTTCGCCGACGACGCCACCTTCACCGGCCTGCGGGTCACCGGCGACGCCGCGTTCGGCCGGACCCGGTTCCGGGGACGGACCGACTTCACCGGCGCGGTGTTCGCCGGCATGGCCTGGTTCGGCCGGGGCGCCGAGACCTGGTGGGAGGAGGACGAGGCGTGGGACACGGTGGACCAGATCACCCCGGCGCCGTGGGACGAGCCGAACGAGGACGACCCGCACTGGCCGGTCGCGGTCCTGGTGGAGGACTACCAGGACTGGGAGGAGGGCGGCGACGGCGCGCGGTTCGTCGGTGACGTGTCGTTCCGGGACGTACGCTTCGACGGCCCGGCCTGGTTCCACCACGCTCGCTTCGGGGCCCGGGCGACCTTCACCGGTGCCCGGTTCGCGGGGCGGGCCCACCTCACCCACCCCGGCGGTGACCTGACCGGCGCCCACTGGGCCGGCGGGACCGACGACGGCGAGTCGGAGTGGCCGTTCGGCTGGACGGTGCACGCCACGGGCGGTCCCCTGACGCCGGACTCCTCGGTCGCGCCCTACACCCGGCAGTTGGCCGACACCGACCCGGTGGTGCGCGCGGCCGGGCTGCGGATCCTGGCCCGTCTCGGGGACGACCGGCCCGAGCTGCGGCAGCGCGTCGTGACGGCGTTCTGCGCCTTCCTGCGGGTGCCCGTGCCGTTCCCGTTGGACGCCGCGGGCCGCACCGCCGGGCAGGACACCCTGCTGCGGGAACGGCGACTGGCGCAGCGGCTGCTCGCCGACCGGCTGCGTCCCGGGCCGGGACAGTGGCGGGGGGTGCATCTGCGGCTCTGCGGCGCCACGCTGGTCGACCTCGACCTGCGCGGCGGTGAGGCCGGACACGTCGACTTCACCGGTGCCCAGTTCCACGGCACCACCCGCCTCGACGGCAGCCGGTTCGACCGCGTCTCGTTCAGCCTGGACGGGCCGTCGGGGCGGGCCGTCTTCCACGGTGACGTGGTGTTCGGCACCGCGCCGCCGGATCACGTGGTCCTGCACGGCGCGGTGGCCTGACACCGCATCCCCGGCGGACCCCTCGGGCCCGCCGGGTCCCGGTTCAGCGAGCCGGGAAGCGCAGCACCCGGTCGTCGCCGTCGCGGACGTCGCCGCGCCCGTCCGTGTTGGACGTGGTGACCCAGAGCGCCCCGTCCGGGGCCACCTGCACGGTGCGCAGCCGCCCGTACCCGTCGAGCCGCGCGGACGGCTCGCCGAGCCGGTCGCCGTCGAGCGGCACCACCCAGAGCCGCTCGCCGCGCAGCGCCGCGACGTAGGCGTTGCCGGCGGTGATCGCCATGCCGGACGGCGACGCCTCGCGGGTGGACCAGGTGACCAGCGGGTTGGTGTAGCGCCCGCCTGCGGTGTCACCCTCACCCTCGACCTCGGGCCAGCCGTAGTTGCGCCCGGCCTCGATCAGGTTGACCTCGTCGACGTCGTTCTGCCCGAACTCGGTGGCGAAGAGTCGGCCCTCCGGGTCCCAGGCCAGGCCCTGCACGTTGCGGTGCCCGAGGCTGTAGACCGGGGAACCGGCGGTCGGGTTGCCGGGCGCCGGTTCGCCGTCCGGCGTGAGCCGCAGGATCTTGCCGGCCGGGCTGGCCGGGTCCTGCGAACTGCCGGTGTCCCCGGCGTCGCCGGTGCCGACGTACAGCATGCCGTCGGGGCCGAAGGCGATGCGTCCGCCGTTGTGGAAGCTGGCCTTGGGGATGCCGGAGAAGACCACCTCCGGCTGGCCGCCGTCGAGCCGGAACCGGACGATGCGGTTGTCGTCGGCGGCGGTGAAGTAGGCGTAGACCAGGTCGTCGTCGGCGAAGCCCGGCGACACGGCGAGCCCGAGCAGCCCGCCCTCACCACCGGCGCTCACGCCGGGCACCGTGGTGACCTCGTCGGGCGTGCCGCCGCCCGGGGAGATCCGCAGCACCCGGCCGGTGTTGCGCTCGGCGACCAGCGCGTCGCCGCCGGGCAGGAACGCCAGCCCCCACGGCACGTCGATGCCCCGGGCCAACTCCTCCCCCGCGTCGAGGTCGGGCGCCGCCGACGGGGAACTGCTCGCCGTACTGGTGGCCACCGGGCCCGGATCCGGGCCGGGGCCGGTGGCGTCGGTGTCACCGTCGCCGCACGCGGCGGTCCCGGCCACCAGCAGTACGGCCAGGGCCGATCCGGCCCACACTCGGTATCGCATTCGTCTCCTTCGGCGGTCTGCTGCGTCGTCCCGGTCCTGCGAGCAGCGAACCAGGTGGCGGCGAAAATTGAGGAAAAGGCGGGCCGAGCACGCGTCGGCGCACCACGACTCAGGACGTCATCGTGGAGACGTCGATCACGAACCGGTAGCGCACGTCGGCGGCGAGGACCCGCTCCCAGGCGTCGTTGACCTGTGCGGCGTCGATAACCTCCACCTCGGGGGCGATCCCCCGCTCGGCGCAGAAGTCGAGCATCTCCTGGGTCTCGCGGATCCCGCCGATGGTGGACCCGGCCAGCGAGCGCCGGTTGTCGAAGAGCGTGAACATGCGGACCGGCATCGGCTCCGGCGGCGCGCCGACGGTCACCAGCGTGCCGTCCAGGGCGAGCAGGTTGAGGTAGTCCTCCAGGTCGATCTGCGCGCTCACGGTGTTGACGATCAGGTCGAAGCCGTACCGCAGCCGGGTGAAGGTCTCCGGGTCGTTGGTGGCGTGGTAGTGCGTGGCACCGAGGCGCAGCCCGTCGTCGCGCTTGTTCAGCGTCTGGGACAGCACCGTCACCTCCGCGCCCATCGCGGCGGCGAGCTGCACCGCCATGTGGCCGAGACCGCCGAGGCCGACCACCGCGACCCGGCGGCCGGGCCCGGCCTTCCAGTGCCGCAGCGGCGAGTACGTGGTGATGCCGGCGCAGAGCAGCGGCGCGGCCTTCTCGAACGGGATCGACTCGGGGATCCGCAGCACGTAGTGCTCGTCCACCACGATGTGCGTCGAGTAGCCGCCCTGGGTGACCGAGCCGTCCCGGTCGGTGCCGTTGTAGGTGTCGGTGAACCCGCGCAGGCAGTACTGCTCCTGACCGGCCTGACAGTTGGCGCACTCCCGGCACGAGTCGACCATGCAGCCGACCCCGACCCGGTCACCCACGGCGTGCCGGGTCACCTCCGCACCGACCTCGGTGACGACGCCGACGATCTCGTGCCCGACGGTCAGCGGGTACGGCACGGTGCCCCAGTCGCCGCGCACGGTGTGGATGTCGGAGTGGCAGATCCCGGCCCAGGCGATCTGGATCAGCACGTCGCGCGGTCCCACCTCCCGCCGGCGGATCTGACCCGGCGCGAGGGGCGCGGTCGCGGACGAGGCGGTGTAGGCGCTGACGAGGGTCACAGCTCTCCCAGGTAGGACGGGTCGACGCGGGCCGCGCACGGGGTCGGGCGAAGGCGGCATGATCGAGCCTAGCCGCGCCTGCGCACCGGGGCAGAGCACGACGACGCGCCGCGACACCCCGCGACGAAGCGGGTACGCGGCGCGCGTACGGGAGTGCGGCGGTCAGCCGAGTGCGCGCAGGCGCTCGGCGAGGACGTCGCGGAAGAAGTCGAGGAACCCGTCCGGGTCGGGGCCGGCGTTCTGCAGCACGATGTGGTCGAAACCGGCGTCGACGTACGTGCGGACCGCCTGGACGTAGGTGTCCGGGTCGGGGCCGACGGCGAACTGCGCGCGGATGTCGTCCGGGGTGACGGTCCGCGCGGCGGCCTCGAAGTTGACCGGGTTCGGCAGCTCGCTCATCACCTTCCAGCCGGTCACCGCCCAGCGGCTGGTCTCCCAGGCGGCCCGCACCGCCTGCTCCTCGTCGGTGGCCCAGGCCATCGGGACCTCCGCGTAGCGCGGCCCCTGACCACCGAGCCGCTGGTAGTTCTGCACCAGGTCGGCCACCGGCTCGGTGGCGAACAGCCCGTCGCCCAGCTCGGCGGCGATGGCCACCGACGCGCCACCGCTGGCGGCGACGGCGATGACCGGCGGACGGTCCGGCAGGTCGAACACCCGCGCGTCCTCCAGGTGCAGGTGCTTGCCCTCGTACGAGTGGTAGCCGCCGGACCAGAGCAGCCGGATGATGTCCAGCGCCTCGCGCAACCGCTCGTGCCGCCCGCGTGCGCTCGGGAACCCCTGGCCGACGACGTGCTCGTTGAGGCGCTCACCGGCGCCGACACCGAGCGTGAACCGGTTGTCGGAGATGATCGCGAGGGTGGCGGCGGCCTGCGCGATGATCGCCGGGTGGTAGCGCACCGTCGGGCAGGTCACCCCGGTGGCCAGACCGATCCGGTCGGTACGCGCGGCGACGGCGCCGAGCACCGTCCAGGTGAACGAGGAGTGGCCCTGGTCGTCCAGCCACGGGTGGAAGTGGTCGCTCATCTCGACGAAGTCGAACCCGACCTGTTCGGCCCGGACCGCCTGCCGGATGATCTCGGTAGGCCCGAAGCCCTCGCTGGCCAGCTTGTACCCGATCCGCATCGACTCCCCCGCCCCGCGACCCGTGCCCTCCCGACCACTGTCGCACTGTCCGGCCGCCCGGGCGGAGGAATCGGAACACCCCCCGGAGGCCGGCGACCGGCCCGTGCGGTGCTCCCGATAGGTGGGGAAACTCCGGATTCCTCCGCGCCGATCGGCCTCTACTGTCGATCGCACCGCCGCTGACCCGACCCGACCGGACCACGCCGCCGCTCGGCGCCCGGAACGGCGGGTCGTACCCCCGGCGGCGAGGAGTCCCTGGTGCGCAAGCTCGTCTCGGCCGTCCTCACGGTGGTGCTGCTGCTGACCGCCACGGCCTGCACCGGCAGGTCACCGGTCGACGCGTTCGGCGTGGTGGACGAGGACCCGTACAGCGAGTCCGCGCTGCGGTACGGGATGGCACCCGTGCCGCACCCCGACCTGACGTACCAGCCGGACGTGGTCCTCGTCGGCGGCGGTGGCCGCGCGGTCCGCTCGGTCACCGCCGACGGCCTCACCTGGCGGATCGACGCTGCCGCGCCCCGCGCCGACGACCTCGCGCCCGGGAAGGTCATGTTCGTCACCGGCCGTGGGGTCGGCCGGGTGCTCGACCTGCGGCGCGAGGGTGGGGACCTGCTGGTCACGATCGGGCCGGTGACCGTCACCGACGTGATCCGCGACGGCACGCTGGCCCGGCAGGAGATCGCGATCGACGATCCGGTCGCCTACCAGGCCGGAGAGCCGATCTGGGCGCTCGACGAGGAGGGGGCCGACGCGGCGCTGGCCACCCCGTCGGGCCGGGCCGGTCGCCACGGGCCGCTGCGGGTCGCGCCGCTGCCGCCACGGCCGGCACAGCCGGCACCGGTCCGGGGCGGCGGCGAGGTCAGATCGGTCGTGGCGAACTTCTCCACCGGGGTCAGCCTGCGCAGCGGGGCCGAGGTGAGCTTCCACTACGACCGCGACGGCACCAAGGTGTCCGGCCGGGTGGCGCTCACCTTCGACCAGCCCAGGGCGAGTTTCCATCTGGACATCAGGGGTGGCAGCGTGACCCGGGCCGAGTTGTCGATCACCGGCGGCTTCGGCATCCGGTACGCGTTCGAGGCGGGCATCCAGGGTGGGCAGAACATCAGGGCGGTGCTGCCGATCCCGGTCGAGTTCGCCATCCCGATGGGCACCGTGGTCGGCGTGCCGCTGGCGCTGACGATCAGTCAGACGGTCAAGGTCACCACGGCGTTCGGCGCGAAGGCCGGGACGCTCAAGGGCAACGGCGAGTTCTCCCTGGCCGGCTCGCTCGGGTACGGGTACGCGGGCGGTACGTTCGGCCCGCACGTCAGCAAGAACTTCCAGCGCAAGGAGAGCCTGATCAACTCGCTGCGCGGGGTGCCGGTCGGCGTGACGGGCCTGCTCACCGAGCATCGGGTCCGGTTCGACCTGGGGTTCAGCGCATTCGTGCTCAAGGCCGGTCTCTTCTTCGAGGTGTCGACGGCGTACGGGACGACGATGGGGTCGGCGCTGGGCGCGCCGCTGGCGGTGTGCCGTGGCGTGGGCATCGGCATCCGGGCCTCGTACGGCGTCGGCTACACGATCCTGGCCCCGGTGGCGAAGGTGATCAACAAGTTCCTACGGTTGCTGAACGTCACGCCGATCGACCCGTCCGGCCGGTTGGGGCCGCCGCCGTACCGCATCCACAGCGCCGAAGAGGTCATCCCGCCCGGCACCACGCTCTGCGGCACCCCGAAACCGTCGGCCGACTGAGCTGCCTCCGACATCTGTCGAGGCATCGGAAACAATTGCAGGAAACTGGTTCTACAATCGCCGAACCGCTTTCCGACAATCGTCGGACCATCTCCCGGCCACTCCTGACCGTGCGCGCGAAAATAGTCGTCCACACGCTCGGAGTGCAGCTTCCCGGTCGACTGTTGAGGAATTCTTGAGACTTCCCGCCGCCACTCGGCGAGCCCTCCCGAAAATCGATCGGAATGCTTTCGGTAATACGGTTCCGACATTCGGCCGAAAACGGTGGCCGATCTCTCTGCCGTGCATTGCTACCGGCTCTGACCTGTGCTTAGGTGACGGACTAGATCCACCCGATCACTGTGGAGGACATTCATGCGCTCAGCTATGGCGGCATCGCCAACACGTCGGGTCAAGCGTTCTGTCGCGGTCGCCGCCGCACTACTCATCGGCGCCCCCGGTGCCGTGGTGGCACTCACCGGGCCGGCGGTCGCCCAACCCCTCGAATCGCACTGCGGAAACGAGACCGGCAACAAGTCGGTGCAGGGCTTCATCAGCCACGAGGAACTCCGTCGGAGCCTTCGGCAGATCGAGCACACCAGCAACGGCAAGGTCCGCGTCGACGTGGCCGGCCATTCGAACCACGGTCGCGAGATCTGGACCGCCCGGGTCGGCGAGGGCGACCGGGTCGTCCTGATCCAGAGCCAGATCCACGGCAACGAGATGCACGGCACGGCCGCCGTGCTCGACGCCCTGCGGACGCTGGGCAACAACTCGAAGCGGTCCGAGGAGATCCGCAAGGCGGTCACCGTGGTGGCCATCCCCAAGCTCAACCCGGACGGCAGCGAGCTGGACACCCGACAGAACGCCCGCACCTGGGCCGACGTCGTCGCCGACTTCCCGCAGTTGGCCGACGCCCGGACCGCCTGGAACTACAACACCCGGGTCGGCGGGTTCGACGTGAACCGCGACTTCAACCCCAACCTCGACTACGTGCCCAGCCCCGGCGACTTCCCGGGCAACAGCGCCTCCGTCGGCTGGTACATCACCCCGGAGGCCCAGACCGCCCGGGACGTCTACCGCTCGCTGGAGCGGGAGTTCGGCACCGTCGACGTCTTCGCCGACCTGCACAACCAGGCCGCCTGCTACACCGGTGTGGGGATGGACGACTACACCACCCTGTCGATCTCCGGACGCTTCATCACGGACCCGGCGCAGCACGGCAACTGGCCGAAGTTCGACTACGACGCGTCGCGCCGGGTGAACGTCGCGGTCTACGACGCGCTCCAGTCCGGCAACTCCCCGCAGAGCAAGGTCACGCTCTACCCGCAGAACACGAACCTGCCCGGCACCGCGCTGGGTTCGTTCGCGCTGCGCGGTAGCGCCACCATCCTGTTCGAGACGCGTGGCCAGACCCAGTCGTGGGGCCAGAAGCAGCACGGCATGCTGACCAAGCAGGTCGAGGACGGGCTCTTCGGCATCGTCGACTCGATCACCGACGGCACCCTGGACAACATCGACCCCGCGCGCTACGACCTCATCCCCGTCCGGATGAACGTCCCGCGGAGCTGACCCCGCCGAGTTGACCGGCGTCGTCCCGGCCGAGAGGGCCGGGGCGACGCCGGACGCGTGTGGCGGGGGCGACGCCGCGCACCCATGGCCAGGGCCGACGCCGGGCGTGCATGGCCGGGGCGACGCCGCACGCGCATGGCCAGGACCGACGCCGGACGCGCATGGCCGGGGCCGCCACGCCGGAAACCGGGCTGCGGTCGACGCGGTGGACGGGAAGACTGGCCGCCGTGAACGTGTCCAGCGTGGCGGAACTGATCGACCTCGTCTCCTCCGGGGCCGACCTGCGGTATCTGCGGTTCTGGGGTCACCGGCCGCAGCGGGACGGCAGCGTCGGGGTGGGCTGCCTGAGCCAGTGGTGGCCCGCCCGGTTCACCGTGGACGGGCACGAGTTCGCCACCGCCGAGCACTACATGATGTGGTCCAAGGCGACGCTGTTCGGCGCCGACGACGTGGCCGCCCGCATCCTGACCGGTCCCGATCCGCGCCGGGCCAAGTCGCTCGGGCGGCAGGTCCGGGGCTTCGACCAGGCCACCTGGGAGGCCCACCGGTACACGATCGTGGTCGACGCCAGCGTCGCGAAGTTCGGCCAGCACCCCGACCTGCGCGCCTTCCTGCTCGGCACCGGCGACCGGATCCTGGTCGAGGCCAGCCCGGTCGACCGGATCTGGGGCATCGGGCTCACCGCCGACGATCCCCGGGCCGCCGACCCGGCCCGATGGCAGGGTCTCAACCTGCTGGGCTTCGCCCTCGGGTCCGCTCGCGAGCGCCTGCGGACCGAGCTCCCGTGAACCTCGCGTGGACGTGCGTCCCCGTCGATGGGTTGACCCGACTGTAAGACATCTTTACAGTCCTGTTTCGACGCGTGTCGGCAGCTACCCCACGACGACAGAGGGAGTGGAATGTCCAGACTGCGTACTGCGGTGTCCGGAGTCCTCGCCGCCACACTCGCCATCGCCGGCGTCCTGGTCGCCGCCCCCGGCGCACAGGCCGCGACCGCGAACTTCGCCAAGGTCCAGGAGTGGGGCGGCGGCTACGAGGCCCGCTTCACCGTCCGCAACGACACCGCCACCACCATCACCAGTTGGCGGGTCGACTTCGACCTGCCGGCCGGCTCCACCCTCGGCAGCTACTGGGACGCCCTGCTGACCAGCAGCGGCAACCGGCACAGCTTCACCAACCGCAGTTGGAACGGCACCCTGGCCGCCGGTGCGTCGACCACCTTTGGCTTCATCGTCACCGGCAGCGGCACGCCGAGCAACTGCACCGTCAACGGCGGCTCGTGCAGCGGCGGCAGCGCCGACACCCAGGCGCCCAGCGTGCCCGGCAACCTCCGGGTCACCGGCACCAGCACGTCGAGCGTGGCGCTGGCCTGGAACGCCGCGACCGACAACGTCGGGGTCACCGGCTACGACGTCTACCGGGGCAGCACGCTCGCCACCAGCGTCGTCGGCACCACCACCGCCACCGTCGGCGGCCTGAGCCCCGCCACCGCGTACACCTTCTCGGTCCGGGCCCGCGACGCCGCCGGCAACGTCTCGGCGGCGAGCACGACGGTCTCCGCGACCACCGCACCCGGTACGGTGACCGGCACCCCTGCCTCGATCAACGGTCAACTGCGGGTCTGCGGCGTGCAGCTCTGCAACCGGTACGGCCGGCCGATCCAGTTGCGCGGCATGAGCACCCACGGCATCCAGTGGTACTCGCAGTGCGTCAACAACGCCTCGCTGGACGCGCTCGCCTACGACTGGAACGCCGACGTGCTGCGCATCTCCATGTACATCCAGGAGGGCGGCTACGAGACCGACCCGCGCGGCTTCACCGACCGGGTGCACGACTACATCGAACGGGCCACCGCCCGCGGCATGTACGCCATCGTCGACTGGCACATGCTCACCCCGGGCGACCCCAACCACAACCTGGCCCGGGCCCGCACCTTCTTCACCGAGATCGCCCAGCGCCACAAGGACAAGACCAACATCCTGTACGAGGTGGCCAACGAGCCGAACGGGGTGAGCTGGGCGTCGATCAAGAGCTACGCCGAGCAGATCATCCCGGTCATCCGGGCGCAGGACCCGGACGGCGTGGTGCTGGTCGGCACCCGCGCCTGGTCCTCGCTGGGCCTGTCCGAGGGCGCCTCGGAGACCGAGATCGTCAACAGCCCGGTCAACGCGTCGAACATCATGTACACGTTCCACTTCTACGCCGCCTCGCACGGCACGACGTACCTGAACGCGCTGTCCCGGACCGCCGACCGGCTGCCGATCTTCGTCACCGAGTTCGGCACCCAGACCGCCTCCGGTGACGGGGCGAACGACTTCACCCGTGCCCAGCAGTACCTGGACCTGATGGCCACCAAGAAGATCAGTTGGGTGAACTGGAACTTCTCCGACGACTTCCGCAGTGGTGCCGTCTTCAACGCCGGCACCTGCAACGGCAGCTCGTACACCGGGACCGGTGTGCTCAAGCCCGCCGGGGTCTGGGTCCGCGACCGGATCCGTACCCCGGACAACTTCCCGACCAGCTGACGACGGCGCGAGGGCGGGGCAGCCCCGGCGGGCTACCCCGCCCTCGCGATCGCCCGCGTGTTAGGAGGGGTCCCCTGCTATACACCAGGCGTTAGCAGGGGACCCTTCCTTACACAGCGGTCAGCCGCCGACGCCGGAGCGGGCGGCCGCCGACACGATCGGCCCGCGCTGGCCCGGCGTCAGCACCCCGGCCGTGACCAGCCGGTCCACCACCTCGTTGACGTGCCGCACGAACTGACCACGGTTCGGCCACGGCTCCCCGTCGAGGATGTGGTCGTTGATGGTGCAGGTGCCGGCCAGCGCACGGTTGGCCACGCGGCTGTCGACGCCGCCGACCACCACGGTCGCCCGGGTGTCGGTGCCCACGCAGATCGGCATGGCGAGCGGCCCGCCGACCACCGGCAGCCGCAGCCGCGACGCCGCCAGGTCCACGCCGAGCACCGTGCCCGGTGCCGGTTGCAGGGTGAACTCCCGGTCGGTGGAGAAGACCATCAGGCCGATCCGGTAGCCTGCGGGCACGACCTGGTCGTCCGGCTGCAACGGTACGGTCACCTCGACGAACTCCCCCGGCACGAGCGGCTCGCTGCCGGTCAGCGAGTGGCGGTTCTGCGGGTCGGCCCAGCCCCGGGTGATGATGCTGGTGGTGCTGCCCTGGGTGCTGGAGGTGCAGCCCGACGCGCTGGTCCAGGGCAGGCGTACCAGCGCCACCGACAGGTTGACCGCCGGCTTGCTCGACCGCATCCGCAGCGTCACGGTGGCGGTGCCGGAGATGTGCACCGGGGCGGTGAGTTCCGGCGTCACGTAGAGCAGCCGCTGGTCCGAGACGGTGGTGGCGAGCGCACCGGCGTTGCAGGCGGTGTCACCGGCGTCCACCAGCGATTCCACGCCGACGCCCGGCAGCGCCAGCGAGGTCAGCCCGCCGCTGGTGTCGCCGCCGGGTCCGAGCACCATGGTCACCGGTTGCGCGGCCGGGTTCGGGTAGTCCGGGTACGGGGTGAGCGTGCTGGTTCCGGTCTCGTTGCGGACCACCCAGGCCCGCGCGTCGTCCTCCACGCCGTTGCGAAGGCCGTACAGGTAGCGGCTGAACCACTTGTTGCGCATCTCCAGCGGCGGTGCACCTCCGTGCCCGCCCTGGTGGAAGTACATCTGCACGGGAGTGCCCTGGGCCTTGAGCGCGTCGGTGATCCGTACGCTGTGCTCGGGCATCACGTTCCAGTCGTTGAAGGCGTGTGCCATCAGGGTCGCCGCGCGTACGCCGCCGACGGCGTGCAGGTAGTCGCGCCCGGCCCAGAAGTCGTTGTAGTCGCCGTTGCGGCGGTCCTGGAAGCGGTTCAGCTCGTTGACCCGGACCTGCTCGACGCAGTACGCCCGGCGGTCCGGGTAACCACTGTGGACGTAGTCGAACAGGTAGTCGATGTCCTCGCCGACCCAGCCCCCCGGGTTTCGGACCAGCCCGTTGGCGCGGTAGTAGTGGTAGTACGAGGTGTTCGGCGCGATCGGGATGATCGCTTCGAGTCCGTCCACGCCAGTGGTGGCGGCGGCCAGTGGCAGCGTGCCGTTGTACGACGTACCGGTCATGCCGACCTTGCCGGTGGACCAGCCGGTGGCCGAGACCTCCACGTCACCGTCGACGCTGGCGTAGCCCTTCGCCCGCCCGTTCAACCAGTCGATGACCGCCTTCGGCGCCAGCGACTCGTTGCTGCCGCCCACGGTCGGGCAGCCCTGCGACAGGCCGGTGCCCGGCGAGTCGGAGTGCACCACGGCGAAGCCACGCGGCACCCAGGTGGCGACCTCGCTGGTGGAGACCGCCGTCCGGGTCGCGCGGTGGGCGATGGCGGGCGGGGAGACCCGGGCCGGCGGCTCCTCCCCCAGCTCGTGCCGGACGTTCCAGAAGTACTGCGCCTGGGTGGAGGCGGTGCCCGCGTAGTAGGGACTCGTCTCGTACACGATCGGCACCTTGAGGCCGTCGTCCGTCTGCCCCGGTCGGGTGACGTCCACGTGCATCCGGTCGCGTCGGCCGTCGCCGTCGGAGTCGAACTCCGTCTCCACCCACAACTGCTGCCGGATCCAGCCGGTGGAGTCGGCGAACTCGGGCACGATCTGGGCCTGGCCGTCGACGAAGACCGGCCCGACCTCCTCCGGGGCGGCGACCGCAGGTGTCGCGACCGTCAGGGACAGGACGAGTGCCGCCGCGCACGGCACCGCCACCAGGGCGGTGACCCGTCGGCGCCCGCTTCGTCGCACCATCGTGAGCCCCTTTCCGTTGCTCGTCCGGGTGGCCCGAACGAGCAACGGAGCACCCGGCGCGGTCGGCGGTCCCGGCCGACTGTCGTCGACGGCACGCACCGACTCGATCCTTTGGTGAGCAGACGGTAACGGTCCGTGGAGAGTGGACGCTTGAGACACCTGACGGAACTCCGCAGGTCCGAGTACGACAGAACGTCGCCCCCTCAGGGGTTGAGGTATGCCAATACGGCGAGGACCCGCCGGTTGTGGTCGTCGGAGGGCGGCATGTCGAGCTTGGTGAAGATGTTGTTGATGTGCTTGCTGACGGCCTTCTCGGTGATGTGCAGCTTGCCGGCGATGGCGGCGTTGGAGCGGCCCTCCGCCATCTCACCGAGCACCTCCCGCTCCCGGGGGGTGAGCACCGCGAGGGGCTCCCGGCGGGCCAGCAGTCGGGAGATCACCTCGGGGTCCATCGCGGTCCCGCCCTGGGCGACCCGACGGACCGCGTCGACGAACTCGCCGACGTGGGACACCCGGTCCTTGAGCAGGTAGCCCACGCCGCCGTGCGGGGTGCTGAGCAGTTCCCGGGCGTACAGCGGCTCGACGTGTTGGGACAACACCAGGATCGGCAGCCCGGGAAGACGGGTACGGGCGGCGATCGCGGCGTGCAGGCCCTCGTCGGTGAACGTCGGCGGCAGCCGTACGTCCACGACCGCCACCTGAGGCCGGAGGCTGACCAGGGCGGGCAGCAGGGCAGGTCCGTTGTCGACGGCCGCGACGACGTCGAAGTCGAAGGCCCGCAGGATCCGGGTCAACCCGTCCCGGAGGAGTGCGTGGTCCTCGGCGATGACAACGCGCACGGCAACTCCATGGTGACGACGGTGGGCCCGCCGACCGGGCTCGACACGGTCATCGTGCCATCGAAGGCGGCCAGGCGGCGTTCGATGCCCCGTAGGCCGGAACCGGCGCCCGGGTCCGCACCACCGGTCCCGTCGTCGGCGACCACCATGGTCAGCGTGCCGTCGGTGTGCCGCAGGGATGCCGCCCCGGTCCGCGCCCGACTGTGCCGGACCAGGTTGGTCAGCGTCTCGGCCACGGCGAAGTAGGCGGCCGACTCGACCGGCGTGTCGAGTCGGCCGGGCAGGTCGACATCGACCGTGATCGGGACGGGCAGGCCCAGCGCCAACGCCCGCACCGCGCCGTCGAGCCCGCGCTCGGCCAGCACCGGCGGATGGATGCCGCGGACGAGATGGCGCAGCTCGACCAGGGCCGTACCGCTGGACTCCCGCGCTTCCGCGAGCATCTCACGAGCCGCGCTCGGGTCACGGTCGATCAGCTCGTCGGCCAGGCCGATCATCATGCCCAGGGAGACGAGGCGAGCCTGGATGCCGTCGTGCAGGTCACGCTCGATGCGACGCAGCTCGGCGGCCTGGGCGTCGACGGTGTCGGCACGCGTGACGGTCAGTTCGGTGACGCGCAGTCGCAGGTCCGCGGCCTTGGTCGGGGCGAGCAGCAGCCGGGTGAAGTACGCGTCGACGCGGCGCAGCCACGGGGCCAACCAGAGCCCACCGGCGAGGATGGCGGCGCCCTGCGGCACACAGACCAGCCCCTCCACGACGGTGTCGACGGACCAGACGAGGCCGTAGCCGTACCAGTCGGTGCCGAGCCAGATCCACACCGGCACCAGCGTCAGGCCCAGCACGCCGTAGAGCGGCACGGCCAGGGAGATCAGGCCGAGGGCGGTGGACACCACCGCGCCGGGCAGGAGCCAGGCGAGGTCGCGCCAGGTGGCCGGGTCCGTGACGATCCAGCGGAACCGCCGCCACCCGCCGGGGACACCCCGTGCCGGGGGCGGACGGTAGGGCCGGGACACCGGGACACCGGCGCGGGTGGCCAGCCGGCGTTCGAGATCCGCGCGGTGGCGGACCACCGTCATCGTCCACGGCAGCAACGCCATGCCGAGGAACGGCACCGGGACCAGGACCAGAGCCACCAGCGAGACGCCGAGCAGCACGAGGTTGGTCACGGCCAGACCGACGGCGGCCAGACCGACGAGTACGGCACGCAGGCCCCGCCACGCCCACGCGTACGCCCGCCCGTCGCCGCCGACCCGGTCCATCGTCACATTGTGCCTGTGTGTCAGGCACTTCTCGGTGGTGCTAGCACCCCGTCGTAGGGTGGGGGCAGAACTCCTGACGGGGGCGTCCCGGATGCGGTCTGCTGGGACCATGACGACCGCCACGACGCCACCGCGCCCGACGAGCGGCAGCGATTTCGCCGTCCTGTCCCGCCGGATCACCGACGCCGGGTTGATGCGACGCCGGCCCCTCTACTACGCCCTGAGGTTGGGTGTCGTCGCGTTCATGTTCGTCGGTGGCTGGACGGCCTTCTTCGCCCTCGGTTCGTCGTGGTGGCAGATGTTCACCGCAGTCTTCCTCGCCGTCACGTTCGCCCAGGTCGCGCTCGTGGCACACGACCTGGCACACCGCCAGGTGTTCCGGACCAGGCGTCCGAGTGCGGTCGCCGGGCTGGTGGCCGGCAACCTCGGCGTCGGGATGAGCTACGGGTGGTGGATGGACAAGCACACCCGCCACCACAACAACCCCAACCACGACGATCTCGACCCAGACGTGGCCCCGGAGGTGCTCGTCTGGACCACGGAGGCGTCCCTCGGTCGCCGTGGGCTGCGCGGATTCGTCGTCCGGCACCAGGCCGTCCTGTTCTTCCCACTGCTCGCGCTGCTCGCCGTCAGTCTCAAGGTGTCCAGCGTCAAGGCGTTGCGAGACGGCACCGTCAAGCGGCCGGGCGTCGAGGCCGCCCTGCTGTCCCTGCACGCCGCCGGCTACCTCACGGCCCTGCTGCTCGTCCTCACCCCGCCGCAGGCCGTGGTCTTCCTGCTGCTGCACCAGGCGATCTTCGGCGTCTACCTCGGGATGACCTTCGCGCCCAACCACAAGGGGATGCCGCATCCGACCGGCTCCGAGGACTATCTGCGCAAGCAGGTGCTGACCTCGCGCAACGTCCACGGCAGCCGGCTGGTGGACGCGGCCCTCGGCGGCCTGAACTACCAGATCGAGCACCACCTGTTCCCCGGCATGCCGACGCCCAACCTGCGCCGGGCCCAGCCGATCGTGCAGGCGTACTGTGCCGAGATCGGTGTCCGCTACGAGCAGACCGGCCTGGTCGACTCGTACCGGCAGGCGCTGCGCCACCTGTACGAGGTGGGTGCCCCCGCCCGGGCCGCACACGCCTCCCGGTGACTCCCCGGCCGGGGCGTAGGCGTCGGGGGGCGGGGTAAGCAGCGGGTTCGGAGATTCCCCGACCATCGGGCAACTGCCCGCCGGGAGGAGAGATGGTGTCTCAGGACTACCGCAAGAGCCCCGAGGTGATCTCGGACCTGACGCCCGAGCAGTACCGGGTCACCCAGGAGTCCGCGACCGAAACGCCCTTCGCCAACGAGTACTGGGACAAGTTGGACCCCGGTCTCTATGTCGACGTGGTGTCCGGTGAACCCCTGTTCGCCTCCGTCGACAAGTACGACAGCGGCACCGGTTGGCCGACGTTCAGCAAGCCGGTCGAGTCCGGGAACCTGGTCGAGATCCCGGACAGCAGCCTCGGCGTCACCCGCACCGAGGTCCGGTCCGCGCACGGCGACAGCCACCTCGGCCACGTCTTCGACGACGGTCCGATCGAGACCGGCGGGCTGCGCTACTGCATGAACTCGGCCGCGCTGCGCTTCGTGCCCCGCGACGACCTGGAGCGTGAGGGCTACGGGGCGTACCTCGACCGGTTCGCCGCCCGGCGCTGACCCCGTCCGAGGACTCCCGTCCACCCGCGAGAGCGGGAGAAGGAGGCAGAGATGGCCGTCAAGACCGAAGCTCGACCGCGTACCGCGCAGATCCGGCCGTTCACGGTCGAGATCCCGCAGGCGGAGCTGGACGACCTGGGCCACCGGATCGCCGCCACGCGGTGGCCGGAGCAGGAGACCGTCGCCGACCAGTCGCAGGGCGTGCCGCTCGCGACGATCCAGGCGGTCGCGCGCTACTGGGAGCGGGAGTACGACTGGCGTGGCGTCGAGGCACGGCTGAACAGCGTCCCGCAGTTCATGACCGAGATCGACGGGCTGGACATCCACTTCATCCACGTCCGCTCGACGCACGAGGACGCGCTGCCGCTGATCATCACGCACGGCTGGCCCGGCTCGGTGATCGAACAGCTCAAGGTCATCGGCCCGCTCACCGATCCCACCGCCCACGGCGGAAGCGCCTCGGACGCCTTCCACGTGGTGATCCCGTCCATGCCCGGGCACGGCTTCTCCGGCAAGCCGACCATGCCGGGCTGGGGTCCGGAGCACATCGCCAGCGCGTGGACCGAGCTGATGCGGCGTCTCGGGTACGACCGCTTCGTCGCCCAGGGCGGCGACTGGGGCGCGATCATCTCGGACCTGATGGGGGTGCAGGCCCCGCCGGAGCTGGCCGGTATCCACACCAACATGCCGGGAGCCGTACCGGCGGATCTCGACAAGCTGTTCCAGTCCGACATGAGCGGGGCGAACGACGCCCTCGGCTCGCTGCCGTCGAACCTCTCCGCCGAGGAGCGGCGCGCCTGCGAGCAGCTCGACTTCGTGTGGAAGCACGTCGCGTACGCCCTCATGATGGGCACCCGGCCGCAGACCCTGACCGCGCTGGCGGACTCGCCGGTCGGGTTGGCCGCGTTCCTGCTCGACCACGACGCGCGCAGCCTGGACCTCATCTCGCGGGTCTTCGCGGGTGGGCCGGGCGGCCTCAGCCGGGACGACGTACTGGACAACATCACGTTGTACTGGTTGACCAACACCGGCGTCTCGTCGTCCCGGCTCTACGCGGAGAACGCACTCTCGTTCTTCGCCACCAAGGGCGTACGGGTGCCGGTGGCGGTCAGCGTCTTCCCGGACGAGCTGTACGAGGCACCGCGCAGCTGGGTGGAGCAGGCGTACCCGAACCTCGTCTACTACCACCGGCTCGACCGGGGCGGGCACTTCGCCGCCTGGGAACGGCCGATGGCCTTCGCCGAGGAGCTGCGCGCCGGATTCCGGCCGCTGCGCTGATCGACCGTCGCCCCATCGCCGCGACCGGTGCCCTCGGGCGCCGGTCGCGCGCGTACTGGTCGCCCACGCCGCCCGGGGAACGTTCCGCCAGTGGCGTCCCCTCGGTCTCCCGGCGGTCTGGTCAGTGGTCGGGGCTCGCGGTGCAGGGGTCGGACTCGGCGTCGGCGCGCAGGCGCGCCACCGCCCGGGCGAGGAGTTCGTGCCGGCGGCGGTCCCGGCGCACGTGTACGACGATGCGACGCCGTACGACGGGACGGACCACCGGTCTCGACACCGCGCCCTCGGGCAGGTCCACCACGGCCAGGCACGGCAGCAGCGTGACACCGACACCGGCCGCCACCAGGCGCAGGGCCGCCCGATGGTCGTCCAGCCGGGCGGCGAACCGGGGCGTGAACCCGGCGGTCCGGCAGGCGCTGGAGATGATCTGCCCGATCGGGCTGTCGTAGATGTCGTGGTCCACCCACGGCTCGCCCCCGAGATCCCGCAACGCGATCTCGGGGGCCTCCACGAGCGGGTGCCCGGCGGGCAGCACGGCGACGAGTTCCTCCACGGCGAGTTCGTGCCGGTGGTAACCGTCGAGCCGTACCTCGACGCCGCCGGCCGGCTCGGTGCGGATGTCCAGGTCCGGCTGCCGACGGCCCCGACCGTCGACCGGTTCGTTGAGGCTGATCTCCACGGTGAGGTTCGGTCGGTGCTGCCGAACGGTCCGCACCAGCTCCGGGATCCACCGTTCGGCCGCCGAGGCGAAACAGGCGATCGCCAGGTGCTCCCCCTGGCCGCCGCGCAGGTCCGCGACGACCCGCTCCAACCGCTCGAAGTCGGCGACCAGCGTCTGCGCCTGGTCGGCGAGGTGCCGGGCGGCGTCGGTGGCGACGATGCCCCGTCCCTGCCTCACGAAGAGGACCAGGCCGGTCTCCCTGGCCAGCTCGGTCATGTGCTGACTGATCGTGGCCGGGGCGTAGTTGAGGTTCCGGGCGGCCTGGTTGATCGATCCGGCGGCCAGGACCGCCCGCAGCACCACCAGACGTCGAGGGTTGAGCATGGGTCGACCGTACGGCGACGACGAATGATCAGCGATCTTTGTCTGCTTGTCGCCTCCGTCGGGCCGTCGCAGGATGACCGGCAGGGACCGGCTCCCCCGCCCGGCGCGTACGAGAGGACCGCTGATGGACACGACGTTCTGGGACCAGGCGGACCGCCTGCTGATCCGTTACGGGGCCAGCTTCACCCCCCGGATCATCGAGCGCGCCCGTGGGGCGTACGTCTTCGACCGCGAGGGCAGGCCGATCCTCGACTTCACCTCGGGACAGATGAGCGCCATACTCGGCCACGCGCACCCGGACATCGTCTCCACCGTCTCGTCCGCGGTCGCCTCGCTGGACCACCTCTACAGCGGCATGCTCAGCCCGCCGCTGCTCGCACTGGCCGAACGGCTCGCCGCCACACTGCCTCCCTCGCTGGGCAAGACGCTGCTGCTCACCACCGGCGCCGAGGCGAACGAGGCGGCGATCAAGATGGCCAAGCTCCACACCGGCCGGTACGAGATCGTCTCGTTCGACCGGTCCTGGCACGGCATGACGCAGGGGGCGGCGTCGGCGACGTACTCCGCCGGGCGACGCGGCTACGGTCCGCCGATGCCGGGCAACCTCGTCCTGCCCACACCGAACGCCTACCGGTCGCCGTTCCGTACGGCCACCGGCGCGCACGACTGGGAGGCCGAACTCGCGTACGGCTTCGCCCTGGTCGACCAGCAGTCTGCCGGAAGCCTCGCTGCCTGCCTGGTCGAGCCGATCCTCTCCTCGGGCGGCATCATCGACCTGCCGCCCGGATACCTGCGCCGACTGCGGCAGATGTGCGACGAGCGCGGGATGCTGCTCATCCTGGACGAGGCGCAGACCGGTCTCGGCCGCACCGGCGCGATGTACGCCTTCGAACGCGACGGCGTGGCCCCAGACATCCTCACCCTGTCCAAGACCCTCGGCGCGGGACTGCCGGTGGCCGCCGTGGTGACCAGCGCCGAGATCGAGCAGGTCTGCCACGAGCGGGGATTCCTCTTCTACACCACCCACGTCTCCGACCCGCTGGCGGCGGCGGTCGCGCTGACCGTCCTCGACGTCATCGCGCGGGAGGACCTTGTCCGACGGGCCGCGCAGCTCGGAGATCAGCTCACCGAGCGGCTCCAGACCCTGCGGGACGAGCACGAGGTGGTGGGCGACATCCGGGGCCGGGGCCTGCTCCAGGGCATCGAACTGGTGACCGACAAGGTGAGCCGGACGCCAGCCGACGCGCTGGGCGCCCGGGTCACCTCGGCCTGCCTCGACCGGGGTCTGCACATGAACATCGTCCAACTGCCCGGCATGGGCGGCATCTTCCGGATCGCCCCACCGCTCACCATCAGCGACGACGACCTGCACGCTGGCCTGGACATCCTCGACGCCGCACTCACGGCGGTCCTGCGCGAGCGGTAATGCCGCTGGGCAGCGGGAAACGCTGAACACGGCGGCGAGGACGCCGATCAGGGCCGGTTGACAACACCGCGCACGAGGGCCGGGACCCATCCGCTCGGCGGGCGGGACACCGCTCACTGCGGTCGGGACCCCAGCCACTGCGGCCGGAGTGCCGACCGCAGTGGCTGAAACTCCCCGCGCAGTGGCCAGGACACCGATCCCGGCCGTGGAGATCGTCCACACTAGGCTTGCCGGCATGTCTGAGCCAACGCCCGAGCCGCGCAGGGTCGGCCAGCTGGTATGGGCCCCCGACGAGGTGACCGCCGGCATCGGAAGTCAGGTGCAACCGCAGGTCGGTCGGGGGCGCCGGGCGTTGCAGACCGGGCTGGCGGCCTTCCTCCTGACGTGGGTACCCACCCTCTTCATCCTCCTGGCGGCCACCTTCGCCGCACCGTCGTTGACCGACGACGCCGGCGTCGGTCGGGTCGCCCTCTGGGCGCTGCTGATCGCCGTACTGTTCGCGGTCACGGCGGCGGTGAGCACCCTGTGGTCCAAGCCCGACCGGGCTGGGGAGGAACCCTCGGGTCTCGTCGTCGCGCTGCGGGTCGCACGCGGGGCGTTGCTGACCGGAGTGGGCGCGGGTGCCGTGCTGGCGTGGCAGGGTCTGTCGGTACGGCAGGCCGTCACTCTGGCCGTGATCCTGGCGCTCATCCTGCGCGTCCTGCCGGTGGTCGCCGCGCGGACGCTGCAACGACGCCGCGCCCCTGAGCCCGAACCCCCCGCCGCCTCGACGCCCTGACCACCCGGCCGCCCCGAGCGCACCAGCCCAGTTGCAGGATGACTGCTCGGAGCCGACCTAGAGCGCGTCGCCGAGCCGCGTGAGCCGGCGCGCCATGAGGCGGCCCGCCGTAAGCCGGGCCGCCATAAGCCGGGCCGCCCTGAGCCGGGGCCGCCCTGAGCCGGGGCCGCCCTGAGCCGGGGCCGCCCTGAGCCGGGCTTCTGGATCAGTCGGCACTCGGTCGGCCTGGTAGACGTGTTTCAACTGGCTGGCACGGTTGCCTCGCCGCTGAGCCCGCTCCGCCGTGTGAGTTGATCGGTCGGACCAGCCGCTGTGGTGATCGGGCCAGCTCCGGGGCCACCGCCTTCATCAGAACGGACAAAGTTCCCGAACTGGCGACTGGCGGGGAAGACCCACGCAGGCACGTTCGCAGGTGGGTCGATTTGTTGTCGCTATGGCAGCAACAAATCGACCCACCTCCCGATCTCTGCACCCCCCGGCCCGCCCAGACGCAAGGAAGGGTCCCCTGTTAACGCCATCAAGCGTTAACAGGGGACCCCTCCTTGCACGCCCGGCGCTTTTGCTCGGCGGAGCGCGACCGGCGGTCGATCATCGGCGTGGAGCACGCGTGGCGGCCCACCCCCCGTCGTCGACACCATCTCGCGGGGTCGGACCGTGCCGTGGTGGGTGCGTGTCGACGTCGGCTGAGCGGGAAGGCGCGAGGTGCCGCGCCGCGACACGCGCCGACAAATCCGCAAGCCCTTTGACGACGTACAACCGATCGGTTGTATATTGGGTTTGTGGCGGAGACGAGTGAGGACCGGGCGGACGCCCTGTTCCACGCGCTCGCCGACCGCACCCGGCGCGACATCCTGCGCCGTGTGCTGGCCGGGGAGCACTCCGTCTCCGCGCTCGCCGCCAAGTACGACATGAGCTTCGCCGCCGTGCAGAAACACGTCGCCGTGCTGGAGAGGGCCGGCCTGCTGACCAAGCGACGCAGCGGTCGCGAGCAACTGGCCAGCGGCGACGTGCAGGCGGTGCGGTCGGTGGCGTCCATGCTCACCGAGCTCGAACAGGTCTGGCGCGGCCGCATCGCCCGCATCGACATGCTCATCGCATCAGAGACCGACCAGGAGGACTGAACAGTGCCCGTCACCGACGTCAAGCAGGACCTCGACAACCTGAGCCTGACCATCACCGCCGACTTCGCCGCGCCGGTGGAGCGGATCTGGCAGGTGTACGCCGACCCACGCCAACTGGAGAAGATCTGGGGGCCGCCGACCTATCCGGCCACCGTGGTCGACCACGACCTCACACCCGGCGGGCGGGTGACCTACTACATGACCAGCCCCGAGGGCGAACGCTTCGCCGGATACTGGCTGGTCACCGCCGTGGACGCGACACGCAGCTTCGCCTTCGAGGACGGCTTCGCCCACGAGGACCTCACCCCCAACCCGGACATGCCGGTCTCCAAGAGCGTCTTCACCTTCACCGCGCACGACGGCGGAACCCGAGCGACGTACGTGAGCACGTACCCGTCCGCCGAGGCGCTCCAGCAGGTGCTGGACATGGGCATGGTGGAGGGTGCCACCGGCGCGATCAACCAGATCGACGGCCTGGTCGCCTCCTGACCGACGCGGGAGCCGGCACCGGCGCGGGAGCCGGCACCGGCGCGGTCCGATGTTAGGAGGGGTCCCCTTCTATACCGTAGGCGTTAGCAGGGGACCCCTCCTTTCATCGAGGCCGCGTGGTTCACTACTCCCCCGGGTACGAGTGCGAGGGGGTAGCGGGTGCGGGTACTCATCCTCGGGGGCACCGCCGAGGCACGTGATCTCGCCGCTCGGCTCGTCGAACGACCGGGGCTGTCGGTGATCTCCTCGCTGGCCGGGCGGGTCGCCGATCCCCGCCTGCCGGTCGGTGAGGTACGCGTCGGCGGGTTCGGCGGTGCCGACGGGCTGGCCCGGTGGCTCGACACGCACCGCGTCGAGGTGCTGATCGACGCCACCCACCCGTACGCGGCCCGGATCCGGACCTCCGCCGTCACCGCCGCCGCCCGGGTCGGCGTACCTCACCTGCGGCTGGAACGACCGGGCTGGACGGCCCGTCCGGGTGACCGCTGGCACCGCGTACCCGACGTGGCCGCTGCGGTCCGGGAACTTCCGGCGCTCGGGCGGCGGGTCCTGCTCACCACCGGACGGCAGAGCCTTGCGGCGTTCCGCCCGTCGACCGGGCTGTGGATCCTGGCCCGGGTCGTGGACGCGCCGGAGGAGCCGCTGCCGGAGCACATCCGACTGCTGCGCAGCCGGGGTCCCTACACGCTCGCCGGTGAACTGGAGCTGATCCGCACCCATCGCATCGACGTGGTGGTGACCAAGGACAGCGGCGGCCGGCTCACCGAGGCGAAACTCGACGCGGCCCGGCAGCTCGGCCTACCGGTCGTGATGATCGACCGGCCGGTCCCCGCCGTCCACCCCACGACGGTGTCCAGGGTGGACGAGGCGGTGGACTGGGTGTCGGCGCTGCCGGTTCAGCCGGGATAGGTGCGGGGCGTCCAGACCACCACGGAGTCGTCGCCCCGGGTACTGACCTGGGTGGTCGACGAACCGATGATGAGCAAGCACCGCATGTCGACCGTCTCCGGGTCGAGATCGCCGAGCGTGACCACGGTGATCGACTCGGTGGCCCGGCCCACGTCCCGGGCCAGGACCACGGGCGTCTTCGGGTCACGGTGGCGCAGCAGCGTCTCCCGGGCCGCGCCGACCTGCCAACGACGGCTGGCCGAGGCCGGGTTGTAGAGCGCCAGGACCAGGTCGGCCGCAGCGGCGGCGGCCAGCCGCGCCTCGATGACCGGCCACGGCTTGAGCCGGTCCGACAGCGACAGCACCGCGAAGTCGTGCCCGAGCGGGGCACCCACACGGCTCGCCGCCGCCTGCGCCGCCGTCAGACCCGGCAGTACCCGCACCGGCACCCCGGCGAACCGGGCCTGGCCGGTCGCCACCTCGTAGACCGCGCTGGCCATCGCGAACACCCCGGGGTCGCCGGAGGAGACCACCACCACCCGGGCCCCGCCGAGCGCCAACTCCAACGCGTGCGCGGCCCGTTCGGTCTCCACCTGGTTGCCCGAGGTGTGCCGCTGCTGGCCGGGACGCACCGGCACCCGGTCCACGTACGGGCCGTAGCCCACCAGGTGCTCGGCCTCGCGCAGCGCCCGCGCCACCTCCGGGGTGAGCCAGCGCGGTCCGGCCGGGCCGAGCCCGACCACGACCACCTCCCCCGGCGACGCCGGTGCCGAGGCAGGCAGGTCGTCCCGGCTGGCGGCACTTGTCGGGCTGGGCAACAGCGCCAGAGAGAAGTACGGCACGTCGTCGGCGGACACGTCGGCCAGCGGGGCGTGTCGTCCGCGCCGCGAGGTGGCCCGTTCCACGTACCACGTCTCGGGCAGCCGACCCGCGTCGTCCAGGGCGGCGCGGACGTTGTCGAAGGTCCGGCCCAGCTTGAGCACGGCGGCGGCGTCGGTGTCGGCGAGCCGCCGGGCGAGTTCCTCGGCGGGCAGCGTGCCGGGCAGGACGGTCAGCACCTCGTCGCGTTCGACGAGCGGTCGACCCAGCACGGCGGAGGCGGCGCTGACCGAGGTCACCCCCGGCACCACCTCGGCCGGGAACCGGTGCGCGAGCCGTTCGTGCAGATACATGTAGGAGCCGTAGAACATCGGGTCGCCCGCGCAGAGCACCACCACGTCGCGTCCGGCGGCGAGGTGGACGGCCAGCCGCTCGGCGCTGTCGTCGTAGAAGCGGCGGATCACGCCCTCGTAGCCCGCCGGGTCGTCGGTGCCCTCGGTGGTGACCGGGTACACCAGCGCCTCGTGCACGTGGTCCTCCCGCAACAGCCCGGTCACGATGGACCGGGCGATGCTGCGACCGTGCCGGGCCGAGTAGTACGCGACCACGTCGGTCTCGGCGATCAGACGGGCCGCCTTGACGGTCAACAGTTCCGGGTCGCCGGGTCCGACCCCGACGCCGTAGAGGGTGCCGGGCTCCACCATGGTCACTCCACCTCGCTCGCGATGCCGTTCACCGCCGCCGCGGTGACGGCGCTGCCACCCCGACGACCCTGCACGACCAGGTACGGAATCCGGGCCGAATGGTCGGCCAGCGCCTGCTTGGACTCGGCCGCGCCGATGAACCCGACCGGTACGCCCACCACCGCCGCCGGCCGACCCGCGCCCTCGTCGATCAGCTCCAGCAGCCGGAACAGGGAGGTCGGGGCGTTGCCGATGGCGACCACCGCGCCGTCGAGCCGGTCCCGCCACAACTCCATGGCGGCGGCGCTGCGGGTGGTGCCCAACTGCCGAGCCAACTCCGGCACCGCCGGATCACGCAGCGTGCACACCACCTCGTTGTCGGCGGGCAGCCGGCTGCGGGTGATTCCGGCGGCGACCATCGCCGCGTCGCAGAGCACCGGCGCACCGGCGGCCAGTGCGGCGTACCCGGCGGCGACCACCTCCGGGTGCGCGTCCACGTCGTCGACCAGGTCGACCATGCCGCAGGCGTGGATCATCCGCACCACCACCCGGGCGACGTCGGAGGGGAACCGGGACAGGTCGGTCTCGGCGCGGATGGTGGCGAACGAGCGGCGGTAGATCTCGGCGCCCTCGCGGACGTAGTCGTAACTCATCGTGGTCTCCGTGCCTGTGCCACCCGCTCGGACAGCGGGCCGTGGTGATCCTCTCGGGGACCGGCGACACGGTAACCGGCGCCGGTGGCCACCGCCAGGGCCGCCGGACCGGAAGGTCGGCCGCAGCACCGATCACAGCCGGCCCAGTGCAGGGGAAGCGCGTCGGCAACGGGCGACGCGGCGGAGGCCAGGGCGGCCGTGGCGTCGGCCAGGGCGGCGGTGGCGTCGGCGCGGACGTCGGCCAGCGCGCTGGCGCAACCGGGTCGGCCGGCGCAGGCGGTCACCCCGACCCAGGGCGAGGCGGGATCGACCACCAGCCCGGCCCCGACCAGCGCCGGCACCGCCGCCTCGGGTGCGGCGACCACGACGACGGTCCGCCACGGCGTCACCACCACCGGTCCGTCGGTCAGCGTCGCGACCGCCTCGGCCTGCGCGGCGGTGAGCCGACCCAGCGGTGCGGCGGCGATCACGAAGCCGGCCGGATGCGGACCGACCGGCGGCGGGCCGCCACGCGGCGGGTCGACCGGCTCGGCGTGCGGCCCGCCCAGTGCCGCGACCACGGCGGCGGGTGCCTCCGGCAGATCGGCCACCCGCCACACGTCCCGCCGCCCGGCGCGGTGCCGCAGGAAGGCTCGGGCGGCGGTGACGATCGTTGCGGCTACCTGGTCGGCGTCGGCCCGCAGCCCGACGTCGCGTCCCGCCACCAGCAGCGCGCCGGTCTCGGCCAGCCAGCACAGGTCCGCGCCGAGGGCGGCGACGTCACCCCGGCCGTCGTCGACGGCGATCAGGAAACGGCCGCTGAGGTCGGCCAGCTCGGGACAGGCGCAGAGCGCCTCGTCGACCCGGACCACCACCGGCCGTACGTCGGGCCGGCCACTGTGGTCCAGACCACTCAGCGGCGAGGCGACGATGTTGCGGACCGTCTCGTGGCTGGCGCTGGGCAGCAGCCCCGAGTCGACCAGGACGGCGGCGATCCGGTCCACCGCCTGCTGGTCGGGGATGCCGCGGAGCTGCACGTTCGCCCGTGAGGTCAGCTCCAGCGTGCCGTCGGCGTCGCCTCGGGCGGTGGCCGCCAACCGGCGGAGCTGTGACGTGCTCAGCCGACCGCCGGGAAGCCGTACGCGCACCAGCAGTCCGTCGGCGGCCTGGTGGGCCCGAAGCGCCCCGGGACACCGGTCGGCGCCGGAACGGCCGGACGGGGAGGAGACAGCGGGCACGTGCTCATCGTAGAGTCAGAGTCTCGGCACGGAACGCGCCGAGATCAGCATCACGCGGTCGGCGCGGAGGAACCCGGTGCGAGTCCGGGGCGGTCCCGCCACTGTCACCGGTCCGGCCCCGTGCCGGCCCGCGAGCCAGACACTCCGGTCGACCGCGACCGACGGCCACGGGCGCGGACCCGGGGAGGAGTCAACCATGCCCGGTGACGGCGTGATCCTACTACTGTCCACCTCGGACACCGACCTGCTCAGCGCCCGGTCCAGCGGTGCGGCGTACCGGCTGGCGAACCCGGCCCGCGTCGGCGAGGAACCGGAGGCGCTGGCCGACCTGACGGCCGGCGTGGACCTCGTGGTGGTCCGCATCCTCGGCGGTTACCGGATGTGGCAGCGTGGCCTGGACACGCTGCTCGGCGGCGACGTGCCGGTGGTCGCCCTCGGCGGTGAACAACTGCCCGACGCGGACCTGATGGCCCGCTCCACGGTGGCCCAGGGCATCGCCGCGCAGGCGCACGCCTACCTCGCGCAGGGCGGTCCGGACAACCTCCGCGAGCTGCACGCGTTCCTCAGCGACACGGTGCTGTTGACCGGCCACGGCTTCGCGCCGCCGCTCGCGCACCCCGACTGGGGCGTCATGTCGCGTCCGGCACCGACGGTGACCGGGCCGACGGTGGGCATCCTCTACTACCGGGCCCACCAGCTCAGCGGCAACACCGCCTTCGTGGAGGGGCTCTGCGCGGCCGTCGAGCAGGCCGGTGGCGTACCGCTGCCGGTGTTCTGCGCGAGCCTGCGCGCCCCCGAGCCGGGCCTGCTGGCCACGCTCGGCCGGGCCGACGCGCTGCTGGTCACGGTGTTGGCGGCCGGGGGCACCCGGCCGGCGGAGGTCTCCGCCGGGGGTGCCGACGAGGCGTGGGACGTCGGCGCGCTCGCCGAGCTGGACGTGCCGATCCTCCAGGCGCTGGCGCTGACCCAGGACCGGGCATCCTGGGCGGAGAGCGACGACGGGCTCAGCCCGCTGGACGCGGCCACGCAGGTGGCGGTGCCGGAGTTCGACGGCCGGCTGATCACGGTCCCGTTCTCGTTCAAGGAGACCGACGCCGACGGGTTGCCGCACTACGTCGCCGATCCGGAGCGCGCCCGCCGGGTCGCCGGCATCGCGGTCCGGCACGCCCGGCTGCGGCACGTGCCGCCGGCCGAGCGGCGGATCGCGGTGGTGCTGTCGGCGTACCCGACGAAGCATTCCCGGGTCGGCAACGCGGTCGGTCTGGACACTCCGGCCAGCGCCGTCCACCTGCTGCGGACGCTGCGCGGGCAGGGGTACGACGTCGGTCCGGTCGACGGCCCGGACGCGCTGCCCGGCCTGCTTCCCAGCGGTGACGGCCAGGACGCCGACGGGGACCGCCTGATCCACGCCCTGATCGCGGCCGGCGGCCAGGACCCGGAGTGGCTCACCGAGGAGAAGTTGGCCGGCAACCCGGTCCGTGTCCCGGCCGCCACCTACCGCCGCTGGTTCGACGCGCTCCCCGACGACCTGCGGGAGGCGATGACCGAGCACTGGGGTCCTGCCCCGGGTGACCTGTTCGTCGACCGGTCTGCCGACCCGGACGGCGAGATCGTCCTGGCCGGGCTGCGTGCCGGCAACGTGCTGCTGATGATCCAGCCGCCACGCGGTTTCGGCGAGAACCCGGTGGCCATCTATCACGATCCGGACCTGCCGCCGACGCACCACTACCTGGCCGCCTACCGGTGGCTGGACGAGGAGTTCGGCGCGCACGCCGTGGTGCACCTGGGCAAGCACGGGTCGCTGGAGTGGCTGCCCGGCAAGAACCTCGGCCTCTCCGCGAGCTGCGGGCCGGACGCGGTGCTCGGCGAGCTGCCGCTGATCTATCCGTTCCTGGTCAACGACCCGGGCGAGGGCGCGCAGGCCAAGCGGCGGGCGCACGCCACCATCGTGGACCATCTGGTGCCGCCGATGGCGCGGGCGGAGAGCTACGGCGACATCGCCCGGCTGGAGCAGTTGCTCGACGAGCACGCCAACATCGCCACCATGGACCCGGCCAAGCTGCCGGCCGTACGGGCGCAGATCTGGACGCTCATCCAGGCCGCCCGGCTCGACCACGACCTGGGGATGGAGCAGCGCCCACACGACGCCGAGTTCGACGACTTCCTGCTGCACGTCGACGGGTGGCTCTGCGAGGTCAAGGACGCGCAGATCCGCGACGGCCTGCACGTGCTCGGGCACGCCCCGACCGGCGAGGCGCGGATCAACCTGATGTTGGCCATCCTGCGCGCCCGTCAGGTCTTCGGCGGGCAGGCCGACGCCGTGCCCGGTCTGCGGGCCGCGCTCGGCCTCGACGAGGGCGGCGCCGAACACACCGCCGAGGTGGACCGGATCGAGGCGGTGGCCCGACGACTGGTCGAGGAGATGGAGCGGCACGACTGGTCCGTCGAGGCGGTCGACCGGGTACGCGTCGAGGTGCTCGGCGACGACCATCCGCACGGCGCGGAGGTCGGCCGCGTGTTGACGTTCGCCGCCACCGAGGTCGCGCCGCGCCTGGCCGGCACCACCGGCGAACTCGACGCCGTCCTGCACGCCCTCGACGGGGGTTACGTGCCCGCCGGACCGAGTGGGTCGCCGCTGCGTGGACTGGTCAACGTGCTGCCGACCGGCCGAAACTTCTACACCGTCGACCCGAAGGCGATCCCCAGCCGGTTGGCCTGGGAGACCGGGCAGGCGATGGCCACCAGTCTGCTGGAGCGCTACCGCCGGGACACCGGCGAGTGGCCCCGCTCGGTCGGCCTGTCGGCCTGGGGTACCTCGGCGATGCGGACCTCCGGCGACGACATCGCCGAGGTGTTGGCGCTGATCGGCGCGCAACCGGTCTGGGATCCGGCGTCCCGGCGGGTCACCGGCGTCGAGATCGTCCCGCTGGCCGACCTGGGCCGCCCCCGTATCGACGTCACGCTGCGCATCAGCGGCTTCTTCCGGGACGCCTTCCCGCACGTGGTGCTCCTGCTGGACGACGCGATCCGGGAGGTGGCCGCGCTGGACGAGCCGGACGAGGAGAACTACCTCGCCGCGCACGCCCGCGCCGACGCCGCCCGGCACGGCGACGACCGGCGTGCCACCACCCGCATCTTCGGCTCCAAGCCCGGCGCGTACGGCGCCGGACTGTTGCCGCTGATCGAGAGCGGGAACTGGCGCGACGACGCCGACCTGGCCGAGGTCTACACCGTGTGGGGAGGCTTCGCGTACGGCCGTGACCTGGACGGGCGGCCCGCCCGGGAGGACATGGAGTCGGCGTACCGGCGGATCGCGGTGGCGGCGAAGAACACCGACACCCGTGAGCACGACATCGCCGACTCCGACGACTACTTCCAGTACCACGGCGGGATGATCGCCACGGTGCGGGCGTTGACCGGGCAGGCGCCCCGGGCGTACATCGGGGACAGCACCACCCCGGACGCCACCCGGACCCGGTCGTTGACCGAGGAGACCGCGCGGGTGTTCCGGGCCCGGGTGGTCAATCCACGGTGGATCGCCGCCATGCGTCGGCACGGCTACAAGGGCGCGTTCGAGATGACCGCCACCGTGGACTACCTGTTCGGGTACGACGCCACGGCCGGCGTGGTCACGGACTGGATGTACGAGCAGCTCGCGGAGAGCTACGTCCTGGACCCGGATAACCAGCAGTTCCTGCGCCGGTCGAACCCGTGGGCGCTGCGCGGGATCGTCGAGCGGCTCACCGAGGCCGCCGACCGTGGGCTCTGGGCCAAGCCCGATCCGGCGCTGATGGACGCGCTGCGGCAGGCGTACCTGGAGGTCGAGGGCGACCTGGAGGAGTCCGGCTGAGTGCTGCCGTCCCGGGGGGACCACGCCGGTTCCCCCGGGGCGGGCTCAGACGTCGTGCCGGGGCGGGCTCAGAGGTCGCGCCCGGGGCGGGCGCTGGCGTCGGCGAGCTGGGTGACGTCGGCGAACGCGGCGACCGCGCCGATCACGGTGACGGCGGGTGCGCACAGGTGGTGGGCGGCGGCGACGGCGGCGATGTCGTCCAGGCGTCCCCGCAGTACGCGTTGCCGATCGGTGCCGCCGTTCTCCACGCTGACCGCCGCCGTGGCCGGGTCCATGCCGTGCCGCAGCAGCGCGGCGGTCACCTCGGGCAGCGTCTGCACCGCCATCAGCAGCACGATCGTGGTGCCGGAGCGGGCCACTCCGGCCCAGTCGACGGTGCTGCCCGGGTCGTCGGGTGGCAGGTGGGCGGCGAGCACGGTGAAGCCCTGGGTCAGACCACGGTGGGTGACCGGCACCCCGGCCATCTCGGGTACGGCGACGGCGCTGGTCACCCCGGGCACCACCTCCACCGGCACCCCGGCGGCCCGGCAGGCCAGCATCTCCTCCATGCCCCGGCCGAAGACGAACGGGTCGCCGCCCTTGAGCCGGACCACCCGGTGTCCGGCGCGGGCCTCGGTGACCAGGACCTGGTTGATCTGCTCCTGCGGGACGAACGCGCCGCGCGGCACCTTCGACACGTCGACGACCCGGACCCCGGGCCGCAGGTCGCGCAGCACCGCGTGCGGCACGAGCCGGTCGGCCACCACCACGTCGGCCTCGGCGAGGCGGTCCAGAGCCCGGCGGGTGAGCAGACCCGGGTCGCCGGGGCCGCCCCCGACCAGCGTGACCCGACCGACGGCGGGCGGATCGGCCGGGACGGGACCGGTCGACCCGGACACACGCGGGGTCGGGATCACCCCAGCCGCCCGGCCCACGACAGCCGAGCCGGTGGCAGCGGAGCCCGCGACGGCCGAGGCGGCGGTGGGAGTACGCGGTGCCGCGCCGGTGGTGTGCCGGTGGACGGCGGTGGCGAAGCGGGCCGCCAGGCTCGGGTGTCCGGCCCAGTGCACGTGCAGGTAGGAGGCGTGCACGGTGCCGGACACGACGCCGTCGGGCACCGGTGCGGCGGTGCCGTGCGCGGCGGACGGTCGGGGCCGGAACCGCCACGCGGGCGTGCTGTCGGGGTCGGCGTCGACGCGGGTGCGGTGGAACTCGTGGCCGGTGACCTGCTGGTCGACGTCGGCGAGCACGCTGTCCGTGGCGGCCCGTGCGTCCCGGTAGCCCAACGTCAGCCGGTCGGTCATCCGGGCCCGCACCGGCAGGACCCCGGTCATCGGTGCACCGTCGAGGTCGCGGGCCAGATAGAGCAGCCCGGCGCACTCGGCGACCGTCGGGACGCCACGCGTGGCGGCGTCGGCCACCGCCCGGCGCAGAGGTGCGTTGTCCGTCAGACCGGCGGCGTACACCTCGGGGAAGCCGCCGCCGAGGTACAGCCCGGCGGTCCGCTCGGGCAGCGTCGTGTCGTGCAGCGGGTCGACCGTGGCCAGCCGCAGGCCGGCCGCCGTGAGCAGTTCGTCGGTCTCGGCGTACCGGAAGGTGAAGGCCGGTCCGGACGCGACCGCGACGGTCCCCTCGACGGTGAGGCCGGCCAGTTCGGCCGCCGGGTCCCAGGCCGGGCCGGGCAGCGCGGGTGCCCGGCGGGCCACCGCGACCACCTGGTCGAGGTCGATCCCGGCGGCGACGTGGGCGGCGAGCGCGTCGACGGTACGCGCGGCGGCGGCGGCCCGCTCGGCGACCGGCACCAGGCCGAGGTGCCGGCTCGGGGTGTCCAGGGTGGCGTCCCGGCCCAGCGCCCCGAGCACCGGCACACCGGTGACGGCCAGCGCGTCGCGGACCTCGGCCTCGTGGGTCACCGAGCCGACCTTGTTGAGGACCACCCCGGCGACGGTGAGCTGCGGGTCGAAGGTGGCGAAGCCGTGCACCAGCGCGGCGATGCTGCGCGAGGCGCCGGAGACGTCCACCACGAGCAGCACCGGGGTACGGGTCAGCCGCGCCACGTGGGCGGTGGAGGCGAACCCGGCCCGGCCGACCGCGCCGTCGAGCAGACCCATCACGCCCTCGACGATCGCGATGTCGGCGGGTGCACCGACGGTGGCACCGTGCCGCAGCAGCGGCAGGATCCGCTGCTCGCCCTGGAGGAACGGGTCGAGGTTGCGACCTCGGCGGCCGGTGGCCAGCTCGTGGTAGCCGGGGTCGATGTAGTCCGGCCCGACCTTGTGGCCGCTGACGGTCAGGCCGCGTCGCCGCAGCGCCGCCATCAGGCCGGTGGCCACCGTGGTCTTGCCCTGCCCGGAGGCGGGGGCGGCGACGATCAGCCGGGGCGGGAGGGTCACCATTCGATGCCCCGCTGGCCCTTCTGACCGGAGTCCATCGGATGCTTGATCTTGGTCATCTCGGTGACCAGGTCCGCCGCGTCCACCAGCCGGGGGTCGGCGTCCCGCCCGGTCACCACCACGTGCTGGTGGCCGGGGCGTTCCCGCAGCGTCTGCACCACCTCGTCGACGTCCACCCAGCCCCACTTCATCGGGTAGGTGAACTCGTCGAGCACGTACAGGTCGTGGGCGGAGGTGGCGAGACGACGCTTGATCTCGGCCCAGCCCTCCGCGGCCTGCGCCGCGTGGTCGCTCTCGGTGCCCTGGGTGCGGCTCCAGCTCCAGCCGGCGCCCATCTTGTACCAGGAGACCGGGCCACCCTGGCCGGTCTGCTCGTGCACCGTGCCGAGGGCGCGCAGCGCGTGTTCCTCACCGACGGTCCACTTGGCGCTCTTGACGAACTGGAACACCGCGATCGACCAGCCCTGGTTCCAGCCGCGCAGGGCGAGCCCGAAGGCGGCGGTGGACTTGCCCTTCGACGGTCCGGTGTGGACCATCAGCAGCGGCCGGTTGCGGCGTTGCCGGGTGGTCAGCCCGTCGTCCGGCACGGTGACCGGTTGGCCCTGTGGCATCAGGCGACACCCCTCTCGGTGCGGACGGCGGTGTGGGCGCGGACCGCGTCGGTGAGCGCGTCGGCGGCGACCCCCTCCAGCGGCAGGTACTGCCCGCCGAGCGTGGTGGCCAGGTCGGCGGCGAGTCGCATGCGTACCCGGCCCTGCTCGCAGTCGACGACCACGGCGCTGGTGCCGGCGGCGGCGAGCAGCCGGGCCGCGTGCCGGGCCCGACCCACGGCGTCCGGGCCGGTGGTGGCACGGCCGTCGGTGACCAGCACCAGCAGCGGACGCCGTCGCGGGTCGCGGATCCGTTCCACCCGCAGCACCTCGCGGGCGCGCAGCAGCCCCTCCGCCAGCGGGGTGCGGCCCCCGGTCGGCAGCGTGGCCAGTCGGGCGGCGGCCACCTCCACGCTGGCGGTGGGCGGCAGGGCCACCTCGGCGTCGGTGGCGCGGAACGTGACCAGGCCGACCTTGTCCCGGCGCTGGTAGGCGTCGAGCAGCAGGGACAGCACCGCGGCCTTGACCGCGCCGACCCGCTGGCGGGCGCCCATCGAGCCGGAGGCGTCCAGGCAGAACAGGATCAGGTTGCCCTCGCGGCCCTGCCGCACCGGCAGCCGCACGTCGCCGGGGTGGACCAGGATGCCGGGGCCTTGGCGGCCCCGGGCCCGCTGGTGCGGTGCGGCGGCGTGCAGGGTGGCCACCAGGTGGGGCCGGCCGGTCGTCGCGCCGTCCGGACGCCGGGCGCCGACGGTGCGGCCGGTGGTGGTGCGGGCCGGCGAGCGGCGGCCGGCGACGCCGAGGCCGCTGCCGGGGACCTGTAACAGCCGGGCCCGGTACGGCGCGCCGGCCGGCACCGGGGCGGGTACGGTCCGCTCCCCCTCGGTGCCCGGGGCGGGCGGGGTGTCCGGGCGGGAGCGGTACGGGCGCTCGTCGGCGGCGTCGGCCTCGGGGTCACCCGGGCCGCCGCCGTCGGGCGGGCCGTCCGGGTCGTCCGGGCCCGGTGGGCCGTCCGAGGGCGGATCCGGCTCGTCCTCGGGCGGTCCGGGCTCGTCCAGTCCGGCGTCGTGCAGCGCCCGGTCGAGGTCGGCGGCGTCCTGCTGCGGCGGGTCGAAGGGGTTGCGGCGGCGGCGGTGCGGCAGCGCCAGCCGGGCGGCGACCCGGACGTCGCCGACGCTCACCTCGGTGCGCCCGCACCAGGCCGCGTGGGCGATGGCGGTCCGCGCGATGACCAGGTCCGCACGCATCCCGTCGACCTCGGCGGCGGCGCAGAGGGCGGCGATGCGGGTCACCGTCGCGTCGTCGAGGCGTACCGTCGGCAGCAGGGTCCGGGCCCGGGCGACCTGTGCGCCCAGCGCCGCGTCGGCGTCGGCGTACCGGGCGGCGAAACCGTCCGGGTCGGCCTCGTACGCCAGCCGTCGACGCATCACCTCGGCGCGCACCTGCGGGTCCCGGCTGGCGGCGACCTCGACGGTCAGGCCGAAGCGGTCCAGCAACTGCGGGCGCAGTTCCCCCTCCTCGGGGTTCATGGTGCCCACCAGCACGAACCGGGCCGCGTGGGTGACCGAGACGCCGTCGCGCTCCACCGTGGCGCGGCCCATCGCCGCCGCGTCGAGCAGCACGTCCACCAGGTGGTCGTGCAGCAGGTTGACCTCGTCGACATAGAGCAGGCCACGATGGGCGGCGGCGAGCAGACCGGGGTCGTACGCGGTGACGCCCTCGCGCAGTGCCCGTTCCAGGTGCAGCGCGCCGAGGAGGCGGTCCTCACCGGCGCCGACCGGCAACTCCACCAGCCGGGCCGGACGCGTACGGGCCGGTGGGTCGGCCGGGTGCGGCCCGTCCGGACAGTCCGGGTCGGGTGCCACCGGGTCGCAGGAGAAGCGGCAGTCGGTCACCACGTCGACCGGGGGCAGGAACGCGGTCAGGGCCCGCACGGCGGTCGACTTCGCGGTGCCCTTCTCGCCTCGGACCAGCACACCGCCGATCGCCGGGGAGACCGCGCACAGGTTCAGCGCCAACGCCATGTCGTCCATGCCGACGACGGCGGAGAAGGGGTACGACCGCACGGCCACACCTTTCACCTCGCGTGGGTCCTCGCCCACGGCCGGTCACCGACCACGCCGACGCAGCGGCCGACGTGGTACGACGCAGCGAGTGTCTGGCTTCCGGTGGCCGGCGCGATGCCGGACCGGTCACAGTGGCGGGACCGCCCCGGATTCGCCGACCCCACTCGGGCCGACTCACCGGTGTTCCCCACCGCGCCGTCGTCGCCGATGATGTCACACCGACCCCCCGGGGCGGCAGGGTCGCGGATTGCTGGACTACCGTTGCGCCGCGTGAGGTCCATGACATCCCCGGTCGCCGTGGTCGGCGTCGGCGCGGACGGCTGGGCGGGGCTCGGCGAGCGTGGACGCGACGCGGTGCGGCAGGCAGAGGTCGTGCTGGGCGGCCAGCGGCACCTGGACCTGCTGCCGGACAGCGTGTCGGCGCAGCGGGTCGCCTGGCCGACGCCGCTGCTGCCGGCCCTGCCCGACCTGCTCGCGACGCACGCCGACCGACGGATCTGCGTACTGGCCAGCGGCGACCCGATGTGGTTCGGCATCGGCACGCACCTGGTCCGGCTGCTCGGCGCCGACCGGGTGCGCGTGGTCAGCCATCCCTCCTCGATCGTGTTGGCGTGCGCGCGGATGGGCTGGCCGGTGGAGCGGGTCACCGTCCGCAGCGCGGTCGGCCGTGACCTGGACGAGGTCCGCCGCGACCTCGCCCCGGGCCGGCTGCTGCTGGTGCTCAGCACCGACGCCGCCACCCCCGCCGCGCTGGCCCGGCTGCTCACCGACGCCGGGTACGCCGACAGCGAGCTGACCGTGCTGGCCGCGCTCGACGCCGACACGGAGCAGCGCGTCGACGGCCGGGCCGGGCAGTGGTCCGCCCCGCCCGGCGCACCGCTGAACGTGGTCGCGGTGCGGGTCGCCGCCGCGCCCGGCACCCGGGTGCTGTCCACCGTGCCCGGTCTGCCCGACGACGCCTTCGCGCACGACGGCGCCCTGACCAAACGAGAGGCTCGCGCATTGGCTCTGTCCCGTCTCGGTCCCACCTGCGACGACCTGCTCTGGGACGTCGGCGCCGGCAGCGGCAGCGTGGCCGTCGAGTGGCTGCGCAGCGACCCCAGTATGTCGGCGGTGGCGGTGGAGAGCCGCGACGACCGCGCCGACCGGATCGTCGCCAACGCCCAGAACCTGGGCGTACCCCGGTTGCGGGTGGTCCGGGGCCGGGCGCCGCAGGCCCTCGCGGACCTGCCCGCACCCGACGCGGTGTTCGTCGGCGGCGGGCTGACCGCGCCGGGGATCTTCGACGCGGCCTGGGACGCGCTGCGGCCCGGCGGGCGACTCGTCGCCCACGCGGTCACCCTGGAGGGCGAACGCGAACTCACCGACCAGATGGCCCGGCGCGGTGGGGACCTGACCCGGTTGTCGATCGAACGCGCCGAGCCGCTGGGCGGTTTCACCGGGTGGAAACCCGCCCGCGCGCTGGTGCAGTGGGCGGTGAGCAAGCCATGACGATTCACTTCATCGGCGCCGGACCGGGCGCCGCCGACCTGATCACCGTACGCGGGCAGCGCGTCCTGGCCCGCGCCCAGGTCTGCCTGTACGCCGGCAGCCTGGTCCCCGCCGACCTGCTCGCCACCTGTCCGCCCGACGCGCGGCTGGTGGACACCGCCGAGCTGACGTTGGACGAGATCGTCGCGGCGATGGTCGAGGCGCATCGCGACGGGCACGACGTGGCCCGCCTCTGCTCCGGTGACCCGGCCGTGTTCAGCGCGGTCGCCGAGCAGACCCGGCGGCTGGACGCGGCCGGGGTGCCGTACGAGATCGTGCCGGGTGTGCCGTCGTACGCGGCGGCGGCGGCCACGTTGCGCCGGGAGCTGACCGTGCCGACCGTCGGGCAGACGGTGATCCTCACCCGTACCCAGGCCCGGTCGACGCCGATGCCACCCGGGGAGACCCTGGCCGAGCTGGGCCGCAGCCGCGCCACGCTGGTGCTGCACCTGGCGGTGGCACGAACCCGGCAGATCGCCGGGGAGTTGGTCGGGCACTACGGGTCGGACTGCCCGGTGGCCGTGGTCGCCAATGCCAGCCGACCCGACGAGGTGGTGCTGCGCGGCACCCTGGCCGACATCGCCGACCAGGTGGAGGCGCACGGCATCCGCCGGACCGCAGTGATCATCGTCGGGGCCGCGCTGGCCGCCGACTCCTTTCCGGACAGTTACCTCTACTCCCCCGGCCGGGACCGCAGCGCCAAGCGTCCGACCGGGTCGGCGGGATGAGCGGGGTGAGCGCGGTGCGGACGATCCTTGTGATCGGCATCGGGGCGGGCGACCCGGGTCAGCTCACCCTGGCCGCGGCCGAGGCGATGCGCCGGGCCGACGTGTTCTTCCTGCTGGACAAGGGCGCGGAGAAGCACGACCTGATCGCGTTGCGGCAGGAGTTGCTGGCCCGTTTCGCCCGGCCGGAGCACCGGGTGGTCGAGGTGCGCGACCCGGACCGGGACCGGAGGGCCGACGGGTACGTCACGGCCGTGGACCAGTGGCGGCGGCACCGCGCCGACCTGCTGGAGGAGGCCGTCGCCGCGCACCTGCCCGACGGGGGCTGCGGCGCGTTCCTGGTCTGGGGCGACCCGGCTCTCTACGACAGCACCCTGGCGGTGGTGGAGGAGATCCAGGCGCGCGGGCGGGTCGCGCTGGAGCACACGGTGATCCCGGGGGTCAGCAGCGTGGCGACGCTGGCCGCACGGCACCGCATCGGGCTCAACCGGGTGGGTCGGGCGTTCCTGGTCACCACCGGCCGGCGGCTGGCCGAGCGGTTGCCCGCAGACGTCGACGACATCGTGGTGATGCTGGACGCGAACTGCTCCTTCACCCACTACCTGGACGAGGACTTCGACATCTTCTGGGGCGCCTACCTGGGCACCGCCGACGAGATCCTGGTCGCCGGACGGCTGTCGGAGGTGGCGGAGCGGATCGTGGAGACCCGCCGGGAGGCCCGCCGCCGCAAGGGCTGGATCATGGACACGTACCTGCTGCGTCGCCGGGACCCGGTCGCCGAGGCGTGACCGGGCCGCCGAGGCGTGACCGTGGCGACACACGACGGGCCCGGGCGCGGGTGCGAGGGTGCCTCTCGCCGGCCCACGCCCGGGCGGTCACGTCGTCACCGGCGGGTCAGTAGCTGACCGTCGTGGCGGTGGCGGTGTCCGTGACGATCGCGATGCCGGCGCTGGTGCCGAGCAGTTCGGCCCCGGCCCGCAGCAACGCGACGGCCTGCGGGTAGGACTTGATGCTGCCGGACGCCTTGACCCGGCTCCGGCCGGCGGCCCGGGACACCAGGTAGCCGATGCTCTCCGGGTTGGCGACCTCGACAGCACCGCTGCTGGCGTTCTTCAGGTACGCCGCACCCGCCTCGATGGACAGTTCGACGGCGGTCTCCCGCTCGGCGGCGGTCAGCAACGGCAGTTCGAGCATCACCTTGATCGGCACGCCGGAGGCGCGGACGACACCGGCGATGTCCTCGCGGAACTCGTCGTACATGCCGCTCTTGAGCCAGCCGACCTGCACGCCGATGTCGATCTGGGCGGCACCGGCGCGGACCAGGCTCTCCGCCTCGAACGCCTTGCCCGCGCTGGTGGTCACGCCAACGGTCGGGAAGTCCAGGGCGGAGGCCACCTGCACGTCGGTGCCGCGCAGCACCTCGGCGACGACCGGCACCCAGGAACCCGGCACCATCGCCGCGTTGAAGCCGTGCGCGAGCGCCTCCTCGGCGTGCTTGATCATGCGGTCCCGGGTGGTGCCCACCTCGATCAGGGTGTGCTGGATGTACGGCGCGAGGGCGGCCGGGGTCAGGTCGGCCGGCAGGGCCGTCGTGGCGGACGTCATGGCGAGGATCTCCTTTGTGCGGACGTGCGGCACCCGGCGGCCGGCGTCGCGCGCCTCGGCCGCCGCAGTGGCGGATCTGGGGATGGTCAAGGACCGGGTGAACGGGAGCGGGACACCGCTCGGTCGGGTCACGACCAGTCGATCAACACCTTCCCGACGTGGCCGGCGTCGGCCGCGGCCAGCGCCTCGGCCGCCTGGTCGGCGGGGAAGGGCGGGGCGAGCAGGTGCGCGAGCGCGGGCAGGCCACGGGCGGCCCGGAGCACGGCCGGGAACTCCGGCTGGGTGAAGACCCAGCTACCGAGCACCCGCAGCTCCTTGCGGATCACGTCCACGCCGGGGTCGATCTCCATGCTGTTGTTCGCGCCCAGCAGCACCACCGTGCCGTGCGGCCGGGCCAGCTTCATCACCTGCGCCTGCGCGGCCGGGTTCGCCGAACACTCGAAGACGATCTCCGGCCCACGGCCCTCGGTGACCGCCGCGACGGTGGCGACCGGATCCTGCCCGCGCGGGTCGACGACCACTGCCCCGAGCGTCTTGGCCAGGTCCCGCCGCCCCTCGATGGGGTCGACGGCATAGACCTCGGCCCCGGCGGCCACCGCGAGGGCCACCACGCTGCAGCCGACCGGCCCGAGGCCGAACACGGCGACCCGGTCGCCGACGCCGACGCCGGACTTGCGCACCGCCGAGTACGCGGTGCCGAAGTTGCAGGCGATCAGCGTCGCCAGCCCGTCGCCGACGTCGTCGGGCACCGGCAGGACGCCGGTCGCCGGAGCGGTGACGTACTCCGCGTCGGCGCCGCCCCGGTGGTTGCCGAGCGTCCGCCGGTCGGCACAGAACATCGGTTCGCCGCTGCGGCAGAAGACGCACTCGTCGCAGCCCGAGTGCTGGTAGACGATGACCCGGGTGCCCTCGGCCGGTCCGGCGCCGGAGGCGGCGGCTGTGGCGATCACGCCCACCGCCTCGTGGCCGGGCACCGTGTGCAGGCGGTTGTCGAGTTCCGCCGCCGGCTTGCGGTAGTGCGGCAGGTCGCTGCCGCAGACCGCTGACGACGTCACGCGTACCAGCACCTCGTCGTGGGCCGGCACCGGGCGCGGCACACTGCGTACGACCGAGGTGCGGTCACCGGTCAGCATCAGTGCCCGCATCGACGGTTCTTCCGTGGGGTGGGCTTCCATCTCGCGTTCTCCTCGGATGTCGCGTGTCACGCCAGGTCCGCCAGGTCGAGGTACCGGCGGTACAGGGCGTCGTAGACAGGGACGGTGGTGGGGTCGGGCAGGTGGCGGCGGGCGGCGGGCCGGGACCCGGCGGCGTGCGCCAGGTCCGGGTACCGACCGAGGCCCACCCAGGCGGTGAGGGCGGCACCGCGCAGCGGTGCGGCCTGCGGGTCGCCGGCCGGTACCTCGATGGCGCGGCCGGTGACGTCGGCCAGGATCTGGCCGAAGACGCCCGAACGGGCACCGCCGCCGATCGCCGTCAACGTCGGTCCGGCCAGCTCCGGCGGCAGGTGTCGCAGCACGTCACGGACCTGGAGGGCGATGCCCTCCATGGTGGCCCGGACGAGGGCGCCCGGTCCGTGGCTGAAGTCGAGGCCGTCGATCCGGCCGCCGGCCGCCGTCCAGTGCGGGGTGCCGACGCCGGCCATGGTGGGCGCGAAGAGCAGGCCGCGAGCGCCGGGTTCGACCTGCCGGGCGTCGGCCGACATCCGCTCGTACGCCGTGTCGTCGTCGCCGTAGCGCAGCAGTTCCCGCAGCCAGCGCAGGGCCGACCCGCAGGCCGGGATGGTGCCCTCGACCGAGACGCAGCCCTCGACGACGTGGGCGGCGCGGACGAACCCGGCGGGGTCGGCGACGTCGCCGACGGCGGCCGGGAAGACCATCGTCGCCGAGGTGCCGAGGTTGACGGTGGCGGCGCCGGGACGGACTCCGCCGCCACCGGCCGCCGAGCACTGCTGGTCGCCGCCGCCCACGTAGACGGGCAGTCCACGCGGCAGGCCGGTCTCCTCGGCGATCTCGTCGTGCAGGGCACCGGCGACGTCGGTGGCCGCGCACAGCTCGGGCAGGCGGTCGCCGTCGAGGTCGAAGGCGGCCAGCAGGTCCTCGCTCCACCGTCCGGCGTGCAGGTCGAGCAGGCCGTACCAGGAGGCGCAACTGCGGTCGACCTGCGGTCGGCCGCCGGTCAACCTCGTCAGCAGCCACTCCTGGACGCCGACGAAGACGGCCGACGCGGCGTACGCCTCGGGGGCGTGTGCCCGGAGCCAGACCAGGGTGGCCAGGGCCGGCATGGTGCTCAACGGCATCCCCGACACCCGGCTGTAGGTCTGCGCGTCGAAGGCCGCCCGCATGGCGTCCAGCTCGCTCGCGCCCCGCTGGTCCATCCACAGCACCAGCGGGGTGACCGGCCGCAGGTCGGCGTCGAGTCCGGCGACGGAGGCCCGCTGGGTGGCCAGCGTCAGCGCGACCACCCGGTGCCCGGCCTGGTCGGCCATGGCCCGCACGGCGCGCAGCTCCCCGACGGTCACCTCCCAGATCGCCGGCAGGGACTGCTCCGCCCGGCCCGGCTGCGGATGGTCGACGGCCAGTTCCCGGCTGTGCTGGCCGTGCACCTCGCCCCGCTCGTCGACCAGGGCACAGCGGATCCCGGTGGTGCCGGCGTCCACCACACACACGACGTCGGTCATCCCTTGACCGCCCCGAAGCTCATACCGGTGACGAGCTGCTTCTGCGACACGAAGAGCACGACGGCTACGGGCAGCACGGCCAGCGTCCCGGCGGCCATCATCGGACCGATCGCCACCGACTGGAACTGCATGAACCCGAGCATCGCCACCGAGACCGTCTTCGCCTCGCCGCTGGCCAGGGTCAGCGCGAAGACGAACTCGTTCCAGGAGAAGATGAAGTTCAGCACCGCCGCCGCGGCGACGCCGTTGCGCACCATCGGCCACGCCACGCTGACGAACTTGCGGGTCTCCGAGCAGCCGTCCAGGTCGGCGGCCTCGAAGACCGCCGCCGGCAGGTCGGCGAAGAAGCTGCGCAGCAGGAAGAACGTCACCGCGAGGTTGACCACCGTGTGCATCACGGTCAGCGCCCACACCGTGTCGATGCCGCCGAGCTGGCGGAACAGCACGAAGTACGGGATGACCACGACGACCGCGGGGAGCATCCGGGTGGACAGCACCCAGAACTCGAAGTCGGCGCGGCCCCGGAACTTCATCCGGGCGCAGGCGTACGCGGCCGGGGTGGCGGCGGCGATGGCGATCGCCGAGGAGACCACGGCGACCAGGACGGAGCGGCCGATCGCCGACATGAAGTCCGCGTCGCCGAACAGGTCGACGAAGTTGAACATGTAGAGCGGGGCCAGCCAGTCCGGCGCACCGCCACGGATGTCGCTGGGGGCGGCGAAGCCGACGCGGAGCATGAAGGCGAACGGCAGGACCGACCAGAGGATGAGGCCCCAGATCGCCACGGTCCGCAGGACCCGGCCTTTGCGCGTCTCGTGCACTAGTGCTCCAACCGTTGCAGCGCGGGCGCGGCGAACCGCTTGCCGAGGATGAAGAGGACGACGAGCAGCAGCAGGCCGAGCGCGGACGCCTCGCCGATGTGCAGGTCGTTGAAGGCGGTCCGGTAGATGCGCACGACGAGCGTCTCGGTCGCCGCGCCCGGCCCTCCCCCGGTGATGATCCAGATCGAGTCGAAGGTGCGGATCGCGTCGATCGCACGGATCGTCACGACGAAGGCCACCAGCGGCTTGAGCATCGGCAGCGCGATGCGGACCAGCCGCTGCACGGCGTTCGCGCCGTCCAGGGCGCCCGCCTCGAACGTCTCGTCCGGCAGCGACTTGAGCCCGGCGAGCATGACCAGGGTGATGAACGGCGCCCACTGCCAGATGTCGACCACCACGAGGGCCACCACGGCCAGCATCGGCTCGGAGGTCCAGCCCGGGGTGGGCAGGCCGAGCGCACCCAGGGTGGCGTTGATCTGCCCACCGTCCGGGTTGAGCATCAACCGCCAGGACAGGTACGCCGCCACCGGCGTGGCGCCGAACGGCAGCACCAGCAGGGCCAGGTAGAGCCGGCTGCCGCGCAGTGGCCGCCAGAGCAGCGAGGCGGCGAGCGTGCCCAGGGCGAACTCGGCGACCACGGCGACGACCACCATGCCGACGGTGAGCAGCACCGCCCGCAGCAGACCGGGCTCGGAGAGCGCGTCGGCGAAGTTGGCCAGTCCGGCGAACCCCTGCTCGTCCGGGCGGGTCAGGTCGTTGCGTCGCAGCGACCCGACCAGCACCGACACGAACGGATAGAGCGTGAACGCGAGCAGCAGCACCGTCATCGGCGCGAGCATGCCGACGAGGAAGAGTCGCCGGCCCCGGTCCTCGCGGGGGCGGCGCGGCGGGCCACCGGTGGTGCCCGGACGCGTCGGCGGCGTCGGGTCGGCGGCCTGCCGCGCGAGCACGGCTGTTCGATCTGCGGACATCACAACCTCGTTCGGCCTGGACTGCTCCGGCAGTCGTCCACGGCGGTGGGGGTGGAGCGGGGCGTCATCGGCCGGCCCGGGCCATCGCCGCCGCCGCGTCCGACATGGCCCGCTTCGGGTCCTTGCCGTCCACCAGCACCTTGATCAGTTCGAGGGAGAGCGCGTCGGCCTCGCTCGGGAAGGTCGGCCGGGCGTACGGCACCCGTTCCGGCGCCACGGCCTGGAGGTTGGCGACGATCTCCTGCGACATGTCGCCCGGGTAGAAGGCGAGGAAGTCCTCGTTCGACCAGACCGACTCGCGGGCCGACGGGCTGCCCGACTCGGCGCTGACCGCGGTGGCGGTCTCCTTGCTCATCGCCCAGGCGTAGAAGAGCGCGGCCTGCTCCTTCTTGCGCGACGCCTTCGGGATGCCGGCCATCCAGTACCAGTAGTTCGGTGCGGCCGGGGCGGACGCGCTGCCGGGCCAGCGGGACACCGCGATCTGGTCGGTGTGCTGGCTGCTGCTCTTGTCCAGCACCACCGACAGGAGTCCGCTGGCGTCGGTGTAGAGAGCCGCCCGGCCCTCGTTGACCGAGCCGGTGGCCTCCAGCCAGCTCATGTTGGACGCGCCCTTCGGGCCGTACCGGTTGAGCAGTTGCTGCACGTACAGTTCGGTCGCCGCGACCGCCTCGGGGCTGTCCACCGCCGGGGTGTTGCCGGCGTAGAACTCGCCGCCCTGGGTGAGGAAGTAGTTCGTCCAGGTCCAAACGATGTCGAGACCGCGCCGACCGCGACCGGCGAACGGGCGCTCCATGCTCGCGGCGAGCTTCGCGCTGGCGTCGACCAGGCTCTCCTGGGTGGGGAAGCCGGTGATCCCGGCCTGCGCCGCCAGGTCCTTGCGATAGATCACCACGCCGGCCTCGGCCGACAGCGGCAACGCCATCAGCTCACCGTTGAGGCTGCTGGCCCGGCGGGCCGGCTCGAAGAAGTCGTTCGGGTCGAACCAGCCGGTGTTGACCAGGTCGCCGCCACCGAAGTACGCGTCCAGCGGCTCCAGCCAGCCCGCGTTCATGTACTGCCCGGCCTGCAGGTTGCCGACCATCAGGGCGTCGTAGGTGGTGGCGCCGGAGGAGAGGGCCACCAGGGCCTGCTGGTAGTAGCTGTCCTCGGAGAGCGTGTTGGCCTTGAGCGTCATGCCGGTCAGTGCCTCGAACTCGGCGAAGCGCTTGCTGACCGCGGAGGTCCACCAGTGCTCGCAGAGCAGCAGGTTGAGCGTCTCGCCCTTGAAGCGGTCCCAGGACATGCCGGAGCCGTCGAAGGTCTCGCCGGCCGCCGCGGCGTTCGCGGTGCCGGTCTCGCCCTCGCGGCCGGCGCAGGCGCCGAGCGCCACGGCGCCACCGATCCCGAGCACGCCGGTCAGCAGGCCGCGCCTGGACAGCCGGAAGGGAGCCTCGTTGCGCATGATGTCTCCTCAGGGCAGCGTGCGACGACGGCGGTGGCGAACCACCGTCGGCACGAGTGGGGGTGGGGTGTGGAGGGGGAAGGACGTGGGAGGGGCGGGCGTCCTACCGCTTGATCCAGGAGGAGATCCGTACGCGGTCGCCGCGCACCCAGACGTCGGAGTACTCGACGGAGTTTCCGTTGGCCTGGTAGGAGATCTGCTCGAGGTAGAGGACGGGGACCCCGGGACGCAGCGACATCGCGGTGCTGACGTCGTCGTCGGGAAGTATCGCGGAGAAGGTACGCCGGACCGAGTCGACGGTCACGCCGTAGTCGTGTTCGAGCACTCCGAACAGTGACCGCTCCTGGAGGACCTGCGGTGACAGGTCCGGACACAGGGCGGTGGGCAGGTAGTTGTCCAGCAGATAGACCACCTCGCCGCCGACCGATCGGGTCCGGCGGATGGCCAACACGCTGAGGTCGTCGGCACGCAGGCCGAGGTGGGCGGCGATGTGCGAGGGGGCCTGCACGACGCGGGCGGAGAGCACCTGCGTGTGGTACTCGACGCCCTCCCGGTCCAGGCTCTGCGCGGTGGAGATCAGCTCCTGGGCGAACTCCTGCTCCAGCATCTGTCCCCGGACGAAGGTGCCCTTGCCCCGGGTCTGCTTGAGCAGGCCGGCCTCGATCAGCGTACGGATGGCCCGGCGGACCGTGCCCCGGGATACGTTCAGCGCGGCGGCCAGCTCGGGTTCGGCGGGGAGCTTCAGGTGTTCCGGCCACTCCCCCGACTCGATGCGCTGCCGCATGAGCTGCGAGATCTGCTCGTGCAGCGCCTCGGCCTCGGCGGGCGAGACCTGTCGGGTGAGTGCCCTGAGGGCGGCGGGGTTCAGTTCCTGCGTCGTCGCCACGCCTGCTCCTCGTCGCTTGTTCAGTGATGTCCGCATTAGTCTGTGGACATCACTGAACATAGGGCCGGACGGTCACGCGGTCAAGCCCCTGACCTGAGGAAACTTCGCGCAGGCCCATTCGCGGGTGCCGGGCAGTGGTGCACAACGACGAACGGGGTGCCGGCCATTGGCCGACACCCCGTCACGGGTCGATCACGTCAACTAGCGGAGCAACTCGCGGTCGGCGTGGTGTTGTTGCCGTTCTTGTAGAGCGTGACGCCGAAGTTGTTGCCGTTACCGTTCGGCCGTGCGGTGAGCGTGCCGCTGGAGCCGCTGACCGAGGCGTTCCAGCTGTTCTGCACACTCTGGCTGCCGTTGGTGCGGATGGAGACGGTCCAGTTGTTGCTGCCGCTGACCGAGAAGTTCACGTTGAACCGGTCGCTCCAGTCCTCGGCCCGACTCACGCTGACCGAGCAGCCGCCGTTGCCGGGCGGCGGGGTGGTGGGGTTGGTGGCGCCCCCACTGTTCACCGTGATGTTGGAGCTACCGCTGCTCTGGTACCCCTCGGTGGCCATGATCTGGTAGTAGTGGTTGCCCAGGTTCATGCCCCGGGCGGCCCACGCGTCGAAGTGGTTGCCGGTGGTGATGGTGCCGCCCACCCGCTTCGACGTCCGGACGCTCCAGTACTGGTAGAAGGTCTGCGTGCCGTCGATCGACGGCTGGTTGACCCGCTGGGTGCGGTAGATGTCGTACGTACCGCCGTCGGTGTTGATCGTGCCCATGGAGTTGGCGCCCGGCGGCCGCCAGCTACCCCAACTGTCCACGATGTAGTACTCGACCAGCGGGCTACGGGTCCAGCCGTACAGGGTCAGGTACGAGTTGCCGTTCGGGCTGAAGGTGCCCGAGTAGGTCACGTTGCGCCGCGTGCCCGGGTTCCAGCCCTTGCCGGCGACGAAGTTGTTGACGTTGCTCCACTGGGTGCTGTACTGGCCGCCGTTCCCCATCGTCATGGAGACGTTGCCGCTGTCCTTCCAGAAGGAGAAGAAGTACCCGTTGTGGTTCCCCTCCTGGTTGGACGTCACGGTCTGGGCGTGGGCGGGGCCTGTCGTGATCGCCACGGTGCCGGTCGTGATCAGTGCCACGGCGCAGGCCGCGCCGATGAGCGACCGGAGGCGTCTGCGGCGTCTCGGTTGCACGAGGCCGTCGGGCATTCTTCCTCCTCGGGACGGCTGGCCGGAGGCCAGCAGTGCGCTACGCGCCGACCGCCTCTCGGCGGCCCGGGCGACCGCCGTCGACGGTCGGCGCGTATCGCATTCGGTGGTGGTGGCGTACCGGTCGTGCCGCACGGTGACCGGCGGAACTGGTGGCGAGGTCGACGACGATTGAGCTGCGTCGATGGCCATCAGTATTGGCCGATTTCCCTGGACACGTCAACAACTTCCGGAAACACTCCCGACATCTCCGGCCCGCCGGAACTGCCGCCCACCGCGATGTTGATCCTGTTCAACCGCGTTGTGAGCGCGTCACCTCGGTGAATATAGACCGCAACTATCGGTGTCGCCGCAGACACGCCCGGCCCCCACCATCGGAAGTTCCAGTGGGTTTCCGGACGAGGATCGGGCAACTGTCGGGGTACATGCCGTGCATGTTCGACGGATTCACCGATGAACGGATCGACGTCGAGTCCGGCCATCACGTGGCCGAGGAGAACCCGGTCGGGCTGACCGAGGCCCTGCACCGCTTCCTCGGCTGACCGGCGCCTACTCGGAACGCCGCAGGTCGGCCAGTCGGCGTCGGGCACCCTCGGCGGCCGGGTCGCCCAGGTCCTCGAAGATGGCGGCGGCCAGTCGCCAGGCCGCCACCGCACCGTCGAGGTCGTCCATGGCGGCGCAGGTGTCGCCGAGGCGGGTGAGGGTCTCCGCCTGGTGGTAGCGGTCGGCGGAGTCGCGGAACAACTCGATGGACTGCTCGTAGCAGCTCACCGCCGACTCGTACTCCCCCAGGCCGTGGTAGGCGAAGCCCAGGCTGTCCAGCGTCGCCGCCTGTCCGTTGCGGTCGTCGATCAGCCGTTGCTGGGCGAGCGCCTCGGTGCAGTCGTCGATGGCCTGCCGGTGGTTGCCCAGCACGGCGTGGAGGTAGCCGATCGCGTTCAGCGCCCGCCCCTCGCCCGCCCGGTTGCCGGCGAGCCGGTAGAGCCGCAACGCCTCGTGGGCGTGCGTCAACGCCTCGTCCCGTCGGCCGAGGACGAAGCAGTGCTCGGTGTAGTTGTGCAGCGTCTGCGCCAGGCCGTCCTGGTCGCCGAGCTTCTCGTAGAGCGTGATCGCGCGCTGGAGGCGCTCGCCCGCGGTGTCGTACTCGCCAAGCCGGTAGGCGGCCCGGCCGAGCAGGCGGTTGGCGGTGGCCTGCGCCTCCAGGTCACCGAGACGTTCCGCCGACTCCAACGCGGCCTGCTGGGCGGTCGACTGGTCCTGCCAGAGCCCACCCGGCGCGAGGAAGGTGGTCAACGCCCAGGCCAGCCGCCAGGCGTACGCGTCGAAGCCGGTGGCGGTGGCCTGCCGGACCACCCGGAGCAGCACGTGCCGTTCGGCGGTGAACCAGGCCAGCGCGGCGTCCTGGTCGACCATCGGCACGCGGACGTTGCCGGGCAGCGCGGGTAGCGCGGTGACCGGCGGCCACTGCGGCTGCACCAGGCGACCGGCCGGTTCGGCGCTGTGCAGGTAGTGGTCGTACAGCCGACGGTGGGCGGCCCACCGCTGGTCGGCCGGCTCGTCCGCCTGGGCCAGCTCGGCGGCGTACGAGCGCAACAGGTCGTGGAAGGCGTACCGGTCGGGGCGGTGCTCGGTCAGCAGGTGCAGCCGGGTCAGCTCGGTGAGCACCGGGGCGACCGCGGCACGCGGCCAGCCGAGCAGCGCGGCGGCGGCGGAGCCGCTCAGTTCCGGCCCCGGGTGCAGGCCGAGCAGGCGGAACAGGCGTGCCGCGTCCAGGCTCAGTGCCTCGTAGGACCAGGAGAACACCCGCCGTACGTCACCGTCGGCGAGCATCGCGAGCCGGGTCTCCGGCACGCGCAGCTCGGCGACGACCGCCTCCAGCGGGAACGTCGGTCGGGTGGCCACCCGGGCCGCCACGATGGAGAGCGCGAGCGGCAGCCGGCCGGCGGCCTCGATCATCTCGGCCACGGCGGTCGGCTCGGCGTCCAGACGGCTGCCGTCGACCCGGCTGCGCAGCAGGTGCGTCGACTCGGTGTCGGTCAGCACGTCGAGAGTCAGCAGTCGGGCGCCCTCGGCGGCGACCAGCGCGCTGAGCTGGTCCCGACTGGTCACCACGACCGCGCAGCGGCCCGCGCCCGGCAGGAGCGGGCGCACCTGGTCGGCGTCACGGGCGTTGTCCAGCACGATGAGCATCTCGCGGTCGGCCAGCAGGCTGCGGTACAGGCCGGTGCGGGCGTGCTGGCTGCTGGGTATGCGGGCCAGCGGTACGTCCAGCGCCTCCAGGAAGCCGAGCAGAGCGTCGGCCGGGGAGACCGTCTCGCCCTCGTCGTAGCCACGCAGGTTGACGTAGAGCTGCCCGTCGGGGAAACGGTCGGCGACCCGGTGCGCCCAGTGCAGCGCCAGGGTGGTCTTGCCGACACCGGCCATCCCGCACACCACCGTGACGACCACGGAGGTCGGTCCGCCGGCCGGGTGCCCGACGACCGCGTCGAGGCGGGCGAGTTGCTCCCGCCGGCCGACGAAGTCCGGCGTGGTGAGCGGCAACTGCGCCGGGCGGGTACCGGCGGCGGGCGCGGGTTCGGCAGGCGGTGGCGGGCCGGGCGGCGGGCAGCGGTGGTGCAGGATGTCGTCGTGCAGGCGGGTCAGCTCGGGCCCCGGGTCCATCCCGGTCTCCTCGGCGAGCACCTGCCGGGCCTGCCGGAAGGCCGCCGTGGCCCCGGCCGCATCCCCGCTGTGGTACAGGCCGGTCATCAGGTGCGCCCAGGCGCGCTGCCGCAACGGATGCCGTTCGAGCAGGGCCCGCAGTCGGGGGATCACCTGCGCCGCCGCGCCGAGCGCGAGCTGGGTGCCGGCGTGGTCCTCCTCGGCTAGCAGGCGCCGCTCGGCCACCTGTCCCACCCAGCGCGACAGCACCCGGGGCAGCGGCAGCCCGGCCAGGACGGGGCCTCGCCACAGCCCCAGTGCCTGCGCCAGCTCGGCCTCGGCGCGTACCGGATCACCGCAGGTCACGGCGGTGCGCCCGCGCGCCACGGCGGCGTCGAAGCGGTCCAGGTCGCGCTCGTCCGGCTCCACCCGCAGCAGGTAGCCCGCGGCGGTGGTGACGATCCGGCCGTCGCAGTCGATCGCCTGCCGCAGCCCGCGCACGTAGGTGCGGATGTTGGCCCCGGCGGAGGCCGGCGGCTGGTCGCCCCAGAGCACGTTCACCAGTTCGTCGGCGGGTACGGCCTCACCGGGTCGGGTCAGCAGCAGGGCCAGCAGCAGCCGTTGTTTGACCGAGCCGAGGTCGATCGGGTGCCCGTCCCGGGAGACCGACAACGGGCCGAGAAGGTCGAAGCGGAGAAGCATCAGTCACCTCAGCCGACGGCTTGGCCATTGGACCGCACCACATCCGAACCGCGTCGCCGCACGGCCGGACCGACCGATCGACGGTAGTCGCGCACAATTCGTTTGTACGCCAATTGTGCGCGACGGATACGCCGGAAACCGTACCATCGGCCGCCGGTTCGACGATCTTTCAATCGGTGTGTCCAGGGGCGTCCACGGGGTGCCCCTGCACGCACCAGCAAGCGTTCTGGTCCGGGACCCGTCGGCGTCGGGATGACCGACGGTCCGGACCGGAACGCCTCGCCCGTGCCACGCTCCGACCGGTGCTGGCGGATCCGCGTCTCGATCTCTGCGGAGGTGACGATGAGCAGGACCCTGCCGCCCCGGCCACGTACCCAGGACCTGGAGCACCTCCTGCGGACCCGACAGCCGGTCCTTCGTTTCGTCACCGATCCTCTGCCCCGCCCCGACGTGCTGCGGGTCTGCCAGGCGGGCGCCGACGCAGGACTGCCGGTCACACCGGACGACGTCCACACCGCACGCTGGCTGGTGTTCGCCCGCGCGGTCAGCGACACCGCGCCGGGCCTCCACGAGTACCGCGACGGCGAGCTGGTTGCGGCTGCCGGGCTGCCGGCGGCCGGGGCGATGGCCGCGCTGGCCTCCAGTGCCTCGGCCACCGCACCGTGCCTGGTGGCGCCGGTGTGGATCCGGGACGCCGCGCGAACCGGGCCGGACATCGACGACCACCTCGACCTGCTGTTGCGGACCGGTGCCAGCCTGCACGCGGCGTACCTGCTGGCGATGCGGTCGGGCCTCGGTGGTCACCTGTTCCGCAGCCCGCACCCGGCGACGTCGTCCGGCGGGTGGGACGACCTGGAGGCACGGCCGTTCCTGGCCCTGGCCTTCGGTCACCCGGCGCCACGCGCGGGCGGCCGGTAGGCGTACCCGGCCCTCGGGTGACCGGGGCGCACCCCGGAGCGGTCGACGAAGTCGGTCGGACCTCGGCGACGGTCGATGTTGCCGGACCGGGTCCGGGCGTGCTGGAATGGCTCCTATCGCCGCAGCGCGGGGGCAAACGCGCTGGGAACGGCCAGCGCACGGGAGCAGCGCTATGCCGGCAGCGCGCCGCATCGGCAGACGGTCGCGCGCCGCATCGCCAGGCCATCACCACGACGACGGGCACATTTCCGGGCAGGTGTCCCCGCCGAACGTGTGTCCCCCGGTACGAGTCCGCGAGGCGTCGCGGCGGAGATGTCGGGGGCGTCCGACGCGATCTGCCGACGCACCAGAACCGGCGACGAGGTGAGAAGCAGTCATGATTTCCCGACAGAGTGTGGCGGGGTGGTACCGGAACCGCTTCGTGTGGGTGGCGGTGATCGTGCTGACCGTCTCGGCCACGGCGGTGGCACTGGTCAACGCCGCCGAGACGGACACGAAGCCGACGGACCTGCGCGGGCAGCTCATGACCTGGATGCGCGCCACGCTGGAACAGGCGGACCCGGGGCAGCACAACCACGCCGGCCACGCGCCCCAGCAGGCGGCCGACGGGCAGGAGACGCCACCGGCGGTGGTCTGCGGAGTCCACGTGTACGGCTTCGAGCCGGCCGAGGTGACCTCGATCGCCGACGTCCGGACCGTCTACGGCTTCCACCTCTGCGGGGTGGCCGAGGAGAAGCGCACCTGGGACTGGGCGGTCAAGCTGGCTGGTCCGGTCATCATGGACCGCTCCACCAACCCACCCGGCATCCAGGTGGTCGAGGCGACCGAGGACGTCATCTTCATCGACCGGCTGCGGCAGATGTTCCCGGCGAAGTACGCCGACCTGGCGCAGAAGGAGGCGCTCGAGCCCGGGGAGATGGCCGACCTGCGCCGCCGGTACGACGCGGCGGCCGGGCTGTGACCCGTACCGCCTGATGCGGCGGCCCCGCCCACGGCGGCGCGCCGCTGCCGTGGGTCAGAGCGTGCCCGGCCGGTCCGAGCCCACCAGCGGTCGCCAGGCGCGCAGCGACACGACGCGGACACCCGGGGTGGTGAAGTACGGGTCCTCGGCCATCAGCCGGCGCACCGTCGCGGCCTCGGCGGCGAAGACCAGCAGTGCGCCGGAGTCGTCGTCCCAGGGGCCGGCGAGGAGCAACGTGCCCTGGTCGTGCCAGGCGCGCAGGCGTTGCCGGTGGTCGGGACGCGCCGCCAGGCGGGCCGGGTCGGCGGTGAAGGAGAGTTCCACACAGATCACGGCGGGGACGCTACGGACCGGACCGACGGTCGGCTGTATCGCGGGATACTCTGCGGAACGTGGCCACCGAGAACCTGTCGGCGGTGCCGTTGTTCTCGATGCTCGACGCCGACCGCATCGAGCGGCTCGCCGCCCAGTGCCCGCTGCGCGAGGTGCTGGCCGGCACCGTCCTGGCCCGGTGCGGCGACCCGGCCGGGCACCTGATCGTCGCGGAGCGAGGCACCGTGGTCGCCGGGTACGACACCCGCCACGGGACACGGGTCCGCTTCGCCACGGCCACCGGCCCCTGCGTGGTGGACAAGGCCGCCACATTGCACGGTGGCCCGCACACCGCCACCTGGACTGCGGTGACTCGATGCCGGGTCCGGTTCCTGCCGGCGGACGCCCTCCGGGCTCTCATCGACGAGGTGCCGGCACTGCGCGACCACGTGCTGCGGCACCTTTCCGGGCAGGTCAACCGGGACCGCCGGGACCGGGTCCGCCGCGCCGCGCCGCAGCCGGTGGCCCGGATCGCGGACTGGATCGCCGAGCACCGGCCCGCACCGGGCAGCCGGATCCACCTACCCGGCGCCCAGCAGGGGCTCGGCGAGGAGGTCGGACTGTCCCGGGTCACCGTCAACCGGGCGCTGCGGGTCCTGGTCAAGGCGGGTGCCATCCGGGTCGAACCCGGCGTCGTCGTGGTGGTGGACCCCCGACGGCTCACGGCCTCAGCCGCGCAGCGCTAGCAGCGATCCGGTGCAAGGAAGGGTCCCCTACTAACGCCTCGTGCATAGGAAGGGACCCCTGCTAACACATCGCTGTCAACCTCCGACAGGCCGATCACTACCGCTCCCTTTTCCGAAAGTTTCCGGAAGTTCTGGTCACGACAATCGGCCCGACATAACATGCACGCGCTTGGATGCATCCGGTACGCCTCCAGCGAAGCACCCCGCCACCAGCCACAATCGCGTAAAGGGATCACCGATGCGCCTCTGGAAATCCTCCCGCCGATCGCGACAGCGATCGCGACTTCTCGCCGTCCTCTGCACCACGACACTCGTCGCGGCCGTGGCCGTCGCACCCGGTCCGGCCGCCGCCGCGCAGACCGTCCTCTCCTCCGACTTCGAGTCCGGCTCGTACGCTCCGTGGGGTGCGCGGGGCGACGTGACCCTCGCCATCGCGGCGGAGGGCCACGACAGCGACAACAGCCTCTCGGTCACCGGGCGTACGGCCAACTGGCAGGGCCCGGCGACCAGCGCCACCGCCCTGTTCACCCCCGGTACGCGCTACTCGGTCAGCGCCTGGGTGAAGCTCCCGGCCGGCACCGAGGGCACCGCCGGTGTGCACTTCACCGTGGAGTCGACGCCGGCCGCCGGCGGTGACAACACGTACACCTGGATCGGCGACAGCGTGCCCGCCACGGCGGGCGAGTGGGTGCGGATCGGCGGCGACTACACGCTGCCCACCGGGCTCAGCGCGGCCACCCTCTATGTCGAGGCGGAGGGGACCACCCCGTTCCTGTTGGACGACGTGCTGGTCACCGCGCCGGACGGCGGGACCGGACCGGCGCCGGGCACCGTGGTCGTCGACACCGACTTCGAGGACGGGTTGGACGGTTGGGGGCCGCGCGACGGCGGTCCGGGCGCCCCGAGCGTCACGCTGACCGACGTCGCGCACGGCGGGGAGGCGGCGGCGCTGGTCAGCGACCGGGTCAACCAGGGCGCCGGGCTCGGCCGGGACGTGACCGGGCTGGTCGAGCCCGGCGTGACCTACGAGTTCAGCGCCTGGCTGCGCTTCGCCGAGGGCCAGCCGACCGACGAGGTCTGGCTCAGCCTGGCCAGCACCAGCGGCGGCAGCCAGTCGTTCGCGACCCTGGCCCAGTTCACCACCGTCACCAACACCGGGTGGACGCAGGTGACGGCCCGCTTCACCGTACCGGCCGCGGACAGCGCGTACCTGTACTTCGAGACCCGCTGGCAGGGTGCGGACGTACCCGGCAACACCAGTGACTTCCTCGCCGACGACATCGTCGTCCGGGTGCCCGAGCCACCGGTGGTGGAGGACCTCACCGGCATCCACGAGACCACCGACTTCCCGGTCGGTGTGGCGATCGACGGCCGGGAGACCGAGGGTGCCGCCGCGCAGCTGCTGACCCGGCACTTCAACCAGATCACGGCGGAGAACCACATGAAGCCGGAGGCCTGGTACGACGACGAGGGCACCTTCCGCCCGCACGACCAGGCGCTGACGATGATGGACTTCGCCCGCGACAACGACCTGAAGGTCTACGGTCACGTGCTGGTCTGGCACAGTCAGACGCCGGCCTGGTTCTTCCAGGACTCGGCGGGTCAGCCGCTGAGCACGTCCGCCGCCGACCAGCAGGTGCTGCGCGAGCGGCTGCGCACGCACATCTTCGCCGTCGCCCGGTCGATGAGCGAGCGGTACGGCGCCTTCGGCTCCGCCACCAACCCGCTGTACGCCTTCGACGCGGTCAACGAGGTGGTCAGCGACAGCGGCGAGTACGCCGACGGCCTGCGCCGCAGCGAGTGGTACCGCATCCTCGGCGAGTCCTTCATCGACCTGACGTTCGAGTACGCCGACGAGGCGTTCAACGACGTGTACGCGGTCGACGGCACCGACCCGGTGACCCTGTTCATCAACGACTACAACACCGAGCAGAGCGGTAAGCAGGCCCGCTACAAGGCGCTGGTGGAGCGGCTGATCGCCCGGGGCGTACCGGTCGACGGGGTGGGCCACCAGTTCCACGTCTCGCTGGCCACGCCGGTGAGCAGCCTGGAGGCGGCGCTGGACGCGTTCACCGACCTGCCGGTGACCCAGGCCGTCACCGAACTCGACGTCACCACCGGCACCCCGGTCACCCAGGCGAACCTGATCGAGCAGGGCTACTACTACCGGGACGCGTTCCGGATCTTCCGGGAGCACACCGACGACCTGCTGGCCGTCACCGTGTGGGGGCTGACCGACGGGCGTTCCTGGCGGTCCGGCAACGGCGCGCCGCTGCTGTTCGACGACAACCTGCGCGCCAAGCCCGCCTATCACGGCGCGGTCGACGGCGAGCTGCCCGCCCGGCTGCGCACCGCCACCGTCTTCGCCGGGGACGTGCCCCTGACCGCCGCCGCTCCGACGGACCTGACCTGGCGCACGCTGCCACTGCACCCGGTGGAGGAGGCGGCCCGGTTCCAGTTGCGCTGGGCACCGGACCACCTCACCGCGTACGTCACGGTCACCGACGCCACGGTCTCCGCCGACGACCGGGTCGAGTTCGCCCTGGACGGCGAGACCTACCGGGTCCGGCGGGACGGCACCGGTGACGTGCCGGCCGTGGCGGCGGTCCGGGACGGCGGCTACCACCTGGTCGCCCACCTGCCGCTGACCGAGGCCACCCGGGGGGACACGCTCTCCCTCGACGTGCGGGTCACCGACGACGGCACCACCTCCGGCTGGAACACCCCGGGTGCGGTCGGCACGCTGACCCTGGTGGAGGAGTTGTCGTACCTGGAGGTGCGCCGGGCACCGAGCGCGCCGGTGGTCGACGGCACGGTGGACGAGGTCTGGACCCAGGCGAGCACGGTGACCACGGCCAAGCAGGTCTCCGGCACCGACGGGGCGGTGGCGCAGGTCCGTACGCTGTGGCGGGACCAGACGCTCTACGTGCTGGCCGAGGTCACCGACCCGGAGGTGGACGTCTCCGGGTCCGACCCGTGGACCCAGGACTCGGTGGAGATCTACGTCGACGCCGGCAACGCCAAGAACGGCTCCTACCGCTACGACGACACCCAGATCCGGATCAACGCCGACAACGTCGTGTCGTTCGGCACCGGCGACGAGGCGTTCCAGGCGGGACGGCTGACCAGCGCGGCCGTACGGACCCCGACGGGCTACACCGTCGAGGCCGCGATCAGCCTGCTGGAGTACGGCGGCCTCGACACGTTCCACGGCCTGGACTTCCAGGTCAACGACGCCTCCGGCGGTACGCGCACGTCGATCCGCAACTGGGCCGAGCAGGAGGGCGTCGGCTACCAGAGCACCGCCCGCTGGGGAGTGGGCCGGCTGGTCGAGGGCTCGACCGTGGACGTCACGCTCACCCGGGTCGCCCGGTGGAACTCCGACAGCGGTGGGGGTTACTGCGCCACCATCACCGCCACCAACACCGGCGACAAGCCGGTGGCCTGGAGCGCGATCGTCGACCTGGAGGGCGACATCTACACCGCGTGGAACTTCACCCGGGAACGCCTGGCCGACGGTGGCTACCGGATCAGCGGGGTGGACTGGAACCGGACCCTGAAGCCCGGCGCCAGCACCCACAGCGTCGGATACTGCGCCAACCTGTAGGAACCGACACCGGCCCCGGCGGACACCGGGGCCGGTCCGGCGAGTGGCGGCCACTGCTCCAGCGGTGGCCGCCACTCCCGTGTCCAGGTGTACCGACCGCGCGGGGTCCAGGCCACGTAGGACATTCGACGGAGTCGCGGGTGCCCGAGCCTGAACAGACGACGGAACTTGCCCACCACCCTTGACCTGCGAAAACGCCCCCTTGTTGAATGAGCGCACCGCGGAGCCTTCCGACCAGGAAGGTCGCAGCCCAGCCAGCACAGCGGCGCGAACAGGCGCGCGGAGTCGCACACGATCGTCTTGCTGGACGCTACCGCGACCACCTCAGAAGGGACGTCACCCAGTGTCCAGACCACGTCGCCGTCAGGTGATCCTCGCCGCCGCGCTCCTCCTCGCCCCCATGGTCGTGCCGGGGGTCGCCCAGGCGAACGGGCCGTTCGTGCCGCCGAACCAGGAGACCGTCAACCGCTCCTCGATGCTCAGCGCCGCCGAGGTCTCGGCCGAGATGCACGCGTTGCAGGCCCGCAGCAAGGGCGCCCTGCGGGTGCAGGAGGTCGGCCGCAGCGGCCAGGGCCGCCCGCTCGAGGTCGCCTTCATCGGCACCGGAAGCACCCGGATCTGGATTCAGGGCCGGATCCACGGCAACGAGCCGTACGGCGCCGAGGCCTCGCTGGACTTCCTGAAGACGCTCGTCTCCGGCGGTAAGCACGCGCGGGAGGTGTTGCAGCAGGTCAGCTTCGCGGTCGTCCCGATCTACAACCCGGACGGTTCCGAGGCGTACCGGCGGCAGGACAGCGTCCAGAACATCGACCTCAACCGCGACTGGGGTGTGGACCGGCCGATCTTCGACCGGCTCAACGCGGTCCGGGCCGGTCTCGGTCAGGCGCCGCTGTCCGAGCAGACCTTCGCCAACTACACCCGGCACCGTGCCGTCGAGTCGCAGGCGTTCTGGTATGTCTGGGCCGACTTCAAGCCGCACCACATCATCGACCTGCACCACCAGGGCACGTACGTCGTCGGTGACACCGACGAGATGACCACGTTCTCGGTCGGCATCTCCCTCGACCCCGGCATGCTGACCTCGCAGCAGTGGGACACCGTCCGCCGGATGGGTGTGGTGGCCGCGGACGCAGCGGGTCGCAGCGGTGTGGTCAACGTGACCCGCTACCCGTACATCAACATCCCGGAGGGCGTCACCTCTGCCGCCATGCTCAACGGCCCCGGGCCGCGCGGCGAGTACGCCAACTGGCGCAGCAACGCGATGTTCTTCGAGTCGCGCGGCGGCATCGGCCACAAGAGCAGCGGCTACCTCATCAAGCAGAACGTCGACGGGCTCTGGGCCATCGTCAACTCGTTCAGCGACGGCTCGCTGGCCGGCGTGGACGCCAACCGGTGGAGCGACATCCCGGCCCGGGGTGCCTCGATCTCCACCTGCGCCAAGTTCCCCCAGCAGTGTGAGTTCTGATCGTCGACGCGATCGCTGACCCGGCGGTGGTCCACGTTCCGGCACGGAGCGTGGACCACCGTCGCCGAGCGCCCCCGGCGGCGCTACCCGGCCCCGCCCTGCAACCGCGCCAGGGCGTGCACCTCGGCCCGGGTGTTGCGGTACAGCGAGGTGTAGCCGGCGTAGAGGCCGTCGTAGGTGGCGGCCACCGAGGGATCGGGGCGCACGATCTGCCCGGGCCGGGTCCAGTCGGTGTCCGGGGCGGCCAGACCGGCACCGATGGCGGCCAGCAGGGCGTCGCCGTAGCTGGCCCCGATGGTCACCTCCGGCACCTCCTGCTCCCGGCCGGTGACGTCGCTGACGATCCGGGTCCACAGTCCACCCTGGGTGCCGCCGCCCACCGCGACCAGCCGCGCGACCGGGTTCTCCGGAGTGTCCAGCAGTTCCAGGATCTGCCGGATGCCGAAGGCGATCCCCTCGTACCCGGCGCGGAACAGGTGTCCCCGCCCGTGCCGCAGGGTCAGTCCGGCGATCACCCCCCGGGCGTCCGGGTCGAAGATCGGGGTTCGTTCCCCGGCGAAGTACGGCAGCAACAGCAGACCATCCGAGCCCGGCGGCACCACCGCCGCCTCCTCGACCAGCGTCTCGAACGGCACCTCGCCCACCAGGTCACGCAGCCAGGTGGTGAGGCTGCCGGAGGTGGCCATGCCGGCGGCGAGGCAGTACGAGTCGGGTGCCACGCCGACGGTGTTCCAGAGCTGCGGATGCCGGGCCACGCCCCGGAGTTGCTGGACGAAGAACATGGTGGAGCCGTACATCAGCATCAGGTCACCGGGTCGGCGGACGCCGACGCTGACCGACTCGGCCCAGGCGTCCACGGTGCCGGCACAGACCGGCGTGCCCACCGGCAGCCCGGTCGCCTCGGCCGCCGCCGGGGTCACCTCGCCGACGATCTCCGCCGACCAGGCCAGCCGGGGCGCGGGCAGATCGCCCATGATCTCGTCGTACCAGGGCCGGTGCCACTGCCGGGCCACGATGTCGTACAGCGGCACCGACTGGCTGGCGGTGTGGTGGTCCAGGACGTACTCGCCGGTCAGCTTCCGCACCACGTACGAGCTGGAGTTGTACCACCGGGTGGCCCGCTCCCACACCTGGGGTTCGTGGCGGCGTACCCAGAGCGCCTTGGGGCCGACCGCCTGGGTGGTGATCGGGGTGGCCGACCGGTCCAGCACCTCCTCGGCGCCGAAGCGCTCGGTCAACTCGGCGATCTCGGCGGTTGCCCGCATGTCGATGCCGTAGAGGATCGCCGGGCGGACCGGCTCGTCCTGCTCGTCGCAGAGCACCAGGCAGGGGCCGACACCGCTGACGCAGACCGCCGCGATCTGCGCGCCCTGGGCGGCGGCGGTCAGCTCGGCGGCGATGGACACCACGTCGCCCCACCAGACCGCCTCGGCGTCGACCTCCGCCCAGCCCGGCCGGGGCAGCGACATCGACCGGGGCCGGGGGCGGACGGCGGTGGCCAGCACCTGGCCGGCGGCGTCGGTGAGCACACCCTTGCTGCTCCCGGTGCCCAGGTCGATGCCGATCAGCAACGGTGCCATCTACAGGTTCACCTCACCGCAGAGGTGCACCACCAGGCCCAGTTCGGCGAACATGGCGGCCTTGGCGGCGAGCGCCCGGTCGGCGGTGGCGGCGTCCGGGGCGTACACCACGTTGAGGTGGTTGGCCTTGTGGCGGGCCATCAACTGGTCGCGGTCGACGCCGTGCAGGACGGCGTGCATGATCGGCCACTGCGGGGTGGTGGCGTCGAGCCGGCGCTGGGTCTCCTCGGCCGGCAACTCCACCGCGCTGCCCCGACCCAGGTCGACGTGGAGGACGCCGTCGGCGATGAAGACCCGGGACCAGACGATCTCCCCCGGCTTGGACACGCCGCTGAGGGTGCCGCCGCCGAGCGGGAAGTACATCGGCGGCTGCCGCATGCTCCAGCTCTTGTCGTAGCCGCCGTTGTGCGAGGCCGGGACCGAGCCGGAGATCTCCATGACCCAGACGAACCGGCCGTCGTACTCCTCGCCCCAGCGGATGTCGTGCAGGGTGGTCGCCGGGTCCAGCCCCATCGCGGTCCAGATCCGGTTGGTCACCAGGGAGTCCACCGCGACGCCCTCGTCGACCTCGTTGAAGTGCGGCAACGGCGCGTCGGCGTAGAGTTCCCGGGCACCGTCGCGGCTGGTCACCGGCGGGCGGGAGACGTTGTTCAGCAGCCCCTCGACCAGGTCGCTGGCGGGTACGACGTCCTTGAGCCCCTGCTGGTACTGGATGCCGACCGCGTCCAGGCCGAAGTCGTCGGCGATGCGCAGCGCGGCCACGTACATCTTGAACTGGCTGTGCAGTTGGGCGTCGGTCAGCTCGGTGGCCTCGTCGGTGCCCGTGTGGAAGGTGAACCCGGCCGCGTCCAGCCAGTCCCGTACGGCCTGCGCCTCGGCGGCGGTGACCGTCGCCATCTCGGCGACCAGGGCGCTCTGCGACAGCCGTTCCTTGTAGACGCCGAGCGGGTTGAGCAGCTCGTCGTCGATGATGGCGTTGTACATGCCCATGCAGCCCTCGTCGAAGACGCCGATGATCGCCTTGTCCCGGACGAGCTGCGCCGCGAGCGCCCGACCGAGCCGTACCTCCTCGGTGGCCGGCAGCTCCGGCAGGTCCCGTACGTGGCTCTGGTCGTGCTCCAGCTTCCCGGTCTCCAGCCAGGTTCGCAGCCGCGACACCGCCCAGTCGTCGGTGAACTTCTCGCTCCACAGGATGGAGTGCGCCACGCCCGCCTTGGTGAGGCTGGCGGTGAGGCCGAGCAGGCCGACCAGGCCGGGGAACTCACCGCTCCAGTTCGCCACCACCAGGATCGGGCCCCGGTGGGTGCGCAGCCCGGCCAGCACGTGGTGGCTGTACTGCCAGACCGCCTCGGCGACGATCAACGGCGCGTCCGGCGGGATCGACTTGAACACCTCGATGCCCTGGCGCTGGCTGGCGATGAAGCCGTGCCCGGCGGTGTCGTCGACCGGGTGCGCCCGCTGCACCCGGTGGCCCAGGGCGGTGACCGCCCGCTCCAGGTCGGCCTCGAACTGCCGCTGCACCGGCCAGCAGGTGACGTTGGCGCTGGGCCGCAGGTCGCCGCTGGCGATGGTCCAGACCACGCCGGGCTCGGCAGCGGGCTGGTCGGTCAACTCGGGAAAGGCGTAGCTGCTCACGCGGGGCTCCTTGGAGTGAGGCGGCGGTGTCGGGGTCAGAGCAGGTCGGCGACGTCGGCTTCGAGCGCGCGACGGTCGTCGGCCGAGATCGGGTCGAGCGGGGCACGCATGCCGCCGGCCGGCAGCCCGCGCAGTTCGAGGACGGCTTTGAGGTGGGCGAGGTTGCCCTGCCGGGTGGCGGCCACCGCCCGCAGCGACCGTTCCCGGGCCACCGCGAGCGCGTCGGCGTCCCCGCTGCGCAGGGCGTCCCGGACCGCCAGGAAGGGTGCCGGCAGCGCCGAGCTGACCCCGGAGACCACTCCGGCGCCGCCGGCCGCGACGACCTCGGTGAACTCCGCGTCGGCACCGGAGTACGCCGGCAGGTCCCGGTCGCCGAGCGCGGCGAGGTACTCGGCCAGCACCGGGGTCGGCTCGCCGCTGATCTTCACGCCGGCCAGACCCGTCCCGGCCAGCCGGGCCAACGACCGTGGCGAGACCGTCGTGGTGGTCCGGGCGGTGAAGAGGTACGCGTACACCGGCCGTCCGGCGGCGGCGGTCACCACCGCCTCGTAGTAGTCGAGCAGAGCGCGCTCGGTGGCCGGGAAGTAGTGCGGGGTGAGCGCCGCGAGCCGGGCCGCTCCCCGGTCGACGGCCGCGCGGGTGAGGCGTACCGCCTGGTGGGTGCTGGCGTGCCCGACGTGCCAGTAGGTGCGCTCGGGCCCGAAAGCGTCGTTGGCGGCGGCGGCGACGTCCAGCCGCTCGTCGTCGGTGAGGGTGGTGAACTCACCGGTGGTGCCGGCCACGAACACCCCGTCGACGGGGTGCGCGGCGAGTTGGTCGTAGGCCGCCCGGGTGGCCTTGAGGTCGACCGCGCCGTCGGGGTCGAACAGGGTCGGCAGGGCGCTGATCAGGTTGGCTCCGGGGTGGGCCGTGGTCATGAGATGTGCTCCGAGGGATCGAGCAGGGCGAGCACGATGCCGCGCCGCTGCCAGGTGTACGTCACAGCGAGCCGGTCCCCGACGGGGATCAGGCAGGGGTACGAGAACTCGTTGCCACCGGTGGTCCGCACCCCCGAGTCGGCGGGCCGGTAGCCCTCGTCCGCCGTCTCGCCGAGCGACTTCTCCAGGGTCAGCCAGGGCCGGAAGGTCTCCCCCTCGTCGGTGGAGACGGAGACGGTCAGGGGCGCCCGGCTGGCCCAGTCCCCGGTGGTGGGGTTGTGGGCCAGATGGACGCGGTCGCCGAGGCGGGTCACTGCGATGCCGGAGTTGTTGTTCGGCACGGTGGACAGCGAGCCGGGCGACCAGGTGCGGCCGTCGTCGACGCTGGTGGCGGTGACGAGCCGGCCAGCGGTGCTGCGAGCCAGCAGGCGTACCTCTCCGGTCGGGGTCTGCCAGAGCGCGGGTTGGATGGCGCCCGCGCCGGGGAAGGTGGCGTGGTCGAGCCGGATGTCCGGGGACCGCTGCCAGGTGTCTCCGTCGTCGTCGCTGCGCTCGACGAAGCAGTCCCATCGGGGGCGCTCGCCCCACGTCTCGGTGGAGGCCCCGGCGAGCAGTCGACCGGAGCGCAGGCGCAGCGGCGGGGTGCGGACCGGTCCCCGGCCACCGGGCTCGGCGTCGCCGAGCGGTCGGGGCGTCGACCAGGTCCGGCCGCCGTCGGTGGAGACGACCTGGTGGGTCACCCAGGTCGAGATGGTCGCGCCGACCTTGAACCAGCAGACCAGGTCCCCACCGGTACGCCGGTGCAGCACCGGGTTCCAGCAGGGCGCCAGGTCGCCGCTGACCACCGTCGGGGCGCTCCATCGGTCGCCGGTCCCCCGGCTGAGCCAGATCCGCGAGTCGGCGGCTCCTTCGTGGTCGCCCTGGAACCAGGCGACCACGAAGGTGTCCTCGGTGACGCAGACGGTGCTGCCGTGGCACTGGCCGGGCACGTCCCGGACCACGAAGTGTCGTGCCGTCACCGGCTCGCTCCGGCGGGGACCGGCGGATCGGTCGGGGTGTCGCGGTCGGTGGGGCCCTGCCGACGCGCCTTCATCCGGCTGCGGATGCGGGGCACCGCCACGGCCAGCACGGCCAGCACGAGCAGGCCCACCGCGATCGGGCTGGTGTAGATGGTCTCCAGTCCGCCCAGCTCCATCGACCGGCGGAAGTTGCGTTCGGCGAGCGGGCCGAGGATCAGGCCGAGCACGATCGGGCCGGCCGGGAAGCCGTACCGGCGCAGCAGCAGGCCGAGTACGCCGAACAGGACCATGACGCCGACGTCGAAGACGCTGTTGTTCACCGCGTACGTGCCGACGATGCAGAAGGCCAGGATCACCGTCCACAGGAACCGGCTGGGCAACTCCAACAGCTTGGCGACGCCGCGCATGCGCAGCAGGCTCAGCCCCAGCGTCAGCACGGTGGCGAAGAACATGATGCCGGCGATCGAGTAGACCAGGTCCGGTTGCGAGGTGAACAGGCCCGGGCCGGGCTGGATGCCCCAGATGATCATCGAGCCGAGCATCACCGCCATCACCGAGTCGCCCGGTACGCCGAGGGCCAGCGTGGTGAGCACGGACCCGCCTACACCGGCGTTGGAGGAGCCGTCGGCGGCGGTGAGCCCTTCCAGGGAGCCCTTGCCGAACTTCTCCGGCTCCTTGGAGACCCGCTTGGCCTGGTTCCAGGCGACGATCCCGCCGATGTCCCCGCCGACGGCGGGCAGCACGCCGACCACCGTGCCGACGGAGGAGCCGACCGCGATCGGCTTGACCATCTGCCGGGTCTCCTGCTTGTTCGGCCACCAGCGGCCGAAGCTGGTGATCGCCTTCTGCTTCTGGTGGCTACGCGAGATCATCTGGCTGAACACCTCGGCGATGCCGAACAGACCGATGATCACCGCGATGAACGGGATCCCCTCGACCAGTTGCGGGATGCCGAAGGTCAGCCGGTCCGAGCCGTCCATCGGGTCCCGGCCGACGGTGCCCAGCGCCAGGCCGAACAGACCGGCGATGAGGCCCTTGACGAGCTGGCGGCCGGAGACCTCGATCATCATGGTGAGACCGAAGACCACCAGCGCGAACATCTCCGGCGAGCCGAAGCGCATGGCCACCGTGCTCAGCGGGATCGCGGCGACCATCAGCACCGCGATGCCGACGAAACCGCCGACCGCCGAGGCGAAGGCCGACGACGTCAGCGCCAGGCCGGCCTTGCCCTGCTTGGCCATGGCGTAGCCGTCGAAGGTGGTGGCGATCGACGCCGGGGTGCCCGGGGTGTTGATCAGAATGGCTGGGACCCGGTCGCCGAACTGCGCGCCGATCAGGATGGTCAGCAGCACGGCCAGGCCGGGCAGCGGATCCATGGTCAGGGTGAAGGCGCTGGCCAGGGCGACCGCCATGGTGGCGGTGATGCCCGGGAACGCGCCGACGAGCATGCCGATCGCGGCGCCCGCGAGGACGCAGAGCAGCATCTGGACGGAGAGGAGGGCACCGAAGCCCTCGACGAGTGCGTTCACAGCGGCACCCTCAGCAGCAGGCCGAACAGGCCGTAGATCACCACGGTCACCCCGGCGGGGAAGAACAGCAGGTCCTTGATCCCCCGGCCCCCGGCGATCCAGGTGAGCGCGGCGACGAAGATCAGTCCGGAGACCAGGAAGTGCAGGTAGTACCAGAGCACCCCGAAGGCGAGCGTGGCCGCGACGAAGCCGACCATCCGGACGATCCCCGAGCGGGTGGCCGGTCCCTCCTCGTCCTCGTCGTCGGCCACGGCGGGCGTGGTGACGAAGGCGAGGACGATCTGCAGGGCCGACAGGCCGATGATCCCGATGGCGAGCGTCTCCGGCCAGATGCGGGGACTCACCGCCAGGGCCCGGGCGGGCAGCTCGATCGAGCGGGCCAGCCACAGGAACACGGCGCCCAGCACCAGGAAGACCATCCCCGGTGCCGCCGCGCGCCAGCGCGCGGCGGCACCGTGATCACCCTGGATCGGCGGGTGGTGGATAGCCATCAGCCGTAGATCTGGCCGAAGCGGTCGTACTCGGTCTGGGCGAACTGGCTGGCCTCGTCCGGCGAGGTCGCCAGCGGCGTGTTGCCGGCCTTGGTCATCACGTCCTTGAACGCCTCCGAGGAGGCGGCCTTGCGGACGGCGTCGGCGAGCCGCTGCCGGACCTCGTCGGGCAGCCCGGCGGGGGCGCCCATCAGGCCCCAGCCACCGATAACCACGTCGACGCCCTGCTCCTTGGCGGTGGGCACCTCCGGCAGCGAGGAGACCCGCTCCGGGGCCAGCACCGCGAGGATGCGCAGCTGGTTGTTTCCGGCCGCGGCGGCGGACTCGCTCACGCCGGCCATCACGGCCTGGACCTCGCCGGAGACCCCGGCGGCCACGGCCGGCGCGCCACCGTCGTACGGCACCGGCTTGAAGGTCGCACCGGCCGCCTCGCCCAGGGCGAGGGTCGCGGCCTCCCAGATGGCGCCGGCACCGGAGTTCGACACGGTGATCGTGCCCGGCTCGCGCTTCGCCGCGGCCAGCAGGTCGTCGAGGCTCTGGTACGGGCTGTTCGTCGGCACCGACAGCGTGGCCGGCGCGTTCATCACCTGCCCGAGGACGGTGAACTGCTCCGGGGCGATGTCGGCGCCCTGGTGCCCGAGCATCGCCACCTCGACCGGGATGAAGCCGATCGAGTACCCGTCGGCGGGACGGCCCTTGAGGTAGGTCAGGCCCACCCGTCCGCCGCCACCGGTCCGGTTCTCCACCACGATCGACCGCCCGAGGTCCGCTTCCAGCTCCTTGGCCAGGGTGCGGGCGGTGAGGTCGGAGCCGCCACCGGCGGCGGCGTGCACGACGAGGGTGAGGTCCTTCTCCGGGAAGTTCTCGCCGGAGGCGGTCTCGCTCCCGCCGCGGTTGGCGCAGCCGGTCACCACGAGGGTGCCGGCGACGGCCAACGCGGCGAGGCGCAGCATGCGTGATCTCATAGGTCGTTCTCTCTCTGGACGGGGGTCGGGGGATTCGCGGAACGCAGCCGCGAGCAGGTCGTCTGCAGGTGTCGGTGCAGCTCGGCCTTGACCTCGGCGACCTTGCCGGCAGTGATCAGCCCGGCCAGGTCGTGGTGCTCCCGCGCCGAGGGCGCGAGGTCGGACAGCCGCTTGCCGGAGGCGTGCAGCAGACCTTCGATGGTGGGGCGGAACTGGTCCCACAGGACGCTGAGCCGGGTCATCCCGGCGGCGGCGAAGAACGCGCTGTGGAACCGGATGTCCGCGGTCGTGAAGGCGACCGGGTCCCGGTCGTTCACCGCCGCGTCCATGTCGACCAGCGCGGTACGCAACTGACGGGCGAGGACCTCGCGCCGGACGGTGATGGCCCGCTCCACCGCCAGCAGCTCGAACGACTCCCGCAGGGCCATCAGCTCCTCGATGTCGGCGTCGTTCAGCGACCGGGTGACGGCGTTGCGGCCGGAGCCGGTGACCAGTCCCTCCGACCGCAGGATGCGGATCGCGTCACGAACCGGACCCCGGCTGACCTGGAAGGAATCGGCCAGCTCCTCCTCGACGAGACGGGTGCCCGACGGCACGTCGCCCACGATGATGCGACGGCGCAGCTCGCCGGCCAGCTTCTCGCCGAGGGACTCCGCCCTGATCGGCCTGACGTCCAACACGTTGTCCTCCTGATAACTGTTAACAGTTAACACTCGACTCATCCCACGGTCAACGGCGGATGACGAACGAGTTTCTCGATGTTTCCTGCCGGCATTTCGCCTGGTGGATGCCCCGGACGGGACGAACGGACGCCGCCGCGACGACTGGCGGCGGACACCGCGGGCCGGGATGGGGCGCGCGAGCCGGGAACACGACGGCCGCCACGGCCCGCTCAGCGGACGGCGGGGCCGTGCCCGGCCACCGGTCCCCGCACTGCGGTCACTGCCGACACAGCAGGGGCCCGACCCGGCCGGCGATCCCACGACCGCACGTCGGTGGACCCGAGGTCACGCCGGATCAGCAGAGACATTGCGACAGGGTACGGGCGCGACCGGTTCCGGTCCGCCCACGGCGAGCGGCCTTCCCCCGCAGTCGCGCGTCGCCCTGCCAGCTCGCCCGCGCACGGAAGCCAGACGTAGACCGGGGGCCGAGGGCCGGGGACCGGGGCCGGGACCGGGGCCGGGGACCGGGGCCGGGACCGGGGCCGGGGACCGGGGCCGGGACCGGGGCCGGGGACCGGGGCCGGGACCGGGACCGGGGACCGGGGACCGGGGCCGGGACCGGGGACCGGGGACCGGGGCCGGGACCGGGACCGGGGACCGGGGCCGGGACCGGGACCGGGGACCGGAGGCCGAGGACCGGGGCCGAGGACCGGGGCCGAGGACCGGGGCCGAGGACCGGGGCCGAGGACCGGGGGGCCGGAGGCCGGGGGCGCCGAACCGCTGACTGCCATGTCGGGTACGGGCCCTGTCGAGCTGACGGCGGCGACGGATCGCGGTGATCCGCCCCGCCGTTCGTCGGGGCGGCCACAACCCACCCCGCTCGCCGGGCGGCCGTAGCGGTCAGCGACCAAGACCGCGCGGCCCCGCCACACCGCCGAGCCGTCGGCCCGCCGGCCGCTCTCCCAGTCGAGAGAGCCGATAGCGCAAACGGTTCAGCTCGACAGGGGCCGCCGACACCACCAAGGACAAGGCATCCGTCGGCCGGAACGCGAGCCGGAACACGAGCCGGAACACGAGCCGGAACGCCGCTGTCCCGGGCGGCGTCACGCCACCCGGGACAGCGGCACAGCTCAGCCGGTCAGAAGTCGTCGTCGAAGCTGACCGAGCCGGTCACCCCGACCTGGTAGGCGGAGACCCGACGCTCGAAGAAGTTGGACAGCTCCTGGACGTCCTGCAACTCCATGAACGCGAACGGGTTGCCGCTGCCGTACATGGGGGCGATGCCGAGCACGGCCAGACGCCGGTCGGCCACGTGCTGGAGGTACTCCCGCATGTCGGCCAGCGACATGCCGGAGACGCCCTGCTCCAGCAGGTCGGCGGCGAACTGCACCTCGCACTCGACCGCCTCGGCCAGCATGTCCTTGACCTGCTGCTCCATCTCGGCGTCGAAGAGGTCCGGCTCCTCGGCGCGAACGGTGTCGACCACCTCGAAGGCGAACGCCATGTGCATGGACTCGTCGCGAAACACCCAGTTGGTGCCCGAGGCGAGGCCGTGCAGCAGCCCCCGGGAGCGCAGGAAGTAGACGTAGGCGAAGGCGCCGTAGAAGAACAGGCCCTCGATGCAGGCGGCGAAGCAGATCAGGTTCAGAAGGAAGGCCCGCCGGTCCTCCCGGGTCCGCAGCTCACGCAGCGCGAAGATGGAGTCGATCCACTTAAAGCAGAACTCGGCCTTGCGGGCGATGGACGGGATGTTCTCCACCGCCGCGAACGCCGCGAACCGCTCCTTCTCGTCCGGGACGTAGGTGTCCAGCAGGTTCAGATAGAACTGGACGTGCACCGCCTCCTCGAACAACTGCCGGGAGAGGTACAACCGCCCCTCCGGCGAGTTGACGTGCTGATAGAGGTTGAGCACGAGGTTGTTGGCGACGATGGTGTCGCCGGTGGCGAAGAACGCCACGAGCCGCGACACCAGGTGCTGCTCGGCCGGCGAGAGCTTGGCCAGGTCGGCGAGGTCGGAGTGCAGGTCGACCTCCTCCACCGTCCAGGTGTTCTTGATGGCGTCCTTGAAGCGGTCGAAGAACTGCGGGTAGCGCATCGGCCGCAGGGTCAGGTCCATGCCGGGGTCGAGCAGCAGGTGCCGCTCCCCCACGCCGGTGCTGGTGCTGGTGGTCTCGGAGACGGTGGTCACTGGCATGCCTCGCAGCTCTCGGGGTTCTCCAGGGAGCAGGCCAACGCCTCGTCGTCGCTGACCGCCACGACGGGCGTGACGCTCGGGGTGACGGCGACGGTGGCCTGCTGGATCCGGGTCGCCGGACGCGACCGCAGGTAGTAGGTGGTCTTCAGCCCGGACTTCCAGGCGTACAGGTACATCGAGGAGAGTTTGCCGATGGTCGGCGCGCTCAGGAACAGGTTCAGCGACTGCGACTGGTCGATGAACGGGGCCCGGGCGGCCGCCAGGTCGATCAGCGCCCGCTGCGGCAGCTCCCACGCGGTCCGGAACAACTCGCGTACGTCTGCGGGCAGCTCGACGACGCCCTGTACGGAACCCTCGGCGCGCTTGATCTGCTCCCGGATCGCGGCCGTCCACAGTCCCCGCGCCTTCAGCTCGCGGACCAGGTAGGTGTTGATCTGGAGGAACTCGCCGGACATCGTCTCACGCTTGAACAGGTTGGACACCTGCGGCTCGATGCACTCGTAGCAGCCGGCGATCGAGGCGATGGTGGCGGTCGGCGCGATCGCCACCAGCAACGAGTTCCGCAGGCCGTGCCGGCCGATCGTCTCGCGCAGCGCGGTCCACCGTTCGGTCTGGCCGACCTCGGCGCCCCACAGGTCCGGGTGCAGCTCACCCCGGGCGGCGCGGGTCTCGGCGTACGCGGGATGCGGGCCGAACCGCTCGGCGAGCCCGGCCGAGGTCTCCAACGCGGTCAGGAAGATCTCCTCCTGCACCCGGGTCGACAGCTCCCGGGCGGCCGCGGAGTCGAACGGCAGGCGCAGCGTGAAGAACGCGTCCTGCAACCCCATCAGCCCGAGCCCGACGGGGCGCCAGCGCGGGTTCGACGCCGCCGCCTGCTCGGCCGGGTAGTAGTTGATGTCGATCACCCGGTCCAGGAACACCACGGCGGTCCGCACCGTGGCGCGCAGCCGCTCCCAGTCGACACCGTCGGCGGTGACGTGCGCGCCCAGGTTGACCGAGCCGAGGTTGCAGACCGCCGTCTCGGCGTCGTCGTTGACCTCCAGGATCTCGGTGCAGAGGTTCGACAGGTGGATGGTGTTGCCCGGGGCGCCGGTCTGGTTGGACAGCCGGTTCGAGGCGTCCTTGAACGTCATCCACCCGTTGCCGGTCTGCGCGAGCGTCCGCATCATCCGGCCGTACAGGTCGCGGGCCTTGACGGTCTTGACCGCCTTCTTCTCCGCCGCCCGGTACGCCTCGTCGAACGCCTCACCGAACAGGTCGGGCAGCTCGGGGGCGTCCGACGGGTCGACCAGCGACCAGTCGCCGTCCGCCTCGACCCGCCGCATGAACTCGTCCGGGATCCAGTTGGCGAGGTTCAGGTTGTGCGTCCGCCGGGACTCCTCGCCGGTGTTGTCCCGCAGTTCGAGGAACTCCTCCACGTCCGGGTGCCACGGTTCGAGATAGACGCAGGCCGCGCCCTTGCGACGGCCGCCCTGGTTGACCGCGGCCACTCCGGCGTCCAGCGTCTTGAGGAACGGCACGATGCCGTTCGACCTGCCGTTGGTGCCCCGGATCAGGGCGCCCCGACCGCGTACCCGGGACCAGGAGATGCCGATGCCGCCGGAGAACTTGGACAGCTTCGCGACCTGGTGGTAGCGCTCGTAGATGGAGTCGAGTTCGTCGCGCGGCGAGTCGACCAGGAAGCACGAGGACATCTGGGTGTGCCGGGTGCCGGAGTTGAACAGCGTCGGCGAGCTGGGCAGGTAGGCCAGGCTGGACATCAGTCGGTAGAAGCCGATCGCCTCGCCGGGCGTCTGCGACAGGCCGCAGGCGACCCGCAACAGCCAGTACTGCGGCGTCTCCACCACGAGCCGGGTCTGCGGGTGCCGCAGCAGGTACCGGTCGGCGACCGTACGCAGCCCGAAGTACTCGAAGCGCAGGTCCCCCGCCGGGTCGACGGCGTCGTCCAGTTTGCGCGCGTTGCGGGCCACGAACGCGGCGGTGTCGTCGCCGATCAGGCCCAGACCGTGGGCGTACCGGATGGACTGGCTGAAGCTGGCCACCTGCTGCCCGCGGACCTCCTTGTCCACGTACGCGGCCAGCAGTCGGGCCGCCAGCTTCGAGTACTGCGGCTCCTCACCGATCAGTTCGGCCGCGGTCTGGATGGACAGCTTGTCCATCTCGGCCGTGGTCGCGCCGTCGTAGAGCCCGCTGATGGTCTTGGTGGCCACCCGCAGCGGGTCGATCTCGTCCAGGTCGGCGACCCACCGCTCCACCGCCTTGACGATCTTGTTGACGTCCACCGGCTCGGTGTCGCCGTTCCGCTTACGGACCTGCATGACGTGCCGGCGTTGCTCCGGCCCCGCCTGCTCCTGGGTCACCGTCATGTTCCCCCTCCTCACGCCTGTCCCCGAGATCGTCGGGTCCGCGCGGGAGGACGCCGCCGGTCACCGACGGCACTGCTGCCGTGACTGACCAGCTCGTGGCGTCGGCCGTCCCACGCGGCCGTCGACCGCCGCACACGTCGCGTGCGGCGCGCTGGCAGGTCTTCGGACTCGTGGGCCTGGTGCTCGCGCCTACTGGCCGTCGCTTCCCAGACCTGGCGGGTCCAGTGCGTGATGACGGCGGTCGTTCCCACTCACCGCTGCGGGGCAGTCCCGGATTCCCACCGGGTTCCCTCTTGCCTCGACCGCCGTGGAGCGGCGGCCGAACCAGCTACGGGGCACACCATATATGGGTGCGGTGCGGAGATGGCAACACCAGATGCTGTGCCGGGCGTGTCGCGTGCCAGATGCCGGGCGTCCCGCCGACCGCCGGCCGGGTACTCGATCATGCCCACTAGCATCGTCGCGTGCAGACAGCGGCCGGACCCGGCGACCGACGGGCACTGCTCGACATCCTCGTCCACGCCGCGGATCGGGCCCCCGACCAGGTGATCGTGCACGTGCGCGAGGACGGCACCGAACGCACCGTCACCGTCCGACAGTTGCGGGACGAGGCGCTGCGGGTGGCGGGCGGCTACCGGGCCGCCGGAGTGGCACCGGGCACTCCGGTGATCCTGGTCGCCGACGCCGGGGACGACTTCCAGCCGCTGTTCTGGGGGGCGCTCGCCGCCGGGCTGGTCCCGGTGCCGCTGCCACCCGAGCCGACCCGGGTACGGGCCGTCCGCGAGCTGCTCACCGACGCGGTGACCGTGGTGGACGACGCCACCGACGCGATCGCCGACGGGCTCGACGGCCCGGTGCTGCGGCTGGCCGACCTGCGGACCGGCACCCCACCGGAGGAGTTGTTCGCGGCCGACCCCACCGACGTGGCGTTCCTCCAGTTCTCCTCCGGCAGCACCGGCACGCCGCGCGGGGTGGAGTTGACCCACGCCAACGTGCTGGCCAATGTGGAGCAGTCCCGGCTGGCCAGTGGCGCCGGGCCGGACGACGTCCTGGTCACCTGGATGCCGTACTTCCACGACATGGGGTTGATCGGCACCCACCTGACCCCGCTCGCGATCGGGTGCACACAGGTCCGCGTACCCCCGATGGCGTTCGCCAAGCGCCCGGCGCTGTGGTTCACCGCCGCCCACCGGCACCGCGCGACCCTGCTCTCGGCGGCGAACTTCGCGCTGGCCCTGGCCGTCCGCCGGGTCCCGGCGGACCTCCTCGCCACGCTGGACCTGAGCCGGGTCCGGTGCGTGGTGGTGGGCGCGGAGCCCATCTCCCCCACCGTGTGGCGGGCCTTCCTGGCGCACGTCCGCCCGGCCGGGCTCGCCCCGTCCGCCCTGCGACCGGTGTACGGCCTGGCGGAGGCGACCCTCGCGGTGACCTTCCCGCCGCCCGGAGAGGTCGCCGAGCCGCTGGTGCTGGACCGGGCCGCGCTGAGCCGGGGCCGCGCGGTGACCACCGGGCCGGGCCCGCACGCCGTGGAGCTGATGGACCTGGGGCACCCGGTGCCCGGCTGCGAGGTCCGCGTCGTCGACGCGCGGCACCGGCCACTGCCCGAGGACCGGGTGGGCCTGATCGAGGTACGCGGCCCGAACGTGGCGCGCGGCTACCACCGGGATCCGCAGGCCAGCCGGGAGACCTTCCTGGACGGCTGGCTGCACACCGGTGACCTGGGTTTCCAGCGCGCCGGTCGGCTCTGCGTGACCGGCCGCGCGAAGGACGTCATCTTCGTCAACGGTCGGACGTTCCACGCCCCCGACCTGGAGGCGGTGGCCGCCGCGACCGTCGGGCTGCCTGCCACGGTGACGGCGGTGGTCGGCTGCACCGACCCGGACACCGGCGGCGAGCGGATCGTGGTGTTCGTGGCCTGGGCGCGACCGCCGGCCGGGGCGACCGTGGTGCTCGACACCACGCGGGCCCGGGTCGCCGAGGCGGCCGGGCACGACGACGTACGGGTGCTGCCGCTGCCGCCCGGCGCATTCGCCCGGACCACCAGCGGAAAGCTGCGGCGGCGACGGATGCGCGAACGCTACCTGGCCGGCGACTTCGCCGACCGGGAACGCCGCTGGCACCCGGCGGCGACCGAGCGCCCACACCCGCACTCGTCCGGCTTCACGCAACCGGCCACCTCGGAGGAGACGCACCCGGTGGCCGGGCCACCGTCGGACGGCTCGGGGCCGGTGTCCCGGCGACGGGTCGAGCAGGTCGTCCGGGCGGTCTGGGCGCGGGTGCTGGACCGGCCCGCCGACACCATCGCGGCGGACGACCGTTTCCTTGCCATCGGCGGTTCGTCGCTCAAGGCGATGGAGGTGCTGGCCGGGCTGGAGGACGCCCTCGGCACCACGTTCGATCCGGCGGACCTGCGGGACTGCCCCACCGTCGCCACGTTGACCGACCGCATCCTGGCCGGGCCGCCCACGACCCGACCGGCACCGCCGGAGAGCCGCGCCCCGGAGCGGCCGGACACCCGTTCCGGCGCGACGCCGCTCGCGGTCATCGGGATGGCCTGCCGCTTCCCGGGTGCCGACGCCCCCGACGAGTTCTGGCGCGGCCTCGTCGACGGCGTCGACGCGGTGCGGCCGGTCCCGGAGCACCGGTGGACGCCGCAGGACGGTCGGCCCCGCTGGGGGTCCTTCCTGGACGATCCGATGCAGCTCGACGCGGACTTCTTCGGGCTCTCCGACGAGGAGGCCCGGCTCACCGACCCGCACGCCCGACTGTTCCTGGAGATCGGGTACGAGGCGCTCGAACGCGCCGGGTACGCCGGGCCGCGTCGGCAGGGCCGTCGCGTCGGGGTCTTCGCCGCCGTCGGCGAGAGCGCCTTCCCGGAGCTGCTGGCCGCCGCCGGTCCGGTCACCGCACCGGCGGCGCTGGTCGGCAACCTGCGCAACCTCGTGGCGGCCCGGCTGTCGCAGGCGCTGGACCTGGCCGGTCCGGCGATCGTGGTGGACACGGCCTGTTCCTCGGCGCTGGTCGCGCTGCACCTGGCCGCGCGCAGCCTGGCCACCGGCGAGTGCGACATCGCGGTGGTCGGCGGGGTGAACCTCAATCTCACCGAGACCGCCTACCGGCTGCTGGACGCCGCCGAGGCGCTGTCGCCGACCGGGCGGTGTCGCGCCTTCGACGCCGACGCCGACGGCTTCGTGCCCGGCGAGGGCGGCGCGGCGCTCGTCCTGTGCCGCCCCGACGACGCGTACGCCGCCGGGGACCGGGTGCTGGCCCTGGTCGCCGGCACCGCCGTCGGTAACGACGGGCGGTCGCTGAGCCTGCTCGCCCCGAATCCGCAGCGGCAGTGGGAGGTCATCGCACGCGCGTACGCGGACGCCGGGCTCGACCCGGCCGCCGTCTCGTACGTCGAGGCGCACGGCACCGGCACCGGCCTCGGTGACCCGGTGGAGGCGCGGTCGCTGGCCGCCGCGTTCCCGCGCCGCCCCGACGGCACGCCCCGCTGGTTGGGGTCGGTCAAGACCAACCTGGGACACCTGCTCAACTCCGCCGGCATGCCGGCGCTGCTGAAGGTGGTGCTGGCCCTGCGGCACCGGCAGTTGCCGCCGTCGCTGCACCACGTCCGACCGTCCACCCGGTACGACCTGGACGCCGCCGGCTTCACGGTGGTCACCGAGGCACGCCCGTGGACCGCACCCGGACCGCTGGTCGCCGGCGTGAACGCGTTCGGCTTCGGCGGCACCAACGCACACGCCGTGCTGCGCGAGGCACCGCCCCGCGAGCCCGTACCGCCGCCGGCCGGCACCGGCGCGCACCTGGTGACGCTCACCGCGCGGTCGGCGTCCGCGCTGCGGCGTAGTGCCCACGACCTCGCCGGACACCTGCGCGACCGGGGCGACCTGGACGTGGCCGACGTGGTCGCCAGCGCGGGGACGGCCCGCGACGACGCGCCGTACCGGTTGGCGCTCGTCGCCGACGACACCGGGCTGGCCGACCGGTTGGCGGCTGCCGCGACCGCGTACCGGGACGAGCCGGTCCGCCGCCGGCCACGGATCGTCTTCGTCTTCCCGGGCGACGGTTCCCCGCCGGCCCTGCCGGCGGTCCGCGACCTGCACGACCGGCTCCCGGTCTTCCGGGCCCTGCTGACCGGGGCCTGCGCCGCCGCCGGTCCGGTGGCGGGGCGGCCGTTGCTGTCCTGGTGCCTGGACGACGAGCCGGACCGGTCGGACCGGCGGGTCACCGCCCCGGTGCGCGTGGTGGTGGCCCTGGCCCTGGCCGGACAGCTCGCCGCCTGGGGGGTGCGGCCCGACGCGCTGCTCGGACACGGGGTCGGTGAGCTGGCGGCATCCGCGGCCGGGGGCACGCTGGGCGTCGCCGACGCGGTCCGGCGTGCCGTCGCGCTCGCCGACCCGGCCCATGTCCAGGACGGTCACGCCGACCGGGACGACGACGGGTACGCCCTCGCGGCGCTGCGGGGCGTGCCGGTGTTCAGCCCGGCGGCCGGGCGGTGGGATCCGCCGGACCCGGTCCGGTGGGCCACCGACACGGCGAGCAGAGCGGAGCTGCGCACGGCGTGGCGGCGGTTGCTCGACGACGGGTACGACACCGTGGTCGAGCTGGGCGTCGCCGACCTGACGGCGGCCGGGATCGGCGCAGCGGAGGCGACGCACCACAGCGGCGGCCAGGGCGACGAAGAACCCACCCGGGCTCTGGTCCGAATGATCGCGGTGCAGTGCGGGCCGACCGGTGCGGTGCCCAGCGGTGCTGCGTCGTTGCTGGCCACGGCCGGGCGGCTCTGGGCCCGGGGTGGTCCGCTCGACCGGCCCGCCGTGTACGGCGGGCGGCAGCGGGTGCCGGTGCCGACCTACCCGTTCGAGCGTCGCGCCTTTCCGCCACCGGGGGCGGCGCACGCCGTGCCGCTGCACGTCGTGGCCTGGCGGGAGGTTCCGGCGGCGGTCGGCGTACCGGCCCGGCGGGTGTGGCTGCGCGGCCCGGGGGTGGGGGGTCCGTTCGTCGACGACCTGGCCGCCGCGCTCACCGCCGACGGGATCGAGGTCCACACCGACCCGGCGGCCGGTGCGGACGGCGACATCGCCGTGCTGCTGGCCGGGGCGGCGGTGGACACGCCGGACGTGGCCGCGCTCGACGCCGCCGTCACCGAGCAGGTACGCACCGTCCGCGCCCTGATCGACGAGGGGGTCGACCGGCCGGGCCGGCTGCTGGTGGTCACCGAGGACGTGCACGTCACCGGCGCGGCGGCGGAACGGGGCCGCCCGGTGCAGGCGGTGCTGGCCGGACTGGCCACCGCGCTCGCCGACGAGCGTCCCGGCCTGCTCGTGCACACCGTGGACCTGTCCTCCTCGGACGGTACGGCAGCACGGGTCGCCGCCGTCCGCCACGAGATGTTCGCCCTCGCCACGGACCCGCCAGCCACCGGCACGCCGACCGACCAACGCACGCCCGACCCACGCACGCCGACCGGGGTGGCCTGGCGCGGCGGACGCCGACTGGGCCGGTTCCTCGACCCGGTGTCGGCGGGCGGAGAGGGAGTGCTCGACCCGGTGTCGACCGCAGACCGGGCCGACGGACCGGCCGGGCCCGTCGCGGCGGGCGCCGTACACCTGATCATCGGTGGGGCTGGTGGGGTGGGCGCGGAGTTGGCCCGATCGCTGGCCCGCCGGGAGCAGCCGACGTTACTGCTGGCGGGTCGGTCGGACCACGCACCGGCCGCCCTGCTGGCCGAACTGACCGCGCTGGGCGCGACGGCGACCTACCACCGGTGTGACGTGACCGTGGCCGCCGACGTGGACGCCCTGCTCGCCGCCGCGCCCCGGGTGGACACCGTGTTCCACGCCGGCGGCATCGTCCGGGTCGGCACCCTGCGCGCCAAGTCCGTCCAGGACGTGCTCGCCGTGCTGGGCCCGAAGGTACGCGGCACCCACCTGCTCGCCGAGGCGCTGCGGCGACACGGTCACGATCGGACCGTGCTGGTCGGGTTCTCGTCGGTCAGCGCGGTGCTACCCGGTCTGGCCGGCGCGATCGGCGACTACGCCGCCGCGAACCGGTTCCTCGACGCGTTCGCCACCGCGCACCGGGCCGCCGGCCGTCCCGTCCAGGCGGTCGGCTTCGCCGCGATCAGCGACGCCGGCATGGCCGCCCGCAGCGGTGGTGTCGGCGCCGCCGCCGGGGCGATGCCGGTCGACGACGCGCTGCGTGCCCTGGCGCTCGCCCGTCGTGTCGACGCCGCACACGTCGTCGTCGCGGCCCGGCCGGAGAATCCGGCGACCGCCCCGACGGTCAGCGTCCCGACGGTCAGCGTCCCGACGGTCAGCGTCCCGACGGTCACCGTCCCGGCCGGGGCCGCCGTCGCTACCGTCGCTGTCGAGCCCGCCACTGTCGACACCGGCACTGTCGACACCGGCGCTGTCGACCTGCCGCGCGGACCGGACGGTGTGCACGGTGGGCCGGGTCGGGACGAGGTGGCCCGGCTGCTGCGGCGGCTGCTCGCCGAACCGCTGCACCGGCAGCCCGACGAGATCGCCGACGACACCTCGTTCCTCGCTCTCGGCCTGGACTCGCTGGCCGCGGTGGACCTGGTCAAGCGGCTGGAGGAGGAGATCGGCCGGGAGCTGCCGGTCACGCTGTTCTTCGAGTACACCACCGTCGCCGACCTGGCCGCCCACCTCACCGGGGTACGCGCCGCCGAGCCGATCCCGTCCGTGGCGCGCGCCCCGCTGGACGTGGCGCGCACGCCGGTCGAGGGCGAGCCGTTCCCGCTGACCGCCGTGCAGCGGGCCTTCCACGTCAACGAACGGCTCCACCCCACCGTGGCCAGCTTCGCCTTCGTCCAGCAGACCGTCACCGGTCCCCTGGACGCCGGGCTGCTCGGGCAGGCGCTGGCCCGCCTGGAGTTGCGCCACCCGATGCTGCGGGTGCGGTTCACGCCCGGTCCGGGTACGCCTCGCCAGGTGGTCCCGCCCGTGCCGGCCCACCCGGCTCCGACCCCGGACTGGTACGCGGTGCGGTCGCTCACCGAGCCGCTCGCCGAGGTACGGGAGCGGCTGTGCAACACCCCGGTCGACCTGACCCGGCAGCCGCCACTGCGAGCGGTCCTGGTCCGGGAGGCACCCGACCGGGCCCACCTGATGCTGGTGCTGCACCACGCCGCCGGGGACGGGTTCAGCCTGAACCTGCTCAGCGAGGAACTGTGGGCCGACTACACCGCCCTGGCCCACGGCCGTACGCCGGTGGCCCGACCGCCGACTCCCGGGTTCGACACGTACGCGCGCCAGGTGGCCGGGCCCGCGCCGGAGGACCTGGCGTACTGGCGGGACCTGCTGGCCGACGGCACGACGCTGCGGCTGCCGTTCGACGGCGACCCGGACGCGCGCCCCGGCCCGCCCCTGCTGACCACGCAGAGTGAACTGGAGCCGGAGCTGGTGGCGGCGTTACGGGACCGGGCCGCCGAGGCCGGCGTGTCGCTGTTCCACCTGCTGCTGGCCGGGTACCTGCGCTGCCTGGCCCGCTGGGGCGGCCGGCGACGCGTGCCGGTGACGGTGGCGCGGGCCGGTCGGGACGCCCGGCTGGCCGACATCGACCGGATCGTCGGGCCGTTCGCCGACGCCCTGCCCCTGGTCCTCGACGTGGACTCCGACGAGCCGGTCGGACAGCTCGCCGACCGGCTCCGGGTGGCCTGGTCGACGGCGCAGCGACACGGCTCGGTGACCAGCCTCGACCTGGCCCGACTGCTCGACCGGCCGGGCGCGGGGCCGCGTACCGTCAGCCCGGCCGGGTTCAGTTTCGCCCGGTTCCCGGTCACCCTCGACCCGGACTGTCCGGTCGCAGTGAGGCCCACGGCGGCCGGTTCCGGCTCCGCCGCCACCCGGTTGAGCCTGCTCTGCTGGGAGTCCGGCGACGGCCTCGGCCTGTCCTGGAACTTCCCGCGCCGCCTGTTCACCCCGGCGACCGTGGCCCGGCTCGCCGCCGAACACCGGGACGACCTCGTCGCGATCGCCACCGGTCGGCCGCCACGGTCCACCGTGGAGCGAGCGGCGACCGCCGTGGACGCCGCCCCCGTCGGGCAGCGGTCCGCCGAGGCCGACCGGGCCGTGGCGCACCGCTCCGACGCCGGTCCGTCCGGGCAGCGGTCCGCCCACGCCGACCAGGCCGAACGGCAGCCGGTCGACGGCGACCAGGCCGAACGGCAGCCGGTCGACGGTGACCAGGCCGAGCGGCAGGCGGTCGACGGCGACGACGTGACCGCTCGGATCCGGGCAGTGTGCCGGCGTACCCCGGACGCGGTGGCGGTGACGACCGGCGAGCGGACCGTGACCTACCGGACGCTGGACCGCGACGCCGACCGGGTGGCCGCGCTGCTCGCCCGGCACGGGGTACGCCCCGGTGACCGGGTCGGCCTGCTCACCGCTCCCGGTCCGCAGACCGTGGTCGGAGTGGTCGGCATCCTGCGGGCCGGTGCCGCCTGGGTGCCGCTGGACGCGGCCCACCCGCCGGCCCGCCTCGCCGACCACCTGGTCCGGGCCGGAGCCGGAGTGCTGCTGCACGACGACGACTCGGCCGCCGTCGCGGCCCGCCTCGACGCTGCCGCACGACCGGTCTCCTTCGACCCGAGCACCGCCGATGCCGTCGCGGAGCACGACGCCCCGTCGGTGCCCGAGGCGACGCCGGACCAGACCGCGTACGTGATCTTCACGTCGGGATCGACCGGGCGGCCCAAGGGCGTACCGGTCAGCCACCGGTCGATGCGCACGTACCTCGACTGGGCCGTGGCCACCTTCGGCTACCGGCCCGGGGACCGGCTCGCCCAGACGGCGTCGAGCTGCTTCGACGCCTCCGTCCGGCAGATCCTGGCCCCGCTGCTGGTCGGGGCCACCGTGGTCACCTTCACCCGCGCCCAGCTCCGTGATCCGCAGGCGTTGCTGTCCCGGATCGCCGCAGACCGGATCACGGTGTGGAGTTCGGTCCCCACCCTGTGGGAGCGGATCCTGCGCGCTGCCGAGGAGCACGTACGCCGCCACAGCGAGGCACCCGACCTGGCCGCGTTGCGGTGGGTGCACGTGGGCGGCGAGGAGCTGTCGCCGGTGGCGGTCCGGCGGTGGTTCGACCTGTTCGGCGACGCCCGGATCACCAACCTGTACGGCCCGACCGAGGCCACCATCAACGCCACCTGGCACCTGATCGACGCGCGGCCCGACGACGCGGTACGCCGGCTGCCGATCGGTCGCCCGGTCGGCGGGGCGGTGGTCCGCGTGGTCGACCCGGAGGGTCGGGTCTGTCCGCCCGGCGTGGCCGGCGAGCTGTACCTCGGTGGCGCCGGCCTCACCACCGGTTACCTCGGCGAGCCGGAGCTGACTGAGGCGGCGTTCGTGGTCCACGACGGCGAGCGGTTCTATCGCAGCGGCGACCGGGGTCGGCTCGCGCCGGACGGTGCCCTGGAGTTCCTGGGCCGCCTCGACGACCAGATCAAGATCCATGGTCACCGGGTGGAGCCCGGCGAGATCGAGGCGGTGCTGCGCACCCATCCGGAGGTCGCCTCCGCGACCGTGCTGCACCGGGCCGATCCGCATCCCCGGCTGCACGCCTTCGTGCTGCCCGCACCGCAGACCACCCCGACCACGGCCGCGCTGCGTGCCCACCTGGCCGCTCACCTGCCGGCGCACATGGTGCCCGCGCGTCTACACCTGCTGGACGTGCTGCCGTTGACCGCCACCGGCAAGGTCGACCGCGAATCGCTGGCGGCACTGGCCGCCCCGGCCGCCGACAGCCAGGCACCCGCTCCAGCGTCCTCGACGGACGCCGACGCGACGGGCCCGGGCCACGCCGACGCCGCCGTTCTGACGGGCCGCCGCGCATCGGCGGGCGGCATCGGCGCGTCGGCCGGTACCGAAGCGGAGCTGGCCCGCATCTGGGCCAGTCTGCTGGACCTGCCGGTGGTCGGCCCGGACGACGACTTCTTCGCCCTCGGCGGCGACTCCATCCTGGCCCTGGAGGTCTTCGCCCAACTCCAGGAACGCAGCGCGGTCACGGCGAGCCCGACGCTCATCTACGAGCACCGGACCCCGGCCGCCCTGGCCACCGCCCTCGACGCCGGTGCGGATGGGCACACCGACGCTCGGGCCAGCGTGGACGCCGACGTCACGACGGATCCGACCATCGACAGTGGACAGTTGCTCGATGCCGTACCGCAGCCGGACTCCACGGCGCCGTTCCCGGTGACCGCCGCGCAGCGTGGCTTCCTGCTCGCCGACGCCGTCAGGCCCGGCGCCGGCACCGCCTGGCTGGCCCGGCTGCGGTTGTGCGGTCCGCTGCGCCGGGACGCCTTCCAGCGTGCGGTGGACGTGCTGGTCGCCCGGCACCCGATGCTGCGGACCGTCTTCCCGGCCGGTGCCCGGCCACCGGTGCAGCAGGAACTGCCCGTCGCGATGCGGCTGCCGGTGGCGTACGAGAACACGACCGGCCCGGCCGACCTGGCCGCCCGGGTGGCCGAGGAACGCCGTCGACGGTTCGAGCCGTGGGCCTGGCCCCTGCTTCGGCTGCGCCTGCTGCGGGTCGCGACGGACGACCACGTCCTGCTGGTGCACGCGCACCACCTGATCGGTGACGGCTACAGTGCCGCGCTGCTGGGCCACGAACTGCTGGCCGCCTACCACGCCGACGGGGAGGCCGATCCGCTGCCGCCGCTGCGGGCCGGTTTCCGGGACTACGTCCGGCTGCTGTCGGAGCGGACCGCCGCCGCACCGGACCCGGAGGCGTACGCCTGGTGGTCGCGACGGTTCGGGTCGGCGTACCGGCCGCCGGTGCTGCGTGCGGAAACCGACCGGCCAGGCGAAGGCACCACCGACCCGACGCCCCCGGTCCGCGCGTTCACGCTGGACGCCACGGTGGTGGCCGGACTGCGCCGACTCGCCTCCGAGGCGTCGACCACCCTGTACGCGCCGGTGCTGACCGCGTACCACCGGGTGCTGGCCCGGCTCACCGGCCAGGACGACCTGGTCCTCGGGCTGGCCGTGACCGGACGCGACCACCCGCTGCCGGACCTGCACCGGATCTTCGGTCCGTGTGCGGCGATGCTGCCGCTGCGCCTGACCGGCACCGACGCCTTCCCGGTCCACCTGGCCCGGGTCGCGGCCGAGGTCACCGCCGCCCGGCAGTACGCCGACCCGCCGTCGATCGCGGCGGCGGTACCCGCCGGTCGGCCCGACGGCGCACCGACCGGCGCCCAGTTCTTCTTCAGTTTCCTGGACTTCGACGCGCTCCGACCCGCCGCCCCGCCGACGGGGACGGCCGGACCGGACCGGCTCGACCTCTCCTGGGACGAGGACACCGAACTCGCCCCGCCGCCGCTGGGCACCGACCTGTTCCTGACCGCCCGGCCGGTGGCCGACGGCCTGCGGGTCACCCTGCGCGGCTCCCCCACAGCGGTGAGCGCCGCCGACCTGGACCACCTCGCCGACCGGCTCCGCACCGACCTGAGCACGGCGGCGACCGAGCCGACCGCAGAGCCGACCGAGCCGCACATGGTCGCGGCCGCGCCGACTCAGCCGCAGACGGGCGCAGCCGCGCCGACCGAGCCGCACGAGGTCGCGGCCGCGCCGACTCAACCGCACACGGGCGTGGCGACGGTCGACCGAGCGACGCCGCGCGCCGGGACGTCGGCCGCGCTGAACGCCGCCATCGTCGGGTACCTGCCGTCCCCCGCGCAGCTCGCCGTGATCGCCGGTCTGCCGGCCGGGAGCCTGCCCCGGGAACAGCTCCGTGAGCTGCTCTTCCCCGGTGGTCGGCCCCGGCTCTTGGAGGAGTTGTCCACTCCGCTGGGCACCTCCGGCTTCGTCTGCCTGCCCCGCTTCGCCGACGAGTTGACCGCCGCCGGGGACCGGCTCGCCACCGAGGCCGCCGCCGCGGTCGACCTCGCCGCCGGCCTCGGCGCGACCTGTGTCTCCCTCGCCGGCCTGATCCCCGCCCACACCGGGTACGGCGTCGGGGTGCTGCGGCACACGCGTACCGCCACGGCGGTCACCACGGGTCACGCGGCCACGGTCGTCTCGGTGGTCCTCACCGTCGAGGCGGCCCTGACGGCAGCCGGGCGAACCCTGGCCGGGCGGACCGTCGCCGTGGTCGGTCTCGGCTCGATCGGGTTCTCCTCACTGCGGCTGCTGCTGGCCCGCGCACCCCGTCCACCGGCGCGGCTGCTGCTCTGCGACCTGCCGGCGACCGCGCCCCGGCTGGCCGACCAGGTGGAGCGCCTGCGCGCCGACGGGCTCACCGCCGCCGTCGAGATCTGCCCCACCACCCCGGCGGTGCCCGACCCCGCATACGCCGCCGACCTGATCATCGGTGCCACCAGCGCGGCCACCGAACCACTCGACGTCGACCGGCTGCGCCCCGGCACGATCGTGGTGGACGACTCCTTCCCGCACGCGCTGGATCCCGCCCGGGCGCTGGCCCGGATGCGGCGCGACCGCGACGTGCTGGTGGTCGGCGGCGGACTGCTGCACGTCGGACCGACCAGCCGTACCGTCCCGGTGGACCTGCCGTCGGCGGCGGTCGCCGGTCACGCGGCGGCGCTCGGGTTGCCCGGCACGATCGCCTCGTGCCAGTTGGAGTCGCTGTTGCGTGCCGGTACGCCCACCCTGCCGCTGGTGCACGGCCTGGTGGACGAGTCGACGGCGACGGCGTACGCGGCGGCGCTGGCCGGGGCGGGGATCACCGCCGGGCCACTGCACCTGCTGCGTCACCGCGTCGAGCCGGACCTCCCGGCGGCGCTGCCGGAGGTGCCGGCCACCTGAGGCACCCGCTGCTGCGGGTGCCGCACCGCCGGTCGGGAGCTGCGGTTCTCGTGCAGCGCGAGCAGGACCACCGAGGCCAGCACCAGCGCCAGGCCGACCCACTGGCTGGTGCCGAGTCGACCGTCGAGCAGAGTGAGCCCGACCAGGGCGGCGGTCAGCGGGAAGGCCAGTTCGGCGAGGGTCGCGTTGGACGCGGGCGTCCGGCGCAGGGCGTGGTAGTACAGCGTCAGGGCGAGCAGGCCGGGGATGGCGGCGAGCAGCACCAGCCGGGGCACCAACTCGATCGGCACGCTGACCGAGGTGCCGGTGGCCGCCGCGAAGGTGGCCAGCGTGACCAGGCCGACGCTGAACCGCAGCGTGGTGACGTGCAGGAAGGAGAGTTCGGCGCTGACCATGCGGCCGAGGACGGTCCCGGCCGCCCAGAGCGCCGCCGCGCCGAGCGCGAGTCCGGCCGCGGCCAGGCCGCGCGGCTGCGCCGACAGTGGATCGGGGAACGCCAGCAGCCAGGCGCCGACCAGCGCGGGCACCGCGAACAGCGGGAACCGGGGGCCGACCCGCTCCCCCAACAGCATGGCGGCCAGGACCAGGGCGAGCACCGGCTGGAGCTTCTGCAACACCTGCGGGGTGATCGGGTCGCCCAGGCGGAAGGCGGCGGTGAAGAGCGTGGTGGCCAGTGCCGAGGAGCCGGCGCCGATCACCAGCACGGCCAGCTTCGTCCGCACCGAGGACCGGGCCAGCGCGCGTACGGCCGGGATCAGCCAGGGTGACACCAGCAGCACCAGCACGACGTGTTCGGCCAGCACCACGCTCAGCGCGGGAAGCTCGCGGGCCAGCGGTTCGCGGAGCAGGCTGGAGAAGCCCCAGAGACTGGCGGCCACGGCGACCAGCCAGGTGCGATCGCCGGTGGCCCGGCTGGTGAGCGGGCTCATCGTGTCCTCCCGGTGGGTGCCGACCTCATGATCAGTGAACCATTCTCGACCGTCCGGGCCGAGGCGGCCTCAGGCCGGATGCCGGACGGCGTGCGGGTAGGCCGGGCGAACGGGCCGGGTGACGCGAGGCGGACCGACGGACGGCGGTGTCGCGGCCCACGCGCGGGTGTTGGCCCCGAGGTGACCGGCCCGCAGGTCCAGCAGGTGGGCCACGGTGTCCACGTCCCGGCGCAGCCCTGGGGCGAGCACCGGCAGGTCGTGATAGCCGTCGGCGAGGAAGCGGCGGCGCGAGCCGGGCCCGAGGTAGGGACGGAAGTCGGCGGCCTCGGTCAGCGCCAGCAGGGTGGTGCCGGTGCCGTCGGCGTCCGGGACGACGGCCCGTGGGTACGGTCCGGCCGCCGCCAGCGCCGCGTCGAACTCCGCCGGTCGGGCGGCGGCGAGGTCGGCCATCACCACGGCCAGACGCGCGTCGCCGTACGCCTCGCCGGCGAGCCGCAGCGCCGCGTCGACCTCCCGGTTCAGATCGGGCGGGCCGATCCGGCCGGCGACCACGGCGCCGCAGGCCAACGCCGTGGCGGTGACCTCCGGGTCGGTGCTGGCGACGACCACGGCGCGGACCCGCCGGGCCCGGGTCAGCCCACCGACCACGTCGGTCAGCATCGCCCGGGCCAGCGCGGCACGGTCGGCGGCGGCCAGCCCCACACACCTGGTCTTGGCCGCCGCGAAGGACTTGGCGGGTACGACCACCACCCACGGACCCGGGGTCACGTCTCCGGCTCCATCCGGGTCAACCGGCCGTACAGCTCGGGCCGGCGGTCGCGCAGGAACGGGCGGCGACGACGGGACAGGTCCACCAGGTCCAGGTCCACCTCGGCGACGGCGATGTCGTCGCGGTCGTCGGCGGCCTGGGCGAGTACGTCGCCGTTGGGGCCGTAGACCGCGCTGAGCCCGAAGTACTCCTTGGTGCCCTCGGTGCCGACCCGGTTCGCGCAGATGACGAAGAGCCCGTTGAACACGGCGTGGGCGCGCAGCTCCAACTGGAACACCTCGCGCATCGGCGCGCTCGCCGAGGCGACCGGTACGCAGAGCACCGACCCGCCGCGCAGGGCCACCACGCGGCTCAGTTCGGGGAAGTGCCGCTCGTAGCAGATGATGGTGCCGACCCCGGTCTCCCCGGTCTGCACCACGTCGGGCTCGGTGCCGCCCGGCTGGAAGTAGAACTTCTCCGGGAAGCCGTTGGAGAACGGCAGGTGCGACTTGCGGTACACCGACTTGAGTTCACCGTCGACGTAGGTGCAGGCGGTGTTGTGATAGACGCCGGGGACCTGGCCCGCCTCGAAGATCGACGAGACGACCGTCATCCGGTGCCGCTTCGACCGCTCGGCCGCCATCCGGTTCGACGGACCGTCGAGGCCCTCGGCGTACCGGAAGTAGTCCAGGTCGGGTTCGGGCTGGACGAACGGCACCGCGAACAGTTCCGGCAGCAGCAGGATGCGGGTGCCCTGGTCGGCGGCGGCGTCGATCAGGTCGGCGGCACGGCCGATCGTCTCGGTCCGGTCGTCGGTGGCGCGGAGTTGCAGGGCGGCGAGTTTCACGCGGGGACCTTTCCGACCGCCGGGGCGAGGCCGGTCAGAGCCAGCCCCGAACGGGTCTTGTACCGCTTGTTGACGCTGATCAGGACTGCGGTCAGGGGTTCCAGTTGGCGGGCCAGCCGCAACCGGCCGGCGTCGAGGGCACGGCCACCGGTCACGTCGACGGCGAGGGCCATCACGCGCTCCTTGGCGGCGACGTCGTCCCCGCAGACCAGGACGTCCTCGTGGCTCAGGTCGGCGTCCGGGTCGAGCAGGAGGGGGGCGGCCAAATGGTGGAACGCGCCGACCACGGTGGCCGAGGGGACCAGCGCGGCGGCCTCCTCGGCGGCGCTGCCGGCCAGCACGGCGACGCCGTACGGGCCGTGGCGGTCGAAGCCGAGCGGGTTGACGCAGCTCACCACCAGCGTGTCGGCGAGCGCCGGGGCCAGTCCGGTGACCAGGTCGGCGTGCCCGTCGTACGGCACGGCGAGCAGGACGACGTCGGCGTCGGTCGCCGCCGCCAGGTTCGTCGCGCCGGTGACGCGGGCGGCGCCGACCTGACGGGACAGCTCCTCGGCGGCGGCCTCGGCGCGTCCGGCGTCGCGGGAGCCGAGGACGACCCGGTGTCCGGCGCGGGCCAGGCGGTAGCCCAGCCCACGGCCCTGCGGGCCGGTGCCGCCGACCACGGCGACGCGGCAGGTGGGGTGGGTGCTCACCGGGTCACGCCTTCGCGGCCTGGGCGAGCCGGGTGAGGGTCTGCTCCTTGTCACCGAGCGTGGAGATGATCGGGCAGCGCACGCCCGCCTCCTGGTACGCCTGGAGCTTCTGGAAGGCGTCGTCGGTGGTGCCGCAGGCGGTGACGTTCTGCACCAGGCTGTTCGGGACCAGGTGCATCGCCCGCTTGATGTCCTCCGGGGTGGCGGGCCAGCCGGCGATCTCCTGCAACCGGTCGACGAGTTCCCGCTCCACGCCGCAGTGCTCCGCGATGTGCGGCTGCTGGCACAGATAGAGGGTGAGGAACGCCTTGCAGGCGTCGATGGCCTCCTGCGGGTCGTCGTCGTTGACGCTGCACGAGACGATCTGGGTCAGGTCGATGGCGTCGCGGCCGTCGGTCCGCTTGGCCAGGCCACGGTCGATCGCCTGCCGGGCACCCACCATGTACGACGGCGGCAGCAGGAAGTCCATGTGCACGCCGTCGCTGATCTCCCCGGCGAGTTCGAGCATCCGGGGACCGACCGCGCCGATGTAGATCGGGATGTCGACCGGCTTGTTCTCCCGGTACATGCTGTCGAAGCGCACGTCCTGCATCTGCACGAACTCGCCGTCGAAGTTGACGACCTCGTTGCGGAAGAACGCCTGGAGCACGCCGATGTACTCGCGCATCGACTTGAGCGGCTTGGACAGCGGCTGGCCGACCTTGGTCGCCAGCGGCTCCCACCAGGCGCCGATGCCCAGGATGGCCCGGCCCGGCGCGACCTCGTCCAGCGTCTTGAAGGTGACCGCCATCAGGGCCGCGTTGCGGCTCTTGTTGTTGACCACACCGGTGCCGATCTTCACGTTCCGCGTCTTGCTCGCGATGATCGCCGCCGGGACGATGCCGTCGCGGGCGAGTCGTCCCTCGGCGACCCAGACGGACTCGAACCCGTTCTGGTCGGCGAACTCGGCCTGCCAGTAGGTCTGTTCCAGGCTGAGTCGCTCACCGACGTGGATACCCAGGGGAAGTGTCATCTGTCCAGCTCCGCTCGTACGTGGTGCAGGGGATTCGGTGGGTCAGAGGAGACGCGGCGCGTCGCGGGTCAGGAAGGCGCCCCGGCCCGGGGTGTCGATCCGCAGGCCGTCCGGGCCGACCAGGTGCTCGCCCCGGGAGAAGACGTGCACGGGTCGACCGGTCACGCGCATGCCCTCGTAGATGTTGTAGTCGGTGCGCGTGTGCGAGCCCGCCGCCGTGATCACGTGGTCGGCGGACGGGTCCCAGACCACCAGGTCGGCGTCCGCCCCGACCGCGACGATGCCCTTGCGGGGGAACAGGCCGAACAGCTTGGCCGGTCGGGCGGCGACCAGGTCCACGAAGCGGCACGGGTCGATCACCCCGCTCACCACGCCGGACTGCCAGAGGACCATCAGCCGGTCCTCGACGCCGGGGACGCCGTTGGGCACCTTCGGGAAGTAACCGGGGCTGCGCAGCTTCTGCGGCGGCAGGTCCTCGGGTTGGTGCAGGCAGAAGCCGGCGTGGTCGGTGGCGACGGTGGACAGGGCGCCGGTGGCGAGCATCCGCCACAGGCCGTCCTGGTTGCTGCGTTCCCGGATCGGCGGGGAGCAGACGTATGCGGCGGCCCGCTCCCCCAGGTCGGCGTAGTCCTCGTAGGCCACCACGAGGTACTGCGGGCAGGTCTCGCCGTAGACCCGTGACCCGGCGGCCCGGGCCCGGCTGATCTCGTCGGCCGCCTCCGCGCTGGAGACGTGCACCACGTACAGCGGTGTGCCGATGCTCTCGGCGAGCACGACGGCACGGTGCACCGCCTCGGCCTCCGAGTCGTGCCCGTGCGCCCGCATGTGGAAGTTCTCGGCGGTCCGGCCGCTGTCCACCAGACGCCGCACCTCGCGGGCCACCATGTGCCCGTTCTCGGCGTGCACCATCGGCAGCACGTCGAGGTCGCGGGCCAGTTCGAAGCCGTCGAGCAGCTCGTCGTCGTCGACCATCTGGCCCGGGTAGGCCATGAAGAACTTCCAGCTCGTCGCGCCCTCGCCGACCAGCCGGCGCAGGTCGTCGAGGACGTCCGGCTGGGCGGCGCGGGGCGGGACGATGGCGTGCAGGCCGACGTCCACGACGGCCTTGGCCGCCGCCGTGTCCCGCCGCCGCAGGTACGTGTCGTACAGCGTCCGGTCGGGTTCCTTCTTGACGAAGTCGATGACCGTGGTGGTGCCGCCGCACGCCGCCGAGACCGTGCCGCTGTGGAAGTCGTCGGCGGTGTGGGTGCTGAAGCCGTCGACCGGGTACTCCAGGTGGGTGTGCGCGTCGATGCCACCGGGCATGACCAGCTTGCCCGTCGCGTCCACCACGTGGTCGGCGGTCCAGTCCGTCCCGGTGCCGAGGGCGACGATCCGGCCGTCGCGTACCAGCACGTCGGCGCGGACCGCGGCGTCGGCGTTGACGACCGTGCCGTTGGTGATCAGCGTCGTCGGCATCGTGCCTCTCCTCTCCCCGGCGGGTCCGTCACCCGCCGGGCCGTCGCTCAGTTCTGGTAGTGCTCGTCGGCGAGGTCGAGCACCTCGTCCAGGACGCCGAGCGCCAGGTCGATCTCCTCGGCGTTGATGACCAGGGGCGGGGTCAGCCGCAGCACGTTGAAGTTGGCAGTCAGGTAGACGCCCCGCTGCATCGCGGCCTTGAGCAGCCGGCCGACGGGTGCGGCGGCCGGTCCCTTGGCGTTGAACGGCACGAGCGGTTCCCGGGTGTCGCGGTCGCGGACCAGCTCCACGCCGTAGAACAGCCCCCGGCCCCGGATCTCGCCGATGCTCGGGTGGCGCTCCGCCAGCGTGGCCAGACCGGCACCGAGCCGCTCCCCCATCGCCCGCGCGTTCTCCACCACGCCCTCGTCCTGCATGATCCGCAGGGACGCCACGCCGGAGGCGCAGGCGAGCGGGTGCCCGGCGTACGTCAGGCCGCCCCAGAACATGTTGTCGCGCAGCCACTCGGAGATCCGGGTGGAGACCGTCATCGCGCCGAGCGGCACGTACCCGGAGTTCAGCCCCTTGGCGGTGGTGAGGATGTCCGGCACCACGTCCCAGTGGTCGCAGGCGAACCACTCGCCGGTACGCCCGAACCCGGCCATCACCTCGTCGAAGATGAGCAGGATGCCGTACCGGTCGCAGACCTCCCGCAGCGAGCGCAGGTAGCCGTCCGGCGGGTAGAGCAGCCCGTTCGTGCCGGTGACCGGCTCGACGATCACGGCGGCGACGGTCTCCGGGTTCTCGTACCGGAGGATCTCCTCCAGGTGCGGGCCGCCGGAGCAGACCGGGCACGGGTCGGGGTGCCCGGCCGGGCAGCGGTAGGTGTACGGGTCGAGCATCCGCACCACACCGCTCATCCCCGGCTCGGCCGCCCAGCGACGCGGGTCGCCGGTCAGCGACATCGCGCCCGCCGTGGCGCCGTGGTACGAGCGGTACCGCGCGATGACCTTCTGTCGGCCGGTGACGTGCCGGGCCAGCCGGACGGCGTTCTCGTTGGCCGCCGCGCCGCCGGTGGTGAAGAAGCTCATCTTGAGGTCACCGGGGGTGATGCCGGCCATCATCTCGGCCAGTTCCGCCCGGGACCGTTCGGCGAAGCCGGGTCCGATGTAGCAGAGCTGCTCGGCCTGGGCGCGGATCGCCTCGACCAGTCGGGGGTGCTGGTGGCCCAGGTTCAGGTTGACCAGTTGGGACTGGAAGTCGAGGTACCGGCGGCCGTCGTAGTCCCAGAACCACGAACCGGATCCGCCGGCCACGGGGATGGGGTCGAGCTTGCCCTGCACCGACCAGGAGTGGATGACGTACTCCTTGTCGATCTCCTTGAGCCGCTCGCTGGTCCAGGTGGTGGTGTCGGTGTCGGTGATGGTCATCGGCTGGCTCCGTCCCGTCGCGCGCTCAGGTCAGTTGCTCTTGAGCTCGGCGCCGAAGGCGGCGAGGCGGGCCAGCGGACGTCCGGTGTTCGACGCGGCGCAGACCACGAGGATCTCCCGGGGCCGGGGCACGTCGGCCACCTGGAGGGTCACCGTCTGGTGGTGCGAACGGGTCTTGGAGTCCAGCTTGTGCTTGAGCGGGATGTCGATCGGGCTGCCGGGCACGCCGACCTTCTCGGCGGCGGGCAGCAGTTCGGTGCCGCCGGCCGCGGTGCGGAACACGTTGCCGAAGCGCAGGTTGTGGATCAGCGCCGAGCCGTGCTCGACCTCACCGTCGATGCCGACGAGCGCGGCCTTGCCGAACGCCTCGACCTCGGCGCCGAGCAGTTCCACGCAGGCGGGGCCGACCAGTTCGCCGATCTCCTGACCGATCTCGTCGGCGAGGGTGACCAGGTCCTGCACGTACTCGCTGGGGTAGGGATTCTCGATGACCACGCCGGCGAAGGCGACCCGGTGCACCGGCTGCACCGCTCTGCCGTTCTCCAGCCGCGTCTCTTCGAGGTGACGGATCAGCTTGCGAACCCGGATGCTCACGATCACTCCTTAGTGGTTCATTGGATGAACCATTGGTTCATATCCTGGCGTTGCAGAGGGTGCGAGTCAATAGCCCTCAGGGACGTATCCGGCTATCCGGCGAGGTTCACCTGTCGCCGTCCACGCAGGTCAGCGCGGTGACGGCAGCACCGCCGGCACGGTCGACGTCGCCGGTCACATAGAGATCGGTCCGCCGGTCGGCCAGCGGTTGGTTGAACGGGTTGTGCCACCGTTGCGCCCGCGTACCGATCAGGTCCACCTCGGCCAGCACGAGTTCCTCGCGGTCGCCGCTGGCCGGGCCGGCGATCGGCCAGCCGTCCGGTCCGACCAGGACGGACCGGCCGACGAAGGGTTGACCGTTCTCCACCCCGATCCGGCTGATCCCGGCGACGTAGCACTGGTTGGAGTGCGCCCCGGTCATGCACATCAGGTTCGCCATCGCGGGCGCCGCCGTCGGCTGCCCCGGCACCGGCACCCAGTTCGACGGCAGCACCACCAGGTCGGCGCCCTGCAACGCGGCGCTGCGGAACGTCTCGGGGAACCAGGCGTCGTAACAGATCCCGATGCCGATGCGGCCCAGTGGCGTGTCGTAGACCGGGAAGCCGTCGGCGTTGCGGTCGTAGATCTCCTTCTCGTCGTTCCACAGGTGGGCCTTGCGGAACGTGCCGAGGTGGCCGCTCGGACCGAGCAGCACCGCCGAGTTGAAGACCGCGTCGCCGTCGCGCTCGGTCACCCCGCCGACGATCCAGACGTCCAGCTCGGCGGCGAGCCGCGCCCACGCGGTGACCGTCGGCCCGTCCGGCACCGGCTGGGCGTACCGGGCCGCTTCCGCCCGGTCGGCGAAGACGTACCCCGCCGAGGCCGCCTCGGGCAGCACCACGAGTCGGGCCCCCCGGTCGGCCGCCGCCCGGATCCAGGCGGAGGTGCCGGCGATGTTCGCCGCGACGTCGCCGAAGACCGGCGCCATCTGCACCCCGGCCAACAGGAAGCGGGTCACCATGGCGCCCGGACCGCCGCGTACTTGACGAACAGGTACTCGTCGATGCCGACCGCCCCGCCCTCGCGGCCCGTCCCGGACTGCTTGACACCGCCGAAGGGGGCCGCCGGGTTGGAGATGACGCCCTGGTTGAGCCCCACCATCCCGCTCTCCAGCCGCTCGGTCACCCGCAGCCCACGGCCCAGGTTCTCGGTGAAGACGTACGCGGCCAGGCCGTACTCGGAGTCGTTGGCCAGGCCGACCGCCTCGTCCTCGTCGTCGAAGACCACCACCGGGGCGACCGGGCCGAAGATCTCCTCGCGGACGCACCGGGCGCCCTCCGGCACGCCGGAGAGCACGGTCGGCGCGAAGAAGTGCCCGGCTCCCTCGACCGGCCCGCCACCGGTGACGACCGCCGCACCCGCCTGTGTGGCGTCGGCGACCAGCTCGGCGACCGAGGTCACCGCGACGCCGTCGATCAGCGGCCCCACGTCGGTCGACGGGTCCAGCCCGTGCCCGACGCGCAGCCCGCCCAGCCGCTCGGCGAGCGCCTCGACGAAGTGCGGCGCCACGGAGCGGTGCACGTAGAACCGGTTCGCGGCGGTGCACGCCTCACCGACGTTGCGCATCTTGGCCTGGACCGCCCCCTCGACGGCCAGGTCGAGGTCGGCGTCGCCGAAGACCAGGAACGGCGCGTTCCCGCCCAGCTCCATCGAGGTACGCAGCACCCGCTCGGCGGACTGGGCCAGCAGGGTCCGGCCGACCGGGGTCGAACCGGTGAACGACAGCTTGCGCAGTCGCTCGTCGGTGAGCAGGGCCGAGGTGACCCGGCCGGACTGCGAGGTGGTGATCACGTTGACCACGCCCCGGGGCAGGCCCGCCTCCTCCAGGATCCGCACCAACGCCAACATGGACAACGGCGTCTGCTTGGCCGGCTTGACCACGACGGTGCACCCGGCTGCCAGGGCGGGACCGATCTTGCGGGTGCCCATCGCCATCGGGAAGTTCCACGGGGTCACCAGCAGGCAGGGGCCGACCGGTTGGCGCATCACCACGACCCGCGAGTTGCCGCCCGGCGCCGGCAGGTAGCCGCCGTCGATGCGGACCGCCTCCTCGGCGAACCAGCGCAGGAACTCGGCGGCGTAACTCACCTCGGCCTGGGACTCGGCGAACGCCTTGCCCATCTCCAGGGTCATCATCCGGGCCAGGTCGTCGCGGCGCTCGATGATCAGGTCGAACGCCCGGCGCAACACCTCGCCCCGTTCCCGGGGCGGGGTCGCGGCCCACCCGGCCTGGGCCCGGGCGGCGGCGGCCAACGCGTCCCGCCCGTCCTCGACCGAGGCGTCCGCCACCTCGGCGATGGTGGTGCCGGTCGCCGGGTCCTCCACGGGCAGGACGGCACCGTCCCGACCCGCGCGCCACTCGCCGTCGACGTACAGCCCCTTGGGGGTCTTGTCGACCACCGTCAGCGCCGCCGCCAACACCTCGGCTGGTACGGCCATTGTCTCCTCCTTCACCGCACGCGTGGACGAGCCGTGCGGTCGGCGGGTGCCCTAGCGTCTGGCGAAGGCACTCGGAATGTCGATGTCTGCGTTACTGAGCAGGTCGGTGAGCTGCCGGGCGGCCTTGATCACCGACTCCGCCATGGTGTCGATGCGCTCGCGGGTGATCCGGTAGGTGGGCCCACCGATCCAGACCGCGTACGGCGTGTTGCCGCGCAGCCGCACCGGCGCGGCGACCGACGCCGCCCCGACCTCAAGTTCGTCGTACGCGAAGGCGAACCCGCGCTCCCGGACCGCGTCCAGCGAGGCCACGAAGGACTCCAGGTCGCCCACCTCCGGCGGGGCGTGCTCGGCGAACTCCTCGGTGAAGTCCTCCCACACCGACTCCGCGCTCAGCGCCGCCAGCAGCACCTTGCCGGTGGAGGTGGCCCAGACCGGCTGGGTACGGGGTACCGGCTTGAGCGTCTGCCCGATCAGCGACGGACCCGGCACCTGCGCCACGACCATCACCTGCGGCGGCAGCAGCACGTCGAAGCCGGCGGTCTCCCGGGTCTCCTCGGCGAGGTTGCGCAGCACCTCCCGCATGTGGCCGTAGGCGCCACCACCGTCGAGCAGTCCGCCCACGATGGAGAGCAGACCGAGGGACACCCGGTAGCGACGGGTGATCGGATCCAGGGTGAGCCAGCTCTCCCGCTCCAGCACGGTGAGCACCCGGTAGCAGGTGGCCTTCGGGATACCCGCCTCGCGGGCGACCTCGCTGAGCCCGACACCTTCCGGGTGCGCCGCCACCGCCCGCAGGAGCCAGATCGTGCGTCGCACCAGGCCCGCCTCACTGGGCGCCATCGCTACCTCCATCAATCGCCGTCAGCCGTGAGATACGGCCACATCTTGGCAGAAGCCATCGGCTGCGGCCGGGTGCCGAACGGTGGGAGCCGCCCGGCACCCGGCCGCTCGCCTACCTGCCGCCTTCCGTGATCGTCACGGTCTCCGGTGTGTAGGAGTTCCCGTTGGCGTCGAAGCCGTCGGCGCCGAGTTCCTCGTTGGCACGCTTGGACAGGTCGGTGCGGAACGCGTCGGAGTCCGGCACACCCTTGAGCACCCCGCCGCCCATCGCGATCTTGATGGTCTGGTCCCAGGCCGCCTGGTCCATCATCCCGACGCCGTTGGCGGCCGGCCAGATCAGCTTGTTGATCTCGTTGAGCATCCAGGTCTGGTGTCCCTTGCCCAGCGCGCTGCCGGCGTTGAGCACGATGTCCACACAGTCGTCCAGCTCGTCGCGGCAGAAGCCCCAGCCCCGGTAGGAGGCCTTGAGGAACTTCACCGCCGTGTCCTGGTTGGCCTGCTCGTTGAGCCAGTCACCCCGGGCGTAGACGCCGTCCTCGAGGCTGGTGTAGCCGGCGTCCTGGAGGTTGATCACGGAGAAGTCCGACGGCTGGTACAGCTCGCCGGTGTCCGGGTTCTTGGTCTCCAGCAACTGGGCGTACTCGTTGTAGGTCTTGGCCTGGGCGGCGTCGACCTCCTTGCGCAGCAGCAGCGACATGTCGAACGGCTGCTGGATGATCTCGGCGTCCTTGGTCGGGTCGACACCGGCGTCCTTCATCGCGGCGAACAGCACGAGTTCGTTGCCGTAGCCCCAGCTCCCGACCTTCTTGCCCTTGAGGTCGGTCAGCTCCTTGATGCCGGAGTCGGCCCAGGCGACCTGGAGGTACGCGCCGCGCTGGAACACCTGGCCGATGTTGACCAGGTCCGCGCCCTGCTCCCGGGTGACCATCGTCTTGGTGACGTGGCTGACCGCGAACTCGGCGTTGCCGGCGGAGAGCACCTGCTGGGGGACGATGTTGACGCCACCCTCCTGGATGGTGACGTCGAGGCACTCCTCGGCGTAGTACCCCTTCTCCTTCGCCGCGTAGTAGCCGGCGAACTGGGCCTGGGCGACCCACTGGAGCACCACCCGGACCTTGGTGGTCGACTCGCAGTTCTTGGCGGCCTCGGCCGCGGACTCGCTCGGGCCGTCGGACATGCCTCCGCAGGCCGAGGCGGCGAGCAGGACGGCGGTGAGGGTGGCGGCGATCGTGATCGGGCGGTTCCTCCGCGAGGTCCGCCGTAGGTGCAGGGCCATATCTGACTCCAACAGTTCGTGGGGGATCCGGGCTTAGGAGTCGCTGTCGTGCAGGGACTCGTGCCAGGGCATCAGGAGGCGTTCCAAGAGGGACGTGGCACCGAACAGCAGCAGACCGAGGGCACTGGCCACGGCGATCCCGGCCCAGGCGTACTCGAAGCGGGGCAGGGCCGCCTGGTAGGCGATGTACACCCCGAGCGCGTTGCTCGGTCCACCGAAGTACTCGGTCACGATCACGCCGATCACGGCGAGCGTGCTGCCGAGTTTGAGCGCGTTGAACAGGTACGGCAACGCGTTGGGCAGCCGCAGCATGAGCGCCACCTGTCGAGGCTGTGCCGCGAGCGACTGCATGATCTCCAGGTGCAGGGGTGAGACCTGGAGGAGTCCCCTGGTGGTGTTGACCAGGACCGGGAAGAAGACCATCACCGCGGCCACGCCCGCCTTGGACATCGGGTTGGTGACCCCGAACCAGTTGTTGAAGATGGGCGCGAGAGCCACGATCGGGGCGCAGTTGATGATGACGGCGGCGGTCAGGACCGGGCCGGACACGCCCGGGAAGCGGCTGAGCGCCAGGGCCACCGAGACCCCGGCGACCGCGCCGAGGAGCAGGCCGAGGAGCACCGCCCGCACGGTGATCACCGAGGCCGACATGATGGTGCCGAACTCGGAGCGGAACGCGGACGAGATCTCCACCGGCGCCGGCACGATGAACGACGGGACGTCGAAGATCGTGACGACCAGTTGCCACGAGCCGAGGATCACCACGGCGGTGAGCACGACCGGCAGGAACCGGCCGACGGCCGTCCGGACCCCGGCGGCGGACGGGGCGGTCCGGGTGAGGGGCGTGGCGCTCATCGGGCCGCCTGCTCGGCCGGGACGCCGTGCAGCGCCGCGCGCACCTCGGTGACCTTGGCGAAGAACGCGTCGGTGGTCCGGGTCGCCGCGGTGCGCGGGTACGGCAGGTCGACGTCGATGCTGGCGGCGATGCGACCGGGACGGGCGGACATCACGACGATCCGCGAGGAGAGGAAGACCGCCTCGGAGATGCTGTGCGTGACGAAGACGACGGTGGTCCGGGTGTCCGACCAGATCCGGAGCAACTCGCCCTGCAGGCGTTCGCGGTTCATCTCGTCGAGCGCGCCCAGCGGCTCGTCCATGAACAGGATCTCCGGGTCCGCCGACAACGCGCGGGCGATCGCCACCCGCTGCTGCATGCCGCCGGAGAGCTGCCAGGGGAAGTGGCGGGAGAAGTCGGAGAGCCGGACCAGGTCCAGCATCTCGTGGGCCTTGGCCCGCCGCGTCGCCTTGTCCACGCCCGCCACCTGCAACGGCAGCTCGACGTTGCGCTGCACGGTCCGCCACTCGAAGAGGCCGGCCTGCTGGAAGACCATGCCGTAGTCCCGGTCCAACCGGGACGCCGCCGGCGTCTTGCCGTTGAGCGACACCGTGCCGTCGGTCGGCTCGGTGAGATCGGCCAGGATCCGCAGCAGGGTGCTCTTGCCGCAGCCGCTGGGCCCCAGCAGGGACACGAACTCGCCCCGCTCGATCGACAGGTCGATGTCCTCAAGCGCCGTCACCGTACGGTCTCCGCCGGTGAACTGCTTGGTGACTCCTCGCACGGAAATGATCGCGGCCTCAGACATCAGCTTCTCTCCAGGAGTTGTGGAGGCGGAAGGGGTGGTCACCGGGTCTGCCGGTTCCGGAGCGCCACGCGCTCGATGAGTGCCAGGGACTGCACGAAGACGATGCCGGCCGCCGCCGCGACCAGGACGGCCGCGTACAACTTCTCCGGGCCGTTGGAGTAGTAGTAGGCGAAGGTGAGGATGGCCCGGCCGATGCCGCGCCCGGTGCCGGCGGAGAGCTCGCCGACGATCGCGCCCACCACGCTCGCGGTCGCCGCGAGGCGCAGGCCGGCGAAGACGAAGGGCAGCGCCGCGGGCATCCGCAGCCATCCGAGTACCTGCCAGCGGCCGGCACCGACGCTGCGCATGAACTCCAACTGGACCTTCGGCGGCGACTTGAGTCCCCGCAGGGTGTTGATGGTGACCGGGAAGAAGGCGAGGTAGGCGGCGATGCCGGTGACCGCCACCCAGGGCGGTGCGCCGGCCTTGCCGCCCCAGATCACGATCATCGGGGCGATGGCCACCAGCGGGACCGTCTGCGACGCCACGAGCCAGGGCATCAGCCCCTTGCTCAGCGGCACCACGTTCAGGAAGAGGACGGCGAGCAGCAGGCCGAGCGACGCGCCGGCCACCAGGCCGTAGAACGCCTCGCGCAACGTCACGCTGGTCTCGCCGAGCAGATAGACGCCGAGCGTGGTCGGGTCGCCGCGTCGGGCCGGTTCGACGAGTGCGCCGAGGATCGTCCAGACGTGCGGCATCGACAGGTCGTCGGTGGCGACGGGGAAGGCGATCCGGGTGCCGGGCACGACGTCGCCGACGGCCCGGCCCAACGCCTTGTAGCCCTCCCAGAGGCCAGCGAGCGCCGCCACCACCAGGACGGCTCCGGCCGCGTTGCGACCGCTCCTGCTCGCGGCGGCCAGTCGGGCGTTTCGGCGGCGTGGTGTCGGCGGGTCCACCTGACCGGCGGGTCCGCCCTGGGCGGCCACCGCGGCGGTGGTCGTTCTTGTCACGGTCATGCAGGCACTCTCCGAATCCCTCGGAAGCGTCGTCTGGCGTGTGGGGATCCGCCGGCTTGCCCGCCCGGATCGGATCACTCAGTGAACTGGTGGTTCACCATAGGAGCGTGAGCGAGGCCACGTCAACGGTTCGGAGCCGCCCTCAGATCACGATTTACGACCTTGTAACCCGCGCTCACCTGCGGATACCCCGATCCGGGCAGACGTCCACCACCTGCCGCCACGCAGAGCGACGCCGCAGGCACCACGCGTGCCGGCGGTCGTCGTCACCCGCACGGCGACGAGGCGTCAGGACGGTGCGGACGCCGGGCCGGAAGTCCCGGAACGCGTCCGGGCAGACCCGCACACCGTCCGGACACACCCGCTCATCGTTCGGGTGGCGGCCCGTCCCCGATTCGTCCCGGCGGGGCGGTCGGCACCGCGTCGGGACCTGCGACCTGCGCGCCGGTGGGTGCACCCGACCCCGGGCCCACCGGCGAAGCGGCGGGCGCGGCGAAGGTCACCGGGGCGTCGAACGCGGCCCGGCGGGCGGCCCGGCGCAGCGCGGCCAGCACGGCCGGTCCGACCAGGACGATGGCGACGGCGGTGGTGACCGCCCGGCCGGTGTCCCAGCCGAAGGTGGAGGTGACAGCGGTGAAGACCGCGAAGCGGTGCAGGTTCTCCAGCACCGGCGCACCGGCGACGTACGAGAGCTGGGTGTCCGCGCCGACGCTAAACGGCCAGAACCAGAGGTTCATCAGCAGCCCGTACGCGTAGGCGGCGACCGCGCCGTACCCGGCCAGCACGGCGATCTCGGCCCGGCCCCGCAACCGGGACGGCAGCAGACCCGCGCCCAGCCCCAGCCAGGCGGCGGCCAGCATCTGGAACGGCAGCCAGGGTCCGACCCCGGCGGTGAGCAGCGCGGAGGCGAACAGCGAGATGGCGCCCAGCAGGAAGCCGAACCCGGGCCCGAACACCCGACCGGCCAGCACCAACAGGAAGAACACCGTCTCGATCCCGGCGGTGCCGGCGCCCAGCGGGCGTAACGCGGCGTTGACGGCGGCCAGCACGCCGAGCATCGCCAGCGCCTTGCTGTCGATGCCACCCGAGCTGAGTTCGGCCAGGACGAGGGCGAGCAGGACCGGCAGGACGACGATGAAGACCAGCGGCGCCTCGGTGGTCCGCGCCGTCGTCTCCGGCTGGGCGGGCACGAAGAACGGCCAGGTGAAGGTGGCGAACGCGGCAACCGAGGCGAGGACCAGGATGACGGCCGTACGCGGGGCGACCCGCAACACGCTCATCACGCCACCTCGGCGCGGGCCAGTGCCGAGGTGACCTGGTCCACCGTCAGCCAGGGCTGCGGGGCCAGGACCTTGGCGACCTGGGGCGCGAACGCCGGTGAGGCGAGCATGACCTCGGCGGCGGTGCCGTCGGCGACGATCTCGCCCTGCGCCATCACCACCACCCGGTCGGCGAGGGTGGCGACGAGTTCGACGTCGTGGGTGGCGACCACGACCGCCCGACCCTGCGCGGCCAGTCGCCGGACCACGGTGGCGAACTGCCGCTTGGCCCGGTAGTCCAGTCCCCGGGTGGGCTCGTCGAGCAGGACCACCGGCGGGGCGGCGGTGAGCTGGACCGCGAGCGCGAGGGCCAGCCGCTGCCCCTCCGACAGGTCCCGTGGGTGCCGGTCGTCCGGCAGCCCGGGGGTGAGGTGGTCCAGCAACTCCCGGCAGGTCCCCTCGGGCACCTCGGACTCCCGGTCGGCCTGGGCGCACTCGGCGGCCACCGTCTCCAGATAGAGCAGATCGCCGGGGGTCTGCGGGACCAGTCCGACCCGGCGGCGGGCCCGCGCGGCGGACAGCGCCTTCGGATCGGTGTCGCCGTCCGGGCCGGGCACGGTCACCGTGCCGCCCTGGCGTGGGCCGCTGCCCTGCACCGCCCAGAGCAGGCTCGACTTCCCGGAGCCGTTGCGGCCCATCAGCGCGACGACCTGTCCCGGGTGCAGGTCGAGGTCGACGCCGCGCACCGCCACCGTGCCCGGATACCGCACCACCACACCCCGCGCGGTCAGCGCCGGTACGCCCTCCGGTGCCGGTGCCGCCGGTGGGGGCGACGCGTCGGCCAGCCGCTGCCGGAGGTGGCCCGCACGACGCCGGGCGTCGCGGACGGAGAGCGGCAGGGGTGTCCAGCCGGCGACGCGGCCCAACTCGATCAGCGGCGGGGCCAGCTCGATACCGGCGGCCAGTCTGTCGGCCCCCACCGTCGCTGTCAATGTGCGACGGATCGCACGCCGTGCGTCACGGCCGCTCTCGTTGTCGGTGCTCGGGGCTATCGTCCGGCCATGACGAACAGTGATCTTGAGGTGCCCCCGACGCTGCCGACGGCCGAGGAGGAGGACCGCTTCTGGGCGCTGGTGGAGCAGGCGTGGGCCGCACTGGGGCCGGAGCCGGCCGCCCTGCGTCGCGCCCTGGTCGGCCGCGATCCCGCGCACGACGACGGGTACGCCATGGACCGGTGGCTCGACCCGTTCGTCACCGAACTGCGCCGACTCGCCGCCGACCTGCCCCGCACCGAGCTGGTCGCCCTCGACCGGGTCGTGGAGCGCAAGCTGTACGACATCGACCGCGCCGACATCCACGAGATCACCGACGGTTCCGACGACGGCTTCCTGTACGCCCGTGGATACATCGTGGCGCTGGGCCGGGAGTTCTATGAGGCGGTCAAGGCGAATCCGGTGACGGCGGTGCCCGACGCGGGCTGCGAGGGCTTCTGCTACCTCTTCTCCCACCTGCATCACGAGCGGTTCGGCGACTGGCCGGACACCGGCTCGGGGATCAGCCGGGAGTCGTGCATGAATCCGGCCGGCTGGGCCGACGCGTAGCTTGCGGGTCGACACGGCCAGGACGCCACCGGACCGGCGTCGCTTGTGAAGCATGTTCGGTTCGACTCGCTCAATGCCACACACACGCTATCGGCGTATGCACATAAGTGAGCAGACGATCACTCCCGCGACCGGCACCGTAGTGCTGCCCGATGTCGCGAGGGAGGTGATTTTCATGAAGAAGCTCACGGTTCGCCGGCTGGAGTCGGTGAAGACCAGCGCTGTCGCCGCTGCGTGTGTCGTCTCCTGACGGTGACACACCTGAAGGCCGGCACCCGGACGGCAACTCCGGGTGCCGGCCTTCAACGACCCGGATGAGATGAGCGAAAAGGACGACTGACCATGGCCGGCTACCCACCAGACACACTTGTCCGTGTGCGCCCGTTCGACCACCGAGCGGAGGGCGACACCGTCATCATCGGCGACGTCGAGCGACAGGTGTTCCTGTCGATCCCCGCCGAAGGGCTGGATCTGCTCCACTCGCTGGCCGCCGGCAACTCGGTGGGCGAGGCGGTCCGCCAGTACGAACAGAAGTATTCCGAGACGCCCGACATCACCGACTTCCTGGACGCGCTGGGCGACGAGGGTTTCGTCGAGGTCGACGGCGAGGCAGCCGCGCCCGGCCCGGCCCCGGCCCCCGCCCCGGCCACGGCGTCGCGGCCCCGGCGCAGTTGGAGCCTGAACTGGCTCAGCCCGACGGTGGCCCGCCGCATGGTCAGCCTCCCCGTGCTGCTGCTCTGCGTCCTGATCATCGCGGGTGGCGTGTACCTCGCCGCCGACGACCCCGACCTGCTGCCGACGCCCGGCGAGACGCTGCTGTTCCCGATCCACTTCGCGGCGCTGACCTGGGCGACGTTCATCCTCACCCTGGTCGGGGTCGCGATCCACGAGGCCGCGCACATGGTCGCGGCGCGGGCGGCGGGCGTACCGTCGCGGCTCGTCATCGGCAACCAGATGTACATCCTGGTGGTCCAGACCGACATGAGCACGATCTGGATGGCGCCGAAGCGGCAACGCTTCGTCGCGTTCATCGCCGGAACCCTGGTGGACGGCGTGCTCGCCTCGGCCTTCGTCTTCGCCCTCTGGGCGGGCCGGCAGGGCTACCTGCAACTGCCGGAGTGGGGCGCGCTGCTGCTCACGGCGCTGCTGTTCACGTACCTGGTCCGGATCATCTGGCAGACGTTCCTGTTCCTGCGGACCGACGGCTACTACATCGTCGCCACCGCCCTGGGATGCCGGAACCTGATGTCCGACACCGAGGACTACCTGCGCAACCTGGTGGCGCGGATGGTGCGGCGCACGCCCCGGGTGGACCAGTCCGGGCTGCCCCGGCGGGAGATGCGGGTTGTCCGCTGGTACGCCCTGGCGTGGATCGGCGGACGCCTGATGGCTCTGCTCACCCTGATCTTCGTCGGGATCCCGCTGCTGTGGGGCTTCATCTACCAGTTCCTGCTCTTCGTCTCCGGCCAGGACTCCATGATGGGTTCGCTGGACTTCGTCACCATCGCGGTGATCAGCTTCCTGCTCGACGGCGGTGGGCTGCTGCTCTGGGGCCGCAGCCTCTACCAGAGTGCGCGGGAGCGGCGTCGCCGGCACGCCGTCCGGTCGGCCCGGGCGCAGGCCCGCGCGGCCACCCCGAGCACCGCGACGCCGACGGTCGTGGAGTCGAGCGGCCGACAGTGACCACGCCCGCCCTCCGACTCCCCCCTGCGGCCGATCGTGGTCGCGGGTGGGGGTCGGAGGCGTACGGGGTGCCGGCCGGCGGATCGGTGTGCGGTGCTCACGCGACGGCGTCGGGGCGGCGCAGCGGGCCCAGGCCCATCCGCTCCATCAGGTAGTCGACGATCGCACTCGGGTCGGCGTGGATGGCGCCACAGGGCGACCTCCGGATCATCCCGCGATCGGTGAAGCGTTGCAGGAACAGCCCGACCCGGGAGCGGGTCGTGCCGATCATCGCGGCGTAGTCCTCGTGGCGCAGCTTGAGGCCGATCCGGATGCTCCGGCCGGACGCGGTGCCGAACCCCTGCGCCAGGTCGAGCAGTCGCATCGCCAGACGCGCCTCGCAGTCGGATGTGGTGTGTTGTAACAGCAGCGAGCGGTGCCGGCGTGCTTTCAACATCTGGCTGCGCAACCACACGTCGCAGATGTTCGCCTCGTCGAGCAGGTCCCGCATGACGACGTTCTCGAGCACGATCAGATTCGTGTCGACCACGGCGGCGGGAATGTACTGGTTCGGCATTCCGGGAAGCGAGTCCTCGCCGAAGTACTCGTTCTTCGACAACATGTCGATAATGGTCCGGCGACCGGTCGGAGAATAGTGCTCCAGGAATATCGCGCCACTGTCGATGAAATAGACACGACCGTCCGCGCCGTCCGTCTGCAACAGCTCGCCGGCCGCGAGCGCGACCCGCCGGGCCGTCACGGGGTGCGCATAGAGAGCGGATCGCACGCCTTTCATCAGGCGGAGCGTCAGCTCGGATCCGCGCGGCACGAGCATGTCGTCCAGGACACTCGTGGCGGTCCGCGTGCTGGCCAGGGTCATCTCCGTTCACCGTCCCGATGTCTCGTCAGCGCGGTGGGTGCCCAGGGATCGCGCCGGATCATCAATGATCTTGACGCCCGTTCCTGATACGCTAGCGAGTCGCCCGGCCGCCCGTCAGTCGCGCGTTTTACCGGCACCGGCGGACCGAACGGTTCCTCAGGTATGGCCACCCGGCCAGGATGGGTCCGGTTCGACACGGGAGTCAACCCGTGAAATGACCGCTCGTACCGCATATTGCCCACCACGCGAGGGCGTCCCGCACGACGTGGCAGGCCACCCGGACTGGTGTAGCATGTCGGGTCCAGGACCCACTGAACACGACACATGCGTACCCGGCTGGTCCAGTCAGGCGTACGCGAGGAGGAAGTCGACGGTGCCGGTGCCACCGGGCTGACCCGGCGGCACGGTCAGCCCCGGCTCGCTGTTCAGGACGTAGAAGCCGCCGTTGCCGATCAGGCGTGGGGTCACCGCCATCGCCTGGGCCGCCATGCTCGCCCCGGTCGGTCGCACCACGCTGTCGAGCAGGAGCCGGAAGAGATCGTCGTTGAGGTTGGCGACGTGCAGGACCCGATAGGAGCGCGGGGCGGGGGCGCCGGTGCTGGTCAGTCCCCAGATCGGCACGATCTGGTCGCGCCACCGGGCCGGGTTGTTGGTGATCGACGCGTCGTGGTTCTGCAGTTGGGTCTGGATGCCCGAGTGGATCCCGGCCAGGTGGATGTGGAGTTGGTCCTGCTGCCGGATCATCGGGTCGGCCGAGTTGATGCCGAGCCCGACGTGCGGGTACACCACGTGTCCGGGCTGGCCCGGTTGCGCGTTGAGCCACGCGTCGAGCCAGTAGTTCGGGGCGGCGGCGGTGGTGATGAACGGGCACTCGATGCCGCTGACACGGCAGGTCGGGACGAGCAGGTAGTCGTGGTTGGACCCGGACCCGCCGTTGAGGACCACGTACGTCGCGGTGGTGCGCAGGCACTGCGGGAACGGCGGTCCGGGCTTCGCTCCGGTGCAGACCTGCACCCGGTCCCACAGGTCGTACCGGCCGCCGGTGTCGCTCGGGTAGCCGCACAACGCGGAGGGCGTGGGACAGGCAGCGGTGCCGGGAGTACCCGGGGTCGCCGGGGGTCCTTCCCCGTCGGCGGAGCCGCCGTCGGCCCGCGCCCGCCCGGTGGCGACAAGGCCCAGGAGACCCGTGGCGCCGACCGTTCCCGAGAGCCTGACGAACTGGCGCCTGCCCAGTTCCGTGCCGGTCCTGTCGTCGCCCATCATCAGCCTCCGGGTGCCCGCTCCGTGTGGACGCGTCAGTGTCTTTCTCGGGCCAGGGCGCCGGGAAGGACGATTCGGACGCGATGTCGACATTAGGGCGGAAGACCCGAAACCTCCTCGACGCGGGGGACCGGTCCCCTGATCGTGTCCGTCGCCTCGTGATCGTCGTCTCCGGCCGCCGCGTTGACCTGAAGTCCGGTTGAGGTTCTAGCGTTCGTGCCGAGGACACCAAGAAGGGCAAGCCATGCGACTGTCACGTCTGTTCACGCCACGCACGGTGGCGAGCGCCCACTGCGACCTGCCGTGCGGGGTCTACGACCCGGCCCAGGCCCGCATCGAGGCGGAGTCGATCAAGGCGATCTGTGAGAAGTACCAGGCGAGCGACGACCCGGAGTTCCGGACCCGTTCGCTGGTCATCAAGGAGCAACGGGCCGAGCTGGTCAAGCATCACCTGTGGGTGCTGTGGACCGACTACTTCAAGGCTCCGCACTTCGAGGCGTACCCGCATCTGCACCGGCTCTTCAACGAGGCGACCAAGCTGGCCGGGGCCGGCGGCGCGAAGGGGTCCGCGGACCCGGCCGTGGCCGAGCAGCTCCTGGCCCGGATCGAGGAGATCTCGACCATCTTCTGGGAGACCAAGAAGCAGTGACCGTGAGCCGGGCGGCACGTGCCGCCCGGCCCGGGCCGGGGGTCGGGTGGGACGGGGCCGGACCCGTGCCACCCGACGTCTTCAGCTACGCAGGTTCCACTGCTGGTTCGTGCCGCCGTGGCAGGCCCAGAGGTGCACCTTCGTGCCGTTCGCGGTGCCGTTCCCGCTGGCGTCGAGACAGAGCCCGGACTGGGCGCCGGTGATCGTGCCGTTGGGGTTGACCGTCCACTGCTGGTTGACCTGCCCGTTGCAGTCCCAGATGATCGCCAGGGTGCCGTTCGCGGTGCCCTGGCCGGACGCGTCCAGGCACTTGGTGCCGTACACCACGAGTTGCCGGGAAGCGGTGTACGTCCAGCGCTGGTTGGTGCCGCCGTGACAGTCCCAGAGCTGGGCCTGCGTGCCGTTGGTGGTGCTCGATCCGCCGATCTCGAGGCAGCGGCCGGACTGCCCGCCGACGATCTGGACGTTCTGCTGACCGCCACCGCCCTGCGGACCGGCCGCCGCCATCACCGCCTGCGCCCCGGCGGGCCAGTTGTTGTTGCTCACCGTCACGTTGCCGTTGACCACGTTGCCGCGATCGCCGTTGGTGACGTTGCTGCTGCCGTTGGTCGACCAGTTGTTGGTGACGGTGAAGTTGCCCATGTTCTCGGCGAACCAGTAGTTGGCGGTGGCCCACGTGCCGGTCGAGGCGAAGACGTTGTTGCGGGCGGTGAAGTAGCGGGAGCCCTCGTCGAAATAGAGCCCGAAGTGACCGTTGGTCCGCAGGCAGTAGTTGTCGGCGATCAGTCCGCCCGGATTCGCCGACAGGGTGTAGATGCAGCCGCCGTCGTTCATCTGCTGCATGACGTCGTGCACGTAGTTGCCGACGAGCCGGTTGTTGGACGCGGTGGTGGCGGTGCTGTAGCGCGGCTGGTAGTTGTACAGCCCCCGGTCGGCGTAGTGGTTGCTGCCCCCGGCGTCGTTGGAACCCCAGCCGTACCCGATGGACATGCCGGTGTACGGCATGTTGTAGACCTCGTTGTACGAGACGGTGGAGTTGGTGACGTAGGTGGTCAGCACCGAGACGATGCCCCGGTACTCGATGCCCAGGTCGTGCAACCGGTTGTTGCTGATGGTGATGTCCCGGTTGACCATGCGCTGGTCGCTCGGGTGGTGGGCGTCGGCGCGTACGCCACCGACGACGATGCCACCGGCCACGTTGCGGGCGATCTCGGACCGGGTGATGGTGATGTTGCTGGCCCCGAGGCCGACGCCGCTGCCGTGGGCGTTGGCGTCGTTGCCGATGCCGATGGCGGTCTGACCGAGGTTGACGAACGAGGAGTCGCTGAAGGTGACGTTGTTGGCGGCCGAGATCTGCACGGCGGCCGGCATCTGCTGCCAGTTCGGGCGGGTGGCCTCGAACTGCGGGCAGCCGTTGTGGCAGGAGGTGAAGGCAGGCCAGCTCCAGTTCCCGGCGATGTACGCGCCGGTCTGCTGGTCGACGTAGCCCTGGGCGCTGCTGGCGCCGAGCCAGCTCGTGCCGGTGACGGTGACCCCGCTGAACGTGATGTGGTGGGCCGGGGCCGCGTACGTGCCGCCGATCTGGATCAGGGACTGCACCGTCGGCAGCTCCACCCGGGCGGTGCTCATGTTCTGCCCGGCCAGCGGGATGTAGGACAGCGCACCGCTTCCCGGGTCCAGATACCACTCCCCCGGCGCGTCCAGGAACTCGTAGGCGTTGCTCAGGTACAGCGGCCCGGCCCGGTGCGGGCTGGTGAAGGTGTCGTACCCGAAGTTGTTGTTGCTCCAGCCGGGTTGCTGCATCCGGATCTGGTTGCCGCTGATGCTCTGCACCGACACGTACCGGTCGGTGAACGAGTTGACGCTCTCCATCTGGACGCGGCTCTGGTTGGCCAGGTTGTTGAGATAGCCCAACGCACTGCTGGTGAACCGCATCCCGGTGCTGTCGGCGGTGAAGTCGGCCCGGTTGACCTGGGTACGCGCCCGGGTCGCCACCGCACCGTCGACGTAGAGCTGCCGGCTGTCCAGCCCGGCGCCGACGTTGGCCCGCCAGATGTTGCGTCCGGCGTCCACGAGCGACCAGCCGGTGACCGCGCGGGCGCCGCTGATCACCGGTCGGGCCGACGGGGCGGCCTGCCACAACACGCGGTAGCCGTTGGTGCCGGAGTCGGCGGCGGTGAAGCGCAGCGGCGCGGTGAGCCGGTAGGTCCCGTCGGCCAGTTGCACCACGATGTCGCCGGACATCGCGCTGTTCAGGGCACGGACGGCGGTCTGCGCGCCGGTCAACGAACACGGCGCGGCGGCGCTGCACGTGCTGCCGCTGCCCGTCGGCGAGGCGTACAGGGTGGTGGTGGCCGCGAGGGCCGGGGCGGCGGCGGTGGCCACGACGGTGGCGGTGAGCACGCTGGTGAGCGCCACCGTGGTCACCGCGGCCAGCACCCGTCTGGGTGTGGTGGGACGAGGCGGTCCGGACACGGGAGGTCTCCTTCGGCTGGGACGGATGGTGGTCGTGCGGTGGTGGCGGTGCGGGTGGTGGCCGGCTCAGCCCAGGAGCCCGCGCAGGTAGGCCAGCCCGTCGAGGGCGAGCCGGTCCGGCGACGGGGCCAGGGGACGCCAGATGGACGCGGCGGTGGCGATCGTCTCGTTCTCGGCGGTGAACGACTCGATGCAGACCGCGCCCCGGTAGCCGGTGCCGGCCAGCACGGCGAACAGGCGGGGCCAGTCCAGGTGGTCGCTGCCGGGAGCGCCCCGGTTGGTGCCACTGACCTGGACGTGCTTGATGTACGGGCCGGCGACGGCGAGCGCGGCGTACGGGTCGGCCTCCTCGATGTTCATGTGGTAGGTGTCGATCATCAGGCCGACGTTCGACGGCAGACCGTCGATCAGGTCCACCGCCTGGTCGATCGTGTTGACCACGCTGGTCTCGTACCGGTTGAGCGCCTCCACCCCGATGGACACCCCTCGCGCACCGGCGTACTCGGCGACCGGCGCCAGGGCCCGGCGGAAGTCCGCGTAGCAGGCGGTGCGCTCGGCCGCCGTCATCCGCCAGGTCCGGCCCACCGAGGCGTAGACCGGACCGCCGACGCTCGGCGCCCCGACGGCCGCCGCGCTGTCCACACAGCCCTTCAGGTACGCCACGGTGGCCTCGACCACCCTCGGTGCGGCGTCGACGAGGTCCCGGCCGGGCGGGGTGACCGCGCAGACGCCGGCCGCGCGGAGCCCGTGTGCCGCGAGCAGGTCCCGGGTCCGGACCGGATCCCAGTCCCCGGGCTGCTCGATCGGCAGCTCGACCGCGTCGAAGCCGAAGCCGGCGATCCGGGGCACCAGCTCGGCCAGCGCCGCGTCGTCGACCGGTGAGGTCCAGACCCAGGGGTTGACGCCGATCTCGTACACCGGGCCTACTTCCAGCGCTGGGGGTACCCGGGCAGGTCGGTGCAGCCGCACATCGCGTAGTGCAGCGGCGGCATGTCCGGGTCGAGGTAGCTGTCCAGGTTCTCCTGCGTGATGGTCGGCTGCGGCAGCTTCCACGGGTTGGACACCTGCTCGCCGTCGAGGATCCGCAGGGCGGCGATGATCGGCGTACGCCACTGGTAGGTCGGATAGGTCGGCGCGATCGCGGTGAGCCCGGCCTCCTTCCACACCTTGAGGAAGTCGAGCTGGTCCTCGCCGTTGATCGGCGGCACCGGCTTGCCGGCGTCCTGGAACGCCTCCACCGCCGCGACCGCGACCGCACCGGCGTCCATCCAGACGCCGTCGATGGTGCCGTACCGCTGGAGGTAGTCGTCGACGATCTTCTTGGTCTTGGCCGGGTCGCCGTCGGTGAACTCGACGCCGACGACGTCCACGCCCGCCTTGTCGAACGCGACCTTCGCCGCCGACCAGCGTGTCTCCAGCACGTCGACGCCGGGCAGGATGCGCAGCGCGAGCAGCTTGCCGCCGGGCTTCATCCGCTGGCTGACGAACTCGGCGCCCACGTGGCCGAAGCCGTACCCGCCGATGGGGTTGATGAAGGTCACCGGGCAGTCCGTGTCGACACCACGGTCGAAGACGATCACCGGCAGGCCGGTGCGGCAGGCGGCCTCCACCGCCGGGGTGAGGGTGGCGGTCGTGTTCGGCGAGACGATCAGGGCGTCGCAGTCGCGGCCGAGCAGGTCGTTGATGTCGGCGATCTGCTTCTGGTCCTTGCCCTCGGCCTCCACGTGCACGAACTCGGCGATCCGGTCTCCCTGCGCGGCCACCTCGGCCTGCATGGTCTTGTAGCCGACCTGACGCCAGGGATTGTTCAGCGCGGCGTTGGAGAAGCAGATCCGGTGCGGTCCGGCCTTCTTGAACGAGGCGGTGTCCACCATCGCCGGGTCGAGCGCCTGCTCCCACGGTCGGTCCGCCGGACCGGTCGGCGTGGCCTGCAACAGGGCCAACTCGGCGTCGTAGGCAGCCTGCTCGAAGAAGGAGGACTGCTCGCCGGTGCCCGCCCCGGCGGGCGCGGACGAGGCACCGGACGGGTTCGCCACCGGTTGGTCGGTGGCGCACCCGGCGAGCGTCAGCAGTGTCACCGCGCCGAGCGCGGCCAGGAAGCGTTTCATCGGATCCCCTTTATCTCGACGTGGAACGTCGGGCCGCGACCGCCACGGCGACCAGGATGATGGCGCCCTGGACCGCCGGTCGGAGCGCACCCGAGATGCCGTAGAAGTTCATGAGCGCGAAGAGCAGTTCGAGGGTGGTGGCGCCGAGCATCGCGCCGACGACCGAGCCCCGTCCGCCGCCCAACGCCACACCGCCGAGGACCACGGCGGTGATGGCACCGAACTCCAGGCCGGCACCGGCCTGGAAGGAGACCCCGCTGTAGCCGCCAATCAGGATCGCCGCGACCGCCGCCGCGAGGCCACTGAGGACGAAGGCCGCGGTGCGGGTACGCCACACGCGTACCCCGCTGAGCCGGGCGGTGCGCGGGTTGTCGCCGACGGCGACCACGATCCGCCCGAAGTCGGCGCGGGTCAGCAGCACCGCCACCGTGGCGACGACCACCAGGATCACCAGCGCGTACGGGACGCGGCCGAGCAGCGGCACGTCCTCGAAGGCGCGTCGGCCGTACTGCCGGAACTCCTCGGTGAGCCCGCCCTTCGGCGCCCCGTCGGACCAGAGGTAGACCGCGCCGACGAGGATCAGGAACATGCCGAGGGTGGTGACGAACGAGGGCACCCCGAGCCGGGTGGTGACCAGGCCGTTGACCAGTCCGACGAGCGCGCCGCCGACGAGCAGCACCAGCACCACCGGCCAGGTCCGCGTCGGGTCGCTGTCGATCAGTCGGGCGGCCACCACCACCTGCGCGGTGACCAGGGCGCCGACGGAGAGGTCGAACTCGCCGCAGACGATCACGAAGTACTGACCGGCGGCGAGCAGGATGATCGGCGCCGAGCGGCCGAGGAACGACATCAGCGACGGCGGGCTGAGGAAGTCGGGCTGGCGGACGGTGATCAGGACCAGCAACACCACCAGGATCGCCAGGATCGGCGCCAGGCCACCGGGCCGGGTCCACTGCGCCGGTTGGAGCCGACGCCGGAGGGTCTGCGTGCTCACCCGGCCGCCTTCCGCATGGTCCGACGGGCGTAGACGGCCACCGCCGCGATGATGATCACGCCCCGGACCACCTGCTTGGCGAACGCGTCGACCGCGAGCTGGTTGAAGACGGCGTCGATGGTGGCGAGCAGCAGCACGCCGCCGACCGTGCCGACCACGCCGCCCCGGCCACCGGCCAGCGCGGTACCGCCGATCACCACGGCGGCGATCGACTCCAGGTCGTAGAGGCCCTCCGAGCCGACGCGGGGCGCACCCGAGCCGAGTCGGCTGGCGAGATAGATGCCGGCGATCCCGGCGCAGAGCGAGCAGAGCACGTGCGCGGTGACCCGCACCCGGTCGGTGCGTACCCCGGAGAGCCGGGCGACCTCCTCATCACCGCCGACGGCGAGCAGGTGGTGGCCGAACCTGGTCCGGGCCAGCGCGAACCAGGCCGCCCCGGCCACCAGGAGCAGCAGCAGGAAGGCCAGCGGCACCGGACCGACGCGCTGGTAGCCGAGGATCTGCACGAGGGTCGGTGAGGTGGTGCCGGCCGGGCCGGCGTACCCGTTGTCGAGGTATCCCTTGAGCAGCAGCCCGACGCCGAGCGTCGCGATGAACGCGTTGATCCGCCCGGCGGTGACGAGCAGCCCGTTGAGCAGCCCGATCCCGGCGCAGACCAACAGCGTCAGGCCGATCGCGGGCAGCATCGCGCTGTCCCGCCCGGCCATCGTCTCGGCGGCGACCAACGTGCTCAGGCTGACCACGTACGCGACCGAGAGGTCCAGCGAGCCGCCGAGGATGACCAGGGTCTGCCCGACGGCGACGAAGCCCAGTCCGGCGGCGACGTGCAGCAGGCTCACCGTCGTCGACTGGTTGACGAGCTGACCACCGTCGAGCAGGACGACCAGCCAGCCGATGGTCAGGGTGAGCGCCAGGGCCACGAACACCCCGGGCACCGGGCGTCGGACGGGCAGCAGCGCGCGGGTGGTCACGCCGCGGTCTCCCGTACCGTGCCGAGGGCGAGCCCGACCACGTCCTCCTCGCGGCTGCCGGCGGGCAGTTCGCCCACGATCCGGCCGTCGCGCATGACGATGATCCGATCGCTCATGCCGAGCAGCTCGGGCAGGTCGGACGAGATCATCAGCACGGCGGCGCCCTCTGCGGCGAGGCGGCGGACCAGATCGTGGATCGCGGACTTCGCCCCCACGTCGATGCCTCGGGTGGGTTCGTCGAAGAGCAGGACCCGGGGGTGCAGGGCGAGCCACCGGGCCAGCACGACCTTCTGCTGGTTGCCGCCGGAGAGGAAACGGATCTCCTGGTGGTCACCGGCGGCGCGGACCTCGACGGCGGCGAGCAGTTCCCGGACCCGGGCGGTACGCGCGGCCCGGCCGGAGCGGATCGGGAAGGCGGCGCGGCCGGCCAGCAACGCGTTGTCGAGCACCGACTGGCGGCCGATCGTGCCCTCGCCCTTGCGGTCCTCGGTGACGTAGGCGATCCCGGCCCGCATCGCCGCACGCGGGGAGCGCAACCGGACCGGCCTGCCGTCGAGACTGACCTCGCCGGTGGTGAACGGGGCGGCCCCGAACAGGGCTCGGGCCAGGGCGGAGCGGCCGGAGCCCTGGAGACCGCCGACGCCGAGCACCTCGCCCGCGCGCAGGTCCAGCTCGATGTCGCGCAGTCTGCGGTTCCCGCCGCGCCGGACGGTGAGCCGGACCGCGCCGACGTCGGCCGGGGCGGCGCGCGGCGGGTAGTAGTGCGACAGCTCGCGGCCGACCATGTGTCGGACGAGGTCGTCGGCGCTGGTGTCGGCGGTGTCCGTGGTGGTCACCCGGCGGCCGTCCTTGAGGACGGTGATCCGGTCGGACAGGTCGAAGACCTCGGCGAGCCGGTGCGAGACATAGAGGATGCCGATGCCCTGTTCCTGGAGCCGGCGTACCAGGGCGTAGAGCAGGGTCACCTCGTGGTCGGCCAGCGCGGCGGTGGGCTCGTCCATGATGATGAGTCGGGCGTCCAGGGCGAGTGTCTTGGCGATCTCCACGACCTGCTGTTGCGCGACGCTGAGCCGGCTCACCGGTGCGTCGGCCGGCAGGGCCGTCTCCCCGACCGAGGCCAGGAGTTGCCGGGTGCGGTCGCGCATCCGACGGCGGTCGACCAGGCCACGGCGGGTGGGTTCGTGGCCCAGGAACACGTTCTCCGCGACGGTGCGTTCCGGCAGCAGGTTGAACTCCTGGTGGATGATGCCGATGCCGGCCCGCTGGGCGTCGCGTGGGCCGCCGAAGGCGCGTGGCTCGCCGTCGAGTTCGACGGTGCCCTCGTCCGGGGCGTACCCGCCGGAGACGATCTTCATGAGGGTGGACTTGCCGGCACCGTTCTCGCCGACGACGGCGTGCACCTCACCGGCGGCGACATCGAGACCGACCTCGTCGAGCACGCGGACGCCGAGGAAGGACTTGCTGATTCCCCGCAGCGCGAGCAGGGGCGCCGGACGCCGGTCTGACATCGTCGATGATCCTCACGTTCAGTAGCCAAGATCGGATGCCGTCCGACGCCGGAGATCCTCCAGCGTGGACGGTCGATACTGTTTTGTCATCCAGGTGCGGCACTTCGTGTTGTCGTGCTCAAACTTTCGCTTGACACGACCGAAACATCACACGTATGAAGATAGATGTTCGGGTATGAGTTCGCAATCCCCCGTCCGCCAGGGACTTTCGGGCACCGTCCCGTCGGTGCGGACCGGGGAAGACACACCTGCGCGAGAGCCAGCACCGGCACGGAGACACCGTCCATGGCGTCGTTAACATCCGACGACATCGATGCACGATGCGCTCCGGCTCCCCACCCCCACGGGACGGCACCTCAGTCCGACATGACGGTGAGTCACCACCGCAAGCGTTGGCGCGCCACCCGTATCCCCTGCCCGTCCAACGAGGAGACGCCATGCGTCGCACGACATCCATCATCGGAGTGATCGCGGGTCTGTTACTGACCTTCGCGGTCGTGAACCCGGCGGCGGCGGCTCCCGCCTTCCGGGCCCTGGTGTTCACCAAGACCGCCGGTTACCGGCACGACTCCATCCCCGCAGGCGTCGCGATGTTCCAGCAGCAGGCGGCGGCCAACAACTTCGAGGTGGTGCACAGCGAGGACTCGGCCGTGTTCACCCCGGCCAACCTCGCCACCTTCGACGTCCTGGTGATGTTCCAGACCTCCGGCATGGTCTGGACCTCGGCCGCCCAGCGTCAGGCGGTGGAGGGTTTCCTCGCCTCCGGCAAGGGGATCGTCGCCGTCCACAACGCCACCGACATGGGCATCGAGGGTGAATACCCGTGGTGGGACCAGACCGTCAACGGCGGCGCGCACATGCCGGAACACTCCCCCGGCGTCCTGCCCGGCACCGCCATCGTGGCCGACAAGAAGCACCCCTCCACGGCTACTCTGCCGGACCGCTGGAACCGCAGCGAGGAGTGGTACAACTTCGACAAGAACCCGCGCGGTGACGTACACGTGCTGGTCACCGCGGACGAACGGACGTACAACCCCGGTTCCCGGGCGATGGGTCCGGACCACCCGATCTCCTGGTGCCGTGCCGTCGGCGGCGGTCGGGTCTGGGCCACCGCGATGGGCCACGCCATCGAGTCCTACAGCGAGACCCACTTCCGCAACCATGTGCTCGGCGGGGTGAAGTGGGCCGCCGGCAACGAGCCCGGGGACTGCGGCGGCACGGTCTGGGGCAACTTCGAGAAGCGCTCGCTCGACACCAACACCGTCGACCCGATGGCACTGGCGGTGACCCCCGACGGTCGGGTGATCTACGTCCAACGCGGCGGCCAGATCAAGATCTTCAAGCCGAGTACGAGCAGCACCGTCACCGCCGGCACGCTCAGCGTCTACACCGGCGGTGAGGACGGCCTCACCGGGCTGGCGCTGGACCCGAACTTCGCCACCAACGGGTACGTCTACCTGTACCACTCGCCGGCCGGCAGCAGCACGGACGTCAACCGGGTCTCCCGCATCACGCTGAGCGGTGACACGTTGACCATGTCCAGCCAGGTCACGATCATCGACATCCCCGCCTACCGCGACCGCACCTACCCCGAGCCGGGACACACCGGCGGGTACATGGAGTTCGGGCCGGACGGCAACCTCTACATCGGCACCGGCGACGACGTGCCGCCGAACCTCGACCCCAACTGGCAGGGCTACGCGCCGCTGGACTGGCGCTCGGGCAAGCACATGCTCGACGCCGCCCGCACCGCCGGCAACACCAACGACCTGCGGGGCAAGCTGCTGCGCATCCGGCCCTCGGCGAGCGGCGGTTACACCATCCCGTCGGGCAACCTCTATCCACAGGGGACGGCGCAGACCCGGCCCGAGATCTACGCGATGGGCTTCCGCAACCCGTTCCGCTTCTCGATCGACCCGACCAACGGCTGGGTCTACCTGGCCGACTACGGGCCGGACCGGAACCCGCCGACCACCAACCGTGGCCCCGAGGGTCTCGTCGAGCTGAACGTGATCAAGACGCCGGGCAACTACGGCTGGCCGTTCTGCCACGGCGACAACCAGCCGTACGCGCCGTACAACCCGGACACCGGTGCGGTCGGGGCCAAGTTCAACTGCGCCAACCCGGTGAACAACTCGCCCAACAACACCGGCCTGACCAGCCTGCGCCCGGTGGTCGCGCCGAACATGTGGTACGGCTACGGCACCTCGACCACCTTCCCGGAGCTGGGCTCCGGCGGCTCGGGGCCGATGGGCGGCCCGGTCTACCGCTACAACGCGGCGAACCCGTCGCAGACGAAGTTCCCGCCGTACTACGACGGGGTCCACTTCTTCTACGAGTGGTCGCGCAGCTACCTCAAGGAGGTGCACTTCGACTCGGCGACGGCGGTCACCCGGACCAACGCCTTCCTGCCCACCACCCGGTTCAACAAGCCGATGGACATGGAGTTCGGCCCGGACGGATCGCTCTACCTGCTGGAGTGGGGCACCAACTTCGGCGGCGGCAACAGCGACTCCGGTCTCTACCGCATCGACTACGTGCAGGGTGGACGGTCCCCGATCGCCAAGGCCGCCGGTACGCCCACCAGCGGCAACGCCCCGCTGACCGTGCAGTTCTCCAGCGCCGGGTCGGCGGACCCCGACCCCGGTGACACGATCAGCTACCAGTGGACCTTCGGTGACGGCACCACGTCGACGGCGGCCAACCCGTCGCACGTCTACACCGCGAACGGCAACTACACCGCCCAGCTCAAGGTCACCGACAGCACCGGGAAGACCGGCTTCGCCAACGTGGCGATCACGGTCGGCAACACCGCTCCGGTGGTCACCATCACCACCCCGGCGCATGGCGGCATGCTCACCTTCGGTGACCGGGTCTCCTACCAGATCAGCGTCTCCGACCCGGGTGGGGCGGCGATCGACTGCGCCAAGGTGATCCTCAACCCGGCGCTCGGGCACGACGACCACGCGCACGAGACCACCGACCTGCCCGGCTGCTCCGGCACCATCCCCACCGACCTGCTCGGCGGGCATCCGGACGGCGCGAACCTGTTCTACGTGCTCAACGCGCGCTACACCGACAACGGCGGGGCGGGCGGGGCCGCACCGCTGACCGGGCACGCACAGGTGATCCTCCAGCCCAAGCACAAGCAGGCCGAGTACTACAGCAGCCAGTCCGGCACCCGGGTGGTCGACCAGGCCGGCGCGGAGAGCGGCAAGCGGGTCGGCGACATCTCCAACAACGACTGGGTGGCCTTCACCCCGATGAGCCTCTCCGGCATCACCACGGTCAGCTACCGGCTGTCGTCACCGTCCGGCGGCGGCACGATCGAGCTGCGGGCCGGCTCCCCCACCGGCACGCTGCTGGCCACCACGCCGGTGCCGGCCACCGGCGGCTGGGACAACTACCAGTCGACACCACCGGTGAACGTCACCGCCCTGGCCGGTACGCACACCCTGTACCTGGTCTTCAAGGGCAGCGGCAACAACTGGTTCGACCTCGACTCGCACACCTTCGGCGGTGCGGGGGTCGGTGTCGGCGGCACCGGTGGGGTGGCCGGGCGGACCTGGACCCTCACCGCGCAGCACAGCGGCAAGGTGATGGACGTCAACGGGGTCTCCACCGCCGACGGCGCCCAGATCCACCAGTGGGCCGCCAGCGGCGGGAACAACCAGAAGTGGCAGGCGGTCGACGCCGGCAACGGTGCCGTCACTCTCAAGGCGGTGCACAGCGGCAAGTGCGCGGAGATCGTCGGCTCGTCCACCAGCGCGGGTGCCTTCCTCCAGCAGGCCACCTGCGGCACCGGCAACCAGCAGAAGTTCACCGTCACGGCGACCGGCACCAGCGGCGTCTACACGGTCCGGAGCGTGCTGAGCGGCCTCTGCCTGGACGTCAACGGCGCGGCCACCACCGACGGCGCGCGGCTGGTGCAGTGGACCTGCCACGGCGGCACCAACCAGCAGTGGCGGTTCGGCGCGGCCTGACGACCGCGACGCTGATCCGCCGATGACACCGGTCGGGACCGGCCCCCGCACCACGGGAGCCGGTCCCGATCGTCGTGCGCGGACCCGACCAGCGTGCGCGGACCCGACCAGCGTGCGCGGACCTGGGGCGACGTGTGCGGACCCGGGACGGCCTGTGCGGACCCGGACGGCGTGCGCGGACCCGGACGGCTCAGCGGCCGTCGGACTCGGCCAGCGGTGCGCCGGCACGCCCACCGTGGCCGTTCAGGGCGGCGCCGCCGACCGTGGCACCGGTCGGCAGGTACGCCGTCCGGGTCGGTGCCGGATCGCCGTACTCCGGCAGCAGCCGTCGTCCCGCCGACCCGGGCCGGACGTCGGGCCCCTCGGTGCTGCGGGCCGCCGGAGGGCGGACGGAAGCGCGGATCGTCCGCTCGTCGACGCGGACGCCGAGGCCCGGTGCGTCGCCGAGGACGAAGGCACCGTCCTCGACGTGCAGGTCGAGCGTGACACCGAGCGGTGGACGCAGGTCCTGCAACTCGCTGGTCAGGTGGTTGGGCACCGACGTCGCCGCGTGCAGCAGCCCGACCGGACTGTTGCCGATCGGACTGACCGGCAGGTCGTGGGCGTGCGCCAGGGCCGACGTCCGCAGGAAGTGGGTGACTCCCCAGACGGCCGCCGTTTGGACGATGTCGACCGCCCCGGCGGCGATCAGCGGGCGGTACTGCTCCAGCCCGGTCAGGTTCTCACCGGTGGCGACGGAGGCACGCACCCCCCGGCCGACGGCGGCGAGGCCCTCGGCGTCCCAGCGGCGGACGGGCTCCTCGATCCAGATGAGATCGAGGGTGCGTTCGAGTTCGCCGACGTGGCGGACCGCCTGCTTGCGGGTCCACGCCTCGTTGACGTCGAGCATGAGACCGGGTCGCCGTCCGTGCCCGGCCTCGGTCAGCACCTGTTCGACCAGGCCCAGGCGATGCCGGTCGCGGGCGATGTCCAGACCGCCCTTGAGCTTCGCGGCACGCAACCCGTGCGCGGCGTACGCGCGGTAGGTGTCGACCAGCTCGTCGTCGGTCAGGCCGATGTCGAGGCCGGAGGCGTACGCGGGCACCCGCCGGTCGCGTCCGCCCAGCAGTCGCCAGAGTGGCTGGCCGGCGGCCTGCGCCTTGATGTCCCAGAGGGCGGTGTCGAGCGCGCCGATGGTGCCGAAGACGGTGCCCCCGTGTCCGGCCTTGAAGCTGTGGCGCAGCATCCGGTCGTAGAGCGTCGTGACGGCGCGCGGGTCCTCGCCGTCGACGGCCGCGAAGATCCGTTCGATCTCCACGTGCGGGCCGAGGCCGACTCCGGAGATCCCCTCGTCGGTGTCGACGACGACGATCGACACCGGCACCACCCCGTCGGCGAAGACGCCGTTGGCGTCACCGACGGGGCGTCCCCATTCCTGCACCGTGGTGAGCGTCCGATATCCGGTGATCCGCATGTCAGCCCTTCGTGGAGCCGGCGGCGACGCCGTCGGCGATCTGGCGCTGGAGGAAGAGGTAGACCAGCAGGACGGGGAGCGCGGCGATCAGCACCCCGGAGGCGAAGGTCGGGATGTCGTCGGAGTACTGCCCGCGCAGCGAGGTCACGCCCACCATCAGGGTGCGCTGGTCGGCCGAGGGCATCATGACCAGCGACATCAGGACGTCGTTCCAGCAGAACAGGGCGTTGAGGATGCCGACGGAGAGCAGCGCCGGAGTGCCCAGCGGAAGCATGATCCGCCGGTACACGCCGTAGAGGCTGTTGCCGTCGATCCGGGCCGCGTCGATGATCTCCGGCGGTATCGACCGGTAGTAGCTGGTCATCAGGAAGACGGTGAAGGGCAGGAACTGGGCGACGTAGACGAGGATCAACCCGGGGTACGTGTCGATGAGCGCGGTGTCGGCCATGATCCGGGCCAGCGGCACCATGATCACTTGGAACGGTACGAAGAGACCCGCGAGGCAGCCGAGGAACAGCGCCCGCGACCCACGGAACCGTATCTGGCTGAGGGCGAAGCCGGCCATCGAACCGAGCAGCAGGAGCAGCAGCACCGACGACGACACCACGATCACCGAGTTGACGAAGTATCGGCTCATGCCGACGCTGCTCCACGCCGTCTCGATGTTGTCCCAGCGCAGCTTGTCGGTCAGGGCGAAGCGGTCGAGGATGTAGTCGCGCCGGGTCTTCATCGCGACGTTCGCGGTGAACAGCAGGGGGTAGATCGTCGCCAGGGCGAGCACCAGCATCGGGACGGCGATCAACCACCGCCCCGGCCGCAGGCGGGACATCAGTTCTCCCTTCCGGCCCGGCTGAGCAGCTTGATCTGCACCAGCCCCACCACGAGCATGATCACGAAGAGGACCGTCGAGGCGGCCGAGGCGAGGGCGGGCCGGTTCATCTGGCCCTGCTGGATCCAGATGTAGTACTCCGGCAGGTAGGTGGACCCCTCCGGGCCGCCGCTGGTCATCACGAACAGCAGCCCGAACATCGAGGTCAACATCCCGATCATCGTGGTCACGAAGACGAACTGGATGGTCCGGGACAGCCCCGGGACGATCACGTGCCGGATGACCTGGGGCAGCGAGGCACCGTCCACCCGGGCGGCGTCCAGCAGGGCGGCGTCGAGGGTCGCGAACCCGGCGAGGAAGACCACCAGGGACATCCCGAAGGTGGCCCAGACGTGCACGCCGACCACCACGAACATCGCGATGTCCGGGTCGCCGAGCCAGTCGATCGGCCCGACACCGGCCGGGCCGAGGAGGGAGTTGAGCGGGCCGTCCACCGCGAGCAGCAGGTTGAAGATCGCTCCGACGATGACCGGGGAGAGCACGGCGGGAAAGAAGTAGACGCTGCGGTAGAGCCGATGCCCGGGAACCCGCAGGTAGATGAAGGTCGCCAGCAGGCCGGGGATCGCCACCGCCACCGGCAGCAGCAACACCAGCCAGCCGACGTTGCCCAGCGCGGTCCGGAACAGCGGGTCGGCCAGCAGTTCCCGGTAGTTGTCGACACCCACCGCCGTGCCGTCGCGGGCCCCGTCCCCGGTGAACGAGAAGTTCACGCCGAGCAGCAGCGGATACAGCCGCAGCACCACGATGATCAGCACGGCGGGGGCGACCAGGACGTACGGTGCGAGGCGCTCGGAGCGCAGACGGCCGGCGGCCCGCGTCGCACCCCGGCGACGGTCGGTCGCCGCGTCGGTCCGTCCGGCCGGAGCCGGACGGACCGAGGCTTGCGCGTTTCCGATCGGCACGAACTCAGCCCGCCTGGTCGGAGGCGGCCAGTTGCCGCACCACCTCGTCGACGTCGGCCGAGCCGCTGAGCAGTTGCTGGGACAGTCGGCCCATCAGGTCCAGGGTCTTCGAGGAGAGCGCCACGTGCAGCGCCGGCTTGCCGTCCTCGGTCTCGGCCACGATGCCGGCCACCGCCGGGCCGCCCTGCGACACGTCGATCGTGGTGTCGGCGGCGATCGCTCCCGCGTCCGCGTAGAAGGCCTTGAGCGCCTCGGTCGAGGTGAGCGAGCGGACCAGATCGGCGGCGACCTTCGGATCCTTGGTCCACTTCGCCACCCCGTAGCCGATCCCACCGTCGTAGGGCAGGCTCGGGGTGGTGCCCTCGGTGACCACCGGGGCGTTCATCACGCCGAGCTTCTCCGGCGTCAGGAACTCGTTGAAGTCCTTCCAGTGCCCGACGTCCGACATCAGCCCGATGACGTGGGCGGCCTTGCCGGACTGGAAGAGGGCGAACCCGTCGTTGAACATCGCGGTCGAGTTGGCACCGTCGGTGTTCAGCCCGGCGTCGCCGGCCTCCTGCCAGAGCTGGAACACCCGCTTGACGTGGGGTGAGTTCCAGTCGCGCTTGCCGGCGATCCAGTCGTCGTACTCCTGCGCGGTGAGCGTGGCGGAGCCCAGTGCGGAGAGCCAGAACTGGATGCCCGCGCCTTCCTTGTTGCCGAGCGCGAAGCACTTGGCACCGGCCTTGGCGATGGCGGCGCAGTCGCTGAGGAACTCGGTCCAGGTCGTCGCCGGGGCGGCGGGGTCGAGCCCGGCCTTCTCGTACACCGCCTTGTTGTAGTAGATGGGGTGGCCCTGCAACGTCACCGGACCGGCGTAGGTGCGGCCCTCCTCGGTGAAGGCGTCCCAGCCGGCCAGGCGCTCCCGGTCCTCGGCGAGATACTCGTCCAGCGGCACCAGCGCGTCGACCCGGTCCCGGATCTGGCCGCCGCCGTTGAAGAGCATGACGTCCGGGCCCTTGCCGGCCTGGATCGCCGCGCCCAGCAGCGTGTAGTACTGGTCGAACGGCTGCGCGACGAACTCGACCGTGACGTCCGGGTGCTTCGCGGCGAAATCCGCCTTGGCCTTGTCGAGGTACGGGGCGGCGGACGCCTCACCGGACTTCCAGTCCCACACCACCAGCTTGCCGTCCGCGCCACCGGCGGACCCGCCCGATCCGGTGGCGCTTCCACAGCCGGCCGTCGCTACCAGTCCCACAACGAGGACGGCGGACCAGAGTGCGCGTTTCATCGTTGTTCACCTCTGAACGGGAATGGCCGACGGCTCCACCGCAGGCCAACAATGTGCGAAAACGTAACTCGTATGACGTCTGACGTCAACGGTCGGACGTACACTGACCACCGGACGTCGTGCCACGGCAAGCAAATCGGAGGGGACATGACGCCATCGCAGGAGACGACCGTGGACGCCACGGCCGCCCCGGCCTGGACCCGCCGGCCGCAGAACCTCGCGCGCGCCGTCACCGCCGAGCTGGTGCAGCGGATCGTGCGCGGGATACATCCGTCCGGGTCTCCCCTGCCCCCCGAGCCCGTGCTCTGCGAGACCTTCTCGGTCAGCAGGACCGTGGTCCGCGAAGCGGTCAAGGTCCTCCAGGAGAAGGGCCTGGTGCAGGTACGCCAGGGCGCCGGCACCACGGTCACCGAGCCCTCGAACTGGGACATGCTCGACGAACTCGTCCTCGCCGCCACCATCGCCGAGGACGACAGCCTCGCCATCCTGGACGACCTGGTGGTCACCAGACGGCTGCTCGAATCGGACATGGCGCACGTCGCCGCCCGACAGGCCGACGCCGAGACCATCGAGCGCCTGCGGGCGCTGGTCGACCGGATGGACGAACTCGTCGACGACACTGTCGCCTACCACGAGCACGACCGGGCCTTCCACGACACGGTGATGCAGGCGTCCGGCAACCGGATCGCCCGTGGGGTGGTCCGCTCGTTGGAGAGCCAGGTCGCCAACACCGCCCGGTACATGGGTCGCACCCAGCGCTCGCTCTGCGTGGCGTCCAACCGGGGACACCGCCGCATCTACGAGCGGATCGCCGCCCGCGACCCGGCCGGTGCCGCCGACGCGATGTTCACCCACATCACCGAGGCGTGGCTGGTCCGCCGCAAGGGCTCCGGCAAGCCGACCCGACTGCAACGCTGACACCGCCTCTCCACTCGCCGCCGGCAGCCGTCACCGGTCGTCGACCGGTGACGGCTGCCGTGGTGATCCCGTTGTCCTGTCGGGTCAGGAGAACTGCGCGAAGAACCGCCAGATCTCACCCTTGGTCCAGGTCGTGATGCCGCTCTCGCCGTACGTCCCGTCGACTGGGCCGGGCATGTGCCCGTTGTCGAAGGCCGCCCACTGCACCGGGTAACCCGACCGGCAGCCGGAGTACACGGTGGTGATGTGGGTGCGACTGCCGCCACCGGGCTCGGGCGGGTTCTGCGCCGCGCACCCGTTGTTGCGGACGAACGTGTCGCGCAGCGCGCGCCCCTGACCGATGTTGAGCACGTTGTCCGAGATGCCGTGCAGCCCGAAGTACGCGATCGGCTGCGTGCCGCCGGAGCAGCCGCTGATCTGGGCACCGGCGATCACCGCGACGGCCCGGAACACGTCGGCCCGCGCGCAGGCCAGGGCGTAGCTCATGCCGCCGCCCCAACTGAAGCCGGTGGCGAAGCGCTGCCTCGGGTTGACGCAGAGGTCGGCCTCGATCCGCCGGATCATGTCGTCCACGAACGTGACGTCCTCGCCACCGGCGTTGCCCCAGCCGTTGCCGAGCCCCTGCGGCGCGACCAGGATCGCACTGTTGTTGGACTGCTCCTGCTGGCCGTAGTACGACCAGGCGGTCCCGCTGGTGCCGCCGTTGGAGATCTCCTGCATGGTGCCGCCACGCCAGTGGAAGGCGAAGATCAGCCGGTACGGGTTGTTCGGCTGGTAGTTGGCGGGTACGCGCAGGATGAACGACCGGCTCTTGCCGCCGCTCTGGATCGTGTGGGTGCCGCTGGTCAGGGTGGGCGTACGGCCGCATCCGGTGCCGCCCGGCGGGTTGGGGTTGCTCCCGTCGACGCGGACGAGCTGCCACTGCTGGTTGCTGCCGTTCCAGTCCGCGTACTGGACGATGTTCGCCCCGTCGGCGGTCGACGCGCCCTGGACCTCGACGACCTTGCCGCTGTGCCGGCTGACCAGCCGGACGTGGCCGCCGTCCGAGTCGGCCAACCGGAACTGCTGGTTGGCCCCGTTGTTGTCCGACCAGGCGACGATCGGAGCACCGTCGGCGGTGGACTGGTTCTGCACGTCGAGGACCTTGCCGGAGTGCCGGGACTTGAGCCGATAGAAGCCGCCGCCGGAGTCGACGAACTGCCACTGCTGGTTGGCACCGTTGTTCCGCGTCCACTGACTGATCCGCGCGCCGTCGTTGGTGGCCGAGGCGTACAGGTCCAGCGCCTTGCCGCTGGTCCGGTTCACCAGGACGTACCAGGCGGTGGTGTCGACCGTCGCGGCGGACGCGGGCGTGGCGCTCACCGCCACGACCGTGCCGGCCGTCATGACCACGGCGAGCGCGGCGGCCAGTCCGGATCGTCGACCGCGTCTCGGCGGGGAGGCGGGACGGGCCTCGCCGATGACTGTCATGGTCCACTCCTTCGGTCGGGGTCGCCTGCGGGCGGAACCGCCCGCGCGCGCCCGGCTGGGGGTGCCGGCGTCGGGTGGTGGCGTCAGCACGTCGGTGTGTCGTGGGGATGCCCGGACGGCGGCGCCCGATCCGGCGACACGAGCCCACGAGGGAGCGGTCCACCAGGTCGGGGCGTGGTGTCGACGCCGGACGACCGGACCGCTCGCTCATCGAAATCTAACGATGCAAACGTCATACGTCAAACGACAGATGTAGGGCTGACCGGAAAGTGGCTGCACTACGCCTCGCCGGGGACCAGAATGGCGCGGTGCGGATCACCGAGATCGACCCCGGCGCAGACGAGACACTGGCCCGAACGCTGCTGTCGATCCAGCACGCGGCGTACGCGGTGGAGGCGTCGCTCATCGGCGACGACCGGATCCCACCCCTGCACGAGACGCTCGACGCGCTGCGCGCCGCGCCGCTGCGCTGGCTCGGCGCCCACCACGACGGACGGCTGGTCGGTGCGGTGGCCTGGTCGGAGAACGCCGCCGAGCTGGACATCGACCGGCTCGTGGTGGACCCGGCGGCCCACCGTCGCGGCACCGGCACCGCCCTGGTGCGGACGCTCCTCGCCTCGGCCGGCGACCGGCGGACCGTGGTCGCCACGGGCGCGGCGAACCTCCCGGCCCGCCGGCTCTACGAGCGTCTCGACTTCCGCCTGATCGGTGAGCGCGAGGTCATCCCCGGCCTCCGGATCGCCGAGTACGCCCGCGAACCGGCGACCTGAGCCGCCCTCCCGTCGTCACCTGCCTCGCCCCGGTCCAGGGAGACGGGTGGCGCGTCGGGCTCCGGGACAGGAATGGCGTGGTCAGACCAGCCCGAGGCTGATGGCGAGTTGGGTGATCGTCGTCGACGCGTCCTGGTCGCGGGCCACGTGGGCGACCATCTCTCGTACCGCCGGTCGGTGCCGGATCTCGGCGGGCGCGGTGGTGTCGGCCTGGATCAGGACCCGGGCCGCGTTGGTGGCGTCGTCGGTGTCCAGGTAGGCGCGGGCGGCGTCGACGAGATGCGCGGCGCGATGCTCGACGGGTAGCCACCGCCACTCGTCGCGCCCGATCGCCTTCTCGTGCCGCGCGACGGCGTCCGAGGTGTCGCCGAGTTCAATGGCGGCGGTGACCCGGGCCAGTTCGACGGCGGTCGGGCCGAAGGCCGTGCGGTGGTGGTCGTGTCCCTCGCCGACCCGGGCGGCCATCTCGGCGGCTTCGTCCAGCAGATCAGCGGCGGCGCGGTCGTTGCCGCAGGTCGCGGCGATCAGGGCGGCCTGCACGAGCAGGCTGCCGCAGAGCGACACCTCCGGCGGATCGCCGGTGTCGGGGTCGGGTGGGGCGATCTGGTAGGCGGCGGCCAACATCACCGACCTCGCCCGCGCCGAGGTCCGGAGCACCTGCCCGAGTTGCACCGACGCGCACGCCAGCAACAGGCGGTCGCCGGTGGCGGCGGACATGGCCCGGTCGGCGGCCAGCCAGGCAAGCTGATGCTCGTCCAGCTTGACCAACAACGCCGTGGTGACCCGGTACGCCTCCACCACCAACGCCCGACCCACCTCCGGGTCCTGGGCGCACGCCCGGTGCACGGTGGTCAACAGCCTCGGCAGCAGGTCGATCAGGTGCGGGTATCGGGCGTGCTGGTAGGTGGTCCACGCGTGCGCGACCTCCCGCGCCACCCGCTCCGGCGGCATCACCTCGCCGCGCGTGGACGGTCGGCCGAGGGCCATCTCGTACGTCGACATCGCCGCCCTGATCCGAGCGACACCCTCATGACGCTCGACCGCATCGGCAGGCTCGACGTCACGACCGAGCAGAGTCGCCGCATCCACCCGCAGCACGGTGGCGATGTCCCGGATGACCGACAGGCGCTCCAACGACCGTACGCCGCGTTCGACCTTGTCCACCCAACTCTTCGACTTACCCAACCGGTCGGCGAACGTCTGCTGCGACAGATTCCGCCGCGCCCGCAGGTAGGCGACCCGCCGCCCGATCGGTACCGGGTCACCGGGCACGACGCCACCGCCGATCCGGCACCGCCCGGGTCGTCTCCTCGACCGGTATCCGCTCCGCCTCAGCCTGCGCCAGGATGCGTTGCTTCGCGGCCTCCCGCTCCGCCGCTTCCGCCTGCTCGCCTCGACTCTGCACCGGCTCGCGCTGTACGCCGTCCACCCGCTACCTCCTCGAAAGGCACGGCAAGGTGCGCTCGAAAGACGACCTTTGCTGTGCTGACAGAAGGGGCGCGGCTCACCTGAGAACTGGTGGCGGCACCTCACGCGCCGGTCGCACCCCGTAATGCCATGTTCACGGGGCGCAATGAGGGTGGACAGGTACACGGCAGGCCACGCCATGCGACCTGCGGGAAAGGTGGTACGTGTTGTGCGACTACGCCCCGACCAGAGACGCCAACTCGGCCAACTCCTTGGTCATCGCCCGCCGACGCTTCTCGGCGATCGACTGGACGATGTCCCGGGCGTACCGCTGCTGCCGCAACCACGCCGGTGCCCGATCCCGGAGGTCCATCAGCACCCCGGTCGCGTCCGCGTACGCACCCGTCTGGGCGTGGGACCACGCGACGTCCAGGTAGTGCCGCTGCCTCGACGACGGGGTCACCTGCGGAGACCGGTGCACCTGCTGCGCGAGAGCCAACGCCTCGTCGGGTCGGCCCGCGATAACCGCCGACTCCACCCGCATCAGGTGCACACCCTCGGCCGAGTAGTCGTTGCCGATGACGTCGGCGTCCGGGTGCGGCCGGTCACCGAGCCGGTGCGCACCGGCCGCCGCCAGGTCGAGCATGTCCCGGGCGTCGTCGTGCCGGGCATCCCGCACCGCCGCTGACGCACCCTTGATCAGCAGGAAGCCCCAGGCGGACAGGTGGGCAGGTGAGGCGGTGGACAGCTTCGGCTCCACCTGATCGGCGGTCCGTACCGCCAGCACCTCAGCCTCCTCGAACCGGGCCTGCCGCAGCAACAGCCAACACATCGGTGCCACCGCTGCGGCACCGATGATCTGATCCCCGCTACGACGGGCGTGATCCAGTGCGGCTGTAAGAGCGACATGCGCAAGGTCAACCCGGCGTAGCTGGATGAGGAGCCGACCCGCCAACTGGTGAGCCTGCGACGCCAGCGCATGCGCGGCCAACCGCTCATCACCGTCGGCGACGTCGACAAACGTCCGCGCCTCATCGAGCAGGCCGGGGATCAACGTGAGAGCTGCCGCGTAGTCATTGGCGTGATAGATCGTGTTCGCCGCCTTGATCGACCGCCGCACGTCAGCGGCAGTCGGTGGGCCGATCTCGGGGTCGTCCACCACGGAACGCCCATCGAGACCCGAGACCGGCGTCAGAGCGCGGCGGACGTCAACAAGGCCCAGCGGCGCGGCATCAGGCTCACGCATTGCCTGCGCCTGCGCAGCAGAACCCATCAACGCGGACGTCGGAACGCCGAGCGCAGTCGCCAACTTGTTCAACGTCGACATGCGGGCGCTGGTCCGCTCGTTCTGCTCCAGCTTCCGAATCGTCTCCACACTGACGCCCGCCCGCTCCGCCAGCCGCTCCTGAGTGAGAGTGGACTCGCTGCGCAGCCTGCGGAGGTGATCACCGATCGTCGTGAGCATGGCAGCCTCCCAAGAGAACCGACTGAGCCCGCGCCCGCCGACCGTCCGACGGGCCACCACTCCGGACGGTACACCGCATCAACCCGCGTGCATGACACCGAGCAACCGGCCCGGACGCCAGCCCACGCGCAGTCTGACGGCATGGGTAGACCAAGGGCCAGGCGTTGAAGCGAAAGTTGCAGCCACGTGCGACAAGGTGGCAGTCGAGCCGATCACAGCCAACTACTACGCGGCCAGGCTCATCCGCTCGCACAGCCCCCGCAACTCCGGCGATGTCGCGCCCTTACGCAGCAGCGACCGTGCCGTCTCCCGCGCCGACACCGACGAGCGGGCGTGTTGCGATCCGACCCGTTCGGCAGCGAGCAGCATCCGCACCGCGTCCCGGTCCCGGCCGACCGCCTCGGCGGCACGGCCCATGTCGAGCCAGAAATACACCTGCCGCACCGCTGGCAGGCCCGCCAGCTCCACGCCCGATGCCGTCTGCAACGCCGCCTCCGGACGACCCGTGTCGAGCAGGAACGCCATCAGCCACAGCGCCACGTTCCGTGGCCCCCAGGCGAGGTCCCAACTGTCGGTCTCCCCGGTGTGCGCCGCGATCTGCCCCGCTTCGGCAAGGTGCTCCTCCGCACCCGCCTGATCCCGCAGCCCGGCGAGGTGATGCGCCCGTGCCAGGTGCAGGAATCCCGTCACGTCCAGCGCCCCATCAGCGCTGCTGCCCGAAAGATCGGCAGCCGCGACGTCACACAGCGCCCGCGCCGGACCGTACGCCCCCGAATAGGCCGACACCCGCGCCCGGTTCGCCGCCGCGACCCCGGCCGCCACCGGGTCATCAAGCATCCCGGCCGCCTCGGCACACCGCTCCGCCGCCAACCACGCATGCGCCGGGTAGCTGACGTTCAGCAACGACCCCATCGCCACGCCGTACACCGGCACCATCTCCGCCAACGCCACTCGCCGATCGGTGAGGCCATGCATCGCCGGCACCAGGTCGACAAGCCGCCGCAACGCACCCGCGTAGTCACACCGCCCGTACAGACCACGCACGAGCGCCGCCTCTCGGCGCACCTGATCGACCGTCGTCACCGCATCGGAACGCTTGGACATCGGCGTGTCCATCATGATCCGCCACACCCGCTCCGCGTCGATACGGGCCGCGTCGAGCTGCCGATCAGCCGGCGTGTACGCCTGCCCGGTCAGGTCCACTACCGAGCATTCAAGAGCCGCCGCCAGATCCACCACCATGTACCGGTCGGTGCGCTGCTGGCCACGCTCGATCCGCGACCACGAGGTGTGAGAGATGCCCGCTCGACTGGCCGCGTAGCGCACACTCCAACCACGCAACTCCCGACGAGCACGAATACGATCACCAATCGACGGATCAACAGGTATCGGCCGACGTGCCATCAGCGGCACTCCCAGTCATACGAGAACCCCTACCGATCATCCCCGGCAGGCTGCCAGGGCGTGCTGCGACCCGACCCGCTCTGCACCGAGCAGCGCCACTGATTGATCAAATTCTTAAGGTGTTACTGCTGCTACCTTACGAGAGATTCACATTCGCGGCACGGGCCAGGTTCAGGACATTAGTCGGCGGAGCAAACCCTGCGGGTGGAACGTAGGTGACGTTCACAGCCAGTACTGTCTTGCCCTTCCGGATGAACACCCAGCCGGGAAGCTGGCTAGCCTGTTCACCGAGATCCGGTACCGGGTCCGGGGTAGCCAACGGCGCCACACCCTGGTTAGCGCTTCGGACAATCGAATCGAAAAGGGTTCGCGCATCCTTCTCCGTCGGGGCCTCGAGGATCTCTATCTGAACCTGTGAGCCGATGACGCATCGATCATCCCGTACGCGGAAGCCGTCCGCCTCCACCTGGTCGGTGATGTTCCCCTGCGGTTCGCCCCAGACGGCTCCGGCACGTTCGACATCAGCCTTCGTGACCAGACGGCAGGCCGGGGTAACGAGGCCAGTTTCCGCTGAACCCCACGGAACGACGGATGGGGATGGAGCGGCGACGGAAGCCGGCGCCGCGGGTTCCCCGCGTTCGCTGCACCCGGCAATCGATAGCGTCGACGCCGTCAGCGCAAGGGCTAGGATTAGGTTGCGATTCATCGGATGGGTCGCCAATCGCCGTTTATGAAGTGATAGGTAGTGGAGTCGACACCGGCCGTGGTTTCGAACTTGCTCTGCTCAGGGTGTTCCGCGCCGGTGCCGATGACATGGCCCTCGGGTCCGATTGTCACTGGGAGGTCGGAACCGTCCTTGATCGTCAGGGTCAGCCGCCAAGTGAGGTGAGCCTGCGCGACGTGTGCGCTCATCAGGAAAGTTTCGGTTTCGCCGGGTCCTATTCGGACGTTCATGGTAGCGGGTTCTGGTGATTCTTCCGGATAGAAGACGATACCTCCTGAGTCGAGGTCGACATCAATGATGTGAGGAGGTCGGTTTCCTCCTCTGCTGGGGCAGCTGAGAAGGGTTCCACGCATCGGTTGCAGGAGACCGCTGTCGCGGTGTACCGCCGCGTTGGTGACCCACAATTCCTTCGAGTGCGCCTTTATGGATATGCGAGCGAGGGTCGTATCAGCGTCCACGCCTCCGATGGCAGAAGCGCGGGCCCACAGGTAGCGATTCAGGCACGAGTTGATCCGGTCGGGAGGGTCAGGCACGTCCGTGGGCCGGAGTTCGGTGACGTAGCTGCCACCGGGCTTCGCGTACCGCTCGTTGATTACGAGTGTGTCGACGTTCGCGTCGACGTGTAGCTCGAAGCCGCCGGGTTCACCCCCGGACTGAAGACGATGGGTCAGCGCGCCGATTCCGACACTGGACAAGCAGAGGACCACTGCCGCGGCCGCGATCGACCGCCGTAGAAAAAACCGGCTGACCCGCGTCGGCCGGGGTTGCTCGATGGTAGTCAAGGGAACAGCCGAGCCGGCCGGCTGCTCGCTCTGGTGAACGGGATGAGGCAAGGATTTCCGATGGGAGGGCGTTTGGCCTCGGCCGGGACCGTCCATCAGCTCACCGGCAGCGCGACATGCCAGGCGCCAGTACCATCTCCGCAGGGGCGCCGGGGTCGACGTGCGCGACGCGAGAATGAGACCGTTCGCGCAGAGCGTTAAGCGGTTGAGGTTCTCCCAGGCCCCACTGATGCCACGGCCTCGGAAGCGATGCCGGGCTGCCCTCCGAAACGCTAAAACGATGTTCGTCACGTCCGGTGCCAGCACTCTCGGTGCAGCATCCGGATCGACCAGAAGATCTATCAGCTCCGCTTGCTCGTCGGCATCGGCTTTCATGAGGCGACCGGCAAGTATAGTGAGGCACAGATAGGTCTGATCCAGTGCCAGAGGCCGATCGTTGCGAAAGCGGCTCAAATCTATCAGCCAGAACTTGCCTCGTAGACTAGGGCTCGTGGGAACCATGATGTTCCCCGGATGGAGATCACCATGGATCCGCCCGGCCCAGTTTTGCAGGACCGGCGTGGTTCCGAATTGTGACGCGGTCGAACACAGTGTCCACGGGTTTGCCTGAGGCGCGCGTTCGCCCTCGACTGACAGCCACTCCTCCGCCACGTTCAGGGCCCCGGGTTGCTGCTCTTTCACCATGGCTGCAATCGGACCGTCCGGGCCGAGGCGATAGTCTCCCAGGACCGAACGGATCAGAGTCTTCGCGTCGATGGCGGTAGGCCGCTCCACGTCTCGGTTCCATGTGCCGAGAAGTGCTCCGGCGATGGCCTCAATATTCTCCGGCCAGCGTTGCCAATCCGCCGGATCACGAAGTGCATCAGCCAGAGTCTGCACCCGCGGACTCCCTTCGCCTGCCTCGGCATCTCCAGCGATCCGTTGCAGCAGTAGGGTGCCGCCTTCGCCAACCGCTAGGGGATCTGCGGCCAGTTCGGTCATATGATCGGCCGCGAAATCGCGATTCGAACTCCTTGCCTTCACAAGGCGTTCGGATTCGAACTGTCCGTCCTTGCGGGCAAAACAGCGCTTGGCGATTACTTCGTGATAGCCGCCAGAGGGCCAATCAAGCGCCGCGACGTACACTCGCGCGTCGGTCCCGCCGCTAAGTTCGGCGAGGGGAATGAGGGTGGCGCCGGTGCGGGAGGACCAGGCACGCACGGCCGCTGCCGCCTCCGTGTCGAACGTCGGACCGTCCTCGGTCGCGGACATCGCCATGTTGTCCCCCTACGCTGTAGCATCGATGTGCGAGGTGGTTATCTGGCTCGAGCTCGGGGGTAAGATACTGAACCTGATTCGATCTTCGCGGTTCAGGGTCCACGTCGTCCGATCTGCGCCGCGTTGGGTCCGCCCTGGGTTCACCTGCCGGACATCTGATCAAAAGACCGTGCAGGCGGACATCCGACAGCAACTGACTCGATCTACAGTGGCTAGTAGCGTCATCGGCTTGACCGTGGCTGGGGCGCTCATCGCCCGCAGTGACGACGTCAGTCGATCCGTCGGGGCTGAAACCTACAAGATACTTCTCCAGTTTGTACTCGTCGTCGTGCTGGGCGGCGCCGTCGCACTGATCTACCAGGCCACGAACCGTGACGCCGACCTCCGACTGCTGCAAGCTCGCCGCGAGGAAGAGCGCGCCCTAGTTGTTCGCGAGACGCGTCAGCGGCACCTGCGTGAGTTGATCGAGCAATATCACGTGGTGAAAAGGTCCAGGAGAATGATCCGGGCCCATGCGCTGACCAGCCCTTTCGGCAAACCCGACATTCGGGTAGTGGTCGCCAAGTATGACGAGTTCATGCAGGTTATCCTCGACGCCCAGCTATGGCTCGAGGGATTTGCCCATCTGGTCCGAGCCGACGACGAGATTTTTCCGGCAGACCCCACTCTCATTCGGAATCTACGGTCAGCCGAAGAGTATCTGAGATCTTTAATCGCTGAGTACGAGTCGCTGATGCCGACGATCCGTAATGATACGGAAATCGCGTATTCTGCGTTTCCGAAACTCGCTGAGTTCGTGGGGCCCTACGCTGATTCCGATCATTTCCGCAGTCTTTTCGTTCATCCTATTAATGCCGTGCTTCACCATCTGCGGACGCTCGTCCTCGATGAGCCGTAAGTTCGATTCCCGTAACTACTCACGATCGACGGAGGTCTCCGCTTAGCCGGTTCGGTTGCAGACGGCGTCAGGCGCGGAGCCGGCGGGCCTGGCCGCCGCGCGGCAGGTGCGTTTCTGGCTCGACATGGGTCGTGCCGCTGAGGCGGTCGGCCAGGACCGGCGTGCGGTGCGGATGGGACTGATCCGGCCCACACGCTCGTTGCCAGGCGACTATCGGGGCAGAACGCTTTGGTCAACGGCGCATCGCGCCTGACCGACAGCCGCCTTGTGGAGCATCTGGGCGAACACCGCATTCCGACCGAATTCTGCCCCACTCCAGCGTGCGTACGCGGGCTCGTCGCGTTGTCCAACTATCGTGTCACGACCACGCTCTTCTCAGTCGATGGCCTCAGTCCTGCCACCAACGCACATTATGGCCCGCTCTATATCACGGGCGATATGACGCCGACGATGAAAATGTCCAGTGACGCATCCTCATTTGCCACTGACGGAGCGGGGCCGGCCGCCACCGCAAGAAGACTATCCCCCCAGCCCTCCGCACATTTGGCCGAGGCGGTTCGCGTACCGCCAACCACAGACTCTTGTTTCCCCAGGTCCAGGGACTATCCGTGGTGATATCGGGACCGAACAAGGGATCTCTCCGGGGTAGACCCACTGGGTCGTCCAGGTGCAGCTCGGCGTACAGACCCCGCAGCGCCGTCAGGTCACCCTCGGTCGCCGGTCACCCGACTGTCGTCACGGGCGTCACCCTACCGACACGCCACGCCACCCCTCCTTCCTCCGGCAAATGAAAACCGTTACCATTGCCATCGCCTGTTGCCGAGTGGGGAGGCGCCGATGGCGCACGTGTTGTTGGTGGAGAGCTGGGTCGGGGCGATGAGCCACCTCCTGCCGCGAGCGGTGTTGGAGGCCGGTCACCGGTTCTCGTTCCTGACCCGGGACCTGCACCACTACCTGCGCGGTGCGCCGCCCGGCGGCACACATCCGCTGCTGGCCGCGCAGAACGTGTTGACCGTCGACACCAACGACGTACCCGCGCTGTTGGAGCAGGCCGGGCGGCTGCACGCGGCGTTGCGCTTCGACGGGGTGCTCACCTCGTGCGACTACTACCTGGATACGGTCGCCCAGGTGGCCGCGCATCTCGGGCTGCCCGGTGCGGACCCGGCGGCGGTGCGGCGGGCGTACCGCAAGGATCTGGCCCGGACGGCGATGGCCCGCGCCGGGGTGCCGCAGCCCCGGTTCGCGCTCGCGGACGGCTGGGCGGCCACCGCGCAGGCCGCCCGCGAGCTGGGGTATCCGCTGGTGCTGAAGCCGGTGGACCTGTGCGCCGGCATGTACGTGCGGCAGGTGGCGGACCCGGCCGAGCTGCGCGCCGCGTTCGACGCCCTCGCCGCGTTCCCGGTCAACGCCCGGCGGCAGCCGAGGGTGCCGGTGGTGCTGCTGGAGGAGCTGCTGACCGGGCCGGAGGTGAGCGTGGAGACGGTCACCGTCGACGGCGTGACCACGGTCGTCGGGATCACCGACAAGAGTCTCGGCGGTGCTTCCGGGTTCGTCGAGACCGGCCACATGTTCCCGGCGGTGCTGGACCCGGCGACCCACCGGCGGATCGGCGAGGTGGCGGTGGCCGCCCTGGAGGCGGTCGGGTTGGACCGCGCGGTCGGGCACACCGAGCTGCGGCTGACGCCCACCGGGCCGCGCGTGGTGGAGGTCAACCCCCGGCCCGCCGGAAACCAGATCACCGAGCTGGTGCGCCGGGTCTCCGGCGTGGACCTGCCGATGGTGTACGCGCAGCTCGCGCTCGGCGAACACCCGGACCTCACCCCGGCCGACACCGGCGTACGCAGTGCCGCGATCGCGTTCGTGCTGCCGCCGCGACCCGGTGTCGTGGCCCGGATCGACGGCACCGGGACCTGGTCGACGGAACCCCGGGTGGTCGACTGGTCGGTGAAGCCGGACGGCCACCGAGCCGGGGACGCCAGCAGCAACAACGACTACCTGGGTCACGTGATGGTGGTGGACACCGCCGGTGCCGGTGCGCGGACGATCGCCGACCGGCTGGCGGGGCAGGCCCGGGTCGGATACCTCGACGAGAGCACTTTGGCCGATTCCGACGCCCGGGTCGGGGTCGGGGCGTGACCGCCGCCTCGCCGGCCCGACCAGCGTACCGGTCGATGTCGGCGCTGGTGGAGGCGGTGCGTGCGGGACGGCTCGGGGCCGATCCGGCGCGGGCCACGGTCAGCGTCGGGTTCGTCACCCGGCAGGGCGTGCGGCACGCCTCGCGGGCGCACGGCTACCGCAACCACGTGCTGAGTCTGCGGGTCGACGCGGCGGTCGGGTCGTGCGCGATCGAGCCGGGTGCGCTGCCCGACGAGACCGCGTACGACTGCGTCGGCGCGTCCGTGGCGGAGCTGCTCGCCCACCCGCTGCTGCCGGTGCGGGTGGCCGCGCTGGACGCGTACCTGATGTCGGTGCGTCCGCACGCCGAGGCGGCGGACGCGACGGTCACCGTGCCGGGCGGCGGGTCGCTGGCCAAGTCACGGGCGCGCGCCGAGGCGGTGGTGGACCTGCTGCCCGCGAGCAGCCGCACGGTGCTGGTCGTCGGGGTGGTCAACTCGCTGTTGGAGCGGCTGCGGGCGACCGGTCGCCGGTATCTGCCGTGCGACCTGGCCGGGGGTCGCACCGAGTGGGACGAGCCGCACCTGCCCGACGCGACGGCGGTGCTGGACCGCTGCGACGCGATCCTGGCCTCCGGCATGACGCTCGGCAACGACACGTTCGCGCCGCTGCTGGCGCACGCCGCCGCCGAGCGGAAGCCCTTCGTGGCGTTCGCGCAGACCGGCAGCGCGGTGCTGCCGTGGTTCCTGGGCGCCGGGCTGACCGCCGTGTCGGCCGAGCCGTACCCGTTCTTCTGGCTCGACGGCGGGCCGACGACCCTCTACCGCTACGGGGTGTCCGGGTGAGCGCGCCGCAACTGCTGAACCTGGTCGGACACACCCCGCTGGTGTACGTCGACGCGCCGTTGCCGCACCCGCACGGCGGCTTCTGGGCGAAGGTCGAGTGTGCCGCGCCGGGTGGCATGAAGGCCCGCGCGGCGGTCACCATGCTGGCCGGGGCGCGGCGTCGGGGCGAGTTGCGTGACGGCGCGCCGGTGGTGGAGTCGACGAGCGGCACGTTGGGGATCGGGCTGGCGTTCGCCGGGCACGCCTTCGGGCACCCGGTGGTGCTGGTGGTGGACCGCGAGTTGGAGCCGTCGATGCGGGCGCTGCTGCGCGCGTACGGGGCCCGGCTGGAGGTGGTCGACCGGCCGCATCCGACCGGCGGGTGGCAGCAGGCCCGCCGGGACCGGTTGACCGAGCTGCTCGCGGCGCTGCCGGGGGCGTACTGGCCTGATCAATACCACAACCCCGACAACGTGGCCGGGTACGCGAGCCTCGGTGACGAGATCGCCGCCCAGGTCGACGCGGTGGACGTGCTGGTGTGCAGTGTGGGCACCGGCGGGCACAGCGCCGGGCTGGCGCGGGCGTTGCGGCGGTCCTGGCCCCACCTGCGGCTGATCGGCGTGGACACGGTCGGGTCGACGATCTTCGGTCAGCCGGCCCGTCCCCGGCTGATGCGCGGCCTGGGCAGCAGCATCCATCCGGACAACGTGGACTATCCGGCCTTCGACGAGGTGCACTGGGTCGGTCCGGCGGAGGCAGTAGACAGTTGCCGGCGGTTGGCGCGTACCGGCTTCGTCACCGGCGGGTGGAGCACCGGGGCGGTGGCCCGGGTCGCCGCCTGGGCCTCCCGTACCCGGCCGGACGCCCGGGTGGTGACGGTCTTCCCGGACGGCCCGCACCGCTATCTCGACAGCATCTTCGACGACGGCTGGTGCGCCCGGCACGGGCTGCTCGGCTCGGGCCACGGGTATCCGGTGGAGATCCCGCACCCCGGCGCGGTGGAGGTCACCCGGTGGAGCCGGTGCCGGACGGTGACCGATCCGGTTGCTGACCGGGGGCGGGTGCCGGCATGAGGCTGACCTGGCAGGCGTACCCGCTGGTGCTGCGGGAGCCGCTGCGCATCTCCCGGTCGGTGATGGCCAGTCGGGAGGCGGTGCGGCTGACCGTGACGCACGACGGTGTCACCGGGCACGGCGAGGTTGTCACCAGCCACTATCTCGGACTCGACCGGGCGGCGATCGAGGCGTGTTGCGCCGGGTGGGCGGAGCGGGTGGCCGGCTGCCCGGACCCGGAGACGCTCCGTGGCGAGCTGGGCGCGTACCCGGGGCCGCCGGGGGTACGCGGGGCGCTCGACGCGGCCGTGCACGACCTGCTCGGGCACGCCCGGGGCGTACCCGTGCACCGGCTGGTGGGAGCGCCGCCGCCGACGCCGGTGGCCACCGCGTACACCATCGGGCTGGTGCCGGTGCCGGAGGCGGCGGCGACCGCCCGACGCCTGGTCGCCGCCGGGTTCTCGGTGCTCAAGGTGAAGGCCGGCGACGCGGACGACCTGGCCCGGGTGGCGGCGGTCCGGGCCGCCGCGCCGCACGCCCGGCTGCTACTCGACCCGAACGGCGGCTGGTCCGCCGAACAGGCCGTGCGACAGCTCGACGCGCTCGCGCCGCACAAGCTGGACGCGGTGGAACAGCCCATCCCGCCGGGCCGCCCCGACCTGCTGGCCTGGGTGGGTGCCCGCAGCGGCACGCCCGTGATCGCCGACGAGGACGCCGCCGGTCCGGCCGACCTGGACCGGCTGGCGGGCGCGGTCGCCGGGGTGAACGTGAAGCTGGCCCGGTGCGGCGGCATCACCGCTGCCGGGGACATGATCGAGGCGGCCCGGCAACGGGACCTGGACGTGATGCTCGGCTGCCTGGTGGCCAGTTCGCTCGGCATCGCCCCGGCGGTGCACCTGGCCGGTCTGGCCCGCTGGGTGGACCTGGACGGTCATCTGCTGCTCGCCGACGATCCGTGGACCGGCATCGGCGGTCGGGACGGTGTGCTGCGCCTGTCGGGGGCGGCCGGGCTCGGGGTGGCACCGGCGGCGGAGGCACCCCGGTGAGGGCCACCTGGGCGTCGTGGCGCGGCTTCCCGGTGCCGATCCGGCTGCTGGTGGTCAACCAGCTCGGCGTCAACGTCGGGTTCTACATGCTGCTGCCCTTCCTGGCCGGGTATCTCACCGACCAGATCGGGCTCTCGGCCGCCCTGGTCGGCCTGGTCCTCGGGGTACGCAACCTGAGCCAGCAGGGACTGTTCCTGCTGGGTGGCTCGGCGGCGGACCGGCTCGGCCCGCGCGGGGTGATCATCGTCGGGTGCGGGCTGCGGGCGGTCGGCTTCGCGGTGTTCGCGGTCGGCGGTTCGCTGGCGGCGCTGCTGGTCGCCTCGGTGCTGACCGGTCTGGCCGGTGCCCTGTTCAACCCGGCCGTGCGCGCCTATCTGGCCCAGGCCGCCCCGGACCGGCGGGCCGAGGCGTTCGCCCTGTTCAACGTGTTCGCCAGCGCGGGGGCGCTGATCGGGCCGCTGGTCGGCAGCGCGCTGCTGCTGGTCGACTTCCGGGCGGCGGCGGCCGGGGCCGCGCTGGTGTTCGCCGCGTTGACCGTGGCGCAGGCGCTGGTGCTGCCGGCCCAGCCGGTGACGGCCAGCGGGCAGAGCGTCGGCCGGGACTGGCGGGAGTCGCTGACCGACGGCCGGTTCCTGGCGTTCACGGTGGCGTTGAGCGCGCTCTTCGCGTTGCAGACCCAGCTCTATCTGGTGCTGCCGGTGCAGGCGGAGGCGGTCACCGGCACGCCGCTGGCGGTCGCGGCACTCTTCGTCGTCTCCACCGTGGTCACCGTGGCGGGGCAGGTCCGCATCACCGCGCGGCTGCGTCGCCGTGTCGACCGAGGCACCGCGATCGCCGCCGGGATGGCGATGACCGGTGCCGGGTTCCTGGTGCCGCTGCTGCCGCTGGACGGTCCCCCGGCGGTCCGCGTCCTGCCGGTGCTCGTCACCACGCTGGCGCTGGCGGTGGGGGTGATGGTGGCGCAGCCGTTCGTGCTGGAACTGCTGCCCGGATTCGCCCGCACCGGGCTGACCGGCACCTACTTCGGCGTCTTCTATCTCGCCTCGGGCGTGGTGGCGGCGCTCGCCACCACCGCCGTCGGCGGACTCATGCAGACCGGATCGGACGGCGCGGCCGAGCGGGTCCCGGCCGGGGCGTGGCTGCTCTGCGCCGCCCTCGGACTGGCCTCGGCCGCGGCGGTGCGGGTGCTGCACCGCCGGGACCTGCTCGGCCCCCGACCGGTCGCCGACACCACACCGGACACCGTCCCGGGCGACGCGCGGCTACCCGCCGTCACCCCTCACCGCCCCGGCGCGGCCTGAACACCGCAACACCTTCGAGAGGAAACCCCATGTCGATCCACCTGTCCCGCCGTACGCTGCTCGGCGGCGGGGCCGCCCTGGCCACCGCCCTGCTCACCGGCTGCGGCGGCGACTCCACCGGCGGCCCCGGTGCCGGTGACACCCCGAAACAGGGCGGCCGGTTGCGGGTCGCGTTCGCCGGTGGCGGTGCCACCGAGACGCTCGACCCGCACCTGGCGAACCTGTTCAACGAGGCGTCGCGGGCCAAGGCCATCTTCGACAAGCTGGCCGACTACGGCCCCGACGTGTCGATCCAGCCCCGGCTGGCGCTGAGCTGGGAACCGAACGCGGACCTGACCCGTTGGCGGGTGGCGTTGCGCGAGGCCACCTTCCACGACGGCCGACCGGTACGCGCCGCCGACGTACTGGCCAGCTACGCCCGCATCGTCGACCCGGACCGCGCGTTCCGGGCAAGGGCCAGCCTCGCCCTGATCGACCTGCGGGCCAGCCGGGCGGTGGACGATCGCACCGTCGAGTTCGCCCTGACCCGGCCGTTCGCCGAGTTCGGCAACGTCCTCGCCGCGTTCGGCGCGTACATCGTGCCGGAGGGTGCCGAGTCGTTCGACCGGCCGATCGGCTCCGGCCCGTTCACCGTCAGCAGCTTCACCCCCGGCCGGTCGCTGCTGCTGGCCCGCTACCCGGACTACTGGGAGGGTGCCGCGCACCTCGACGAGTTGGAGTACGTGATCGCCAACGAGGAGTCGGCCCGGATCAACGCCCTGCTCGGCGGGCAGGTCGACTACGCGCACGACGTCAGCCCGACCACCGCGCGGACGCACACCGGCAACGACCGCGTCGCCATCACCCGGATGCCGAACAGCAACCTGCTGGGCTTCACGATGAAGGTGGACCGCCCCCCGTTCGACAACCGGGACCTGCGCGAGGCGATGTTCCTGCTCACCGACCGGGAGCAGCTCGTCGAGACGGTGCTGTCCGGCACCGGGCAGGTCGGCAACGACCTGTTCGGCAAGGGCTTCCAGTACTACGCCGACGACATCCCGCAGCGCACCCGTGACCTCGACCGAGCCCGTGCGCTGGTGGACCGGGCCGGTGCGCGCGGGCTGCGCATCCCGTTGGACACCGCACCGGTCGCCGCCGGTTTCGTGGAGGCCGCCAGCGTCTTCGCCGACCAGGCCCGTCAGGTCGGGCTCACCGTCGAGCCGGTGCAACGCAACAAGGACACCTACTGGCGGGACGTGCTCGACGGCGGGGTGCTGGCCACCTTCCGCAGCGGTGCCATGCCGATCGAGACGCACATCTCGCAGCGGCTACTGACCACCTCCACCACGAACGCCACCCGCTGGATGCGGCCCGAGTTCGACGCGCTCTACGGCACCGCCGTCTCCACCCCCGACGAGGCGGGTCGCCGCCGCGCGTACGGGGACATGCAGCGGATGCTGCACGCCGAGGGTGGGCTGCTGGTGTGGGGGTTCGCCGACTTCCTGGTGGCCACCGCCCCGACGGTGCGCGGAGTGTCCACCGAGGCACCCGCGAACACCCTGGACTGGGCCCGCTTCGACAAGGTGTGGCTGGCTTGAGTCTGACCCGCTACACCGTGCAGCGGCTGCTGCTCGGCGTCGGGCAGGTCGCCGGCATCACCACCGTCGTGTTCGTCCTCACCGAGGCGCTGCCCGGGGACGCGGCCGTGGTGATCGCCGGTGACCATCCCGACCCGGAGCGGATCGCGCTGATCCGCGCGCAGCTCGACCTCGACCAACCGGCCTGGCGACGATTCCTGGACTGGTTGGTCGGGCTGCTGCACGGCGATCTCGGTGCCTCGCTGGTCTCGCAGCGGCCGGTGCTGGACCTGATCGTCGGCGGGGCCGCCGCGACGCTGCTGCTCGCGGTCGCCACGCTGGTGCTGCTGGTGCCGCTCGCCGTCGGGCTCGGCATGCTCGCCGCCCGCCGCGAGGGGGGCCGACTCGACCGGACACTCACCACCCTCGCGGTCGGACTGTACGCGGTGCCCGAGTTCGCCCTGGCCATCCTGTTGGTGGCGGTCTTCGGCGTCCGGCTGGGCTGGTTCCCGCCCACCGCCGTCGGCGCCGACCTGCTCGCCCAGCCGGGTGTGCTGGTGCTGCCGCTGCTGGTGCTGCTGGCCCGGCCGATCTGCTCGATCAGTCGGCTGACCCGCGCCGGCATGGTGGACGCCCTGCGTGCGGAGTACGTCCAGCACGCCCGCCGCCTCGGTCTCTCCACCCGGCGACGGTGGCTGGCGCACGCGCTGCCGACCGCCGCCGCGCCGGTCGTGCAACAGGTCGCCCGCACCACCGACTGGCTGCTCGGCGGCGTCATCGTGGTCGAGGCGGTCTTCGTCATCCCCGGGCTGGGCACCGCCCTGGTCGACGCGGTCGCCGCCCGGGACGTACCCACCATCCAGGGGCTCTGCGTGGTCGTGGCGGTCACCACCGTGGTGGTCAACCTGGTCGCGGACCTGGTGGCGTTCCGGCTCGCGCCGCGTACGGTCGGTGTCCGGTGACGGCCCGGCGGCGGAGACCCCGGACGGTCGTCGGGATCGTGGTGCTCGCCGTGCCGCTGCTGCTCGCGGTCGCCGGACCGGTGCTGGTCGCCGAGTCCGACGCGCGGACCCGACCGTTCGACGGCGCGGGGTTGCTCGGCACCGACTTCGTCGGCCGGGACGTGGTCGGGCAGGTGTTGCTCGGCGGGTGGTCCGTGGTCGCGGTCGCGGTCGCCGCCACCGCCCTGGCCTATCTGCTGGGCGTGCCGCTCGGCCTGGTCGCCGCCCTCACCCGGCACCGTCGGCTCGACGAGGCGCTGATGCGCCCGCTGGACCTGCTGCTCGCCATCCCGTCGTTGCTGCTGCTCATCCTGCTGGCCGCCACCGCGCCACGGGGGCCGCTGACCCTGGTGGTGATCGTCGCGGTGGTCACCCTGCCGGAGGTCGCGCGGATCACCCGCGCCGCCGCGTTGCCGCTGGCCCACGGCACCGTGATGGAGGCGATGCGGCTCTACCGGGAGACCTGGTGGCGGCGGGCGATGGGCTACGTCGCGCGGGGCATCCGCCGGGTCCTGCTCGCCGACGCCGGGGTGCGGTTCATCGGCGCCGTCTACCTCGTCGCGACGGCAAGCTTCCTCGGCATCGGGGTCGCCCCGGACGCCGCCGACTGGGCGGTCATGGTCGACCGCAACCGGGGCGGGATCTTCCTGCAACCGTGGGCGGTCGTCGTACCCGCCGCGCTGCTCGTCGCGCTCGCCGTCGGCGTCAACCTGGTCACCGACGCGCTGTTGACCGGCCGGGAGTCGACGGCGGAACCGGACGGCGCGCGTATCCGGGAGGAGGTCCGATGATCCGGGTCGACGGGCTGGGTGCCGTCGCCGACGGACACCGGCTGCTGCGGGAGGTGTCGTTCGCGGTGCCGGCCGGTGGGGTGCTCGCCGTCGTCGGTCCGTCCGGCAGCGGCAAGTCCACCCTCGGGCGGGCGCTGCTCGGCGAGGTCGGCCCCGGCGTACGCCTCACCGGCCGGGTCGAGATCGACGGTCGCGTGGTCGGTCCCGGGAACCCGGCGCCCGGTGGGCTCGTCGGGTACGTCCCGCAGCAGCCCTCGGCCGCGCTCACCCCGGTGCGCCGCATCGGTCCCGTGCTGCACGAGATCGCCCGCCGACACAGCCCGGTCTCCGGTCGTCGGGCCCGCCGCGTCGCCGTCCGGGAGGCGGTCCGGGCGGTGTTGACCCGGGTGGGGCTGCCCGCCGACGCCGGCACGCTGCGGCGCTATCCGCACCAGCTCTCCGGTGGGCAGCAGCAACGGCTGGTCGTCGCGCACGCCCTGCTGGCCGGGGCCCGCGTCCTGGTCGCCGACGAGCCGACCACCGGGCAGGACGGCCTCAACCGCCGCGAGGTGGCCGCCGAGCTGCACCGCCTGGCCGCCACCGGGGTCACCGTCGTCCTGCTCAGTCACGACCTGCATCTGGTGCGCGCGATCGCCGACGACGCGATCGTCCTGGACCGGGGGGTGGTGGTCGCCGCCGGTCCGTCGCACAGGGTCGTCGGGGAGCCCGCCCGGTCCGCTGCGGCGGCCCGTCCCGCCGCCGGGTCGCCGCAGGTCGAGGCGCTGCTGCGGGCCGAGGGGCTGACCGCGGCGCACCGGGGCGCCACCGTCCTGCACGGCGTCGACGTGACACTGGGCGACGCGCAGTGTGTCGCGCTGATCGGCCGCTCCGGCAGCGGGAAGACCACCCTCGCCCGCTGCCTGGCCGGGTTGCACCGGCCGGGCACCGGCACCGTCACCCTCGACGGCCGACGGCTGGCCGCCTCCCTCGACCGGCGGGACCCGGCCGACCTCGCCGCCGTGCAGTACGTCTTCCAGGACCCCCGGGCCAGCTTCCACCCGTACGCGCCGGTGCTGGCGCAGGTGACCCGGCCCGCCGTACGGCTACGGCGGCAGGGACCCGCCGACGTGCTACCGGCGGCGCGTGCCCTGCTGGAGCAGGTCGGCCTCGACCGGGACCTGGTCACCCGTCGGCCGGACCGGCTCTCCGGGGGCGAACTGCAACGTGCCGCCCTGGTCCGGGCCCTGCTGACCCGGCCGCGTCTGCTCGTCTGCGACGAGATCACCTCCGGGCTGGACGGCGTCAACCGGGACCGGATCCTCACCCTGCTGGACGAGCTGCGGCAGGCGCACCGCCTGGCGTTGCTGGTCATCACGCACGACCCGGAGGTCGTCGTCCGGCTCGCCGACCGCGTCGTCGTGCTCGACCACGGTCGGGTCGTCGAGCACGGTCGGGCCGCCGAGCTCCCCGCCGCTGCCCGGTCGCCGCTGACCCGCGCGCTGCTGGATCCGACGATCACGCTACCCGCAACCACACCCGACACCGAGGAGATGAGCAGGACATGACCGACGAGACGACCGGACCGTACGACATCCGCACCGCCGGGCCAGAGCACCTCGACGGCGCCCGCAGCGTCATGCTCGACACCTTCTATCAGGTCTTCGGGTACGGCTACCAGCCGCGCTGGCACGCCGACGTCATCGACCTGGCCGACACCTACCTGCGCCCGGAGCGGCACGCCCTGTTCGTCGCCACCAAGGGTGACGAGGTGGTCGCCACCACCGCCGTACGCGCCGCCGCACCGAACAGCCCGCCGCATCCGCGCTGGCTGGCGGAGCGCTACCCGGCGGCGAGCACGGCGCAACTGTTCCGGGTCTACGTCCGTCCGGAGCACCGGCGCAACGGGCTCGCCCGGGCCCTCGTGCGGCGGGCCGTCGCGTTCGCCGCCGATCAACCCGACTACCGGGTGGTCTATCTGCACACCGACACCCGGGTGCCCGGTGCGGAGGCGTTCTGGCGCGGGGTGGCCGACCTGGTGCACGACCCGCGCGATGGTGATCCACACGCCTCCCCCACCGTCCACTTCGAGATCCCGCTCCCCGGCCGCAGACCGGCGCACGGGGACCAGATCGCCGCCGATTCGGCACGGTCGGGGGCTTCCCCAAGGGCCACCTCCGTTCGATAGCATCGAACACGGGGGTCGGACGGGTTCCGGCCAGCGCGACAGGAGGTCCCCATGCGGTCCACGGGCAGTCATCCGGTCCCGGAGCAGGCCCGCCCCGACGGCGGGAGCAACGGCCACACCCCGGCCGACCTGGTCGGTGCCCGGATCCGCCAGTACCGCAAGGAACGCGGGCTGACCCTGCGCGGCCTCGCGTCCCGCTCCGGGCTGTCGATCGGCTTCCTGTCCCAGGTCGAGCGCGGCATCTCGTCCATCGGGCTGACCGCGCTCGGCAGCGTGGCCAAGGCGCTGGACCGGACGGTGGGCGACTTCTTCGACGCCAGCACCGCTCCGGTCGGGGGCACCGTCACCACGCTGCCCCACCACTTCTCGCTGACCAGGGCGGAGACCACCGCCACGCAGTACGTCTCGGGTCAGCAGACCTACCGGATGCTCTCCGAACGCGGACCGGACCTGCTGCTCGAACCGATGCTGGTGCACATCGCCCCCGGCGGCCGGCGGGAGAACGCGTACGGCCACGCGGGCGAGGAGTTCGCCTACGTCATCTCCGGCGAGCTGCTCTACGAGGTCAACGGCGTCGAGCACCGGCTGCATCCGGGAGACAGCGTGCACCTGCGCTCCACGGTGCCGCACACGATGTACAACGACACCGACGCGGTGACCACCGTGGTCTCGGTCGTCACACCCCGACTGTTCTGACGGCGGACCGCCCCGGCTTGTTCACTCTGATGAAACAAGCCGGCAACTCCGGGCGGGCTCAGCGCCCTAGGCGGCGCCCCACCTGCTCCATGGTGGCCTGCCAGATCGCCGAGCCCGGACCGATCACGTCGAAGTGGTCGCCGGGCAGTTCGAGGTGGGTCAGCTCGTCACCGGCCGCCCGGGCCGCCACCGCGTACCGGCGGTTGATGTCGACCAGGTCCGGGCTGTCGCCGGCCCCCTGCACCAGCAGCGTGGGCACCCCGATCGGCAGTCGCGCCATCGGGTCGCCGGCCGCGTAGCGTTCGGGCACGGTCGTCGGGGTGCCGCCGAGGGCGGCGCTGACCGCACCGTCACCGAGCTGACGGCCGTCCGCCTCGGCAAGGTCCAGCACACCGGCCAGCGACACCGCCAGGGCGACCCGTGGCGCCGAGGCGGGGTCGGCCAGGTCCGCCGCCGCCCGCAGCGCCAGTTGCCCACCGGCCGAGTGGCCGAGAACGACGATCTGGTCCAGGTCCAGCGCACCGGCGTCGGTCACGACGGGCAGCACCGCCAGTGCCGCCGCCACGTCGGCGGTGGTGGCGTCCCAGCCGTGCAGGTCCGGCCGCCGGTACTCCACGTTCCACGCCGCGTAGCCGCGCTCGGCCAGGTCCACGGCGAGCGCGTCCATCAGGTCGGCTCCCCAGTACGACCGCCAGAAGCCGCCGTGCAGCAGCACCGCGACCGGCACCGGGCGGGCCGTGTCCGCCGTGGGCAGTCGCAGCTCACCCCACTGGTCGGCGTGCGCGCCGTAGGCGACGCGCACCGCCGGAGACCGGTGCTGGTGCACCGCGTGGCGGATCGCCCAGGCCAACCCCCACACGCCCCGGCCGGAGAGGTGACGGGCACCGGCGACAGCGGTGGACACGGTGAGGTCGTACCAGACGACGTGCGGTGCTGACCCGGTCATCAGTGCCCGGGCGGACGCGGTCGGGCCGGGCAGCACCACCACCGGAGCGGCGGTGCCCGCCAGCGCCGATTCCAGCGCGGCGGCGGAGTCGGCGGCCACCAGGCGACCGGTGCCGCCGAGTTCGGCGGCGGTGGCCGTGGTGAGCGACTCCAGCAGGGCGAGATCGGCGGTGAGTTCCGGGCCGACCAGCACGGTGACGTCCATGCGGCTCTCCTCAGCGACGCAGCAGGGGTAGGACGGCGGTGCCGAGCAGGTCGACGCCCCGGTCGTCGGTCAGCCCGTGCGGGGTGCCGAACTCCACCCGCCGGACCCCGGCGTCGATGAGCTGCTGCGCCTGGGCGGCGACCTGCTCCGGGGTGCCGGAGAAGGCGAAGCGGTCGAGCACCTCGTCCGGGATCAGCCGCCCGGCGGCGTCGTGCTCGCCCGCGTCGACCAGTTCCCCGACGCGCGCCACCAGGCCGTTCGGCAGGGTGACCGTCGGGTCCAGGTCGGCGACCACCGCGAGGTACATGGCGACCTCGGTACGGGCCTTGGCCCGCGCCGCCTCGCCGTCGGTGTCCACCACCGTCACCGCACCGAGGACGATGCCGACCTCGTCCACGTCACGTCCGGCGGCGCGGGCACCGACCCGGAGGCGGTCCCGGACCACCGGCACCATGTCGGGGTTCGCGCTGCCGCCCACCTTGATCTCGTCGGCGATCCGACCGGCCAGGGCCGCGCCCTTCGGTCCCCACGCGCCGATCAGCAGCGGCGGATCGGGGCGCTGCACGGCGTAGCGCAGCGCGGTCTCCGGGGCCAGCGTGAAGACCTGCCCTTGGTAACCGTCCCGGTCACCGCGCAGCAGGCGGTAGACGACCGCCGCCGCCTCCTCGATGGTGGCCAGCGGCTTCGGCTGGGGCAGACCGACCGCGCCGAGCCAGGTGCCGCGCGCCAACCCCAGGTAGGCCCGTCCGGCCGAGGCCAGGTCGAGCGCGGCGAGCTGGCCGGCGATCTCGTACGGCGCCAGGCTGTACGGGTTCAGGCAGGCCGGGCCGAGGCGTACCCGGCTGGTGGCCTGGGCCATCTCCAGCAGCGGGAAGATCGGCGGCTGGTACATCAGGTCACCGAAGACGGTCAGCACGTCGAATCCGTGCGACTCGGCAGCACGGGCCAGCCGGGCGTACGCGCCGGCCGGCTTGTCGCTCTGCAGACCGAGTCCGATCTCGACCGTCATCAGGTGAGGTCCGCCGAGTTCATCCGGCGTCGGCAGGTGCGTTCCACCTTCATGATCAGCCGCTCCTCCGGGTCCGGGCAGGCGAAGTGCGAGTCCTGGTCGAGCCAGTCCCCGGCGGCCAGGTCCCGCTGTTTCGCGGCGAGGAAGGGCAGCACGGCGGCGAGGGCGTAGACGCAGAAGTGCTTGCCCTCGGGCAGCCGCAGGTGGGCGCTGTTGACCAGGTCAAAGGAGTCGCCGACGTCCATGCCGCAGACCGAGCGTCCCTCGATGCGGTCCACGGTCACCTTCAGGTCGTAGATCTCCATGTCGCCGTCCGGGCTGTCGGTCATCCTCGCTCCTCCTCGTCGAGTCGTACGATGATCTTGCCGGTGGTCCGTCGGGCGGCCAGGTCGTCCAGGGCCGCCGGGGTCTGTGCCAGCGACACCACCCGGCTGACCGGGGGCCGGACCGCGCCGGAGTCACAGAGGTCAAACAGCGCCCGGTAGGCGGCGGCGACCGCCTCCGGGCGACGCCACGGGTACTGCGAGCCCCAGGAGAGTCCGATCAGGTCGGCGTTCGCCGCGATGAGCCGGGCCGGGTCGACCGGCGGTGGTGGGCCACCGGCCGCACCCACGCTGACCAGCCGGCCCTCGAAGGCCAGGCAGTCCAGCGACCGGGCGAGCAGGTCACCGCCGACCGGGTCGACGACCACGTCCACGCCCTGCCCGTCGGTGGCCTCCCGGACCGCCGCCACGAAGTCCTCGCCGGTGTAGTCGATCGCCACGGAGGCCCCCTGGGCCCGGCACACCTCGGTCTTCGCCGGGCCACCGGCGGTCGCCACGACCCGCGCGCCCCGCGCGACGGCGAGTTGGGTGACGGCGATGCCGACCCCACCGGCACCGGCGTGCACCAGCACCGTCCGCCCGGCGGTGACCCCGGCGCGTTCCAGCGCGAACCAGGCGGTCTGGTAGGTGACCGGCAGGGCCGCCGCGACCGTCGGGTCCACCGTGGACGGACGGGGCACCACCACGGTCGCATCCACCGTCACGGTGTCACCGAGGGCACCGCGCGGCAGCGCCGGGCAGGCGATGACCTCCTGGCCCAGCAGGTGCTCGGCACCGGCACCGGCCGCCACCACGCGACCGGCCGCCTCGACACCCGGGGTCATCGGCGGCTCCGGCCGCACCGGGTACTCGCCCCGGCAGAGCGAGACGTCGAGGTAGTTCAGCCCCACGGTGCGGACCGCGAGCTGGACCTCGCCGGGACCGGGCGCGGGGTCGTCGGGCCGCTCGGCCACCGACAGCACCCGACCGGGCTCACCCGTGTCGTGGGCGACCAGCCGCCGGATCATCGCGCCGCCACCGGCTCGCGGAGCGACTCGGCGTGGTGGTGCACGATCTGCCACCGGCCGTCGACGCGGCGCAGCACGTCGGTGACGCGGGCGGACGACGGCGGGTCCTCGGCACCGGCCCGCGCGATCAGCAGATAGCGGGCCAGGCCCACGTCGCCCCACACGTCGATGCGCTTGTCCTGCGCCGCGAGCACGGCCAACTGCGGGCGCTCACCGGCGGCGTCGCGCTGGTCGCGGTAGGCGTCCAGCTCCGCCCGGGTCCGCAACGGCCCGGGCAGGTGGGTCTCCCAGGTGGTCACGTCGGCGTGCAGGTGCCCGTCGAAGCGGTCGCGGTCCCCGGCGAGGAAGGCCGCGTACAGGTCGTCGATGAGCGCGGCGATGTGTGCCGCGTCGGTTGCCACGATCGTCATGCCGTCTCCGTCCGGTCGTCCCGGGCGATCCGCCCGCCCTTCATCACCCAGCGCACACCCCGGAACGCCGAGGTGGCGGCGAGCGGGTCCTCGTCCATCGCGATCAGGTCGGCCAGCTTGCCGACCTCGACCGTGCCCCGGTCCTCCTCGACCCCCAGCCAGCGCACCGGGCCCCGGGTGCCGGCGTGCAACGCCCGCGCCGGGCCGATCCGCTCGGCCATGTACTCCAGCTCCCGGACCGTGGCATTGGTGCCCTCGAAGTGCCAGAACGGCGGCATGTCGCTGCCGAGCAGCACCTCCACCCCGGCGTCGACGGCCATCGCGAAGCTCTCCAGGTGCCGGGGGCCAGCTCCGAGCGAGCGGCACTGCATCCACTCCGGTACGCCGAGCTCGTCGAAGAACTCCTTGCACCGGGTCACCAGCAGCGTCGGCACCAACGCGGTGCCCTGCTCCGCCATCCGCGCCACGACCTGCGGGGTGAGCTGGTAGCCGTGCTCCACACAGTCCAGTCCCAGCTCCACCGCCGCGCCGATCACCTCGGCCGGTCCGGCGTGCGCGGTCACCTTGCGGCCCCAGGCGTGTGCCGTCTCCAGCACCGCGGCCAGCTCGTCGGTGAACAACTGCGGGGTGTTGATGCGCTCGTGTTCCCCGGCGATGCCGCCGGAGATCATCACCTTGATCAGGTCCGCGCCGGCCTTGATCTGGCTGCGCACGCCGTGGCGGAACCCGACCGGTCCGTCGCACTCCAGGGTGTCGCTGCTCTCGTGGCCGTGCCCGCCGGTGCAGACCAGCGCCCGCCCGGCGGTGTGGATGCGGGGGCCCTGGGCCCGACCGGCGGCGATGGCGCGGCGCAACGCGAAGTCGGCGTGGTCCTTCTCGGCGACGCAGCGCACCGTGGTCACGCCGCAGTGCAGCGTGCGCCGGGCCCCGTCGGCCATGTAGTAGGCCAGGTCGTGCGGCCCCATCGTCTTCACGTCGTCGCCGCCGGCGCCGGGCAGCGACAGCGAGAAGTGGGTGTGCATGTTGGCCAGACCGGGCGTCAGGTACGCCCCGTCCAGGTCCACCTCGCGGACCGCACCGGCGTCCCGCGCCTCCTTCGCCACCTCGGCGTACGGGCCGACGGCGGCGATCCGGTCGCCGCGTACCCAGACGGCGGCGTCCGGGATCGGGTTCACGCCGTCCACCACGCGCGCGTCCAGCACGGTGCAGTGGGCCAGCAACAGGTTCGGCTCGACGGTGCTCATGCGATCACTCCATAGGTCTCACGGGCGGCCTCGGCGGAGACGTATCCCTCCGCCACGTCACGGCGTACCGCCTCCGGATCCCGCAAACCCGGATCACCATGACCACCACCACCAGCGGTCAACAACGACACCCGATCACCCGCCACCACCGCAGTCCGACGCGTACTCACCCGCGCCTCACGATCCGTACCCGGAAACACCACCACCTGATTCGGCTCCGGCGACAACCCACCCGCCAACGCCCACGGCGCACTCCGCGTCTTCTTGATCACCGAAAGAAACTCCCCCGACGACACGAAACGAATATCCCGCCGCAACCCACACCCACCCCGGAACCGCCCCGCACCACCCGAATCCGTCCGAATCTCCACCCGCTCGAAAAACATCCCGGTCTTGGCTTCCAGGACTTCGACGGGGGTGTTGCGGGCCTGGGTCTGGCACAGGTGGTTCGCCGGGCCGATGCCGTCGTGGTCGACGGTGCCGCCCCAGCCCACCGGGTCGTTGTTGCTGACCGCGAAGATCTGACCCGTCTCCGGGTTCGCGCCGACCATCATGAACCCGGGCACGTCACCACCACTGGACGCGGGTAGCCGCTCCGGCATCCCCTGCGCCAACGCCTTGTAGATCAACTCCAGGGCGACCGTCCCGGTCCACTGGGTGAAGGTCGCCGCCGGGTAGACCGCGTGGAACAGCGTGCCGGGCTCGGCGCGTACCCGCAGCGGGGCGAAGTGCCCGGCGTTGCTCTGCTCGGTGGGGGTGGTGATCGCCTTGAAGGCGACCCGGCAGGTGGCGATGGTGGCGCCCAGCGGCAGGTTGACCGGGCCCGGGACCGCCGGTGAGGAACCGGCGAAGTCCACCGTGAACGTGCCGTCGGCGACGGTCACCGTGGCCCGCATCAGGATCGGCTGGTCGGTGACGCCGTCGTCGTCGAGCCAGTCCTCGGCCGTCCAGGTGCCCTGCGGCAGGGCGGCGACCGCCTCGGCGGCGGATTCGGCGGCCGTGGCGATGAGCCGCTCGACCACGGCGTCCACGGTGGCCGTGCCGTGCCGGCGGTACACCTCGGTGAGTCGGCGCTCGCCGGTACGCAGCGCGGCGATCTGCGCGTGCAGGTCACCCAGCACCGCGTCCGGCATCCGCGAGTTGAACCGGATCAACTCGTGGATCTCGCGCACCGGCTCTCCCCGGGACACCACCTTCGTCCCCGGGAAGATCAACCCCTCCTGGTGCATGTCCGTCGAGTCCAGCACGTACCCGGGATCCTTCGCCCCGAGGTCCATCCAGTGCGCGCGGATGCAGAGGAAACCGATCAGCTCCTCCCCGTCGGCGTCCGCCGGGTCGGGCAGGAAGACCGGGGCGAACAGGGTGGCGTCGTAGCTGTGCGCGGCGTTCCAGTACGGGTAGTTGAGCAGCACCACGTCGCCGGGGTGCAGGTTCTCCCGACCCACGTACTCCACGCCCCTGGCCAGCGAGTAGTCGTTCGCGCCGAGGAACCGGGACAGCCCGGTCGACTCCGCGACCAGCCGCAGGTGGCGGTCGTAGACGGAGATGCCGAAGTCGTGCACCTCGTAGATGACCGGGTTGAAGGCGGTACGCACCAGCGTCACCCGCATCTCCTCGGCGGCGGAGGTGAGGTAGCTGCCGATCACCTCGACCGTCGCGCCGTCGACCGGGGGCTCACCCATCGACGTCCACCCCGTAGACCTCGCGGGCGACCTCGGCGGAGACGTATCCCTCCGCCACGTCACGGCGTACCGCCTCCGGATCCCGCAAACCCGGATCACCATGACCACCACCACCAGCGGTCAACAACGACACCCGATCACCCGCCACCACCGCAGTCCGACGCGTACTCACCCGCGCCTCACGATCCGTACCCGGAAACACCACCACCTGATTCGGCTCCGGCGACAACCCACCCGCCAACGCCCACGGCGCACTCCGCGTCTTCTTGATCACCGAAAGAAACTCCCCCGACGACACGAAACGAATATCCCGCCGCAACCCACACCCACCCCGGAACCGCCCCGCACCACCCGAATCCGTCCGAATCTCCACCCGCTCGAAGAACATCCCGGTGCGGGCCTCCATCACCTCGATCGGGGTGCCCCGCCCGGTGCTACCGGAGACGTGGGTGGCGGCCTCCATGCCGTCGTGCTCGGGGGTGCCGCCCCAGCCGACCAGGTCGTTGTTGCTCACCGCGAAGATCTGACCCGTCTCCGGGTTCGCGCCGACCATCATGAACCCCGGCACGTCACCACCACTGGACGCCGGCAACCGCTCCGGCATCCCCTGCGCCAACGCCTTGAGGATCAACTCGACGGCGACGATGCCGGTCCAGAGCGTGAAGGTCGGCTGCGGATAGACGGCGTGGAACAGCGTGCCCGGCTCGGCGCGTACCTCCAGCGGGGCGACGGTCCCGGCGTTCGACGGTTCGTCCGGCGAGGTCAGCGACTTGAGGACGACCTTGCAGATCGCCTCGGTGGCGCCGAACGGCATGTTGATCGGCCCCCGGGTGGCCGGTGCCGAGCCGGCGAAGTCCACCACGAAACGCTCATCGCTGACGGTGACCGTGACCCGCATCTTGACCGGGTCGTCGGTGATGCCGTCGTCGTCGACCCAGTCCTCGGCCGTCCAGGTGCCCTGCGGGAGGGTGGCCAGCGCGGCCCGGGTGCGGGCCTCACCGTCGGCGATGATGTGGTCGACGGCGGCGGAGACGGTGTCCCGGCCGAACTTCTCGATGATCTCCAGCAGTCGGCGCTCACCGGTGCGCAGCGCGGCGATCTGCGCGTGCAGATCACCCAGCACCGCGTCCGGCATCCGCGAGTTGAACCGGATCAACTCGTGGATCTCCCGCACCGGCACACCCCGGGACACCACCTTCGTCCCCGGAAAGATCAACCCCTCCTGGTGCATGTCCGTCGAGTCCAACACGTACCCCGGATCCTTCGCCCCCAGGTCCATCCAGTGCGCCCGGACACAGAGGAAGCCCACCAGGTCACCGTCGGCGTCGGCGTCCGCCGGGTCGGGCCGGAACACCGGCGCGAACAGCGTCGCGTCGTACGCGTGCGCGGCGTTCCAGTACGGGTAGTTCAACAGCACCACGTCGCCCCGGTGCAGGTTCTCCCGACCCACGTACTCCACGCCCTTGGCCAGCGAGAAGTCGTTCGCGCCGAGGAAGAAGGTCAGCCCGGTGGCCTCGGCGACCAGGCGCAGGTCGGCGTCGTAGATCGACAGGCCGAAGTCGTGCACCTCGTAGATGACCGGGTTGAACGAGGTCCGGATCAGGGTGGCCCGCATCTCCTCGGCCGCCGACAGCAGATAGCTGCGGACGACCTCGACCTGGGCGCCGTCCAGTGTGGTCATGCCGACTCCTCCAGGGTGACCAGCAGGTAACGGTGCTCGTCGACGGTGACGCGCTGGCCACTCGGCACGACCGTGGTGGAGGTGCCCTCGTCGACCAGGGCCGGACCGCTGAACGTGTCGCCCGGTTCCAGCGCGGCCCGGTCGTAGACGGCGAACGGGACCACGGCGCGCGAGCCGAAGTCGTACGCGTCGCGGTGGGTGAGCAGCGCCCGGGACGGGTCGCCGTCGCCGCGCGGGTGGGTGCCCAGCTCCGGGCGGGTGGTCCGGCCGATGCCCCGGACCCGCAGGTTGAGCAGTTGCAGCGGATTGTCCATGGTGTGGCCGTAGCGGGCCCGGTGCACCTCGTCGAAGGCACCGCGCACCGCGTCACGGTCAAGCGTCGACCCGACGGTCACCATCAGGCTGTGCTCCTGACCCAGGTAGCGCACCTCGAACTGGCGCTCCAGCACGGCCTGGTCGGCCGGCACGCCCTGGTCCACCAGCGAGGCGACCGCCTCCGCCTCGACGGCCTTGAACAGCTCCTCCAGCTCGTCCAGCCCCACCTCGTCGAGGCCGGCCATCACGGTACGGCTGAAGTCGTTCACGATGTCCGCCGACAACATGCCCCAGGCGGAGAAGCCGGACGGCGCGAACGGCACGACGACCTCGCCGATGCCCATCTCGCGCGCCAGCAGCGGGGCCAGCAGCGGCCCGGCACCGCCGAAGGCCAGCAGCGAGAAGTGCCGGGGGTCGTGTCCCCGTTCCACGGTGATCTGGCGGACCGCGCCGACCGTGCGGGCCAGCAGCACGTCGAAGACGCCCGCGGCGGCGGCCGTGGCGTCCAGCCCGAGCGGCTGCGCCAGTTGCTCGTCGATCGCCGCCCGCGCCGCCGTGTCGTGCAGGCCCATGGTGCCGGCGAGGAACCGGTCCGGGTCCATGTAGCCGAGCACCACCGCCGCGTCGGTGACGGTCGGGCGGGTGCCGCCCCGGCCGTAGCAGACCGGCCCCGGGTCGGCTCCGGCGCTCTGCGGGCCCACCTTGAGCAGCCCCCGGTCCAGCCAGGCGATCGAGCCGCCACCGGCACCGATGGTCCGGATGTCGTACGTCGGGATCAGCAGCGGGAAGTGCTCCAACTGCGCCTCGTACGCGGCGACGGCGGTGCCGTTCTCGATCACGCAGGCGTCCAGCGAGGTGCCGCCGATGTCGAACGTCAGCAGCCGCTCCCGGCCCAGCTCCGAGGCGAGGTACGCGGCGCCGACGATGCCGCCGGCCGGGCCGGACAGCACGGTGTGCGTCGGGGACGTCTTCGCCACCGCGCTGGTCATCGAGCCACCGCCGGAGCGCATGATGAGGAACTGTCCGGCGAAGCCGCGCTCGGCGAGGCCGGACTCCAACTCGTCGACGTACCGCTCGAAGATCGGCCGGATGTACGCCTCCAACACGGTGGTGCTGGTCCGCTCGTACTCGCGGTACTCGCGCACGATGTCGGTGGAGAGCGAGAGGCTGACGTCGGGGAACTCCTCGCGGATCAGCCGGGCCGCCTCGCGTTCGTGGGTGGGGTCCAGGAACGAGTGCAGGAAGCAGATCGCGATCGAGGTCACCTGGTGGTCCACCACCAGCGTGCGGGCGGCGGCGCGGACGCTGTCCGGGTCCAGTTCCTCCACCACCCGGCCCCGGTGGTCGAGTCGACCGCGTACCCCGGCGGTGAAGCGGCGCTGCACCAGGCTCGGCGGGCGCTGGTACTGGAAGTCGTACATGTGGTCGGAGGGCACGTTGCCCCGGCCGATCAGGAAGATGTCGCGGAAGCCCTCGTTGGTGATGATCCCGGTCCGGCCGCCGCGACGCTCCAGCACCGCGTTCAGTCCCAGCGTGGTGCCGTGCGTGAACAGCTCCACCTCGGACAGGTCGGTGCCGAGCGCCTCGATGGCGGCGAGCACCCCGTCGGCGGGACGGGCCGGGGTGGTGGACGCCTTGCGGAAACGCACCCGGTTGGTGCGGGTGTCCAGTTCCATCGCGTCGACGAACGTGCCGCCGATGTCGACGGCCAGCCGGATGGGGCGACGGGTCATGGCGTGTCGGCCTGCTTTCCGATCAGGGCGGGAAGTTCCGGGACGCGCCAGCAGGCGGCCCGGCTCGCGCCGTACGACTGAAGTTCCTGCGGCTCGGAGCGACAGGTGTCGGTGACGAAGGGGCACCGGGCGGCGAGCGCGCAGCCGGTGGCCGCGTCGGTCTCCTCCAGGTCCTTGACCAGCTCCACCCCCGCGACGGACGCGGGCGGCGCGCCGAGGCGGGGCGCACTTGCCAGCAGTGCCCGGGTGTAGGGGTGGCGGGGGGTGTCGAACACGACGTCGACGGGCCCCTCCTCCACCACGCGACCGAGGTAGAGCACCGCCACCCGGTCGGCGAAGCCACGGACGGTGGCCAGGTCGTGCGAGATGAAGACCGAGGCCCGGTCGGTGTCGGCGGTGACGTCGGCGATCACGTCGAGGATCTGGGCCTGCACGGTGACGTCGAGGGCCGAGGTGGGCTCGTCGAAGACGATCAGGTCGGGCTCGCCGACCAATGCGCGGGCGATGCCGATGCGCTGGGCCTGGCCGCCGGAGAGCTCGTGCGGGTAGCGCCGCAGGATGGACCGGTCGAGTTCCATCCGGTCCAGCACCGCCGCCACCCGGGCCTCCCGCTGGGCGGCGGGCAGTCCGGCGGCGCGCAGCGGCTCGGCGATGGAGTCGCCGACGGTACGCCTCGGGCTCAGCGACCCGATCGGGTCCTGGAAGACGAGTTGGGCGCGGGTCCGCAGGCGGCGTAGTTCCCGGCCCCGGGGTGCGGGCCGGCCCGGCTGCCGCACCAGGTGCTGCCCCGCGACGGCGACGGTGCCGGAGCTGGGTGCGACCAGTCCCATGATGAGTTTGGCGAGGGTGCTCTTGCCGCAGCCGCTCTCGCCGACCACCCCGAGCGTCTCGCCGGGTCCCAGGCGCAGGCTCACGCCGCGCAGCGCGTGGTGTCCGCCGGAACCGAATCGGCTGCGGTAGACCACGTGCGCGTCCTCGATCTCCAGCACGGCGGACCCGGACTCCGTCGCGGCGGGTGCGACGGTGGGCGTGGGTGCCGCCTCGTCGGTGGCGATCGGGCCGGTCTGCGGGTGGTAGCAGGCCAGCGTCCAGTCGTCGTCGGGCGCGTCCATCTCGTCGGCGGGCGCGTCCATCGGGGTGGTGGGCGGCCGGCTGCTGGTGCAGGTGTCGTCGGCGTGCGGGCAGCGGGCCGCGAACGGGCACTGGTGCGGCGCCTCGCGCAGCAGCGGCATGGCGCCGGGAGTGGCCACCACCGGTCGACCGCCGACGTCGGGCACCGACCGCAGCAGCGCCCGCGTGTAGGGGTGCGCCGGTTCCCGGAAGACCTGGTCGGCCGGCCCGCTCTCGACCACGGTGCCGGCGTAGAGCACCACCACCCGGTCGCAGACCTCGGCGATCGACGCGAGGTCGTGCGAGATCAGCAGGACACTGCGACCGTCCACCTCGGCGGCGTGCCGGAACTGGCGCAGGATCTCCCGGGTGAGCGTCACGTCCAGGCCGGTGGTCGGCTCGTCGGCGATCAGCAGACCGGGGGCGCAGCCGGTGGCCAGCGAGATCATCACCCGCTGGGCCATGCCGCCGGACAGCTCGTGCGGGTACGCCTCCAGGCGGCGTTGCGGGTTGCGGATGCCGACCGCCTCGAACAGCTCCCGCGCGGCCTCGCGGGCCCGTTCGGCCGACATGTCCTGGTGGGTGACGAGCCGGTCGGTGAGCTGGCGTCCCACGGTACGGGTGGGGCTCAGCGCCCCACGCGGGTTCTGGAAGCAGATCGCCGCGCCGCGTCCCCGGTGGGCGGCGAGGGCCGTCTCGTCCATCCGCAGCACGTCCGCGTCGTCGAAGCGGACCCGCCCGCTGGCGTGCGCGCCGGACGGCAGCAGGCCGACCACCGCGCGGGCCACCATGCTCTTGCCGCCGCCGCTCTCGCCGACCAGGCCGACCACCTCGCCGGGCCAGACGGTGAGGCTGACGTCGCTGAGAGCGGCCACCTGCCGGCCGGCACGGTGGATGACCACGGAGAGGTTCTCGATGGAGAGCATGGTTACCGCCGCTTCGCGTTCGCGCGTTCCTGCAGGCCCTCGCCGAGCAGGCTGAACCCCAGCACGGAGACGAACAGGGCCAGGCCGGGCGGCACGCTGGTCCACCACCGGCCGCCGACCACGTCCGGTGCGCCGAGGCTGATCATGGCGCCCCACTCGGCCTCCGGGATGCTGACGCCCAGCCCGAGGAAGGAGAGGCCGGCCAGGGTGAGCATCGCCCAGCCGCAGTTCAGCGGCGCGATCGTCCGGACCGGGGTGAGGCTGTTGGGCAGCAGGTGCCGCCAGAGGATGCCGGTCGTCGAGGCGCCGGAGGTCACCGCGGCGTCGACGAACGGCAGCTCCCGCTGGGTGCGTACCTCGGCGCGGACCAGTCGGGCGTACGCGGGGGCGTTCACCGCCGCGATGGTGATGATGAGGTTGACCGTGCCGTTGCCGAGCAGAGCCGCCACCGCCAGGGCCAGGATGAAGGTGGGGAACGCCTGGAAGATGTCGACGACCCGCATGAGGACGTCGTCGATCCAGCCGCCCCGGTAGCCGGCCACCAGGCCGAGCAGCGTGCCGACCACCACGGCCAAGGCCACCGCGGCGACCGCGATGCCCAGGTCCAGCCGGGCCGCGTGCAGCACCCGACTCCAGATGTCCATGCCGTTGGTGTCGGTGCCGAGCAGGTGCGCGCCGCCCGGGGCGGCCAGGGTGGCGTTCGGGTCGACCTCGGTCGCGCCCCACGAGGAGAGCAGCGGCGCGGCCAGGGCGGCCAGTGCGACCACGGCCAGGATGGTCGCGCCGGTGATGATCAGGATGCGGGAGAAGCGGTCGTCCCGACTGCCGGTGACGATCACCGCGTCGGCGCCGGCGTCCCCGGGGCCGACACCGCGCAGGTCTGCCATCAGATCCTCACTCTCGGGTCGAGGATCGCGTGGACCACGTCGGCGATGAGGAACACCAGCACGTAGCAGAGCGCGATCACCACAACGGACGCCTGCACCACCGGGTAGTCCCGGTACAGCAGGCCGCGCAGCGCCCACTGGCCGAAGCCCTGCCAGGAGAAGACGTACTCGACCAGGACGGTCGAGCCGATGGCGGTGCCGAAGACCAACGCGGCCAGGGCCGGCAGCCGCAGCAGCGTGGAGCGCAGCAAATAGCCGTAGAGCAGGGTCCGTTGCGGCAGCCCGTGCGCCGCCGCCGCGGTGTACGCCTCGGAGTTGAGCACCTCCAGGGCCGACGCCCGAACGCTGCGCAGCAGCGGTGCCATCACGCCGACGACCAGGGTGAGCACCGGCAGTGCCAGGTAGGCGGCGGCGCTGGCCAGCGCCGGTCCGTTCCCGGTCAGCGCGGCGTCGACGAGGCCGGCGCCGGTCAACGGGGTCAGGTTCGTCTCCGGGTCGACCCGTCCGCTGGGCGCGGGGAACCAGCCCAGCATGCTGTAGCCGACCAGCACGAGCACCAGGCCCAGCCAGAACTCCGGGATGGAGTTGCCGACCAGGGCGAACAGCCGGACGCCGTGGTCGCCGACGCTGTTGGCCCGCCGGGCCGACCAGACGCCCAGCACGGTGGCCACCACCAGCGCGATGGAGACCGCGATGACCACCAGTTCCAGGGTGGGTCCGATCCGCAGCGCCATCTCCGCGCCGACCGAACCGCCGCTCTGGATGGACGTGCCGAAGTCACCGGTGACCAGCCCGCCGAGGTAGTCGAGGAACTGCCGCCACAACGGCTGGTCCAACCCGAACCGGGCGCGGGCCGCCTCGGCGTCGGCCTCGCTGGCGTTCTGGCCGAGGATGCTCCGGACCGGGTCGCCGGGTAGCACCCGGACGATGAGGAAGGTCAGGACGACCACCCCGAGCAACACCGGGATGAGCTGGAGCAGCCGCCTGACGACGAAACGAAGGATTCGCATGAAGGGAGCCGGCCGCGCCTAGGCCGACCTGGTCAGGTAGCGCAGCCGGGCGAGGCCGTCCATCGGCTGCACCCAGCCGGCCACCGACTCACGCACCGGCAGGTTGAAGTTGGGTTGGCAGATCACCACCCACGGCACGTCCTCGGCGAGGATCTGCTGGACCCGCTGCCACAACGCGGTGCGGTCCGCCTCGTCGACGGTGGTGTGCGACCGCTCGTAGATCTGCTCGATCTCGGCGTTGGTGTAGTTCGAGTAGTTGAGGTTCGCGCCCTTGACGAAGCTCGTCGCGAGCATGTACTCGACGTCGTTGACCCAGAGCTGGCCGGAGGTGAGCTGGAGCGGGATGTTCTTGCGGGTCCGCCGCTCGCCGAGGGTGGCCGGGTCCAGCGGGGTCAGCTTGAGGTTGATGCCGGCCTTCGCCGCCTCGCTCTGCACCTGCACCGCGATGCGCTGCTGCTCCTCGTTGTCGGCCTCGAAGACCAGCTCCGACTCGACCGAGGCGCGACCGGCGGCGTTCAGCGCGGCACGGGCCCGGTCCACGTCGTGCGTGAACGGGTAGCCGCTCTCGTCGTACCCGGGCATGTCCAGCGGCACCGGGCTCTTGGCGGCACGGGCGTCGCCGCCGTACACGTTGTTGATGATCTGCTCGTACGGCACCGCGTAGGCCAGCGCCTTGCGGACGTCGACGTTGTCGAACGGCGCCGAGGTGACCGACATCTGGATCGCGACCTGGCGGTTGCTGGCCGCCGAGATCACCTTGACCCCGTCGGTGCTGCGCAGGTCCTCGATGTCGCGCTGGCTGACGCCGAGGGCGACGTCGATGTCACCGGCCTGGAGTTGCAGCCGCTGGTTCGAGGCGGCGGGCACCACGGAGATCCGGATGGTCGGCGTCTTGGGCGCGTCCGGTCCCGGGTAGCCGGTGTTCGCCGCCAGCTCGATCTCCTGCCCCTGGGTGGCCTTGGTGACGTTGTAGTAACCGCCGGTGGGGGCGTTCTTGGCGAACCACTCCTTGGCCCACGGGTCGTCGGCGGTGGCGTGCTTCTTGGCCTCCTCCGAGTCGAAGACGTACAGCGAGATCGCCTGGATCTGCCGGGTCAGCGCGCTCGGGAACGCCTGGTGGAACTCGACGGTGTAGTCGTCGACGACCTTGACCTGGTCGGCTTCGGTCAGACCGATGGTGCGGTAGACGCCGGCCACGTTCGCCTGGGCGGCGAAAGCGCGGTCCTTGGACCACTTCACGTCGGCCGCGGTCATCTCGTTGCCGCTGGCGAAGGTGACGCCCCGGCGCAGCTTCAACGTCCACACCTTCTGCTCGGCGTCCGGCTCGAAGGACTCGGCGAAGGTCGGGGTGATGTTCTGGGTGTCGAGGATCTGGCTGTCACCGGCGGTGGTGACGCCGTAGTCGATCATGTAAGGGAAGACGTTCTTGAACAGCATCAGCGCGGTCAGGTCGAAGCCGACGAAGTCCTGATCCCAGCTCGACAGGTAGCTCGAGACCGCGATCCGCAGCGTGCTGGCGGTCGGGCCGCCGGACGTTCCGTCGTCCGAGTTCGAGCCGCTGTTCGCGGCGCAGGCGCCAGTGGTGAGCAGGAGCGCGAAACTGCCGCCCAGTTGCAGCACCCCGCGGCGGGAGATGGCGGGCGAGGAGGGGCCCACACCAGGTGTACGTGCCATGAAGTAGTCCTCCTAGAACTACGAGGCGGACGGGCCGCGCAGCGGACCCACTCGTGTTCTATCGGATTAGGTGGAGGTGAACAAGACCCCAACCCTTGTTCACGGCGGAAGTCCCGAAATTGTCACCCTGACCCGGCCGAACGGCTGATGAAGTGCGGCGCAAGTGTTCACACAAGTTCACACAACTGATACGTACGGCTGTTCACCAGGCCCCCGCCCTCCGGAGGTCGGGCCCGACCTGTAGCCAGGCTCCACGGGCCCTTGAGAATCCCGGGCGAGCATCAGGCACCACCCAGCGAGGAGGTTGCCCCGATGCCGACGCTCTTCGATCCGGTCCGACTGGGTCGCCTGCGGCTGCCCAGCCGGATCGTGATGGCCCCGATGGGCCGCGGACGCGCCACCCGGGACGGGACTCCCCTGCCGTACGTGGCCGACTACTACGCCCAGCGGGCCGACGCCGGGCTCATCGTCAGCGAGGCGACCAACCCGGCACCACGGGCGGTCGGCCACGCGTACAGCGTGCAGTGGCACACCCCCGCGCAGACCCAGGCGTGGACGGCGGTGGCCCGGGCGGTCCACGAGGCCGGCGGCCGTATCGTGCTCCAGATCATGCACGCCGGACGAATCGGTCACCCGGCCCTGTACGGTCACCGGCCGCTGGCCCCCTCACCGGTGCCGGCGGCCGGACTGGCCCGGACGTTCGACGGGCCGAAGGAACACCCCGAGCCGCGAGAGATGTCGCCGACCGACATCACCGACGCGATCGAGGACGTGGTGCGGTGCGCCGAGACGGCCGTCGCCGCCGGATTCGACGGCGTGGAGCTGCACGGCGCCAACGGCTACCTGGTCCACCAGTTCCTGTCGGCGGTCACCAACCGCCGCACCGACAAGTACGGCGGCGCACCGCACCGACGGGTGCGCTTCGCCGTCGAGCTGGTCGAGGCGGTCGGCGCGGCGGTCGGCGCGGACCGGGTCGGGCTACGGCTGTCGCCCGGCTTCGGACTCAACGACATGACCGAGCCGGACGCCGACGAGGTGTACCCCGCCCTGCTCCAGGCGCTGCGCCCGCTCGACCTGGCGTACCTGCACCTCGTGCACGGCTCCGACCCGGAGCTGACCCGGGTCGTCCGGGCCCGCTGGGACGGGGCGGTGGTGCTCAACCCCGGCACCGGCAACCTCGGGCCGGAGGCCACCCGGGCCGCGGTGGCCGACGCGCTGGCCGCCGGGTTCGACGCGCTCGCCTTCGGCAAGCAGTTCCTCGCCAACCCCGACCTGCCCCGCCGTCTGGCCGATGGCAGCCCGTTCAACCCGCCGGACCCGACGACCTTCTATCAGGGCGGTCGCCGGGGCTATCTCGACTACCCGCGCATCGACGACACGGAAGGGAACACCGCGTCATGGTCGTATTCGTCAACAAGCTCACGCTGATCGGCGCCGCCGAGGACCTCGAACGCCACTACGCCAGCGTGGCCGAGTACATGCAGACCCGACCGGGCCTGATCCGGTACGTGCTGAGCCGGTCACAGAAGGATCCGTCGACGTACTACAACATCGCCGAGTGGACCGACGAGGAGTCCTTCCGCACCGCGCTGCACGAGCCGGAGTTCCGGACCCGGCTGGACCGGTTGACCGGCATCATCAAGGGCGAACCGCACCTGACCGAGCCGGTCTTCCAGTACGAGGCCGACCGCGTCACCGGTTGATCCACCGAGTCCGACGGCCGCCGGAGCGCGCTCCGGCGGCCGTCGCCTGTGTCAGTAGTTCCCGAGACCGCCGCAGACGTTGAGCGCCTGCCCGGTCAGCGAGGCGGCCGTGTCGGTCACCAGGTAGCCGACCAGCCCGGCGACCTCCTCGGGCGTCGAGTACCGGCCCAGCGGGATCTTCGCCTCGAACCGTTGACGCACCGCGTCCTCGGTGGTCTGCCAGTGTGCCGCGTACCCCTGGCGCACCCGGACCGCCATCGGCGTCTCCACGTACCCGGGGCACACCGCGTTGACCGTGACGCCGGTGCCGGCCAGCTCGAACCCGACCGCCTTGGTGAAGCCGACCACCCCGTGCTTGGAGGCGGTGTACGGCGCCGCGAGCGCGACGCCCTGCTTGCCGGCGGTCGAGGCGATGTTGACGATGCGGCCCCAACCGGCCTCGCGCATGCCACCGGCGCGCAGCACCTCGCGGGTCACCCGGAACACCGAGGTGAGATTGGTGGCGAGTACGTCCTCCCAGAGCGCGTCGTCCAGCTCGGCGGTCACCCCGCCACCGGACCGGCCGGCGTTGTTCACCAGCACCGTCACCGGTCCGAACCGCTGCACCGCAGCGGCGACCAGCCGGACCACGTCGTCCGGGGACCGCACGTCGGCCGCGACCCCGTCGACCTCCAGGCCACGCCCGCGCAGCTTGTCGACGACCGTGGCCACCTGTGCCGCGTCGCGGGCACAGAAATAGACGGGGAAGCCCTGCTCGGCCAGCGTCTCCACCACGGCCAGCCCGATCCCGCTCGTACCGCCGGTCACCAGCGCCGCACCGGGACGCTTCGGTGTCGTCATCTCCGTTGTCCTCCTCGATCGTCGATCACAGGGTGAGTACGACGCGGCCGGTGACCCGGCGCTCCAGCAGGGCCCGCACCGCCGTGGCGGCGTCGGTCCAGTCCGCGTGCAGCCCGACGTGCGGACGCAGCCGCCCGTCCACCACGAGCCCGAACAGCGTCGCCAGGTCCTCGTCGGCCCGGTGCCGTTCCAGCTCGTCGAGCAGGAACAGGTGCTCCAGGCGTACCCCGGCGCGGGCGTGACCCCAGTCCGGGGGCAGGACCAGCTCGGCGCGCACGGTGTTGCCGAACACCACCGCCACCCCGCCCCGGCGCAACCGCACGAACGCCTCCCGGAACACCGTCCCGCCGACGCTGTCCACGACGACGTCGACCGGCTCCTGCGGCGGTGTCGCGTAGTCGGCGTGCACGCGGTGGCCCCGCTCGGTCAGGTGCCGGCCGCGTTCCGGGGTGCCCACCCAACCGAGGACGGTGGCGCCGCCGGCCGCCGCCAGGTCGGCCACGAAGCCGCCGACGCCACCGCTGGCACCGGTGACCAGCACCGAGCGACCCAGCAGCCACCCGGCGCGCCGCAGCGCGTACAGGGCGGTCAGACCGGCCACCGGCACCGCCGCCGCGACGGCCGGTTCCACCCCGGGCGGTATGGCCGCGAGCCGGTCGGTCCGCACGGCCGCGAGCTGCGCCCATCCGGTCGACGCCGCCACGCCCGCGACGGGTGTGCCGATCGGTGGCCCGGTGCCGTCGTCGGCGGCGCGGACCACCGTGCCGGCGACGTCCAGCCCGAGCCGGGCGCCGGGCGGTTGCCGGGCGGCGAGCAGGAGGTCCGCGCGGTTCACCGCGACGGCGTGCACCTCGACGAGCGCCTCGCCGGGCGCCGGACGCGGCTCGGGTACGGACTCCAGGCGGAGCCCGTCGGGCTCGTCCACGGACGTGACCAGTGCTTTCACATCGACCTCCACCGGTACGACGGGTTCCCGCCCTTCGTACCGGCGGGTGCTGGAGTCCTGGTGGAGGGTCGCCGGTGAGATGGGCGTCACTGGGATACGCGTTGCCGGTGCCGCCCGACCCGAGCACGATGTCCGAGGCGGGCGACGGTAGTCGCCCTGACACTGTGCGTGCATTCCGCCGCTCGACGGGGGACTCGGTGACCGACTTTCGCATTCTCGGGCCGCTGCAGGTCACGATCGACGGGCGACCGCTGCTCATCGGCGCCCCGAAGCAACAGGCCCTCCTGGTGACCCTGCTGATGCGGGTCAACGAGGAGGTGTCGCTGGACGAGCTCTACCCCCGGTTGTGGGGTGACCGCCCACCGGCCCGACCCGCCGCCGCGCTGCACGTGCACGTGGCCCGGCTGCGCGCGGTGCTCGGCGACCGCCCCGGTGCGCCGACGACCTCGCCCCGCCCCCGGGTGCGTTCCCTCGGCGGCGGCTACGCGTTGCGTACCCCACCGGAGACCGTGGACCTGCACCGGTTCCGCACCTCCGCCCGCCGGGCGGAGCAGGCCCGACGTGGCGACGACCCGGCCGGGGAACTCGCCCACGTCCGGGCCGCGTTGGCGCAGTGGCACGCAGATCCGGCGCGACCGGCCACAGTGGCGTCCCTCGCGGTGGTGCCGTCGCTCGCCGAGGAGGTCACCCCGGTGCTGGTCGAGGAGCGGTTACGGCTGCTCGAACGGCGCTACGAACTGGAGCTGGCCACCCGTCCGGCCAGCGAGCTGGTGACCGAGTTGCGGGACCTGGTCGTCGCGTACCCGGTGTGCGAACGGCTGTGGTGCCTGCTGGTGACCGCCCTGCAACGCGCCGGTGACCGGGCGGCGGCCCTGGCCGCGTACGAGCGGGCCCGCGCGACACTGCGGACCCGGCTGGGCCTGACACCCGGGCCGGAGCTGGAGGCGGTGTACCGGCGGGTCGCCGGGGACGGCTGGCACACCCGCACCGACCTGCCGCCGGTCGACGCCGACCGACAGCCGCGCGGACCCGGCTGGCCGGCCGTCGCCGCCGCGCTGGCCGGCCGGGACGCCGGCACTGCGCTGCCCCTGGTGTGTCTCGCCGGTCCGCCCGGCCCGGACCGCACCGCAGACGTGGCGGCGCTGGCCCGCAGGCTGCGCGCGGCGTTCCCGGACGGGCAGTGGTACGTACGGCTGACCGACCCCGCCGGTCGCCCGCGTGACCCGGTCGAGGTGCTCGCCGAGCTGCTGCGCCGCTCCGGTGTGGCCGCCGACGCGATGCCGCTGCGCCGCCGGGAACTGGTCACCGCGTACCGGGCCCGGCTCGCCGACCGGCGCGTGCTGCTGGTGCTCGACGACGTCCGCGACGCCGAGCAGGTGCACGACCTGCTGCCGGGCACCTCCCGGTGCGCGGTGCTGACCGTCGGCGACACGATCGTGCCGGAGCTGGTGGCGCTGCACGGTGCCCGACCGTTCGCGCCGCAGGCGTGGGGCGGCGACCCGGACGCCTCCCGACACCACGGGACCGGGGAGCCTCCGGCCGCCACCGCGGTCTCATCGACGCAACAGGGTCCGTAGCACCTGCTCCAGCCGCGTCTCGGGATCGGGCAGCGGACCGACCGATCGCCAGGCCACGAACCGGTCCGGCCGCACCAGTGTGGCGCCGTCGGGCTCGATGCCGTAGCGGGCGCCGAACCGGCCGTCCCGGTCGGCGTACTCCCCCGTCGGGCCGATCGTGTGCACGACCAGGGGCACGCCGAGCCGCTCGGCGACCCGCGTGGCCGGTTCAGCCCAGGCGGTTCCCGCCGACCCGGTCAGCAGCACGAAACCCGTGCCGAACAACGCCGTGGTGGAGGTGTCGGCGCCGTCCGGGCCGGTGAGCGGCAGGAAGGGCCCCCGTGATCCGGGCCGGCCGGTGGCCGTGGTCGGGTCCTCCACGAGCGCGCCGTCGTCGCCGGGTTCGAGCAGGACCGCACCGGCCGGGTACCGGTAGCCGAAGGTGAGCACGGCCGGTGGCAGCGGGGCGGGCACCTCGTCGTCGCGCAGCTCCGGCGCGATCCGTTCGACCAGGTTGGCGAACTGCTGCTCGACGAGCAGCCGGGCGTACGGCCCCCGCTCGGCCTGGTACGTCGACAACAGGTCGGGCCCCGCCCAGCCCTGGATCACGGCGGCGAGCCGCCAGCCCAGGTACCACCCGTCCATGATCGCCGTGTTGCCGCCCAGCCCGCCGGTCGGCGGCATCACGTGGGCGGCGTCGCCGGCCAGCAGCACCCGTTCCACCTGGAACCGTTCGGCGACGGCGCAGGCGATGGAAGTCTCGCCGTACTCGGTGATGTCCATCGGCAGGTCCGGGTCGAGTCCCAGGTCGACGGTGATCTGCCGGGCGATCGCCTCCCGGGACCGGTGCCAGCCCTCCGGCAGCTCCGGGGTGAGGTTGCGGAAGTAGCCGTACAGGCCGGGGATCTCGGTGTTGAACAGCACCGCCCGGTCGACGTGGAAGGCCGCGAACCGGGAGCCGTCGGCGGCACCGGGCGTGTGCGCCAGCGGCTCGCTGAGGTCGGCCTTGAACAGCACCCGCAGGACCTGCCCCACCACGCCCCGGCCACGCAGGGGTACGCCGAGCGACTCCCGCACCGGGCTGCGCCACCCGTCGGCCGCGACCAGGTACGACGCCCGCACCCGATGGCGCGTACCGGTCTCGGTCTCCTCCAGGAACGCGGTGACACCGTCCTCGTCCTGCGCGAACCCGAGCAGCCGGGTGCCGAAGCGCACCTCGGCACCGAGCCCTCGCGCCCGCTCGGCGAGGGCCGCCTCCGCACCGGACTGGCTGGCCGTCCCCCAGTCCTCGGGCGACACGTGTCGCATGGTCAGCTCCCGGCCGCTGACCAGCGTCCGGGTGACCGGCCCACCCAGCCGGGGCGCGAGCACCATGGAGAACTCGGTGCGGTCCGGCCGGCTCAGGTCACGGATCCGGTCCACCAGACCGGCCACCCGCAACGCCTCCATGGTGTGCGGATACTGGCCGGTGGCCTTGACCCCGGTCGACGTACCGGCGCGGCGCTCCACGACCAGCGGGCGTACCCCGTGCAGGCTCGCGAAGATCGCGGTGCTCAGACCGGCCGGGCCGGCACCGACCACCAGCAGCGGCCGGTGTTCGACGGCGGTCACGGGACCAGCACCACGCGGCCGAGCTGGCGGCGGTCCTCGATGAGCCGGTGGGCCTGCGCCGCCTCCTCCAGGGGCAGGACCGCGTGCACCGCCACCCGCAGCCGACCGTCGCGGACGAGTTCGGTCAGTTCCCGCTGATTGCGTTCCGCCTCCTCGGGCGCGGCGGCGAGCCAGGCGTCGAACGCGGTGCCCACGATGCTCTTGAGACCCAGCAGGTCGGTCAGGGCGACCCGCGCCACGTCGCCGTCGGCGCCCGCGAATCCGTAGTAGACCAGGCGGCCGAGCGGTTTCAGCAGCGCGAGGCTGGGCGCGAAGACCGGTCCTTCGACGCTGTCCAGGACCACGTCCACCCCGGTGCCGCCGGTCGCCGCCCGCACCTGCTCGGCCCAGTCGGGTGCGGTGTAGTCGACCACGACATCGGCACCGTGGTCGCGGACGAACGCCGCCTTCTCCGGCGAGCCGACCGTGCCGATCACGGTCCCGGCGCCGCGCAGCTTCGCCAACTGGGTGACCAGGTGTCCGATCGCCCCGGCGGCGGCGTGCACGAGCACCGACTCGCCGGGGGCGAGCCGGCCGACGCTGAGCACGTTCGCGGCGACCTGGGCGGTCGAGGCGAGCGCGGTGGCGACCGGCGGCGACACGTCGTCGGGTACGGCGACGGCCTGCCCGTCGGTGACGAGGACCTGGTCGGCGTACGCGTCGGCCACACCCCAGGCGGCCAGCCGGTCACCGACCGCGAAGCGGTGCTCGCCGGGTCCGACCGCCTCCACCCGGCCCACCACGTCCCCGCGCGGGGCGCTGGGCACCGGTGACGGGAACGGCGCGGTGCCGGAGCGTAGCTGGGTCTCGATGAAGTTGACGCCCACCGCCTCGACCCGGACGCGCAACTGACCCTCGCCGGGCTCCGGCACCGGCACCTTGTCGACGGTCAGCACCTCGGGACCGCCGTGCTCGGAGTAACGGATGACGCGCATGCGGGGGCTCCCCTTCCGTCGACCGGCGGCGCGGTGCCGCCACCGCCGGTTCTAGCCGCAGGCACTCGCGGCCGGGTCGAGGACGCCCCCAGCGTCACGCGGGTTGTCGGGGCGCGCGCAGCGGCCCGGGCACGAACGCCGCGGCCAGACCGGCCACGAGCGCGAACCCGACCACGAACCAGTACGTCCGGCCGTACGCGTCGGGCGCGAAGGTGCCGGCGGCGGCGAGGCGGTCCTGGAGGGCCACCGCCACCACGGCGATGCCCAGCGACCCGCCGATCTGGTTGAGGATGAACAGCGCGCTGGTGGCCCGGGGCGCATCGGCGGCACCGACGGCGAGGTACATGAACGCCATCACGCCCGGCACCGTGAACCCGATGCCGAACCCGCCGACGCCGAACGCGACGGCGGTTAGCGTCTGCGACGTGTCGGGGCCGACGCCGGAGAGCACCAGCGCGGCGAGGGCGGCGAGCAGCATGCCGATCGGTGCGGTGGCCCGCGCGGTCAGGCGGGCCCCGGCCTTGCCGACGGCGATGGCACCAGCGGCGCCGAGGATGCCGGAGGGGACCATCAGCAGGCCGGCATGCAACGCCCCGAACCCGCGTGCCTGCTGGTAGTAGAGCGGCGTGAGGAACAGCAGCGCGTTGGCGACCGCGCCGACGAGCAGCATGGTGACCACCGACATGGTGAACCCGCGCCGCTGGAACAGCCGTACGTCGATCAGCGGCGCGGCGGTGCGCAGGGAGTGCAGCACGTACGCCACGAGCAGGGCCGCGCCGACCACGAACGCGGTGACCGCCCGCCCGTCGCCGAAGTCGCCACGGTGCGCGGCGGTGACGAGGCCGTAGATCAGCGCGGCGAAACCGGGCGAGAGCAGGGCCAGGCCGAGCAGGTCCAGCTTCGGTGCGGCGGCGTCCCCGGTGGGACCGTCGGCGGGCAGCACACGCAGCGCGAGCACCAGCGCGACCACGCCGACCGGCAGGTTGATGAAGAACATCCACCGCCAGCTGATGTCGTCGACGAAGAAGCCGCCCAGGATCGGGCCGAGCACCGGGCCGACGGTGAGCGGGATCGAGATGAGGCCCATCGCCTTGGTGACCCGGGCAGGGCCGGCGGCCCGGGCGATCAGCGCCTGCACGACCGGGAAGATCATGCCTCCGCCGAGGCCCTGGACCACGCGGAACGCGATCAGGCTCTCGGCGGACCAGGCCAGGCCGGACAGCAGGGAGCCGAGGGTGAACAGCACGACGGCGAAGATCCACACTCGTCGGCCGCCGAACCGGTCCACTCCCCATCCGGCGACCGGGGTGGCCATCGCGACGGCGAGCAGGTAGACGGCGGTGACCCACTGGATGGTCGACAGGGGCGCGTCGAAGACGGCGGTCAGGCGGGGCACCGCGACGTTGACGATCGTCTCGTCGAGGAGCGCCATGAGCAGGGCCAGCAGCAGGACGCCGGCCATCTTGAGGAACGCCGGATCGAGGCGGTCGTCGACGGCCGGGCCGGTGGGATCTGGCGCGTCGTCGGGTGCCCGCCGCGATGCGGCCCCGTCGGTTGCGGCCAGGGACGGCGTGTCACTGGACATGATGTGGACCTCCGAGCCGGGTGATCGGGGATTGACGCAGGGATACTACATGCATGTGCACACACATTTTGTCGCACACAAGCGCCTGCCGCGCGTGTTTCCCTGCCTGGACTCGTCATCTGACGCGAATAAAAGATGCTGTTACATTGAATGAGCAGCGACATGTAGGGTAGGGCGTCAGCAGACGAAGGGGGCGCGATGGCGGAGCGACGCGACGGACAGCCCGACCTGCTCGCCCTGTGGCGGCAGCTGACCGTCCTCACCGGCCGACTCGGGCAGACGCTGGACCGGCGGCTCACCCGCGACTTCGACCTGACCCTCACCGAGCTGCTCGTGCTCGACGAACTGACCCGGGGCAACCCTCGGGGCATGCGCATCCAGGACCTCAGCGACGCGGTCGCCCTCGACCAGTCCTCGATGAGCCGCCTGGTCACCCGCCTGACCGCCAAGCAACTCGCGGCCCGGGTGAGCTGCGCACACGACCGCCGTGGGGTCTACTGCCAGATCACCGAGCCCGGCCTGGAACGGCACGCCCTGGCCGCACAGGCATGCCGGGCGGAGCTGGCCACCGCCCTGGACGCCGCCGCCTTCGACGAGCGCCTGGCCTCCGTCGTCGCGCGGCTCACCCGCCCCGTCGGCCTGCCCGCCGACGCCTGACCCGCAGGGAGCACCCGTGCAGCTGTCGATCCTCGACCAGTCGATGATCCCCGAGGGGTCCACCCCGACCCAGGCCCTGCACCACACTCTCGACCTGGCCCGCGCGGCCGACGCGCTCGGCTATCACCGCTACTGGCTCGCCGAGCACCACGCCACGCCGTCGTTCGCGAGCCCCGCCCCCGAGGTCATGGTGGCCCGGCTCAGCGGCGAGACGAGCGGGATACGCATCGGCAGCGGCGGGGTGCTGCTGCCGTACTACAGCCCGTTCAAGGTCGCCGAGACCTTCCGGGTGCTCCAGGCTCTCGCGCCGGGCCGCGTCGACCTCGGCATCGGGCGTGGTGCCGGGGCCAGCTCCCGCGACGCCCGGCTGCTCAACCCGCACCTCTACACCTCCTCCGACGACGCCTTCGGCGAGCAGGTCGACGCGGTGCGGGCCTTCCTGGGCGTCCCCGGTGACCAGGGCGGCATCATGCCGTCGGTGGACGGCACACCCCAGGTGTGGCTGCTCGGCGCCAGTCCACCGAGCGCGGCCCTGGCCGGTCGACTAGGGCTGCCGTACTCGTTCGCACACTTCGGCCGCCCGGAGCTGGTCACCGAGGCGGTGCAGACCTACCGTCGGCATTTCGACCCGCGCACCGGCGGCACCCCTCGGGTGATGGTCGGCATCGGCGTCTACTGTGCACCGACGCGCGCGGAGGCGGAGCACGTCTTCGCCAGCCAGCGCCTGTTCCGCCACCGGATGTCCCGTGGCGACCTGCGGCCGGTGCCGCCCGCCGAGGTGGCACTCGCCCAGTTGCCCGGCCTCGGCGAGGACCTGCTGACCGAGCGCACCGAGTGGCCGCGCTACCTGGTCGACTCCCCCGACGAGGTAGCGCGACAGCTCGCCGCGATGAGCGAGGCGGTGGGCGTGGACGAGTTCGTCGTCCTCTCCACGATCCACGACCACCAGGCACGGGTGCGCTCGTACGCGCTGTTGGCCCAGGCGTGCGGTCTGCGTCCACGGGATGTGCCCCGACGGTCGGCGCTCGCCACCCTGCAACCCACATGACGGATGTGACCGGCACGCATTTCCCGTCCGGAAACATCGAGGCGCGACGATAAGAGGCCCACCGTCCAGGAGGCCGCGTGACCGCGACAGCCGGAACCGGGCAGACCGCCGACGACGAGTACCGGGTCCTGGGACCCCTGGTCGCGATGCTCTCCGGCCACCCGGTGCCGGTCACCGCCCCGAAGCAACGCGTCTTCCTCGCGGCGCTGCTGCTGCGGGCGAACACCTGGGTCGGCGCGCCGGAACTGGTCGGCGCGGCGTGGCACGACCGGCCGCCGGAGAACCCCCGGGCCGCCCTCCACGTGCACCTCTCCCGGCTGCGGTCCCTGTTCGCCGGGATCCGCCCCGAGGTGCCCGCGCCGATCGAGACCCGGCCCGGCGCGTACCGCATCGTCGTGCCGCCCGGATCACTGGACCTGCACCGCTACCGCGAGGCGGCGACCCGGGCCCGGGAGGCACGACGGGCCGGACGGCCGGACGCCGAAGTGCACTGGGTACGGCAGGCGCTGGCCGAGTGGCGCGGGGAACCGCTCGCCCTGGTGCCGTCGGTACGCATCCGGCAGGAGGTGGTCACCGGCCTGGTGGCGGACCTGCTGCACCTGACGGAACGGCGCTTCGAACTCGAACTGGCCCTGGGCCGGCACGCCGAGGTCGTCGGGGAACTCCGCACCGCCGTCGTCGCCCACCCGCAGCGGGAACGCCTGTGGGCACAGCTCATGGAGGCGCTCGCCGGCAGCGGTGACCGGGCTGCCGCGCTCGCCGCGTACCACCGGGCCCGGGACCGGCTGCGCGAGGAGTTCGGCGCGACGCCCGGCCTGGAGCTGCGGCAGCGGTACCGTCGGCTGCTCGCCGAGACCGGCGACACCGCGCGACCCCGGACCCCGCAGAGTCGGGCCGACCGTCCCGTGGTGGCCGCCCGCACCGGTTGGCGGGCACAGTGCCAACTGCCGCCGGACGTCGCCGACTTCACCGGTCGGGCCGATCTCCTGGCGGAGCTGGACGCGGCGCTGCGGTCGACGCCGGACGGCCCACCGGTGGTCTGCCTGACCGGGGCACCCGGCGTCGGCAAGTCGGCGCTGGCGGTCCGCACCGCACACCGCCTGCGGGACCGGTTCCCCGACGGCCAGTGGTACGTGCACGCGAGCGAGCCGGACGGCGACGGGCGTGACTGGCCGCAGTTCCTCGCCGAGCTGCTGACCGCCGCCGGGGAGGACCGTCCACCGGCCACCCCCGCCGCCGGTGCTCGCGCGTTGCAGCGCCGCCTCGCCGGCCGTCGGGTGCTCATCGTCATCGACGACCTGCACGACGCCTCGGCGCTGCGCGGTCTGTTCCCGCTCGCCGCCGACTGCGCGGTTCTCGTCACGCACCGTGGTCGACCGGAGGCCCTCGCCTCGTGTCCCGGCGTGCGGGTCGTCTCCCTCGACGTGCTCTCCCCCACCGAGGCGACGACGCTGCTGACCGTCATGATCGGCCCGGACCGGGTCGAGCGGGAACGCGCGGCGTTGGACGCGCTCGTCGCCCACTGTGACCGGTTGCCGTTGGCGCTACGGATCGCCGGGGCCCACCTCGCCACCCATCCGACCCAGGGCATCGGCGAGTTCGTCGAGTTGCTCGGCGCCAATCCGCTCGACGCGCTGAGTCTGCCCGGCAGCCGGCGCGCGGCGGTACGGACCGCGTTCCATCTCGCGTACACCGCGCTGCCGGCGCGTACCCGGCGGATCTTCCGGCTGTTGGCGCTCGTGCCGGGAGTGTCGCACCGCGCCGAGACCGTCGCGGAGCTGGCCGGTCTGCCGGTCGCCACCGCAGCGCAGGGGCTGGACGAGCTGGTCCGCGCCCAACTCGTCGAGCAGGCCCGCGACGGTGCGGTACGCCTGCACAGCCTGATGGCGCGCTACGCCGCCGAGCGGGGACGCGCCGAGGACGCACCCGCGTACCGTCGGGCGGCACTGCGCCGGTTGGGCGAGTGGTATCTGCGCACGGCCGACGAGGCGGTGCGGCTCTGCCACCCGGACGTGGTGCGGGTGCCCGCCACCCACCGGACGTCGACGTTCGGCGGGCGCCGGGCGGCCCGTGGTTGGCTGGCACGGGAACGGCGCAACCTGGTCGCGGTCGCGGTGCACGCCGCGTCCACGGGTCTGGTGCCGCTGGCGGTCCGGCTGACCGACGCGCTGCGTGGTCCGTGCGGAGCCGACCGGCACCACGCCGACTGGCGGCTGGCCGCCGAGGCGGCGGTCGACGCGACCGACCCGGCCCGCGAGCCGGTGCACGCCGCGATCGCCCGACTCAACCTCGGCCTGGCGTTGCAGGGCCTGCACGACCTGGCCGCCGCCGAGCCGCACCTGCGGCACGCCCGCGACCGGTTGCACCGGCACGGGCCGGCCCCACTGGAGATCGTCGCGGTCACCGCGCTGGCCATGCACCGGCTCCAGCGCCCCCGGAAACGGTTCGACGAGGCCATCCGACTGCTCCACCGTGGCCTGCGGCTGTGCCGGCGACTCGGCCTGCGCCAGGCGCAGGCGCGCTGCCTGCTGCACCTCGGGATGGCCCACCACGGGCGCGGTGACCTGCGGCTGGCCCGCCGACACCTGATGGCGGCGGCGCGCATCGGCGACCGCCTCGGTTCCTGCTCGGCCCAGCCGGAGATTCTGGCCCGGCTCGGCACGGTCTGCGGCGACATGGGCGCGCACCGGGAGGCGGTCCGGTGGCTGCGGGAGGCGTTGCGGCTCGGGCGGTTCGCCCGGTCGGCTCACTCCGTGGCGCTCGCCTCCTACGGCCTGGCCCGGGTCGGTCGGGCCACCGGGCACCGGGACCGGGCACACCGGCACGTCGGCCGGGCGATGGCCTTCGCCGAGGAGGGCGGGTATGTGGCGCTGCTGGTCAACGCCCGCAACCTGCTGGCCGCGTTGCACCAGGACGAGGGCCGGACGGATCTGGCGGAGCCGGAGTACCGGATCGCGTTGCGCGAGGCCGAGCGCATCGGCCACCCGCAGGCGCGATGCGAGGCGCTGACCGGGCTGGCCGTGCTGGCCCAGCGACACGGCCACCACCGGGAGGCGCGCGAGAACGTCCGGCAGGCGGCCGGTGCGGCCCGGGCCGCCGCCTCGGTCCGTCTGCAGGCGCACGTCCGGCAGGTGAGCGCCGGGCTCCGGCGAGCCTCTAGCGCGAGCTGACACGCTGCCCCGGCAACGACCGGCGGCACGCGGAGGAGGCACATGCTCGCGCTACGGGCACGGCGACTGTTCGACGGGGTCCGCCCGGTGCCGATGGCGCGGCCCACCGTGCTCCTCTCCGGCGGCGTGATCGAGGCGGTCCTGGACGGCCCGCCGCCACCCGGCGCCGAGCTGGTCGACCTGGGCGACACGACCCTGCTGCCCGGACTCGTCGACGCCCACGTCCACCTGGCCTTCGACGCGACACCGGACACCATGGGCAGTCTCGCCGTCGCCGACGACGACACCCTGCTGACCCGGATGCGGACCGCCGCCACGGCGACGCTCGACGCCGGTGTCACCACCGCGCGTGACCTCGGCGACCGGGGTTACCTGGGGCTCCGGGTCCGGGCCGAGACCGCCGAGACGCCGCACCGGGGGCCCCGGCTGCTCGTCGCCGGACCACCGATCACGTCGTACGGCGGGCACTGCTGGTTCCTCGGCGGCGAGGTCGACGGCGTCGACGCGATCCGCGCCGCGGTGCGGCAGCGGGCCGAACGCGGGGTCGACGTGGTGAAGGTCGTGGTGACCGGTGGCCAGCTCACCCCGGGTTCGCTGCCGCACGAGATGCAGTTCGGGCCGGTGGAGTTGGCCGCGATCGTGCGGGAGGCACACCGGTACGGGCTGCCGGTCACCGGGCACTGCCACGCCGCCGACGGCATCGCCGCCGCGGTCACGGCCGGCTTCGACGGCATCGAACACTGCACCTTCGTCACCGCCGACGGCGTGCGCGCCGACCCGCCGCTGCTGGCCCGGATGGCGGCGGCCGGGACCCGGATCACGCTCACCCTCGGCACCGCCGGACCCGGTGGCGGCGGGGGCGACCCGCGCCGGGCGGCGGTGCACTCGGCCCTGCGCCGGGTGGCCGGTTCCGGTGTCCCCGTCGCGTGTGCCAGCGACGCCGGCTGCGGGCCGGGCAAGCCGCACGGGTCGCTGGCGTACGGGGTCGAGGCGATGGTGGGTCTCGGCGTCCCGCCCACGGCCGCGCTGCGGGCGGTGACCTCCGGGGCCGCACAGGTCTGCGGACTCGCCGACCGGATCGGCCGGATCGCACCGGGGTACGACGCCGACCTGCTCGCGGTGCACGGGGACCCGACCGTCGAGCCCGGTGCGCTGCGGCGCGTCGCCGCCGTCCTGCGCGCCGGACAGCGGGTGCGGTAACTCCTCCAACGGTGCTGGACCGGACGTCGATCGGCGCGCGGGAGGCTCGGCGGGTATCCCGACCGAGCCGGCAGGAGGCCCCCCGTGCCCGAACCCACCGTCCACACCACACGCCACACCGTCGACGTGAGCGCATCCGTCGACGCGGTGTACCCGATCATCGCCGACGTCACCCGCTGGCCGTACACGTTCGCTCCCACCGTCCACGTGGACCTGATCGAGCGGGAGGCCGACGGTCCACTGCACCGCGAACGGCTACGGCTGTGGGCCACCGCCAACGGCGTGGTGCGCTCCTGGGTCTCCCGCCGCACGCTGACACCGGCGCAGGGCCGGATCACGTTCCGGCAGGAGGTGTCGGCGGCGCCGGTGGCCTCGATGGGCGGCGAATGGCGGCTCGAACCGATCGACGGCGGCACCCGGGTCGTCCTGCTGCACGACTACTCCGTGGTGGACGACGACCCCGACGCCGCCGAGTGGGTGGCACGGGCCGTCGAGCACAACAGCACCGCCGAGCTGGCCGCGCTGCGCGCGGCGGCGGAGTCCGCCGAGGACGGCACCCTGCTCTCCTTCGCCGACGAGGTGTTCGTGGCCGCCCCGGCAAAGGAGGTGTACGACTTCCTGTACCACGCCGACCGCTGGCGGGAGCGGCTGCCGCACGTGGCCCGGGTGGAGCTGACCGAGGACGAGCCCGGCGTGCAGATCCTGGAGATGGACACCGTCGCGCCGGATGACAGCGTGCACACCACCAGGTCGGTGCGGGTCTGCTTCCCCACCGACCGGATCGTCTACAAGCAGACCGTGCTGCCGCCGCTGCTCGCGGCGCACACCGGCACCTGGACGCTACGCCCCGAGCGGGACGGCGTGGTCGCCACGTCGCACCACACGGTGGTGCTGCGCCCGGATCGGGTCGCCGCGTTGCTCGGCGACTCGGCGACCCTCGCCGACGCCCGGGACCTGGTCCGCCGCTCGCTCGGCACCAACAGCCGTCGCACGCTGGAGCAGGCGCGGCGGCACCTGCAACCGGTCGCCGACTGAGAGCAGGCGCGGCGGGCCGACCGGCCCGCCGCGCCCGTCGCACTGCTCAGACCCCGGTCGCCGTCCGGTTGACGTAGTCCAGCAGCGATCGTGGCGTGTCGCAGCTCTCGACCACCTCGTCCGGCAGCGTCACGGCGTACTCACGGGAGATCCGGGAAACGGTCTCCAGCAGGGCGAGCGAGTCGAAACCCAGGTCGACGAAGGGGGTGTCCAGGATCTCGCGGTCCAGGTCGACGGAGTCGTCCTCGCCGGCCGAGGCACGCAGGATGCGGCGCAGGTCGTCGAGGTGGAGCGGCTGGTCGGCGGTCATGGTCGTCCTTTCGGGTCGGTGTCGGTCCGGGTCACGAGGCGACGCGGCGGAGCAGGGCGGCGGCGTTGAAGCCGCCCCGGCCCCGGGCCACCACCAGCACGTGGTGCAGCGGCAGCGACCGGGGCTCACCGGTGACCAGGTCGATCGGGCAGTCCGGAGCGGGGGCGTCCACACCGACGGTGTGCGGCGCGACGCCGTCGCGAATGGCGAGCAGTGCGGTGGCGAGGTCCAGTGCGGCGGCACCGGCCTGGAGCCGGCCGACCGTGCTCTTGGGCGCGGTGACCGGCACCCGCCGTGGCCCGAAGATCTCCGCCAGGTCGGTCGCCTCGGTCCGATCGGCCGCGCGGTCACCGGCACCGTCGGCGAGGACCAGGTCCACGTCTCCCGAGGTGATGCCGGCATCACGCAACGCGCCGGTGATCGCGCGACGCAGCCCGGTCGCGGGCACACCGGCCGGGTCGAACGTCGCGGCGTAGCCGGCCAGTTCGCCGTAGACCTGGGCACCCCGGGCCCGCGCGGATTCCGCGTCCTCCAGCACCAGGTGCGCGCCTCCCTCGCCGGGCACGGCACCGTCGGCGTCCGCGTCGAACGGCAGGTACGCCCGTCGCGGGTCGGTACGGCTGCTGAACCCGCCGGTGCTGAGCCAACCGGCGAGTCCGAGCGGGCACAGTGCGCCGTCGACGCCGCCGGTGAGCACCACCGGGGTGCCACGACGGATCTGCCGTCGCGCGTGCCCGATCGCGTCGAGCCCGCCCGCGTGGTCGGTCACCAGCGCGGCACCGGGCCCCCGCAGGTTGTGTCGGATCGAGATCTGTCCCGAGTTGACCGCGTAGAACCAGGCGAAGGACTGGTAGGCGCTGACGTGGCTGCCGCCTTTGCTCCAGAGGTTCTCCAGTTCCCGCTGCCCGAACTCGAAGCCGCCCATCGAGGAGGCGGTGGCCACGCCGACGTCGTACCGGACGCCCTCGACCGCCGGCACCCCGGCGTCGGTCAGGGCCTGCTCGGCCGCGTACAGGCTGAGTCGGGTCATCCGGTCGGTCTGGGGCAGCAGCCGTCCCGGCAGGTGCTCCTCGGCGACGAAGTCGGGCACCTCACCGGCGAGCCGCAGCGGGTAGCCGGTGGCGTCGAAGCGGGTGATCGACCGGATGCCGCTGCGCCCCTGCACGGTGGCCTGCCAGTACGCCTCGACGTCGAGACCGGTGGGTGCGGCCACGCCGAGGCCGGTGACGACCGGGGCGTTCACGCCGCCCGCCGATCGGGCCGGGCCAGCACCACCGCGCTCTGGAAGCCGCCGAATCCACTGCCGACGCTCAACACCGTGTCGGTGCGGTGCTCGCGGGCGACGTTCGGCACGTAGTCGAGGTCGCACTCGGGGTCGGGTGCGTGCAGGTTGGCCGTGGGCGGCACCAGGTGGTGCTCCATCGCCAGCGCACAGGCCACCAGTTCCAGCGCACCGATCGCGCCGAGCGAGTGCCCGATCATCGACTTGATCGAGCTGACCGGCACCCGGTAGGCGTGCTCGCCCAGGCTGCGTTTGAAGGCGGCCGTCTCGTGCCGGTCGTTCTGCTTGGTGCTCGACCCGTGGGCGTTGACGTAGTCGACCTGCTCGGGTGCCAGGTGCGCCTCGGCCAACGCCACCCGGATCGCCTCGGCCATCTCCACGCCGTCGGCGCGCAGCCCGGTCATGTGGTAGCCGTTGCAGCGGCTGCCGAAGCCGGCGACCTCGGCGTACACCGGGGCCCCTCGGCGGCGGGCATGCTCCAGCTCCTCCAGGACAAGCACCCCGGCGCCCTCGCCGAGCACCAGGCCGTTGCGGGTCGAGTCGAACGGACGCGACGCGTGCTCCGGATCGTCGTTGCGCGGGCTGGTGGCCTTGATCGCGTCGAAGCAGGCCAGGGTGATCGGTGAGATCGGCGCGTCGGTGCCGCCGGTGACCACCACGTCGGCGCTGCCCTCGCGGATCAGTTCGGCGCCGTGCCCGACCGCGTCGAGGCCGGAGGTGCAGCCGTCGGAGACCAGGGCGACCGGTCCCTGCGCGCCGACGACGTGTGCCACCTCGGCCGCCACCGCGCTGGGCACGAACCAGTCGTAGAGCTGCGGGACCGCGTACGTCGGGTCGACCAGCCAGGACCGGCCGCCGTCGCTGAGCACGACGTACTCCCGCTCCATGCTGGTGGTGCAGCCGACCGCGCAGCCGAGCGACACCGCCACCCGGTGGCCCTGTTCGCCCGGCAGGTCGAGGCCGCTGTCCGCGACCGCCTCCCGCGCGGCGACCACGGCGAACTGCGTGGCCCGGTCCATCCGCCGGGCCTCCTGCGGGCCGAGCCCGGCCTCGACCGGGTCGAAGTCGCACTCGGCGGCGATCCGCGAGCGGTAGGGCGACGGGTCGAAGGCGGTGATGCCCCGGGTTGCGGTGCGGCCTGAGGAGAGCAGGTCCCAGAACTGCTTGACGTTGCTACCACCCGGGGCGACGGCCCCGAGTCCGGTGACGACCACGCGACGGCTCATGGTCCGACGGTCGCAGCGGGTGCTCAAGCGACGGTCGAGCCCTCCTGGAAACGGACGCCCTCCACGGCGGTCCGGGCCGTGGCGACGGCGACCAGGTCCGCGTCGCGGCTGCCGGCGTGGGTCGGGAGCGCGGCCAGCGCCGTGCACCGGCCCTGCCGTACCGCCGGGTGGCGGCGGGCCAGCGTGGTCAGTCCGTGTGGCGCGCCGGCCTCGACGAGCACCTGCGGCGCCGTGGCCAGCAGGGCGTCCAGCGCGGCGCCGAACTGGACCGGTGCGGCCGGTTGGGCGGCCCAGTAGGCCGGGTCGGTGGCCACCTGGGCGGTCACCCGGCGGCCGGTGTAGCAGGAGAACAGCGGCAGGCGTGGCGGGCGCAGCGGGAGCGTGCGCAGCAGTGGTTCGGCACGTGCGGCGGCGTCGGCCAGTGCGGGGCTGTGGAACGCGGTGGTCGACCGGGCCCGGCGGCAGGTCACCGCGGCGGCGCGCAGCCGCTGCTCGACATCGGTCAGGGGTGCCTCCGGGCCGGCGAGCAGCAGTTGCCCCGGCCCGTTGACCGCGCCGACGACCACCCCGCCACCGAGGTACGGCCGCACCTGTTCGGGGGTGGCCGCGACGGCGAGCATGCCGCCGGGCGGGGCGTCGGCGAGGTGCCCGAGCCGGTCGCGGAGCACACGTACCGCGTCGGGCAGGCTCAGCACGTCGGCGAGGGTCGCCGCCACCACCTCGCCGACGCTGTGGCCGAGCAGGGCCACCGGCGCTGGGCCGTCGTCGAGCAACGTGCGCCCGAGCCCCCAGCCGATCGCGAACAGCAGCGGCTGCGCGCGCCGCAGGTCGTCCAGGGGTACGGCCGGGCGGTCGGTGAGCCAGTCGGCGCGGATCGCGTCGCCCTCCGGCCCCCAGAGCGCGAACACCTCGTCGACGTGGCGGCGGAAGCCCGGGTGTCCGTGGTAGAGGCCGACCGCCATGCCGGGCCGTTGGGCGCCCTGGCCGGGGAAGAGCAGGGCCACGCGTCGGGTCGTGGGTGCGGACATGCCCCGACCGTCGCACCTGTCACTTGAGGGCGGCTCAAGGCGTACCCGCTCGATGGGTTCTCGAGTCCCGGCCGAGCACGGCGCGCGACCGTGGCGGTACGCGACGGCGGTGCCGAGGCGAGCCCCCGGCGCGCTCCGCGCCATCGCCCGCCCCACGACCGGCCGGCGATCCGCCGCCGGACCGACGCCACGAGCGACGATCCGGCGGCGGTGGGCGCGCGGAGCCCGTCGCGATCCGGTGATCCGAGGGAGCGGCAGACAGATGCGATTCGACGGAATCCGGGTGGCCGCCGTGGCCGCGTACGTGCCGGGGCGGACGCGGGTCATCGACGCGGTCGCCGACGGTCGGTGCAGTCAGCGGCTCGCGACGCAGACCGGCCTGGACGCGGTGAGCGTGTCGACCGAGGAATCCGGGCCGGAACTGGCGGTACGCGCCGCCGAGCTGGCCGTCAAGCGCTCCGGGCACACCCCGGACGAGGTGGCGTTGCTGCTGCACGCCACCGTCTACCACCAGGGACACGACGTGTGGGCGCCGGCGTCGTACATCCAGCGGATGGTGCTCGGCAACCGTTGCCCGGCGCTGGAGGTCCGCCAGCTCTCCAACGGTGGACTCGCCGCCCTCGACCTCGCGGCGGCGTACCTCACCGCCGCGCCCCGACGGGCCGCGGCGCTGCTCACCACCGGGGACCGCTTCTGCCCGCCGGGCTTCGACAGGTGGAACAGCGACCCCGGCACGGTGTACGGCGACGCGGGTACGGCCCTGGTGCTCTCCCGGGACACCGGGTTCGCACGCCTGCTGAGCCTGGTGACGGTCTCGGAGCCGGACCTGGAGGGCCTGCACCGTGGCGACGACCCGTTCGGCGTCGCGCCGCTGGCCCAGCGGCGGCCGGTGGACCTGGACGCGGTCAAGAAGGCGTTCGTCGCCCGCACCGGGGTGTCGTACAGCATCAGTCGGGTGGTGGCCGGTCAGTCGGAGGCTCTGGACCGGGCACTCGCCGAGGCGGGGCTGACCTTCGCCGACGTGGACCGGTACGTGTTGCCGCACTTCGGGCTGCGCCGGCTCACCTCGTCGTACCTGCGCCCGTGGCAGGTGGACCGGGCCGTCACTACCTGGGCCTGGGCCAGCACGGTCGGCCACCTGGGTGCCGGCGACCAGTTCAGCGGGCTCGCGCACCTGGTGGAGAGTGGAACGCTGCGCCCCGGCGAGCGGGTGCTGCTCGCCGGGGTCGGAGCGGGATACACGTGGACCTGTGCGCTGCTGGAGATCGACGAGGTGCCCGGGTGGACGGGGTGAGGGGCGCTACGCCTCAGGCCGCCGCCGGGTTCACCGTGGACCGTTCGACCCCGCTGGCCTCCAGGTGCCACTTGGTCAGGATCCGGCGGTACGTACCGTCGGCGATCAGCCGGTCCACCGCGGCCCGCAGCGGTTCGGCGAGACCGGCGCCCTTGCTGGTGGCCAGGCCGACGTCACGGCGGCCCAGTTCGCCGACGAAGCGCAGCCCGGGCTGCTGGCTCGCGGCGTAGCGCAGCACGCTGGAGGTGCTGACCAGGATGTCGACGTGTCCCTCCCGCAGGGCCAGGAAGTGCGCGGCGGCGTCGCTGTAGGTGCTGATCTTGTATGGTCTGCCGGCGTCGACGCACACTCGTTCCCGCTGGCGCAGGTCCTGCTCGAAGGTGCTGCCCACGCCGGTGCCGATGGTCAACCCGCACAACTGCGACACGTCGGTGACCTCGCGCAACGAGCTGTCGTCGCGGACCATGAAACCGGTGCCGTCGGTGAGGTAGACGGTGAAGTCCAGCACCTTCTTGCGTTCCTCGGTGACGGCGAAGTTGGCGGTGCCGACGTCGAACCGACCGGCGGTCAGCCCGGTCAGCAGCGACGCGCCGCTGACCTGCTCGCGGCTGACGGTCAGACCGAGGACCCGGGCGGCCGCGTCGGCGATGTCGATGTCGACGCCGCGCGGCGGGCCGCCGTCCTGGGGGTGGAAGGCGATCGGCGGGGTACCCACCGCCGAGCCGACGGTCAGCCGACCGCGCTCGCGGATCTCGGCCGGCAGCAGCGCCGCGATGTCGGGTGCGGCCTGCACCTGCGACACCACGTCCTGGGCGCCGAGGTCGGCGGGCGCCTCCCCACCGGTGGGGGCCGGCGCGGCGTGGACGCACCCGGTCAGCAGGCCGAGCACGGCGGTCGCCGTCACGGCGACCATCCTGCGGGTGTGACGCGACAAATACACCTTGTCTCCTTCAACGGTTGAGGATGGTGGCGAAGAACCGCGCGGTGCGCTCCTCGCGAGGGCGGTCGAGCATCGTGGCGGGTGACCCCTGCTCGACGATGCGACCGCGGTCCATGAAGACGATCTCGTCGGCGACCTCGGCGGCGAAGCGCAGCTCGTGGGTGACGATCAGCATCGTCATGCCGCCCGAGGCGAGGTCGCGGACCACCGAGAGCACCTCGCCGATGAGTTCCGGGTCCAGCGCGCTGGTCGGCTCGTCGAAGAGCATCACCTTGGGACGCAACGCCAGGGCGCGGGCGATGGCGACGCGCTGCTGTTCGCCGCCGGAGAGCTCGCGCGGGTAGGAGCGCTCCTTGTGTGCCAGGCCGACCCGGTCCAGCAGCTCGCGGGCGCGGGCGAGGGCCGCGTCGCGGGGCAGCCGCTGCACCGCGATGGGTGCCTCCACGAGGTTCTGCACGACGGTCAGGTGCGGGAACAGGTTCAGCGCCTGGAACACCATCCCGACCTCGGTGCGGTGCCGGGCCAGCAGCCGTGGCGACGCCTCGACCAGTCGGCCGCGCCGCAGCACCTGGCCGACCGGCCGACCGTCGACCAGGACCATGCCGGCGTCGGCGCGTTCCAGACGGTTGACGCAGCGCAGCAGGGTGCTCTTGCCCGAGCCGGACGGGCCGACGACGCAGGTGACGGTCCCCCGGCCGACGGTGAGGTCCACGCCGTCGAGCACGGTGGTGGCGCCGAACGCCTTGCGGACGCCGACGAGCTGCACCATCGGCCGGAGCGGGTCGTCGTCGTGCATCGTGGCGCTCACCGTTCCGCTCCGTCGGCCAGGGCACGCAGACGGGCGCGCAGGGGCAGGCCGTTCCGGCCGCTGCCGCGCCCGAAGTAGCGTTCGAGCAGATACTGGAGTCCACTGAGGATGGTGGTGAACAGCAGATACCACAGCGTCGCCACCAGCAGCAGCGGGATCACCAGGTAGTTGCGGTTGTAGATCAGTTGGACGGAGAAGAGCAGGTCCTGCCCGGCGATCACGCTCACCACCGAGGTGCCCTTGAGCAGCGCGGCGGCCTGGTTCGCCGAGGGCGGCACGATGGCGCGCATCGCCGGTGGCAGCACGATGCGCCACAACGTCCGCGTCCGCGACAGTCCCAGCGCCTGGGCCGCCTCGGTCTGCGACTTGTCCACCGACAGCAGGCCCGCACGCACGATCTCGCTGGCGTGTGCCGCCTCGTGCAGGGTGAGCCCGATGACCGCGGCGAGGAAGCCGTTGATCAGACCTCGGGTCTGCACGTCCAGCAGGGTCGGGCCGAACGGCACCTCGACGGTGATGCGGGGGTAGAGCAGCGAGATGTTGTACCAGAACAGGAGCTGCACCAGGATCGGCACGGACCGGAACAGCCAGGTGTACCCCCAGCTCACCGACTGCAACAGCAGGCTGCCGGAGAGCCGCATGACCGCCAGCAGCGTACCCAGGGCGAAGCCGCCGACCAGGGCGATCGCGGTGAGCAAAAGGGTGATCCGGAGCCCGTCGAGGATGACGTCGGCGGTGAGGTACTGCGCCACCACGTCCCACTGGAGCGCGGGATTGCGCGCCAGGTTCTGCAACACGAGCAGCAGCACCACCAGGCCGGCCAGTGCGGCGACCCGGCGGCTGCGCCGGTACGCGGGTGGGGCGGGCGGGGCGGTGAGGTAGGTGTCGGTCGGTACGACCGTGCGGGTGGTCACCGGTGCCGTCAGAACCGGGGCAGCACGTGCGAGGCGAACAGCCGCAGGGAGCGGGCGGCCTGCTCGTACGGGACGTTGCCGGACACCACCTGCAGGCTCAGCGTCACGTCGCCGAACCACTCGCGGATGTTCTCCACCGCCGAGATCACCTGCTCCGGTGAGCCGACGAGGGCCTTGCCGGCGGCGACCTGCCGGTCGAAGTCGCCCTTGCCGACCCGCTCCACGATCTTCTCGTAACCCGGGTAGTCGGTGCTGCGGGTGTGCGCCCAGGCCGACACCGCGTCGGCAAGCGTCCGGTGGGACTGCTCGGAGTAGCCGCGCCCGAGCCTCCGCGCCTCGTCGGGATCCTCGGCCAGGAACGCGTTGTAGCTCATGTGGACGTCCTCGTCGGTCGGGGTGAAGCCGTTCGCCGCCGCGGCCTTGCGGTACAGCGCCAGCACGTCCTGCACCTGCTCGCGCGAGTTGATCGAGGGCACCAGCATCACGCCGTGGCCGTTGCGGCCGGCGGCCTCGGCCGACTCCGGTGACTTGGCGGTGGCCACCAGGATCCGGGGGTGCGGCTGTTGCACCGGCCGGGGCAGCAGGGTGACCGGGCCGAAGCGATGGAACCGGCCCTCCCACACCGCGTTCTCGGTGGTCCACAGCAGCGTGCAGGCGGCCACCCCCTCGTCGAAGCGGGCCCGGCTCTCGTCTAGCGGTATCCCGAACGCGTGGAACTCGTCGGGGAGGAACGCCCGGCCGAAGCCGACGTCGAGCCGACCACCGGAGATGCCGTCGAGCATCGCGAGCTTGCCGGCGAGCTTGACCGGGTGGGTGAAGGCGGGCAGTACCGCGCCGGTGACCAGGCGTATCCGCTGGGTCCGGGCGGCCGCGGCGGCGAGGAAGGTGACCGGGTCGGGGCTGTAACCGCCGTACGGGGAGAAGTAGTGCTCGACGGTCTTGACGTGGTGGAAGCCCAACTCGTCGGCCAGCTCCGCCAGCCGCAGGCTCTCGGAGAAGTACTGCCCGGCCGGTTTGTCCTGCGGGCCGACGGTCGGGAACAGGTTGATGCCGAACTTCATGCCAGCTCCCTCGGGTTCGGACGGGCCACGACCGGTGCGACCGTGGCGGCGTCGGACCAGGCGCGGTACGTCCCGCGCCGGTACAGCAGTGGGGCGTGCCCGGTGACCATGACCGCCTCGACCAGACCGACGACCACGGTGTGGTCACCGAGCGGCACCGCGTGCCGCACCGTGCACTCGGCGTGGGCGGCGGACGCGTCGTCGAGCCGTGGTGCACCCCGGGCTCCTGGCGACCCCGTCCAGGGCACGTCGGTGAACTTGTCCGCGCCGCTGCCGGCGAAGCGGGCAGCGAGGTCGCGCCGGTGCCCGGCGAGGTAGTTGACCGTGAAGGCGCCGCTGCGCAGGATCCGGGGCAGGGTGCGGGACCGTTCGTCCAGGCAGACCAGCAGCAGCGGCGGGTCCAGCGACACCTCGCACACCGCGCTGGTGGTCAGTCCGGCCGGTTCGTCACCGTCCAGGGTGGTCACCACCGCCACGACGCCGGGTACCGTGCCGAACAGCGTCCGGAACGTGGACGCGTCGACCGCCATGCGTACCCCTCCCACCCGCGCCCTGCTGCGCGGCCGACCCGCGCTGCGCCGACAGTGGCGGTCCTCGCTAGAGGCCAGGTACACCGGCGCTGGAGAGATCGACACCGGCCTCCGCGAGTCGGCGGCGCAGCAGGGCGGTCGCGTTGCGGTGCAGGGGAAAGTCCGAACCCGGCGGCAGCACCCCGGTGCGCTCCAGCAGCCGCACCACCCGAGCGGTGACGACACAGAACCGGAACGCCGCGTCGACCTCGTGGTACTCCAGGTGTTCCAGCGGGCGGCCGAGCAGTCGGGCGTAGTACGCCACCGTCTCGGCGCGGGTCGGCAGGCCGGGCAGGCGTGCGGCGCCGATGCCGGCGCTCAGGAAGCGGTCCATGTGCAGGAACCAGGCCAGGTCGCTCTCGGGGCGGCCGACGTCGGTCATCTCCCAGTCGAGCAGGGCGGCGGGCCGGTCTCCGGCGAACACGATGTTGCCCAGTCGGGCGTCGCCCCACAGTGGTGCGGGCGCGGCCGGTGCCGGTGGCCGGTGGGCGCGCAGCCACGCCAGCGCCGCCGCGACGGCCGGGTTGCCGTCGGCGCCGAAGTGGTCCAGGTGTCCGGCGTAGAACTCCAGGTCACCGGTGGGCGCGGCGGTGACCGGCAGGGTCGCCGGGTCGAGGCGGTGCAGTCGGCTCATCGCGGCGAGCGCCCGCCACCACACCGCCCGCTGCCGCGTGGGCGTCGCGTCGGCGAGCCAGCCCTGCCGGTGGTACGACGGCAGGTCCGCCGGCACCTCGCCGGCCACGCGGACCATCACCACGAACGGCGCGCCCAGCGGCTGCGGGTCGGGTTCGTGACCGAGCACCGGGGCCACCGGTACGGCGGTGTCGGCGAGCGCCACCTGCATCGCGACCTGTTCCCGCCAGCGCAGGTCGGGAAAGATGCGGTGCCCGGTCGGCGCGACCCGTACCGCGAGCGGCACGGTGCGCTCCCGGCCGTGCTCACGCCACCTGGCGTCGCAGAGCAGGATCTCGGCGGAGAAGCCGGCGGTGCGCGGCACGGTCACCGGGCCCACCACCACGTCGTGGGCGGGCAGGGTGTCCCGCAGCCACTGCGCGAGCCGGGTACGGGTCAGTTCGGGGTCACGTTGCACGGGTATCGGCACGGACCGCCTCCGATCAGGATGTGCCACCGGGTGGCGTGGGAACGAGGAAGGGCCGCCGACCGGCGTCGAGCGCGGAGAGCGCGTCCAGGCAGAGCACCGGCGCGGCGGGCGGGGGCGGGTCGAGCCATGCCGCGCCGGTGCGGACGGCCTGGTGGAGTCGCCGCAGCGGCTCCGATGGCGGGACACCGAGGTCGCGGCGCAGCGCGGCGGCGAGCCTTTCGTAGACCCGTACCGCGTCGGCCTGCCGGCCGCTGCGGTGCAGCGCGCTGATCAGGCTTGCGTGGATCGGTTCGCTGAGCGGATGGCGGCCGGCCAGGGCGGTGGCCGTGGGCACCACCTGCCGGTGCCGGCCGCAACGCAGCTCCGCCTCCAGGTAACGCTCCACCAGCAGCAGCCGCCACTGGTCGAGGTGACCGGCGATCTGCTGGGCGACCGGGCCGGTGCGGACGTCGGCCAGCACCGCGCCGCGCCACAACGCGAGCGCCTCCCGCCACGACCGGGCGGCGCGGGTCGGGTCGTCGGCCGCGGCCCGCTCCTCGCCCTCACGCACCCGCGCACGGACCACACCGAGGTCGGTGTCGAGCGGGTCGACCCGCAGCCGGTAGCCGCGCTCGCAGGTGACCACCCGCGCCGACACGTCAGCGTGGACCAGGACCCGGCGCAGGTGCATGACGTACGTCTGGAGGGTGGTCGCCGCGCTGCGGGGCGGATGGTCGTGCCACAGCTCCCGCATGCAGGTGGCGGCCGGCACCACCTCGTCGGCCCGCAGCACCAGCAGACCGAGCAACTGCCGTTGCTTGGGCGCGGTGGGGCCGGCGTCACCGCCGGGGCCACCGACCCGCAGGCCACCCAGGACGTCGATGGTCATCGCCGGACCTCCCGGTCGAGACGGCGGCTCCAGCCGGAACCGAGCCCGGTTGGGCTCACTGGGGGCGGTGACCCCGCCGTGGAACCGGAGGTGAGATGACGGACCACCCAGGAGCCGCGCTGGTGCCGGTGGCACCGGACGTGTACGCGTACGTCCAGCGGCCGGGCGGCTGGTGTGTCGGCAACGCCGGCATCGTGGTCGGCGCCGACCGCGTCGTGGTGGTGGACACCGCCGCCACCCGGGATCGGGCCGAGGCGCTGCTCGCGCAGGTACGCCGGGTCGCGCCGGGCCGTGCGCAGGTGGTGGTGAACACCCACCATCACGGTGACCACGTCTTCGGCAACTGTGTCTTCCCGGCCGACGCCGAGATCGTGGCGCACGAGCAGGCGCGTGCCGAGATGGCGCGTACCGGGCTGGCCATGCGCGAGCTGTGGCCCGACGTGGACTGGTCCGGGATCCGGCTGCGTCTGCCCGACGTCACGCTGCGCGAGCAGCTCACCCTCGATCCGGGCGGGGTACGGGTCGAGCTGATGCACCTCGGTCCCGCGCACACCACCAACGACGTGGTGGTGTGGCTGCCGCAGCGGCGGGTGGTGTTCGCCGGGGACGTCGTCTTCTCCGGACGGACGCCCTTCGTGCTGATGGGGTCGGTGACCGGCTCGCTGGACGCGCTCGCACGGATCCGGGCGCTGCGACCACGCGTGGTGGTGTCCGGGCACGGTGAGGTCACCGGGCCGGAGGTGCTCGACGCCACCGAGGCGTACCTGCACTGGTTGCGAGGGCTGGCCCGGCGGGGCGTCACCGACCGGGTGACCGCGTTGGCGGCGGCCCGGGGCGCCACCGGGCACCCGTTCGCCCATCTGCCGGAGGCGGAGCGGCTCGTCGCCAACCTGCACCGGGCGTACGCGGAGGAACGCGGCGAGGCGCCCGGGGCGTACCTGTCGTCGCGGCCGGTCGTCCGGGACATGGTCCACCTGCACGGCGGTCCGCTCGTCACGTCGGTGTAGCGGCGGGCGGCGACGGCCGGTGCGCGGCACCGGCCACGACACGGCCGGACCGGTGGTCCGGCAGACGCGGAAGGGAGTTCTCATGGTCCTCAAGGGAAAGGTCGCGGTGGTCACCGGCGGCACCGCCGGCCTGGGCAGGGTCATCGCACGTACGCTCACCGACGCCGGCGCCACCGTGGTGTCCGCCTCGCGCGGCGCACCGGAGACCGGGGACCGGTTCCCGGTCGACGTCGCCGACCGGGCCTCGGTCGACGCGCTGGTCGACGGCGTGCAGGCCCGGTACGGCGGGCTGGACATCCTGGTCGCCAACGCCGGGATCAGCCGACCCGGTCCGCTGGTCGGCCTGCCGGTGTCGCAGTGGGACGAGGTGCTCGCCACCAACCTGACCGGCGTGCTGCACTGCGTGCAGGCCGCCGCGCCCCTGCTGCGGGCCTCCGGTGCCGGGAGGGTGGTCACGGTCTCCTCGTTGCTGGCCCGTCGGCCGATCGTGGGGGCGGGCGCGTACAGCGTGTCGAAGACGGCGATCGAGACGTTGACCCGGGTGCTCGCCGCCGAGTTGGCCGGCGACGGCGTCACCGTGAACGCCGTCGCCCCCGGTGTGGTCGACGAGGGCATGGGTCGCCAGATCCTCGCCAACGACCGGCTCTGGGGTCGGCTGCGGGGTTCGCTGGCCTCGGGCCGGGCCGCGACCGGTGACGAGGTGGCCCGCGCGGTGCTCTTCCTCGCCTCGCCGGACAGCTCGTACGTCAACGGGCACGTGCTGCACGTCGACGGCGGTCTGGACTACTAGGCCGGGTGCCGCGCGGCGGCGGCCCGGACCGGACCGCCGCCCCGGCTCAGGTCCCGTCATGGGCGACGTGGCGACGGCGGACGAACCAGCCGTCGCCGTGCCGTTCCAGGACGTCCTCGGCGGTGGTGCTGAGGTACACCCGCGCCTCGCCACCGCCGCGCGGGGTCTCGAACACGGTGGCGTAGTAGCGGGTCCGCACCGCGTCCTCGCCCGCCGGTTCGGCCGTCACGGCGCCGTACCAGTGCCGGCGGACCAGCCCGCGCTCGGCGATGCTGTCCATTCCCCGGCGCATCGACGCGGCGATCGCGGAGCGGCCCCGGCGCGGTTCGGGCTTGACGTTCTGCGCGAACTCGCCGTCCTCGGTGAACTGGTCCGCCCACTCCTCGGCCCGTCCCTCGTCGAGGAGCTGGAAGTGCCGGGCGTAGAACTGCAGGATCTCGGCGTACGTGCGGGCGTCGATGGTGGGCGGTCGGGTGCGGGCGGGCTCGGTGACCGGCATGGCTGCCTCCTTCGCGACGGTGACGAGGATCAGTTGACGAGCAGGTGGTGCACGCTGCGGTCGACGGACGACGTGGCGGGCAGGTCCAGCGCCGGTTCGGCGCGCAGCACGGCCCGTTCCAGGCGTTGCAGTCGCCGTGACGGCTCCAGCCCGAACCGCTCGCCGAGCGTGGTACGCAGCTGCCGCAGCACGGCCAGCGCCTCGGTGGTGCGACCACTGCGGTACAACGCCAGTGCCAGTTGGGCGCAGAGGTTCTCGTGGGTGGGGTGCCGACGTACCAGCGTGCGCAGCTCGCCCAGCAACTCGCGGTGCCGACCGATGCGCAGGTCGGCTTCGACCCGCTCCTCCTGCACCGCGAGGTGGACCTCGCGCAGGCCGTCGAGACGGCCGCGCAGGATCGGGCCGGCCTGCACGTCGACGAGGGCCGGGCCGCGCCACATGTCCAGCGCCGCGCGCAGCAGCCGGGCCGCCTCCGGGTACCGCCCGGCGGCGAGTGCCTCGCTGCCGTCGCCGGCCACCCGCTGGAAGTCCTCCAGGTCCAGTTCGCCCGGCTCCAGGTGCAGGGCGTAACCGCGTTCCCGGGTGACGATGCGCCCGCCGCCTGGCGGCTCCGCCTCCAGGCGCAGCACCCGGCGCAGGTTCATCACGTACGTCTGGAGTGTCGAGTGCGCGCTGTGCGGTGGTTGCTCACCCCACAGCTCGTCGACACAGTCGTCGATGGTGACGACGGTGTTGGCGTGCAGGAGCAGGAGTGCGAGCAACTGCCGTTGCTTCGGCGCGCTGGGCAGTCGCCCCGGCATCATGGTCAACGGACCCAACACCTTGAACCGCATGTCTCCCCCTTGTCGCGCGTTGTCGCAGCGACCAGGACTATGCCGAGGACTCCTTTCGATCCCCTTACCGCCGAACGGTCCCCAGCTCACTGACCTCCTAAAACCTACTGAAAAGATAGGCTTTACCGGAGCGCCCGGATGTAAGGAGGGGTCCCCTGCTATACACCAGGCGTTAGCAGGGGACCCCTCCTTACATCTCGGCTGCCGCGAGCAGCATGCGGGTGTAGGGATGACGCGGCGCGGTGGTGACCTGCGCGGTCACGCCCTGCTCGACGATGCGGCCCTGGTGCATGACCGCGATCCGGTCGGCGAGCTGCCGGACGACGGCGAGGTCGTGGGAGATGAACAGGCAGGCCAGTCCGAGGTGGTCACGCAGGTCGCAGATCAGGTTGAGGACCTTCGCCTGCACCGAGACGTCGAGCGCGGTGACCGGTTCGTCGCAGACGAGCAGGCGGGGACCGAGCGCCAACGCTCGGGCGATCGCCACGCGTTGCCGCTGCCCGCCGGAGAGGTCGCGGGGCCGGCGGTCGCCCGCCTGCGGGTCGAGCCCGACGAGGTCCAGCAGTTCGGCGACCCGCGCGGCCCGGGACCGGGCGTCGCCGATCCGGTGGATGTGCAGCGGCTCCGCGACGGCCTGCCGGGCCGTCTGGCGAGGGCTGAGGGTCAGGTAGGGGTCCTGGAAGACCATCTGGATCTGCCGCCGGTGCGCGCGCAGCTCCCGGCCGCGCAGACGGTGTACGTCCACATCGGCGAAACGGACCACCCCCGAGTACGGGCGGTGCAGCCCGGTGATCACGCGGGCGAGTGTCGTCTTGCCGCATCCCGACTCGCCGACGAGCCCGACGATCTCCCCCGCGTCGACCCGGAGCGTGACCTCCTCGACCACCCGAGGGACCTCGCGGGAGCCGGGATAGCCGGCACTGACCTGTTCCACCCGCAGCATCGCTCAGCCACCGTCCCGTTCACCGGCCGCAGCAGGCAGCTCGGTACGGCCGGGCGCCCGCAGGCACGCCGACCGGTGCCCGGTCCGTGGGTCCAGCGTCACCGGCACGGGTGTCTGATGGGCGCAGGCGGGCACCGCGATCGGACACCGGGGCGCGAACGCGCAGCCCGGCGCGTCGTCCGGGCCGGCACCGGAGTGCCCCGGCATGGTGCGGAAGCGGGTGCCGGGCGCCGCCCCGGGACGCGGTACGGCGTCGAGCAGGCCACGGGTGTACGGGTGGGCGGGATCGCCGAGCACGGCGTCGCGCGGTCCGGACTCGACGATCCGTCCGGCGTACACGACCGCCACCCGGTCGGCCGACCGGGTCACCACGGCCAGGTCGTGACTGACGATGATCATGGACATGTCCAGCTCGTCACGGAGCCGGGCCAGCAGGTCGAGCAGGTGGGACTGCACGGTCACGTCCAGGGCGGAGGTGGGTTCGTCGGCGACCAGCAGGGCGGGCCGCCCGGCGAGCGCGACGGCGATCTGCGCGCGTTGCCGCATCCCGCCGGAGAGCTGGTGCGGGTAGTTCCGGGCGACCGTGGCCGGATCGGTCAGGCCCGCCAGACGCAGCAGGTCCTCGGTGATACGACGGGTCGCCGCCCGGCGGCCACCGCGACCGGCGTTGCGGACCGCCTCGTCGACGTGCGCGCCGATGGTCCGCAACGGGTTCAGGGTGGCGAGACTGTCCTGGAAGACCACGCCCACCCGGCGGCCGTTGAGCCGGCGGCGCTCCTGCGGGGCGAGGCCGACGAGGTCGTGGACATCGGGTCCGATCCGCAGCGTCGCCGAGCCGGAGACGACGGCGCTCGGGTCCAGCAGACCGAACGGGGCCAGGGCCGAGGTGGTCTTGCCGCTGCCGCTCTCGCCGACGATCGCCAGGGTCTCGCCCCTGGCCACCTCGTAGTCGACGCCCGCGACGACCCGTCGCCGCCCGCCGCCGTGCGGATAGCTGACCACGAGGTCACGGACCCGCAGCAGGCCCCCGCCCCGCACGCCCCGAAGCGCGGCGTCACCGGGAGCGGGAGGCCCGCCGAGAGCCGCAGCCCCGCCGGGACCGGAGGCTCCGCCGGATGCCGGTGCGTCACCGGGAGCGGGAGCCCCAGCGGAAACGGTAGGCCCGCCGGGAGCAGGGGACGTGTCGGCCGATGGCGGACGCCGGACGCGTGGGCGGGTCGGGAGCACCCATCGCAGGATCGAGGGGCGTTCGTCGCCGGCCGCCAGACGTTCGCCGAGCAGGTTGCTCGCGAACACGATCGCGGTGATCGCGACGCCCGGCGGGTACGCCAACCACCAGGCCGAGCCGAGGTGCGGTCGCCCCTCGACGAGCATCTGACCCCACTCGGCGTGCGGCGGCGGGATGCCCAGGCCGAGGAAGCTCAGGGTGGCCACGCCGAGCACGATGGCGCCGACGTCGGTGCTGGCGTAGACCAGGCACGGGCCGAGCGCGGGCGGCAGCAGGTGCCGGCCGAGGATGCGGGCGGGGCCGGCGCCGAGCAGCCGCAGGGCGTCCAGGTGCGGGCTGTCGCGCAGACCGGCGACCCGGGCCCGGGCGATGCGGGCGTACGGGGACCAGGCCCACAGCGACATCGCGATGACCAGGTTCTCCGTCCCCGCACCGCGTACGCCGACGACGGCCAGCGCCACCAGCATGCCCGGCAGCGAGACGGCCATGTCGACGATCCGGGCCACGATCCGGTCGACCCGGCCGCCCAGGTACCCGGCGATCGTGCCGACCACCACTCCGACGGTCACCGAGATCGCCAGGACCGCCGCGGTGACGGTCAGCGAGATCCGCGCGCCGTGCAGGATCCGGCTGAGCTGGTCGCGGCCGAGTTGGTCGGTGCCGAGCAGGTGCTCGGTCGACGGGGGCCGCAGGCTCGCGGCCAGGTCGTTGGCGGTCGGGTCGGCCGGGGCGATCAGCGGCGCCAGCAGTCCGACGACCGCGAACACCAGCAGTGGCAGCGCCACCAGCACGGTCCGCAGGTGACCGGTGATTCTCGGCGGGCGGCTCACGTCGGCTCCCCTCGGGCGGCCGGGACGCGACGGTTCGGATCTCGGCGAGCAGGCGACCGGAGGCCGGCGCGGTGCCCGCGGACGTCGCCGGTGCGCCGGGAGCGCGGGTCGACGAGCGCCTGCACCACGTCGGCGAGCCGGTTGGCCAGGATGAAACCGCCGCCGAGCAGGAGCGCACTGGCCTGGAGGGCCGGTACGTCGCGGGCGGCGGCGGCCCGGACGAAGTAGGCGCCGAGGCCGGGCCAGCCGAAGATCTGTTCCACCACGACCGTGCCGACCAGCAGGGTGCCGACGGTGAACCCGGCGACCGACAGGATCGGTCCGGCGGCGTTGGGCAGGCCGTCCCGGAGCACGATGGACAGCGGCGCGCTTCCCCGGGCCTGCGCGGCCAGCACGTAGGGCCGGTCGAGCGCCTCGCGCAGCGTCACGGCCACCACCCGGCTGAGGGCACCGGCCGCCGGCAGGCCGAGCACCGCCATCGGCATCACCCAGGTCGCCGGGCCGGCCATGCCCGAGGTGGGCACCAGGCCCAGGCGGAGCGCGAGCAGCAGCACGAGGAGGTAGCTGAGCCAGAACGCCGGTACGGAGGTGGCCAGCAGCGCCCCGACACGGAGGGCGCCGCGTACCGGGCCGCGACGCAGCACCGCCCCGGCGACACCGACCCCCACCCCCACCGTCAGGGCGACCACAGTGGACCCGGCGACCAGGCCGAGGGTCACGCCGACCCGGTCGGCGATCTCGGGTCCGATCGGTGTGTCGGTGCGCAGCGACACACCGAAGTCCCCGGTGACGGCGTCGCGCAGCCACCGCAGGTACCGCACCGGGGCGGGGGCGTCCATGCCCAGCTCGACGCGGACCGCCTCGACCTGTTCGGGGGTGGCCGGGCGGCCGGCCCGGGTCGCGGCCAGCATCGCCGCCGCGTCCCCCCGGGCCAGCAGGACGAGGGCGAAGGTGCCGGCGGAGAGCGCGAGGAGTACGCCGACGGTGTCGACGGTCCAGCGTGCGACCAGACCACCGGCGCGGCGCAGCCACCCGGGCTCGGTCACCCGAGGGTGACCCCGGTCAGTTCGAGGTCCACGTCGCTGGGCGGCACGGCGAAGCCCTGCACCCGGTCGCGTACCGCCCACAGGCGCGGCCGGTACGCCAGCGGCACGAACCCGACGTCGGCGGCGACGGCGTCGTACAGGCTCTGGTGGGCCGCCGCGCGGGAGGCGGGGTCGCGGGCGTACAGCGCCCTGTCCACCAGCTCCTCGGTCTGCGGGGTGACCCACAGCGGGGCCCTAGCACCGCTGGTGAACAGCGACACGATCGAGCTGGACGGGTCGTACGGTGCGCCGAGGGTCTCGAAGAACGTCAGGTCGTAGCGGCCCTCGGCCCGCTCGTCGTAGTAGGTGGCGGCGTCCACCGGGACGATCTCCACGGTGATGCCCACCTCCGTGAGGGCGGCGGCGATCGCCGCCGCCATGGTGCGCGGGTCGAGTTGTCCCTCGGCCGGGGTGGCGGGGACGAGTAGCCGCAGCGCGAGCGGCGTGCCGTCCTTGACGCGGGTGTCGCCGTCGCGGACGTATCCGGCGGCGTCCAGGACCCGGTTCGCGGCCTGCTGGTCGAACCCGAGCGGCAGGTCGGTGCCGGAGTCCGGTACGTCGGGCGGGAACACCCGCCGGGCCGGCTCGGCATAGTCGAGCAGCAGTGTCCTCGCCAGGGCGGTGGTGTCGACGGCCCGACTCACGGCCTCTCGGACGGCCCGGTCGCCGGCCGGACCGTCCGGGTTGAACCCGAGCATGATGGAGACGTCCGGTGCGCCGGTGAGCAGTGTGACGTCGTCGCGTTCGCCGAGCGACCTGGCCTCCACCGGGGTGATCGGCGCGAGGTAGGCGCCGCCGATCAGGTCGATCTCGCCGTTGGTGAGGGCGTCGGCGCGCGCCTGGGAGTCCGGGATGACGCGGAACTCCAGCCGCTCCACCTCGGGTCGGGTGCCCCAGTAGTCGTCGTTGCGGGTCAGCACCGCACCGGTGGCGCTGGTCGAGTCCAGTTTCCACGCGCCGGTGCCGACCGGCTGCCCGAACGTGCCGTCGGCGGCCGCCGACGCCGGGCTGAGCAGCCGGACGGGACGCACGATCGACAGTTCCTGGAGCAGCGGCTCGTACGGTTCGGCGAGGGTGAGGCGTACGGTGTCCGGGTCGGTGGCCTCGACCGCGGTGATCACCCGGGACGCGCGGAAGAAGGAGAACCGCTCGTTGCCCACCCAGCGGTCGAAGTTCCACTTGACGGCGGCGGCGTCGACCGGCGTTCCGTCGGTGAAGCGGACGCCGTCGCGCAGGTCGAACGTGACCTGCCGGCCGTCCTCGGCGACGGTCCAGGACTGCGCCAGCCCCGGTTCCAGCACGCCGTCCCGGCCGTAGGTCACCAGCGGTTCGTAGAGCGCGTCGAGCAGCAGGAAGTTGCCGGTGAACGCGTGCGGGTCCAGCGCGCCGGACTCGGCGCTCAGTGCGATGCGCAGGGTGGTCGACGAGGCGGTGTCGTCGGCGCCGGCACCGCAGGCGCTGGTCAGGGCCAGCGACACGGCGAGGGCGGCAACGAGCGGACGGGGTCGCGGCACGAGTTCTCCCGGGTACGTCAGCCGGCGGCAGTGCGGTGGCCGCTCGATAGCTCTAGTCGGCGGTGCGGCGTACCTGGTTCCCGCGAAGTCACCGTGGACCGACGGCCCGAGACCCGGGCGTCGCGTCACGACGACGCCGCACCAGCGCGCGTCCGGCCAGCAGAAGCGGCGGGAGCAGTACGCACTGGGCCGCCACGGCCAACCAGAACCCCGGCAGCAGCCCGGCCGACTCGAAGGCCCCATACGCGTTGCCGCCGACCACGCCACTGAGGAACGAGCCGACGCCGACGGCCAGTCGCTGCTGCCCGAAGACCACGGTGGCGGACCGGCGCGACCGGGCCAGCGCCTCCAGGTCGTTCTTGAGGAACAGCACGGCGTTGCCGAGGCTGATCACGGTCACCCCGACCAGCAGCGTCGACCAGTGGCCACCGGCGAAGGCGACCATCCCGACCGCCAGGGCGCCGAAGCCGATGGCCATCGCCGGCCGGTACGCCATCCGCCCGACCCGCTCGGCCACCAGCGGCTGGGCGAGGGCCAGGCCGAGGGAGTACCCCATCATGGCGGCCCCGAAGACCAGGGTGGCCACCCGTCCCTGCGCATAGCTGGAGAGGTACTGATAGAACTGCATGTAGAGATAGATGGAGAGCGCGGTCACGGCGAACGGCAACACCGCCACACCGGACAGCACCCGCCGGAACGGCTCCACCGGCGCGGTCGGTGCACCCGACGGTTCCCGGGGCAGGAACAGGTGCCCGAGCGCCAGACCGGCGTAGAGCGCCGTGACGACGGCGAACATCGTCCCGGGGTACCGGATGAGCAGCGCTCCGACCACCGGTCCGAGGGCGATGCCCAGGTTCCCGGCGGCGTTGCCGGCGGAGACCAGGCGGGGCCGGGCCTGCGGGCCGACGCCGTGCACCAGATATCCCCGGTACGCCGGTGAGTAGAGCGAGCCGCCGGCGGCGATCAGCACCAGACCGGCGACGGTGAACGCCGGACGCCCCTCCCCCGCCAGGAAGCCGCATCCGCCCAGCGTGTACAGCACCGTCGCGCCGCGCAGGGACCGTTGCAACCCGATCCGCTCGGCCAGTGCCGCGGTGACCGGTGCGCTGGCGAACTGCACCAGGGTCGCCACCCCGAGCAGGACGCCGATCTGTCCCATGCCCAGGCCCATCCGCTCGCGCAGCAGCACCGCGAGGTACGGATAGATCGAGAACGAGCCGACGTTGACCAGCAGGCCGCTCACCAGCACCGCCCACTGGGCGCCGGTGAAGGACCGCGCCGCCCCGCTCCCGGGCATCCCGATCCCCCACCTTCGCCGTCCGGCACCGCGACCGTTGTCGATCGCCTTCACGTACCGCGTCGTCCGACGGGCCGGTCGAGTTCCCGGGGTTCCGTCCGGTGACAGTTAACCTCGGACCGTCCAGGTTGGCGTGAGCGCGAGGAAGTCACCGATGCCGAAGGTCGTCGCGCTGTGGCGCTATCCGCTCAAGAGCGCACGGGCCGAGATCCTGCCGGAGGTCGACGTCGAGTCGACGGGCCTGCGGGGCGACCGGGCGTGGGCGTGCGTCGACCCGCAGGACGCGACCGTCGGCAGCGCCAAACACCCGCGACGGTGGGGACGTCTGCTCGACGTCGGTGCGACGCTGCGCGACGGCGGCCCCGAACCGACGCTGACACTGCGCGTCGACGGCCACGAGGTGCAGGCCGGGACCGCCGAGGCGGAGGCGGTGCTCGGTCACCATCTCGGCCGCCCGGTGCGACTGACCCGGGAGGTGCCGTCCGACCCGAGGCTGCACCGGACGGTGCCGCAGGACGCGGGCCTGGTGCCGCAGTGGATGGACGACGTACGCCCCGGTCAGGACACCGTCACGGCCCTCGCCGGAGCACAACCGGGCGGGCGCTTCGTCGACTTCGGTGCCGTACACCTGGTGACCACCGGCGCGTTGTCCGCGCTGGGCGCACGGACCGGCGGAGCCGGCGCGGTCGCGGCACGCTTCCGGCCGAACCTGGTGCTCGACGCGCCTGGTGATCCCGAGCCGGGTCAGGAACTGCGCCTCGGTGACGTCCTGCTCCGGGTGGTCGTACCCACGCCCCGGTGCGTCGTCCCCGGGCTCGCCCAGCCAGACGTACCCGCCGATCGCGGCGTCCTGAGCGCGCTGGCCCGGCACTACCGCGTCCCCGTGGCCGGGTTGGGCCAGGCGGCCTGCTTCGGTGTCTACGCCGAGGTGGTCGAGCCGGGGCGACTACGCATCGGCCAGGAGGAGTCCTGACCGGCGCGTCGCCGCGAGGGGGTCAGCGCCCGGGCTGCCAGTGGTTGACGGTGGGCACGGATACCGGGTCGGTACGCCGGGGAGGGCCTGGTTCGGTGAGGCCGAGGAGTCGGTACATGATGCGTCGCAGCAACGGACCGGCGTTGCCCGGTCGGCCGGTCAGGGCGGCCATCACCGCCTGCTGGTCGAGGACGCGGGCCTTGGCGAGTTGCGAAAGCAGCGGCCGGTCGAGATCCAGGTGTACGGCACCGGTGGCGACCAGGTGCTGCGGCGTGCCGGGGGCAGGTGTCGACTGTGGGCCGGGGCAGAGCAGGATCGCCCGGCCGACGGCGGCGGCGTACGCGGTGACCGAGCCGTGGTCGCCGATCACCCGGTCGGCGGCGACGACGAGGGCTCGCCAGTCCTGGGTCGGGTCGGGCAGCAGTAGCCCCGCGTCGTGGCCGGACCGTAGCCACACTCGGATCTGGCGATGTCCGTGCGCGGCCCAGACAGCGGGGTGCAGCAGTGCGGCCACTCGGTGATGCCCGGGTGGGAGCTGGCTGACCAGCATGGGCAACAGGTCGGGTCGGTGCCCGAACAGGCTGTCCGGTCCCCAGGTCGAGCTGACCAGGACCAGTTCCTGGTCGTCGCCGACTCCCAGGCTCCGCCGGTAGGCGGATCGGTGCGGCAGGCTGGCGGCGAGACGGTCGACGCAGGGGTCACCGACGACAGTTGCGACGTCGAGTGCCTCCGGGCACTGACGTCGCAGCACCTCCCTCTCGTGCTCGTGAGAGAGGGCGAGTGCGCTCGGCAGTACCCGCCCGCCATGAGTCAGCCGTTGACGATCGAGACCGTAGACCACGGGTTCGGCGAGGGGCGGGCCGCCGTTCGGTGCGGGGCGCACCCGCTTGCTGCGCCCGGCGCCGTGGGCCGTGACCAGCAGTGGCGCGTGCAGTTGATGCAACCCTCCCCAGGAGGCGGCGACAGCGAGGTCGAACCGCTCCCGGACGGCCTGCGACCAGGGCAGGGTCAGCGCGCCGAGCCGCTCCAGGTGAGGTGTCACCTGCTGGTTGAACACGTCCGGCGCCACGGTGAAGACCACCTGGACCCGAAGATCGTCCTCGATCTGCGCGATGACGTCGAGCAGGCGGTGGCAACTGGCGATCGTGTGGGCCACCGCGAGGACGGTCCGGTTTCCGGCACGTGTCACCCAGTGGTCCGCGTCGATGCCGACGGGGGTGGCCAACCATCCCGACGACGTCATTGCCACTCTTGCCTGTCACGGGGCTCGAAGGTGCCCACGACCACGCACGACATGCCGGTCACCCTCGGGCCAGGGCACCCGGACCGGGACAACGAGCCGCCCTACTCCGGTTCCTCGGCAGTGAGGTCGGCCTGTTCGTCGACATAGGACGGATTAGTACTCCAGCCGCACCTGGTGGAGTACTAACCCCAGCCACCTCACGCAGCGTGGGCGACCGGCGGTAGCCGGCCGCCCACGCCTGGGTTCTGGAGGAGTACCGCTGGGAACCCGCCGAAACCAGGGTCGACCTGGCGATCCGCTTCCAAGCCCGCTACAAGCTCGGCAGCCCTACATAGATAGGCGGTGATGCGGCGGTAGTCCCGGACCCTGAGTGCGTCACGGCTCTGCCGTCAGATCCTGTGGTGAGCCTCCTCGACCTTCAATCAGCGGCGCGAGTCCGTCGAGCAGGTGTTTCATACCGAGGCCAAAGATCGCGTGTACGTCGGGCGGCCCGGAGACGCTGAACGTAAGGGGGAACCGGCCCCGCTCGGCGATCCTGAGGAACTCCGGACCCCTGGACCTCCACCAGTGTTCGGCGTCCATTCCGAACTCGTACTCCTCCACCACCGCCCGCGTGGCCTGGAGAGCCATACCGGAGGTGTAGGCGGACACGAAGGTGAGGATCGCCAGGGCCTCGTCCGGGGATCGCCCCTGGGCGGTGATCACCTTCATCATCCACTCGGCGTTCTCCACGAGCCCGGGGGACTGGACCGCCCCGGCGAGCATGGTCAGTCGAACTGCCCAGGGGTGCCTCCGGTAGATGTCCCACTCAGTCAGGAGCGCCAGTTCGAGGGCTCGTCGCCAGTCGGCGGGCGGCGGTTCGGGCAGGGCGTGCTCCGTGTAGACCTGGTCGATCATTGCCGTTGCCAGTGCCTCTTTGCTCGCGACGTGGCGGTACAGGGCCATGGTGCTCACCCTCAGGTGGGTGGCGACCCGGCGCATGGACAGGCCGTCGATTCCCTCGGCGTCGGCGATGGTGATCGCGGCCCGGACGATGGCCTCTCTGGTAATGGCGGTCTCGGTGGTCGGGCGGCCTCCTCCTGCCTCCGCCGGACGTGGGCGTACCCGCTGCCCCTGTTGCCCGCGTGCTTGCGGCGTAGCGACGGGCGCATCCCGCACGAGGGTCCCCACCCCGCGCACCGCTTCGACCAGACCCTCCTGACGCAGGGCCGCGAGCGCCTTGGTGGCGGTGGCCATGGCCACCCCCCACTCGCGCATGATCTCTCTCGTGGAGGGCACCCGCGCGCCCGGTCGCAGTTCCCTGGCGTCGATACGCGCACGGATATCGGCGACAACCTGCGCGTAGGGCGGCAACTTCTGTTCCGCAGTGGCGGACATCACTGGTCCCTTCGACTGTTCCCCGTCGCTTCAGTGTACTAGTGCGCAGGGGAGTGCGAACTGCCTGCCCTCACGGCACCAGGCCGAACCAGCGAGTACTCCTTCGCTCCTGCTGCACTAGTGCTGATGGGGCGGCAATCCCAGTAAAGCAGGGCTCACAAGGGAATCCACAGTGTGCGTACTATGTACACTCCGCCTCGGAGGGTGCACCTCGACGCGTACGCCGTTTCGCATAATCAGCGGCCCTTTGGAGGCCACCATGTCCTACACGTCCACCACCGGGCCGCGGACCGCTCCCGCTTCCGGTCCGCTCCCGCTCGACCGCCGTTCCCTGGCGCCGGATCTGGCCCGTGGCGTCATGCTTCTGGTCATCGCACTTGCCCACACGCACCTGTTCACCGTGTTCATCGGCGGTCCCGAGAACGCCCTCACCACTGCGGACCAGATCACCACCGCAGGCACCGTCATGTTCGTCGACCTGCGCGGCTACCCCATGTTTGCGGCCCTGTTCGGTTACGGCCTGGCCGTGATCTACCGACGCCGCAGCGAGCAGGAACACGCCTGGACCCGGACCCGCGGGCTGCTACGCCGGCGCGGCCTGTGGTTGATCGTCTTCGGGCTGGGACACGCGGTGCTGCTCTTCCCCGGGGACATTCTGGCCGTCTACGGCCTGGTGGCGCTGCTCCTGGTGGGCGTTCTGCGGCTGCGCGACCGGACCCTGGTGCTCCTGGCAGTGCTCTGGCTGCCCGTGGCCGCAGCCGTCCATGCCCTGGTCGCTGCCGACATGGCCATGACGGGGCAGGGCATGCCAGTGCTGCCCGACGGGTTCGTGAACGAACTCGTCTTCCGTCTGACCCTGTACTCGGTCCTGTTCGTGATGATGCTCGTCAGCACCCTCGTCCCGTTCCTGCTCGGCGTGCTGGCGGCTCGGCACCGTCTTCTGGAGCGGCCCCACGAGCACCTGCGGCTGTTGCGCGTGACCGCGTTCGTGGGTATCCCCCTGGCCGCGGTGGCCGGCCTCCCCCTGGCCTTGGACAAGGCGGGGGTGTGGACCGACGTCAACCCGGGGGACGTCCTGGTCACCACCGCCCTGCACCAGGCGAGCGGCTACGCGGGCGGTTTGGGTTATGCGGCGCTGATCGCCCTCGTCGCGGCCCGCCTCGCCGGCCGGCAGGGACCGGTGGCCAACGCCCTGGCCGCACTCGGACAGCGCTCCATGACCTTCTACCTGGCCCAGTCGGTGGCCTGGGCGGCACTGTTCTCCTCCTACACACTCCACCTGCGGTTGACCTCACCCGCAGTGGGCGTGGGCATCGCGGTGGCGGTGTGGCTGACCACGGTGCTGCTCGCCGACCTCATGCGCCGCCGGGGCGTACGCGGACCGGCCGAGGTGGCGCTGCGCCGCCTCACCTACCGGGGCGCACCGGGTCCCACCGGAAACAGTCTCGGGTAGGCGGAAGCCCTGGGCCGGCCCCCGGCCCCGCAGCTGGCCGTCGACTGCCTGGGTGGCCACGTCCACCTGCCCGCGTCGCCTCAACCCGGGCGGGCATCGCCGCCAGGCCACGAACTCGCGGGCGCACAATTACTACCTGTGCTTTGGCCCCGCAGGCATCCCGGACGAGGACCTGATCCGCATCGCTGGGACCCGGTGGGCGGTAGAGGAGTGCTTCCAGACCGCCAAGACCGAGGTTGGCCTGGATCACTACCAGGTGCGTCGGTACGACGCCTGGTACCGGCATATAACTCTCGTTCTATGCGCCCACGCCTACCTCACCGCCACCGCCGCGCAGGCCAAAAAGGGGGCACCGAATCCGATGACGGTCTCATTCCTCTCGCCCTCGGCGAGGTCCGCCGTCTCCTGGCACACCTGATCACCACCGCCCGACCCTTCGACCACATCCATCGATGGTCACGATGGCGACGCCGACACCAGTACCGCGCCAGAACAGCCCACTACCAGCGAAGACTCCAACTCCACCAGGTGCGGCTGGAGTATTAGAGCAGTCGATCATCGCGCCGTGTCGGCGGGGGTACCGGATCACCGGTGCACGGCAGGAAGGGACCGCCGTCGTCCACCGACGCACCTTCCGGGCCTCGATGGACGGCGGTCAGGCGAGACGTTGGTAGACGACGAGCGGGTTCCCGCCCGGGTCGACGACCACCGCCCGTCGCTCGTGCGGGCCCACCACGGTGTCGCCCGCCGTGCCGCCGCCGGCCGTCACCTGCGCGAGGCAGGCGTCCAGGTCGTCGACCTGGATGCTGAGCAGGGTACGGCCGGCGACGGGTTGCTGCGACGCGTCGGCCAGTCCCACGGTCACCGAGCCGTCGGTGAGTGCGGCGTACCGGTCGCCGTCGCGGAAGCGGACGGTCAGCCCGAGGGCGGTGTAGAAGTCGAGCTGGGCGTCCAACTCGTCGGCGGGGACGATCACGTGACCGATCTTCATGTGCGGAACCTCGGCATGACCTCGCGGGCGAAACGTTCGACGATCCGGATCGAGTCCTCGATGGGCAGGCCGAGCCACTGCGCGCGGAAGACGAAGTGGTTGAAACCGGCGTCGGCGAAGTCCTGGACCTTCGCCGCGATGTCGTCGGGGGACCCGAAGAAGAGGGCCCGCTCCTTGATGGCCTCCCACTGGGACTCGAAGAAGTCCATGCCGTACTGCACGTACTCGCCGTAGGAGCGGCGGACCGCGTCACCGGCGAGGGCGTACGCGTCGTCGAAGGAGTCGGCCACGCAGAGGTCGCGGTGGATCGGGAAGACCGCGCCCTCCTCGCTGAAGCCGGCCGCCCGGCGCTGCTCCCGGTAGTCGGCGAGGTTGCCGACGGCCCAGTTGCGACGGACGTTCGACGGGGCCAGCCAAGGCAGGCCCTGACGGGCGATCCGGGCGATGCCGGTGGGGCCGTTGGCACCGACCCAGACCGGCGGATGTGGCCGTTGGACGGGCAGCACGCTGCACCGTACGCCGTCGAGGGTGAAGTGTCGGCCCTCGTGGTGGACGGTCTCGCCGGTCCAGAGCCGCTGCATCACCGCGAGCGCCTCGTTCATCCGCGAGACCCGGGTCCGCCGGTCGATGCCGAACGAGTCGAACTCCACCTCGCGGTAACCGGCGCCGATGCCCAGGACGAAGCGACCGCCGGACATCTGGTCGATGGTGGCGATCTCCTCGGCCCAGTGCACCGGGTGTCCGAGCGGCAGGATGAGGATGCCGGTGCCCAGCTCCATCGTGCCGGAGTGGTCGATCAGCCGGCTCAGCAACGGCAGCGGCTGCGGGGTGCGCAGCGACGACAGGTAGTGGTGGATGCCGTAGACCGAGTCGTAGCCGAGGTCGCGGATGTGTTGGACGTACTCGACGGTTTCGCCGAGGCGTCGACCCAGGTCGTCGTCGTACGCGTACTGGTGGTCGAGCAGGACGCCGAACTTCATCGCGGGCCTACTTCTCGCGGGCCCGCGAGTCGCTGAGCCGGAAGTACGGCGCGACGAGCCGGTCCCGGTCGGCCAGCGCCTGCGCGATGCCCTTCTCCCGCCGCTCCTTGAGGAAGTTCCAGTCCCCCTCTTCGAAGCTGACGTTGGTGGCCCAGCCGTGGCCGACCCACCCGGTCATCGCGCCCAGGCCCTTGCCCCGGGCCTCCATCACCACCTGCATCATCGACTTGCCCATCATCAGCGAGTCCAGCGGCATGACGGCGATCGCGTCGGCGTAGTCGTCCACCCAGCGCGACAGTTCCTCGCGCTCGACGACCTTGGTGACCAGGCCCTTGCGTTCGCCCTCCTCGGCGCCGATGGCCCGCATGGTCAGCATGACGTCCTTCATCGTCGTCAGGCCGACCTTCTCGATCCAGTGGTACATGTCCTGCGGGGCCGGGCCGAGATAGCGGAACGCCGGGTGGGTGAACCGGGCGTCGGGGCTGGCGATGACGATGTCGGCGGAGAGCGCGATCTGGAAGTGCCCGCCGTAGCAGTAGCCCTGCACCTGGCAGATGGTCGCCTTCAACGACTCGATGATCGGCCGGGTGAAGCCGGAGCTGAGCACGTTGCGGTCGGGCAGGATGCGCTGCCGCTGCGCCGGGCGGCGGCGGGACGCCTTGTCGGTGCCGGTCTTGTAGCCGATGTAGTGGCCGAGTTCGGCGGCGTCGGCGCCGGTGCCGAAGTGGTCGCCCTCCCCCTTGAACACGATGACCTTCACCCGGTCGTCGGTCTCCGCCTCGCGGACCAGGTCACCGACGCGCTCGAAGGCGGCGACCGGGATGGCGTTGAGCCGGTCGGGGCGGTCGAAGGTGATCGTCGCGACGGAGCGCTCCTCGTCCACGTCGTACCGGACGTACGTCGCGAGGACCTCGGGGTCGACCTCCATGTTCTCGACGTCCCACTGGTCGGCCAGCAGTTCGGCTTCGGTCTTCTTCACGGCGGTTCCTTAGGGTCGGCTGGTGCGGAAGGCGGGGAACACCTCGGTGGCGAACAGTCGCAGCGAGGCGCGCAGTCGCTCGGTCGGCATGCCGAGCCATCCGGGACGGAAGATGAGATGGTCGAAGCCGAGGTCCCGCAGGGCGGAGATGCGTTCGATCAGGAACTCCGGCGAGCCCAGCAACAGGGTGTTGCGGACCAGGTCGTCGAAGCGGTCGCGCTGCCAGCGCAGCGCCGGGTACTCGGCGTAGGTGGAGTACTCCCGCCGGGCGTGCGGCAGCGCCTCCTCGACGGCCTGTTCGGTGGTGGGCGCGCAGTACAGCTCGACGCCGACCGGCCGTTGCACGGCTGCGGGGTCGCGGCCGTACTCGGCCAGGGCCTCGTTGTAGACGGCGAGGTGTTCGGGCAGGAAGCGGCGGCTCGGCGAATTGCCCGGCGCGTACCAGGCGTCGCCGAGGCGGGCGGCGCGGCGGACGGCCTTGCGGCCGCCCGCGCCGATCCAGATCGGCGGGCCGCCCGGCGTCAGCGGCCGGATGCCGATGGTGGCGTCGACCTGCGGATAGAACTCGCCGTCGTGGGTGACCGGCGTGCCGCTCCAGAGGGCCCGGATCAGCCGCAGGCTCTCGTCGAAGCGACGGAACCGGGCCTGCGGGTCCAGGCCGAAGGCGGCGAACTCGTTCTCCCGGTAGCCGGCGCCGACGCCGAGGACCACCCGTCCGCCGGAGAGGTGGTCCAGGGTCGCGAACTCCTCGGCGACGTGCACCGGGTGGAACATCGGCAGCAGCAGGATGCCGGTGCCGAGGGTCATCTCGCCGGAGCGCGGGATGAGGCTGGCCAGCATCGAGATGGGCTGCGGGGTGGCCAGGTTGGACTGGAAGTGGTTGATCGTCCAGACCGAGTCGTAGCCGAGTTCGGCGGCGAGTTCCACGGTGCCGAACAGGTCGCTCAGGTGCCGGCCGAGGTCGTCGCCGTGCGGGTACTGGTGCGACGCCATGATGCCGAACTTCATCAGCTCCGACCTCCCTCGGCGGCGGGCGCCGCGACCCGGCTGGTCTTGCCGGTGGCGCTGCGTTCCAGGACGGGCACGAACTCGACGCGTCGGGGTGCCTTGAAGTGCGCCAGCCGGTCGCGGGCGAACGCGACGATGCCGTCGGCGAGGACCGCATCCGGGATCGAGTCGTCGGTCTCGCGGACCACCAGGGCCACCGGGATCTCGCCCAGCCGGTCGTCGGGACGGCCGAGCACCCGTACGTCGTTGACCAGGGGGTGCTCGCGGAGTTCGTCCTCGATCTCCTCGGGCCACACCTGGAAGCCGCCGCACTTGATCATGTCTCGCTTCCGACCGACCAGGAACAGCACGCCGTCGTCGTCGACGTAGCCAATGTCGCCGGTGTGCACCCAGCCGTCGCGGACCAGTTCCCGGGAGGCGTCCGGGTCGTCGACGTACCCCTTGGTCAACGCGGAGCGGACCACCACCTCGCCCTCCGCGCCGGCCGGCAGCGCGGCACCGGCGTCGTCGCGGATCTCCAGTTCCACCCCGGGATAGACCCGGCCGGCCGAGCCGGGCTTCCATCGGCCGGCCTTCATGTCCCGGCCGTTCCACCCGGCGATGTGTCCGGCCTCGGTGGACCCGTAGTTGACCAGGATGGGCACGTGGTAGCGCTGCTCGAAGGCGCGCCGGACCGGCCACGAGATGGCCTGCCCGGCGACCAGGACCGACTTCACACCCTCGAAGGGCAGGTCCCGTTCGGTGTGCACGATGTCGAAGACCATGGTGGGCAGGAAGAAGAAGTTGTCGAAGGCGAAGCGTCGCATCAGCCCGTCGAGCCGGTCGACGCCGAAGCGTTCCCAGACCACCGCGGCCCGGCCGACGAAGTACGCGAAGAGCAGTGAGTGCTGGCCGCCGCTGTGGAACAGCGGCAGGGCGATCAGGTTGGGCTTCGCGTCGGTGGCGGCGCTGCCCTCGGCGTCGGTGCCGGTGGCGACCCGGGCCAGGCGCATCAGCGACTCCCGCGAGCCGCCGTGGGTCACGCTGACCGCCTTGGGCCGGCCGGTGGTGCCGCCGGTGAACAGGATGCACGCCTCCGCGTCCGGTGCGACGTCGACGGCGGGTACCCGGGTCGGGTGTCGCCACGACAGCGCCGGTGCCCCGGCGACCGGTTCGGTGACCGAGCGGACCGGCAGGTCGGTGCCGGTCAGGAACTCGGCGATCACCTCGGGCCGACGGTCGTCGACGAGCAGCAGGCGCGGCGTGGTCTTGGCGACCGACTCGGCGAGTTCGGCGGCGTTGTACAGGCTGCTGACCGTCACCGGCACCGCGCCGATCTTCCACGCGCCGAAGAGGAAGAAGACGACCTCCGGGCCGTTGGTGAGGTAGCAGGCGACCCGGTCACCGGCCCCGACGCCCTCGGCGCGCAGCGCGGCGGCGACGCCACCGGACAGCAGGTCGATCTCGTCGAAGGTCCAGGACCGGCCGTCCTCGCCGTGCAGGCCCGCCACGTCGGCCCGGTCGGTGCTGCGGCCGTGCAGGATCAGGGCGAGATTCGCGCCGCTCATCGTGTCGCCTCCTCGGTGCTCGGGGTGGCGACCCGGCTGATGACCTCGGCACCGAATCGGGCGAGCTGGTCCATCGCCTCCTCCTGGCTGGCGCCGACGAACTGGTGCCGCAGCGACACCTCGGTGATGCCGAGGTCGTTCTCCCAGCGGCGGAGCTTGTCGACGATCTCGTCGGCCGACCCGACCAGGCAGTCCTGGGCAAGGTAGCGGTCCAGGTCCAGCGACTGGGCCTCGTCCCACGACTTGTAGCCCGCGTACTGGCGTTGCAGGTGGGGGCGGACCGCCGCGACGGCGCTGCGGTAGCTGTCGCCGATGAACGCCTCGCGGCTCATCGGGTACTCGCGGACCGGGTCGAAGCCCCGTTCGGCGAGTTCGGCGCGGTAGATGCCGAGGAGTCGGGCGAGTTCGGCGTCGTCGCCCTTGGGGCCGATGAGCCAGGGGGCGTCGAGCCGGGCGGCGCGTCGGATGGCGGGTTCGGCGAACGCGCCGATCCAGATCGGCGGGCCACCGGGCTGCACCGGGCGCAGCGGCAGGCTGGCCTGCGGCACCTCGCCCCAACTGCCGGCGGCGTCGATCGTCTCGCCGCGCCAGAGGGCGCGCAGGATCGGCACGTACTCGCGGAGGCGGCGCAGCCGGTCCTCCCACGCCACGCCGAAGGCGGTGGTCTCCCGGCGGCGGTAGCCGGCGCCGATGCCGACGGTCAACCGTCCGCGGGTCAGCACGTCGAGGGAGGACAGTTCCTCGGCGAGGGCGATCGGGTTCAGCAGGGGCGCCAGCAGCACCCCGAAGCCGATGCGGATCCGGCTGGTGGCGTGTCCCAGGTGACCGGCGAGCGGGATCGGCTGCACGAACGCCGACCGGGCCAGGTAGTGGTGTCCGAGGTAGACGGCGTGGAAGCCGGCCGCCTCGGCGGCGGCCGCCTGGGCCAGTACGCCGTCGATGCCCTCGGTGGCCGAGGCCGCCGGGTCGAACTGGGCGCTGAGGAAGCAGCTGATCCTCACCCGACGACCGCCTGGGCGGCGGCGGGCGCGCTCACCTGGTCGTCCTTGGCGGCGGTGGCGCGGAAGTGCGGGATGACCTTCGCGGCGAACTCCTCCATCGACTTGAGCGCGGCCTTGCGGTCCAGCGACGGGATCCGCAGCCAGCCGATGTAGTGGTTGATGCCGAGCTGTTCGCGCAGCATCTCGATGGTCTCGATGACGCGCTGCGCGGAGCCGAAGTTGCCACCGTGGGTCAGGGTCTGCTCCAGCGTCAGCAGCTCGATGTTCTTGGCCACCGCCGCGTAGTAGGCGCGTTCCTTGTCGATGGCCTCCTCCGAGCCGGGGATGACCTTGCCGACGGACTTGTAGTAGTTGAGGGCGGCCTGCGCGGCCGCGCGCAGTCCCTCGCTGCTGTCACCGCACCAGACCTGCTGCATGAAGGGCAGGTCGTAGGTGCTGATGTCGAATCCGTTCTCCCGCATGCTCTGCCGGTAGAGGTCGAAGTTGCGCTGCATCACGCCCAACGGCGTGAAGTTCGGCGAGGTGATGATCGATTCGCCGACGGCGCCGCGTTCGCGGAAGCTGTCCGGGGAGACGGTGCCCTGCAGGATCGGCGGGCCACCGGGCGTGTACGGCCGGGGGTAGGTCGTGACGTTGTCGTACTGGAAGATCTTGCCGTGGTAGGAGAAGTTCTCCTGCGACAACGCGAGTCGCAGCACCTCAAGCGTCTCCTGGTAGCGCTGCTTCGACTCCTCCAGCGGGATGCCGAAGCCGGCGAACTCGGCGGGCTGGTAGCCGCGGCCGACGCCGATGGAGACCCGGCCGCCACTGAGCACGTCGAGCGCGGCGATGTCCTCGGCCAGCCGCAGCGGGTGGTGCAGCGGCAGCACGAGGACGGCGGTGCCGATGGTGATCTGTCGGGTCCGCTCGGCGACGGCCATGCCGAAGTTCACCGGGCTGCCGAGAATGCCGTACTTCGAGAAGTGGTGCTCGGCCAGCCAGATCGAGTCGAACCCGAGCTCGTCGGCCAGCTGGATCTCGTCGAGGGTCTCTCGCAGCACCTGGTGATCGGATGTGCCGTCACTCACCGGGAACAGGTTCATGATTCCGAACTTCACGGCTTCTCCTCGTTTATTCCGACCAGCCGGTATGTTACCGCCGTAGGTATCCGGCCTGCAAGGGTTTCGCAGGTCAGTGGGGTTGCGACGAACGTCGGGCGGCGATCCGCAGCTCGCCGGCACGGCGGCGGTGCCAGGAACCGCGGCCGAATCGGGCGTCGAGCACCAACGCCCGGCGCAGGAACAGGTGCGGCACCGCCTCCATGGTGATGCCCATGCCGCCGTGCACCTGGATGCACCGCTCGGCGGCGAACACCGCCGCCGTCCCGGCCGCCGCCTTGGCCGCGTGCACCTGGATCTCGGCGTCCGGGCGTCCGTTGTCGACCGCCCAGGCGGCGTAGAGGGTCAGGTCCCAGGCGGCCTTGCGGGCCGTGGCCGCCTCGGCGAGCTGGAAGGCGACGCCCTGGAACGAGCCGATCACCCGCCCGAACTGCTGACGGGTACGCGCCTGCTCGGCGGCCAGCTCGATGGCGCCCTGCGCGACACCGCAGAGTTCGGCGGCGACCACCAGCGTGGCGCGGGCCGCCCCGGTGCCGGCCGGCACGATGTCCTGCGGATCGGGCAGCGTGACGTCCGACAGCGGCACGGACGGGTCGACCGACTCGCGCGCGGTCACCGCGACCGGCTGGGTGGTCCACACTCCCTCGGCGGCGCCCAGTGCGACCACCGCGTCCGCCTGCGCCGCGTACGGCACCAGGGTGCGTACCGGCGTCCGGGTCGACACCTGGTCGGCCCGCGCGGTGTCCCCCGGGACGTCCACCGCCGGGGTGAGCACCCGACTGCCGTCGAGCACGTCGTCCGGCAGCGGCGTACCGTGCCCGCTGCCGCAGAGCAGTTGCACCGCCGCGGCGTGCGCCGGGAACCGGCTCGCGACGAGCCGTTCGCCGAGCGCCTCGACGGCGACGAGCAGGTCGATCAGGCTCGACCCGATGCCGCCGACCTGCTCCGGCACCCCGAGGAGCCCGAAGTCACGCAACAGCGCCGCGTCACCGGCGGGGGCCTGCCAGTGCGTCGGCAGCCCGCCGGTGGCCCGTTCCGGGTCGGCCAGCGCGCCGACGGTCTTGGCGATGTCCTGCTGTTCCTGGGTGAATGTTGCCCGCACGCGATGACTCCGCTCAGCGTGAGCGGGGCAGGTTCAGCACCCGCTCCGCCAGGATCGATTTCTGGACCTCCTCCGTGCCGCCCTCGATGGTGTGGGCACGGGCGCGCAGGTAGCGGCGCATCCGGGCGGCGGCGCCGTCGCCGTCGACCAGCACCCCGCCCGCGTCGTCGAGTTGCACGGCGAGACGGTTGGCGCGCTGCACCACCCCGGCCCAGAGGCTCTTGAGGGCCGAGGTCTCCGGCCCGGGCACTCCCCCGGCGCGGCTCTCGCCGAGCATCCGCATCGACCCGATCCGCACCGCCTCGGCGTCGCACTGCAACGCGCCGACCGCGTCGACGAAGGCGTTGTCGTCGGCGACCCCGCGTGCGATCCCGAGGTCGACGACCCGGTCCACCGCCTGGCGGGCCCACACCCACAGGTTCAGTGCCATGCTGCCGCGCTCGAAGGCGAGCGTGGTCAGGGCCACCCGCCAGCCGTTGCCGACCCCGCCGAGCACGTCGGCGTCGGGGACGAAGACGTCGTCGAGGAACATCTCGTTGAACTCGGTGTCCCCGTTGATCATCGTCAGCGGCCGGACGGTGAACCCGTCCATCGGGGCGAGGAAGTAGGTGATCCCCTGGTGCTTGGGCGCGTCGGCGTCGGTGCGGGCGAGCAGCAGGCACCGGGAGGCGTTGTGCGCGTTCGACGTCCAGATCTTGGCGCCGTTGATCAGCCAGCCGCCGTCCACCTTCGTCGCGGCGGTCCGCAGGCCGGCCAGGTCGGATCCGGCGCCGGGCTCGCTGAAGCCCTGGCACCAGTACTCCTCGCCGCGCAGGATGCCGGGCAGGTGCCGGGCCTGCTGCTCGTCGGTGCCGTGCGCGATGACGGTCGGTCCGGCGAGCATCATGCCGACCCCGTTGAGCGGGTACGGCGCCCCGCGTACCGCGGCCTCCTCGTTGAAGATGGCCTGCGCCAACGAGTCCAGTCCCCGGCCGCCGTGCGCGACCGGCCAGGACAGGCCGGCCCAGTTGCCGGCGCAGAGCCGGTCCTGCCACACCCGCGACCAGTGCTCGCGCTCGTCCTGCGACAACTCCTCCTGGTCGGGGACGTCGCGCAGCGCCTCGTCCAGCCAGGCGCCGACCTCGCGCCGGAACGCCAGGTCGGACGCGCTGTCATCGAAGTCCATCCGTCCCTCCCCTCGTGTCGTGGCGCCCGGTCACGCCGACACCTCACGGGCGCGCCGCAGCCGGGCCTTGTAGAGCTTGCCGTTCGGATCGCGCGGCAGCGCGTCGCGCACCAGGTAGGACACCGGCCGCTTCGGCTTGGCCAGCCGGTCGGCGAGGTAGCGGCGCAACTCGTCGACGGCGGCGTCACCCTCGGGTGCGTCGTCGCGTAGGACGACGTGCGCCTGCGGCACCTCGCCGAATTCCGGGTCGGGTACGCCGATGACTCCGGCGTCGGCAACCCACTCGTGGGCCAGCAGCGCCGCCTCGATCTCGGCCGGGTAGACGTTCACGCCACCGACCAGGATCAGCTCCGACGCCCGGCCGGTGATGTAGAGGAAGCCGTCGGCGTCGACGTGGCCGACGTCCCAGACGGTCATCAGGCCGTCGCGGCGGGCGCCCTCGGTCTTGCCGGGATCGTTGTGGTACTCGACCCGGTCCTCGCCCTGCCGCATGTAGACGATGCCGGTCTGCCCCACCGGCACCTCCCCGCCCTGCTCGTCGAGGATCCGCAGGGTGGAGATGGACGCCGGCCGCCCGACCGTGCCGGGGTGGGCCAGCCACTCGTGCGGGCGGGCGATGGTGGTGCCGACCTCGGTGGAGCCGTAGTACTCGTAGACCACCGGCCCGAACCAGTCCATGATCCGCTGCTTGACCTCCAGCGGGCAGGGTGCCGCGCCGTGCAGCACGTAGCGCAGCGAGGAGACGTCGTAGTCGTCGCGTACCGACTCGGGAAGTTGCAGCAGCCGATAGAAGTGCGTCGGCACCATGCTGGTGCCGGTGACCCGCTGCTCCTGGACGCGCCGCAGGAAGCCCTCCGGCGTCCAGCCGTCCATCAGCACCATCGTGCCGCCGGCGTGCAGCGCGCCCATCGCCGGGGTGATGTTGGCGGAGTGGTACATCGGCGCGGAGACCAGCCAGGACGCGAAGGCCGGGCGTTCCATGCCGAACTCGGCGAACAGCCACCGGTAGGTCAGCGCCCCGGCGTCGGCGTCGATGCCGCTCAGCGGTCGCTTGACGCCCTTGGGGCGGCCGGTGGTGCCCGAGGTGTACATCATCAGCGACCCTGCGGGGACCTGCTCCGGACTCACCGTCGGCATGCCGTCGGTGAGTGCCGACAGCGGCCGGGCCCGGTCGGTCTGCGGGGTGCCGTCGACGAAGACCTGGATGCCGGGGGCGGCCTCGGCGGCGGCGACGACGACCTGCTCGACCCGCGCCGAACCGACCACCACCTTGGCACCGCTGTCGGCCAGGACGTACGCGATCTCCGGCTCGGTGAGGTGGTAGTTGAGCGTGACCAGGTACAGGCCGGACTGCATCGCCGCGAGGTACAGCGCGATCATCCCGGCGCTGTTGGTCATGACCGCGGCCACCGTGTCGCCGACCTCCAGCCCGGCCCGGGTACGCAGGCCGTGCGAGATCCGGTTCACCTCGGCGAACAGTTCCCCGTAGGAGATCCGGCGGTCGTCGGGGGTGACGACCGCGCACAGGTCGGGTGCTGCGGTCGCCCACAGCCGAAAGCCGGTCCGCTCCTCGCTCATCGGACTCCTTGAGTTAAATTCCGACCATCCGGTATGTTGTGTTGTCCCACCGTAAGGGAGCCGAGCGACGATGTCCATACCCGCGATCGACGCCCACGCCGCCAGCTACCGCGCCCGTGAGGTGCCCGCACCCGCCCAGGTCGTGGACGGTGTCTGGGCCGTGCCCGTCCCCCTGCCCGGCAGCGCCCTGCGCTACGTCACGGTCTATCTCCTGGAGACCGCCGACGGGCTCGTCCTCGTCGACGCCGGTTACGACCACCCGGCCTGCTGGCGTGCGTTCGCGCAGTCCGTGGAGTCCCTCGGGCACCGGGTCGAGGCGATCACCACCGTCCTGCTCACCCACAACCACCCCGACCACGTCGGCTTCGCCGCCCGGCTCCAGACGGTCGCCGGTGCGCGGATCGTGATCGGCCGGCCCGACGACTTCGCCACCATGCACCGCACCCGGGGGACGTTCCTCGCCCAACTGCGCGCCGCGCTCGACCTCACCGGCGCCCCCGTCGACGTGGTCGAGTCGATGTACGCCGACGCCGTCGACGTCGCCGTGCACCACGAGAACCTGCGGCCGGACGTGGCGGTGACCGACGAGACCGAGTTCCACTTCGGCGACGTGACCGTACGCGCCGTCCCCACCCCGGGGCACACCTACGGGCACACCGTCTATCTCGACACCCGTGGCCTGGTCTTCACCGGCGACACCATGATGGCCGAGGGGCCCACCCAGCTCGCGATCGTCAGCCGCCCCGAGGACGACCCCGCCGCCGACCTGTTCCGCAGCCTGGCCCGCATCCGCGCGCTCGACGCGGCGGTGGCCTGCCCGGCCCACCAGTTCCCGTACCGCGACGTCGCCGCCCGGGTCGACGAGCTGACCGCGTACCACCGCGACGAGGTCGACACGGTGCGGGACCTGACCGTCATCGGCGACGACGCGTGGACGCTGGCCCGGCGGATGACCTGGCAGAAGCCGTGGGACGAGTTGGGTCGGGGCACCCGCCGCTTCCACCTCGTGCACGCCCTCGCCCTGCTGCGGACGGCGACCGGCACCGACAAGTGAGGCTCAGCCGGACCGCGAGTCGCCGTACGTCCAGTCCGGCCGCAACGTCGGGCGCACCTCCCGCAGACTGCGCTTGAGCACCTTGCCGGACGGGTTGGTGGGCAGCTCGGTCACCAGGTAGACCTCCTTGGGCACCTTGAACCCGCCGAGCCGCTCCCGGGCGTACGCGATCAGGTCCTCGGCGTCCAGCCCCGGGCGGCCCACCACGAACGCCACCGGCACCTCCACCCACACCGGGTGCGGTGCCGCCACCACCGAGACGGCCAGGACCAGCGGATGGCCGGCCAGCACGTTCTCGATCTCGGCGCTGGACATGTTCTCCCCGCCGCTGCGGATCATGTCCTTCAGGCGGTCCCGAATGTAGAGGTAGCCGTCGGCGTCGAAGCAGCCCACGTCACCGGTGTGGAACCAGCCGTCGCGGAAGGCGGCCCGGGTCGCCTCCGGGTCGTCGAGATAGCCGGGGCTCACCTTCGGCCCACGCGCGATCACCTCGCCGTTCTCCCCCACCGGCACGTCGTCGCCGTTGGCGTCGACCACCCGCACCTGGACCCACGGCGCCGGGATGCCGACCGAGCCCTGCTTGCTCTGCGCGTGGGCCGCGTCCAGATAGGTCAGCCCGCTGCACGTCTCGGTGAGCCCGTACCCCTCGATCAGCCGTGCGTTCGGGAACAGGGTGCGCGCCACCGCGTACAGGGCCGCGCTCACCTGGGAGTAGATGACCCAGCGCACCGAGGACAGGTCGGCGTCCACCGCGTTCTCGCTCTCGCGCCGGAGCATGTCGAGCATCGTCGCGGCCATCACCATCCCGGTGATCCGTTCGGTGCCGATCGCCTCCAGCACGGCCGCCGGGGCGAAGCGTCGCTGGAGCACCATGCAGCCGCCGACGTGCCAGATGCCGTAGCCGGGCAGGTCGGTGCCGCCGACGTGGTAGAGCGGCGCGAAGTTGAGGATCCGATCGCCCGCCCGCAGCCCGAGTTCGACGATCTGGGCGTGCATGTTCATGTTCACGTTGCCGTGGGTGAGCAGCACGCCCTTGGGCAGGCTGGTGGTGCCGGAGGTGTAGACGATCCGTTGCAGGGCGTCCGGATCGAGGTCGACGTCGGGCACCCGGGCGCCGCGGTGGGCCTCGATCAGCGACCGCAGGTCGGTCCAGCCGTCGCCGATCGGTTCCAGCGCGAACCGGCGTACCTGTGGCAGGCGGGCGGTGGCCAGGTCGGTCAGCCCGGCGAACTCGGGGACGGTCGCGACCGCGCACACGTTGGCGTGCCCGAGCAGCCGCTCGATCTCGCCGGGGGTCAGCCGGTAGTTCAGCGGCACGAAGACCGCACCGAGCTTGGCCGCCGCCAGCGACAGGACGAGGAACTCGGGCACGTTGTTCGCCACGATCGCGATCCGGTCGTCCCGGCCCAGCCCCTCGGCGGCGAGACCGGCCGCGAGCGCGTTGACGTCCTGGTCGAGCTGCCGGTGGGTCCACCGTCGTCCCTCGAACACCAGCGCGTCGTCGTCGCCGAAGCGCCGCGCGTTGCGGCCCAGCATGGCGGCCAGGTTGGCGGTGCTCACCGGGCCGCCTCGATCTCGCGCAGCCCCTTCTTGAGCACCTTGCCGGAGTCGTTGCGCGGCAGCGCGGTGACCACCTGCACGTACTTCGGGACCTTGTACCGGGCCAGCTCGGCCCGGCAGTGCTCGCGCAGGTCCTCGCCGGTGACGGTGGCGCCGTCGCGCAGGATGACGAACGCCTTCGGCACCTCGTCCCACGTCGGGTCCGGTACGCCGATGACGGCGACCTCGGCGACGTCGGGATGCTGCGCGAGGACCCGCTCGATCTCGGCGCTGGCGATGTTCTCCCCACCCGACTTGATCAGGTCGGCGCGCCGGTCGACGAACCACAGGTAGCCGTCGGCGTCGATCCGGCCCACGTCGCCGGTGAGGAACCAGCCGTCGCGGCGGGTCCGCCGGTTGGCCTCGTCGTCGTTCCAGTAGCCGGGCGAGACCTTCTCGCCCCGGACCACGATCTCGCCCTCGACACCCGGGGGCACCGGCTGGAATTGCTCGTCGACGATCTCGATCCGGACGCCGGGGAACGGTGCGCCGAGCGCGCCGAGCTTGCTCTGCTCGTGGGCGGCGTCGAGGTAGCAGGCGCCGTTGCACAGCTCGGTCATGCCGAACGTGTCGACCAGCCGCACGTGCGGCAGCCGCCGTTTCACCTCCTGCCGCACACTCGGCGCGACCCCGGCGAACAGCAGGTAGCGCAGGGACCGCAGGTCCGGCGGCTCGGGAAGGTCGAGCATGCCGAAGAGGATCTGGGCGGCCAGGACCATGCCGGTGACGCGTTCCTCGGCGGCGACGCGGGCGATGTCGGCCGCCTTGAACGTCGGCGTCAGCACCATCGTCGCGCCCGCCACGAAGGTGGCCAGGCCGGGTGCCTCCAGACCGCTGACGTGGAACAGCGGCGCGGAGACCAGGATCCGGTCCTGCGGGGTGAGTTCCAGTTCGAGCAGTTGGGCGAGGTGGTTGGCGGTCAGGTTGCCGTAGGTGTGGATGACGCCCTTGGGACGGGCCGTGGTGCCCGAGGTGTAGAGCAGCCGGTGCACGTCGCCCGGTTCCTTGGCCGCGTCCGGGACCCGCACGCCCGCCGGTTGCCCGGCCAGCAGCGCGGCCAGCCGCCGGGCGTCGCCGACCACCCGGTCGCCGTTGGCCACGGCGGTCCGCAGGCCGGTACCGGCCAGCAGCCGGCCCGCGTCGTCGGCGAAGTCGTCGTCGTAGAGCAGCGCGGTGATGCCGGCCTGGTCGATGACGTACGCCTGCTCGTTCGGGTGCAGCCGCCAGTTCAACGGGACCGAGACCGCGCCGATCCGGCTCAACGCGAGCAGTTCGAGCACGTACGTGGCGGTGTTGCGCCCCAGCACGCCGACCAGTTCACCGGGGCGCAGCCCGGCCGCGAGCAGCGCCGCCGCGTGCCGGTCGACGTCGGCGTCCAGTTCGGCGTACGTCCAGCGGGCCGCACCGTCGACCAGGGCCTCCCGGTCGGCCCGGCGCAGGGCCTGCCGACGCAGCGTCAGCGAGAAGTTGCTGCCGGCCATCAGCCGTCCGCCTCCCGCCGCCGGGCGAGGATCTCCTCCCGCGACGGCAGCGACACGAACTCCAACAGGTTGCCGTCGAGGTCGCGGGCCGCGAACGCGGTGATGTACCCGTAGTTCTCCAGCAGCACCCGGTTCGGCGGGGTCAGGCACTCGGCGCCGAGCGCGACCAGCCGGGCGTGCAGCTCCTCCATCTCGTCCACCGGCACCGCGAAGCTGAGCAGGAAGGGGCCCAGTTCCAAGTGCCCGCCGGTCGCGGTCCGGGTCGGGGTGCCGTTCCACTCGATGAGTTCGAGCTGGCCGATCTGGCTCGGCCCCTGGAGGTACTGCACCCGGCCGGTGGTACCGGCGGGCAGCCCCAGCGACACCTCGATGCCCGGCCCGCCGACGTCGGTACGCAGCGTCCGGCGGTAACCGAGCGCCTTCTCGTAGAAGTCGGCGGCCCGGTCGACGTCGGAGACGGTCACCGCCACGTGGTGCACTTCGCTGACCGGCATGTCACTCGCCTTCCGTTCGGTCCGACGGCCCGGACAGGGCCTGCTGGATCAGGGCGACCTCGTCGGCGCCGCTGTCCGGCACGATGAAGTCGTCCAGCCGGCAGATGTCGTCGATCGAGTCGAGGATGTCGTCGGGCGAGGCCGGTGCGACGCCGCCGTACCAGCCGGGCGTGACGCCCAGGAAGATCCGCCCGACCCGGCCGCCGCCGACGGTGAGGATGTGCCGGTTGAGCTGGCACTGTTCGGAGGCGAGGAAGGTGGCCACCGCCGCGACGTGCTGCGGGTCGAACCGGTCGGTCAGGTCGCCGAGCAGGTTCTCGGTCATCCGGGTCGCGGCGGTGGGGGCGATGGCGTTGACCAGGACGCCCCGGCGCGCGCCCTCCAACGCGAGCACGTTCATCAGGCCGATCAGGCCGGCCTTGGCCGCGCCGTAGTTGGCCTGCCCGAAGTTGCCGAACAGCCCGGACGACGAGCTGGTCAGCACGATCCGGCCGTAGCCCTGCCCGATCAGGTGGGGCCAGGCGGACCGCAGCACGTGGAACGCGCCGGCCAGGTGCACGTCGAGGACGGCGCTGACATCCTCCTCGGCCATCTTGGCCAGGGTCCGGTCACGCAGGATGCCGGCGTTGTGGATGACGGCGTCCACCCGCCCGTACGCGTCGATGGCGCGGCCGACCAGATCGGCGCCGCCGGCCGCGGTGGCCACCGAGTCGGTGGACGCGACGGCGGTGCCACCGGCCGCGCGGATCTCGTCGACCACCGTCTGCGCGGCACCGGAGGAGCCCGAGCCGTCGACCGCGCCGCCGAGGTCGTTGACGACCACCTTGGCGCCGCGCTCGGCGAGGGTGTGGGCGTGCGCCCGGCCGATGCCGTTGCCGGCGCCGGTGACGATGACGACCCGACCGTCGAGGCTGACCCGGCTCATCGCTCGCTCCCCAGGACCGCGACGAACGCGACGCAGGACCCCGGCTGGCCGCCGAGGTTCTGGGCGAGGGCCACCCGGGCGTCGGGCACCTGCCGCGCACCGGCCTCCCCGCGCAGTTGGGTGAAGCACTCGAAGACCATCCGCAGTCCGGTGGCACCGATCGGGTGGCCGAACGACTTCAGCCCGCCGTCGGTGTTGACCGGCAGCGCGCCACCGAGGTCGTACCGGCCGTCGAGGATGTCGCGCCAGGCCTTTCCGCGCGCCGAGAATCCCAGGTCCTCCATCAGCACCACCTCCGTGGGGGTGAAACAGTCGTGCACCTCGGCCAGCGAGATCTCGGTGGCCGGGTCGGTGATCCCCGCCTGCTCGTACGCCTGCCGCGCCGCCTCGACCACCTCGGGGAAGGTGGTGAAGTCGTAGCCGTCGGCGGCCAGCCCGGCACCGGAGCCGGCGACGAAGCCCATCCCGCGCAGGAAGATCGGCTTGTCGGTGTACCGGTAGGCGTCCTCGGCGCGCACCAGCACCGCCGCCGCCGCTCCGTCGGAGACGCCGGAGCAGTCCAGCACGCCGAGGTCCCCGGCGATCCGGGGTGAGCGCTCCACGGCCTCGGCGGAGACCGCCTTGCGGAACTGGGCGCGCTCGTTCAACGCGCCGTTGGCGTGGTTCTTCGTCGCGACCTTCGTCAGGGCGCTGCGCATGTCCCGGGCGTCGACCCCGTACGCGCGTTGGTAGGCGGGCGCGAGCAGGGAGAACCCGGCCGGCGCGGTCCAGTCGACGTCGGTGCCGTCGGCCGGTGGGAAGACCGCCGACAGGCCGGAGTACGACGAGTCCTTCAGCTTCTCCACGCCGGTCGCCATCACCATGTCGTACGCGCCGGAGGCCACCGCGAACGCGGCGTTGCGCAACGCCTCCGAGCCGGTGGCGCAGTAGTTCTCCACCCGGGTGACGGGTTTGCCGACCAGCCGCAACGGGCGGGCCAGCGTCTGCCCGGACATGCCGGATCCCTGGGTGCCGACCCAGAACGCGTCGACGTCGTCGAGGGTCAGGCGGGGTTGGGACGCCACGCACTCGCGGACCGCGTCGACCAGCAGGTCGTCGGCGGAGGAGTGCCAGTGGTCCCGGAACGGGGTGCAGCCCATCGCGACGATCGCGACGTCGTGGGCCATACGCCTACTGGCCATCGAGGGTGTCCTTCCTCGGGCGGAGTTTCCAGAAGTAGTTGTGGATCGCGTCGGTGGTCCACAGTCGCCGGAAGGTGGGCGTCATCGACATCCCGACGACCACGTCGGCGGGGTCGACGTCGGTCGCGTACGCGCTGAGCCGGCCACCGCCGGCCACGTCGGCGACGACGATCGCCACCTCCGGTTCCGGCATGGTCGTCAGGTGGTCACGGGTCGACGAGACGACCTGGGCGGTGCGGTCGCGCAGGGAGACCGTGGTGGTGGGCTCCGCCGAGGAGGCGACGACGCCGCAGCGGGCGCAGACGCGGCTGGGCGGTGTGGTGACCGTGTCGCAGGCGGTGCAGCGGCTGCCCTCCAGCCGGTACTTCCAGCCGGCGCGGCGGTGCATCGGCGGGGCGGCCGGTGCCGGGGCCGCCGGCCGGGCCGGGCCCTGCACGTCCAGCAACCCCCGCCAACGCAGGTAACGGCCGTAGCCGAGGCGGTGCCGCGCGTCGAGCTGGGCGCGGACCGACGGCCCGCCGCGCGCCGCGCGAACCTGGTCGCCCACCCGCAGGACGAACGCGTCGGCGCCCTCGGTGACCGACAGCAGCAGGATGTGCTGGCCGGGCTCCGCCTCGTCGAGCGTGGCGGCGAGCAGCAGGCCCGGGTGGGCGGCGCCGGTGAAGCCGGTGAGCCGCTCGACCGCCGCGTCCTGGCCCGCGCCGCCGAGCGCGCGCCGCAGCACCGCCGCGCACCGGGCGTTCGACGACGACACGACCACGTGGTCGACGCCGTCGCGGCCCGCCTCGGCCAGGGCCCGTCGGGCCACGTCGAGCCCCGCCTCGGCCAGCACCTCTGCGGTGAACCGCTCGTCCCAGACCCGGTCGTGGCGCTCCCCCGGCAGCCGCCACCGTTCGAGCAGCTCGACGGTCCGGCCGGCGCGGGCGAGCAGGACGGCGGCGCGGGTGCCGCCACCCACGTACGCGGCGGCGGCGTCGCCCTGGGCCAGTTCGTCGGGCGCACCCGGGCGGGTGATCCGTACGTCGGCGAGGGCGGCCACCGCGCCGGTCCGCAGGACCGTGTCGAGCGCGACCGCGCCGGACCGGTGCCCGTGCAGGTCCACCGCGCTGATCCCGGGGTCCAGGCCGACCGCCTCGTGCACCACGGCGGCGGAGGTCTTCCCCTGGTAGGGCGCGCTCGTGGTGGCCAGCAGCAGGTGCCGGTCGGTCGGGGCGCCGGCGGCGATGTGCCGCAGCGCCTCGACGGCCATGGTGATGCTGTCCTCGTCGAAGGCGGCGACGCCGCGTACCGGCCCGCCGGTGCGGGGCGGCCCGGTCGCGTCGATCCTGTTGTCGTCGAGCGCGTACGCCGGAACGTATGCCGCGTACGCGTCGATGCCGTGCTGCTCGTGCATGGGTGCCGGGTTCTCCTTCAGCTCCACGAGGGGATGGCGGCGAGCAGTCGCCGTGTGTAGTCCTGCTCCGGCCGGTCCAGTACGCGTTCGGCGTCTCCCTCCTCGACGACCCGTCCCCCGCTCATCACCGCGATGCGGTCGCACAGGTCGCTGGCGAGCATCAGGTCGTGGGTGACGAACAGCAGGCCGATGCCGAGTTCGTCGACCAGGGTGCGGAACAGCTCGACGACCTTGGTCTGGGTGGTGACGTCGAGGGCGGTGGTGCACTCGTCGGCGATCACCAGCGAGGGGCGGGTGACCACGGCGAGGCCGATGGCGACGCGCTGCTTCAACCCGCCGGAGAGCTGGTGGGGATAGCTGTCCAGCACTCGGGTGGGGTCGGTGATGCGCATCTGTTCCAGCACCTGCACCGAGCGGCGTTCGATCTCGGCCCGGGTGATGCCGGGGACGTGTCGCCGCAGCACCTCGGCGAGGTGGACACGGACCTTCATCAGCGGGTTCAGCGAGCGCGACGCGTCCTGGAACACCATGCCCACGGCGCTGCCCCGGACCCGTCCGGTGCGGTCCACCCCGGGGGCCACCACCACGTCACCGGCGAGCGTGACGGAGCCTTGCTCGACCCGGACGTTGCGTTCCAGCAGCCCGACGACGCAGCGGGCCAGGGTGGTCTTGCCACTGCCGGACTCGCCGACCACCCCGACGATCTGGCCGCCCCGGACCTCGAGGTCGACGGCGTCGAGCAGCCGCAGGTCGTCGGTGGCGAGCCGGGCGGTGACGGAGAGACCGCTGATGGTCAGCAGGTCGGTCATCGGCGCCTCTTCCGTGGGTCGTGGTGGGTGAGCAGCGCGTCGCCGAGCAGGTTGACCAGCAGCACCAGCAGGGTGATGGCGAGGCCGGGGAAGAACGCGAGCCACCAGGCCTGGCTCAGCTCGTCCTGACCGGAGGCGAGCATCGAGCCCCAGCTCGCCCGCGCGGGTCCGACCCCCAGGCCGAGGAAGCTCAACGCGCTCTCGATCAGGATCGCGGTGCCGACCTGGAGCGTGCCGAGCGCGACGATGGTCCCGGCGAGGTTGGGCAGGACGTGCCGGAAGACGATCCGGGCCTCCGAGGCACCGGCGGCGCGCAGCCCGATCACGAACTGGCGTTCCCGTACGGCCAGGGTGGCCGAGCGGGTGACCCGGGCGCAGACCGCCCAGCCGGTGAGCGCCAACACCAGGAACAGCACCGGCAGCGAGCTGCCCCGGTTCGAGATGATCGCGAGGGCGACCAGGATGAACGGCAGGGCGAGCTGGGCGTCGATGAGGATCGAGATGACCCGGTCGACCCAGCCCCGGAAGTAGCCGGCCAGCACGCCCAGCAGCGTGCCGGGGCCGATGGCGACCAGCGCGCCGACCAGGCCGATCATGATCGTGAGCTGGCCGGCGTTGACGAACTGGGTCAGCAGGTCCTGGCCGAGTTTGTCGGTGCCGAGCGGATGTGCCCAGCTTCCGCCGTCGAGGAAGCCGGGCGGTTGCCGGGTCGCGTCCAGGTTCTGCCCGCGCTCGGGCAGCAACCCGGTCAACGGCAGGACGAACACCAGCACGGCGACCACGGCCAGCGGCAGGGACAGCCAGAACACCGAGGTACGCGCACGCCGGGCGGTGCGTGCCGGCGGCACCGGCGCGGTGACCGGGTCGAGTTCGAGTTGGCTCACGGCACTCACCTCACCCTCGGGTCGACGATCGAGTGGAGGACGTCGACGAGCAGGTTGAGCAGGACGAAGACCAGGGCGCCGAACACCACGATCGCCTGCACCAGCGGGAAGTCACGGAACTGGATGGCCTGCAACGCGAGTTGCCCGAGGCCGGGCCAGGAGTAGACGTACTCGACGGCGACCGCGCCGGAGAGCAGGATGCCGGTCTGCAGGACGACGATGGTCAGGATCGGCATCATGGCGTTCTTGAACGCGTGCCGCCAGACCACGCGGTGCCCGGCGATGCCCCGGGCCCGCGCGGCATCGACGTACGGCTCGGCCAGCGCCTCGCTCATCGAGGCCCGGGTCAGCCGGGCGATGTGCGCCATCGGGTAGACCGACATGGTGAGGGCGGGCAGCACCAGGTGCCGGAGACTGCCGGACTGCCCGGCGGGTAGCCAGCCGAGGTTCACCGCGAAGAGCACCACCAGCATCATGCCGAACCAGAAGACCGGCACGGACTGGCCGAGCAGGGCCAGCGTGGAGGCGGCCCGGTCCCACCAGGTGCCTTCCCGGGTGGCCGCGAGCACGCCCAGCGGGATGCCGACGAGCATGGCCAGGACCATGCCGGCGGCGACCAGTTGCAGGGTGTACGGCAGCCGGTCGGCGATCATGGCGGTGTTGGCCTGGTAGAACTGCAGCGACTGCCCGAGGTCGCCGGTGAAGACGCCCTTGAGGTAGTTGAGGTACTGCACCACGAGCGGTTGGTCGAGCCCGAGTTCGGCGCGCAGCGCCTCGCGTTGCTCGGGCGGCGCCATCGGCCCGAGGATCATCGTGGTCGGGTCGCCGGAGAGACGACCGAGGGCGAACGCCAGGCTGAGCGCGATGAGCAGCGACGCGAACAGCGACGCGAGGCGGACGCCGATCCGGCGTACGGTGCTGGCCTTCATCGGCGGTTCCTCCATCGCGCGCCGGGCATCGCGGCGAGCAGTTCGCGCGTGTAGTCGTGTCGCGGTGTCACGAAGACCGTCTCGCAGGGTCCCGCCTCGACCACCTGACCACGGAACATGACGTGCACGGTGTCGCAGACGGCGCGGACCACGGCCAGGTCGTGGCTGATCATCAGCAGCGCGGCACCGGTGGTCGTCCGGATCTCCCGGAGCAGGGCCAGCACGTCGGCCTGGACGGAGACGTCGAGCCCGGAGGTCGGTTCGTCGGCGACGATGAGCCGGGGACGCATCAGCAGCGCGCGGGCGATGCAGACCCGCTGTGCCTGGCCGCCGGAGAGCTGGTGCGGGAACCGGTCGAGGATCTCCGGCGCGAGCCGGACCCGGCCGAGCAGGTCGGCGTCGGTGATCCAGGACGTGCGGCGGGGTTGCAGGGTACGCAGTTCCCGCAGCCCGGAGCGGACGGACTGGCGGGGGTCGAGGGAGCCGTGCGGGTCCTGGAAGACCACCTGCACCTCGGGGCGCAGCCGGCGCAGTTGCCCACGCCCGATCGAGGCGAGCGAGTGGCCGAGCAGCCGGATGTCGCCCGAGCCACGTGGCCCGAGCCCGGTCGCGGCCATCGCCAGCGTCGTCTTGCCGGAGCCGGACTCGCCGACGACGGCGACGCTCTCTCCGGCCGCGATGCGCAACGACACCTGGTCCACCGCGCGGAACACCTCCCCCGTACTGCGGTTGCGGTGCTCGACGACGAGGTCGTCGACCGCCAGTACGGGCACGTCCGCCTCCGGGGTGCGGGGATGCCGGGTGTCGCCCGGCATCCCCGTCTCCACTGCCTCCGACATCGTCAGCGGGTCGTCTTCGTGAAGTCCACGGTGTTCAGGGGACCGAACTCGACGCCGGTGACGCCGGGAGCGGTCGCGTAGTTGAACACCTGCCGGTACAGCGGCACGTAGCAGTGCTTCTCCACGACGCCCATGGTGTTGAGCTGCTCGTAGATCGGGGCGGCCTGGTCGGCGTCGTCCTGCTCCAGCGCGTCCTGGGCCATCTCGTCGAAGCGCGGGTCGGGGCAGTTGCCGGTGATCGACTGGGTCTTCATGAAGCCGCTGGCGAAGAAGTCCGGCACGGCGACGTTCGGCACCCCGGCGAAGATCGCGATGCCGGGCACCTGGCGGCCGATGACGCGCTTGACGAGCGTGCCGTAGTCGAGCGGTTCGTAGTTGACCTTGAAACCGGCCTGCTCCAGGCTGCCGCCCACGGCCTGCGCGACCTCCTCGATGTTGGTGTACTGCGCGGCCGGGTAGGTGATCTGCACGGTCGGGCCGCCGGAGCCGACCAGTTGCTTGGCCCGGTCCAGGTTCGGGGTGACGCTCTGCGCCGGCTGCTCGCCGGGCCGGACGTTGAGCAGTCCGGCGTCGGCGACCGCCTGGCCGTCGAAGATGCCGCGCACGATCGCGTCGCGGTCGATGGACAGGGCCGCCGCCTCACGCAGCTCGGGCTTGTCGAACGGGGCCTTGGTCGAGTCCAGGAAGGCGATGATCTTCATGGCGGTCTCGGTGCTGACCACCTCGACGTTGGCCGCCTTGGCGGCGGACGCCTGAGCCGGCGGGAGGTCGAAGGCGATGTCGACGCTCTTGCTCTGGATCAGGGCGAGCCGCTGGGCGGCCTCGTTGGCCCAGGTGAAGGTGATGCCCTGGTTGCTGGGTGCCGTTCCCCAGTAGTCGGGGTTGGGCTTCACCGACATGTCGCGTCCGGCGTTGGCGCCCGCCCACACGTACGGGCCGGTGCCGACCGGGGCGGCGGCGAAGCCGTCCGAGCCCTTCTCCTCGTAGTACTTCGGGGGCACGAGATAGACCGTGGTGAGCAGGTCCGGGATGTTGTACTGCGGGGCCTTGGTCTTCAGCACGACCGTGCCGGCGTCCGGGGCCTCGATCGAGGTGACGTTGCCGAAGTAGGACTTCAGCTGTGACGCCTCGCTGTCCCGGGTGAGGGTGATGGTGTTCGCGACCGCCGCCGCGTCGGCCTTCTCGCCGTTGCTGAAGCTGACGTCGGGCCGGACGGTGAAGGTCCAGGTGGTCGCGTCGGTGCGGGTCCAGCTGGTGAGCAGGCTGGTGTCGGCCGGGCCGAGGTTGTCGTCGGTGCCGATCAACGTCTCGAGCATGGTGGCCCAGACGATCTGACCGGACCGTGCGCCGACGATGGGATCGAGGGTCGCCGGTTGGGCCGCGAGCAGCGCCCGGATGGGCGTCGAGTCCGACGCGCCGGAGTCCGACGAGTCGGAGTCGCCGCAGGCGGTCAGGCCGATGCCGGCGAGCGTCAGTGCCGTAGCGAGCGCCACTGTGCGCCGTGAGTGCGAGGATTTCATGATCATCATGGCTGTCCTTCACAGGGGATGGACCCGTCGTACCCCCGCGTGACGCGGCGGTGACGTTCGCCACAAAGTACCGACCAGCCGGTATCAAGTCAACGGGTCGAGCCGGTATCTCGTTCATGACAATCACGTCACATGGGCAGGTCAGGCCCGGACATTGCCTTCATACCGACCGGTACGTATTATGCCGAGGGTGACTCCCACACTCACCCACGAACGCGACGGCCACGTCGCCCGGGTGCGGTTCGACAACAGCGCCCGGGGCAACTGTCTCGACGACACGACGCTTCGCGATCTCGTGGACACCCTGGAGACCGCGGCGGCCGACGAGGCATGCGCCGTCATCCACCTCGACATGGTCGGCCGGCACTTCTGCGGCGGCTGGGACACCTCGGCGTTCGGACGACTCCGCGGCGCGACCGCCGCGACGGTCGCGGACGGTCTGCGGGACAGCGACGCCGCCCTGCACCGCGTCCGGCGACTCCCCGTGCCCGTGGTCGCCGCCGTCCGGGGACAGGTCATCGGGTTCGGTGCCGGCCTGCTCAGCGCGATCCACCTGCCGGTCGCCGGCGAGGGCGTCCGACTCTCCCTCCCGGAGGCCCGGTTCGGCTTCGCCCCCGCCGGAGTCGGCCACACCATCGCCCGGTCCGTGCCCCGTCCGCACGCCTACCACCTGCTGGCCGGCGCCGCGACGGCCACCGCCCAGGACCTGCTCGCCTGGGGCCTGGTCGCGCAGGTGGTACCCGACGACGACGTCGACCGTGCGGTGGACGCCCTCGTCGACGCGCTGCGCACCGTGCCGGCCCGGACGGTGCGCGCGGTGGTCCAGGTCGTCGAGTCGAGCCTGGAGACCGGCAGACCAGACCGGGCCTACGAGATCTCCGCCGGCACCATCGTGGCGGGGCTGAGCACCCGGGAGGCAACCGGATGAGTCAACCGTTCCGGCCCGGCGAGGCCGTCTGGGTGGAGCTGTGCACCCCGCACCCGGAGCAGGCCGAGGGGTTCTACCGCACGTTGTTCGGCTGGACCGTGCGGACCGAGCGGCTGGGCACCACCACGTACCGGATGTGCAGCCTGGACGGCCGCGACGTGGCCGGCATCTCCGATGCCACCGCCCTGCACGGCGGCCGACCCCGGGGGTGGATCGCCTACTTCGCGGTCCACGACATCCACCGGTCCGCCGCGCAGGCGGTCGCGCTCGGCGGTGAGTTGGTGACCCCGCCGCGCTACCTGCCCGCCGCCGGGACCGGTGCCGCCGTCATCGACCCGTTCGGCGCCGCGTTCGGCCTCTATCAGGGCGAGGCCCGGTCCGGTGTGCAGATGCTGAACTCGGTCGGCGCGCTCTGCTGGAACGAGCTGGACACCGGGGAGCCGGACCGCGCGGTGGCCTACTACCGGTCGCTGTTCGGCTACACCACCCAACGGCACGGCGACTCCCCCACCGCCCGCCCGTACAGCCTGCTGATGCTCGACGACGTGCCGGTCGCCGGCGTGCTCGCCCTCGACAACGACTGGCCGAACCTGATCCCGTCGAAGTGGATCACCTACTTCGCGGTCGCCTCCCTGGACGAGGCGCTGCGCCAGGTCGTCGGGCTGGGCGGTACGCCCACCGTGGGCCCGGTCGACAGCCCGCACGGACGCCTGCACCTGGTGAAGGATCCCGGCGGGCACACCCTCTGCCTGATCCAGCTCGAAGGCGGACTACGCCCACACCATCCCTCCTCCGACCCGGCGGTGACCCGATGACGGCCGAGCCCCTGTTCGACTCCGCCGAGTTCCGCCAGGTGTGCGGACACTTCCCCACCGGCGTCACGGCGGTGACCGCGGTGACCGGTGACGGCACCGTCGCCGCACTGACGGTGAACTCCTTCACCTCGGTCTCGCTGCGGCCCCCCAAGGTGCTGTTCTGCGTCACCAGCTCCTCGTCGAGCTTCCAGGTGCTGATGGACTCGGCCCGGATCGCGATCCACATCCTCAGCCAGGACCAGGAGGACGTGGCCCGCCGGTTCGCCACCTCCGGGCTGTCCGGGGCGGACAAGCTCGACGGCGTGTCCTGGGTGCCCGGCCCCGACGGGGTGCCGCTGCTGCCGGGCACGCCGGCGGTCCTGGCCGGGCGTCGCGACACCGCGATCACCAGCGGCGACCACGTGATCATCCTGCTCGACGTGGACCACGTGCACCTGAAGCCGACGAGCGTCCCGGCGCTGTCGTTCTATCGGGGACGGTTCGTCGCACCGTCGAGCACGCCGGGAGAGTGACCCGCCGAGACGCCGGGAGAGTGACCGCCGGTACGCCCGGCGGCCACCACCGTCACGGCAGGTAGCGGAAGAGGATCTCCGCCACGCAGCAGGTGGTGGAGTCCTCGGCGAACTCCACCACCACCGACGCCTTGGCCTGGACGCCGCCCTGCACCCCGGCGATCGGCTCGGCGGCGAGCAGCGTCGCGGTGCCCTGGATCGGCACGCCCGGCGGCAGCGGCTTGACGAACCGGACCCGGTCCAGCCCGTAGTTGACGCCCATCGAGAACGTCTTGACCTCCAGGATGTCCGCGAGCAGACGCGGGACGAGGGCCAGGGTGAGGAACCCGTGCACGATCGTCGTGCCGAACGGGCCGGAGCGGGCCCGCTCCACGTCGACGTGGATCCACTGGTGGTCCTTGGTCACGTCGGCGAAGCGGTCGACCTCGTCCTGGGTGATCACCTGCGGCTCACTGGCACCCAACTCCCGGCCGACGAGGTCGAGCAGGTCGGCCGGGGTGGGCGCGATGGTGCGGGAGGCGGTACGCATCGGACGGCTCCATTCGTGGGACGACGGGAGATGAAGCATACCGACCGGATGGTATGCTCCCGCCAGGGTTCAGGACGAGGAGGTTCTCCGTGGCGTTTTCCGCGTACCAACTGCCCGAGGAGCACGAGGCCGTTCGCGAGGCCGTCCGGGCGGTCTGCGACCACCGGGTCGCCCCGCACGCCGCCGCCGCCGACGAGAACGCCGAGTTCCCGCAGGCCTCCTACGACGCCCTGCGCGCGGCCGACTTCCACGCGCCGCACATCCCCGTCGAGTACGGCGGCGCCGGCGCCGACGCCCTCGCGACCGCGATCGTGATCGAGGAGGTCGCCCGGGCCTGCGCCACCTCGTCGCTGATCCCGGCCGGCAACAAGCTCGGCACCATGCCGTTGCTGCTCGCCGCCGACGACCACCTCAAGCAGCGGTACCTGCCCCCGGTCGCCCGGGGCGAGGCGATGTTCTCGTACTGCCTCTCCGAGCCGGAGGCCGGCAGCGACGCGGCCGGGATGCGCACCCGCGCCGAGCGCGACGGCGACACCTGGGTCCTCAACGGCGTGAAGCGCTGGATCACCAACGCCGGCCTGAGCGAGTACTACACGGTCTTCGCGGTGACCGACCCGGACGCCCGCTCGCGGGGCATCTCCGCGTTCCTGGTGGAACGCTCCGACCCCGGGGTCAGCTTCGGTGCGCCGGAGAAGAAGCTCGGCATCAAGGGGTCGCCGACCCGCGAGGTCTACCTGGACAACGTCCGCATCCCGGCCGACCGCATCATCGGCGCGCCGGGTACCGGTTTCGGCACCGCGATGAAGACGCTGGACCACACCCGGGTCACCATCGCCGCGCAGGCGCTCGGCATCGCGCAGGGTGCGCTCGACTACGCCAAGGGGTACGTCGCCGAGCGCAAGCAGTTCGGCAAGGCGATCGCCGAGTTCCAGGGTGTGCAGTTCATGCTCGCCGACATGGGCATGAAGCTGGAGG